>DASRGZ010000189.1:0-17726 GCA_035650735.1 Chthonomonadaceae bacterium
CATCCTCAAGCCCCAGGTCGCCCCGGTCTGCGCGGAGACCGACTGGATGCGCGAGGCGGGCAAGCGGCTGGAGAAATACAACCTCAAGCTCGTCTCCTGGACGGTCTGCAACCACAACACGCGCCTCGGGCTGCTCCACCCGGAATGTACCGTGCATAACTGCTTTGGCGACAGCTATCCGCACGCGCTCTGCCCCGCCAACGACCACGTCCGCAACTATGTGACCGCGCTGTGCCATGACCTGGCCAACAATTTGCCGCTGCACGCCGTTCAGCTTGAGTCGCCGGACTACATGGGCTGGCAGCATGGGCACCACCACGAGCGCGACCTGACCGTGCTGAACCCGCTGGAGCAGACCCTCATGGATTTTTGCTTCTGCCCAAGCTGCACGCGCAAAGCCGAAGGCAAGCATGTGGATATCGCCGCCGTCCGAGCCAGAGTTCGGGAGATCCTGGAGGCAGCCATGGCGCACGCGCCGGGACGTCCCGCAGGCCACCCGGAGACGCTGGAGCAGGTGGCGGAGCGCGTGCCCGAACTGGCCGCCTATCGAGCGTTCCGCAAAGAGATCGAGAACACGCTGATCGCCGAGATCAAGGTAGCTATGCAGCCCTCGTCTGCCAGGCTGTTTCTGCTGGGCGGCTATCATCCCCAGATCGCCGGCGCAGTGGATGTCTTTAACTCCGGCGTCTACGGGCAGCGCCCCGCGCAGGTGCTCGAATCGACCCGCGCCGCCAGAGCGCCGCTCGGCCCGCAGCACGAGCTCTACATCGGCGTTCGCCTGGGCCTGAACTCGGTCTTCAGCGCCCAGGATCTGACCGATATTGTCCAGGCGGTGAAGGCGGGCGGCGGCGACGGCGTCATGTTCTACAACTATAGCGAGTCCCCGATGACGGCGCTCAACTGGATCAAGCCCGCGCTGGCCGGCGGGCGGTAACTTCTTTAGCTTGATGGCTCCTGGAAACTTTCCCGAACGGATAACTCCAAACCCAGAACTCTCCGAGCGGGCTGGCGTCCAGGCCGCGCCGCGCTACGCGGCGGTGACCTGGCGCGCGGTCCTGCTCGGCCTGTTCGGCGCGGTCAGCGTCACCGCCATTCAGGTCGCCTCCAAAGTCACGCCCCGCACGGTCGTGCTGCCCTTCCAGAGCGCGCTGACGCTGCTCTCCGGCGCCATTTTCTGGCTGTTCCTGCTGGCCCTACTCAATATCGCCTGGAAGCGCTGGCGCCCGCAGAGCGCCCTGCGTCCCGCCGAATTCGCCGTCATCTACGGCATCACCACCGTCGCGGCGGCCATCGGCGCCCAGGACGAAGTGATGCAGTTATTCCCCATGTTCGTCTACCCGTTTCGCGCCACGCAGAACGAGGCGATGGGGCCGTTTCGACAGTTCATTCCGTCCTGGCTGGCGCCTCAGGATCCCGCCATCGTAGAGCCTTATTACCTCGGCGGCGGCACCTTCTGGACGCCTCGGCTGTTGGCGGCCTGGGCGATTCCGTTCCTGACCTGGATGACCTGGCTGACCGTGCTGGGAGCGACGATGTGGGCCTGGAACGTGATCCTGCGCCGCCGCTGGATGGATCACGACCGTCTGGCCTTTCCCTGTTTGCAGCTTCCGATGGAGATGTGCCGGGCGGGCGGCTTCGGCGGCGCGCTCTCCGGGCGGCTCTTCTGGGGCGGGCTGCTCTTCTCCACGCTTTTAGAGAGCCTGGACCAGGCGCACGCGCGGTTTCCCGGCGTGCCCTCCGTGCCGCTCGGCTTTGCAGCCACGCCCATGCTGGAGGCGGCCTCCCCGCCCTGGAATGCCCTCGCGCCCATGTATCTGGCCTGGAGCACCGTCCATCTGGGCGTCTGTTACTTCATCCCGCTGGATATTCTCTTCAGCGGCTGGTTCTTCTACCTGTTCCGCAAGGCGATGGAGGTGTTCGGCTTCGCGATGGGCTGGCGCGAGCTTGGCTGGGACGCGGCGGGCTTCCCGTTTACGCGCGTTCAGGCGGCAGGCGCCTGGATCGCGCTGTTCTTCCTGTTGGTCTGGGCCGAGCGGCATCACCTCAAGCGCGTGCTGACGGCGGCTTTCTCGCGCGGCGTGCCCATCAACGACGCGGGCGAACCTGGCTCCTACCGTTGGGCGGGTCGTATCCTCGTGTTGGGCACCCTCTTTCTCATCGCCTTCAGCGTGGCAACGGGGATGTCGCTCTCGCTGGCCCTGGTCTTCTACGGCTTTTTCTGGATGCTCAACGTGACCATGACCCGCATCTATGCGCAGGTCGGCCCGCCCATCCTGGAGCTCTACTTCCTCGACCCGCAGAAGACGATCACGACCGTTCTGGGCACCTACTGGCAGTCGCCCCGCTCCCTGACGCTCTTTTCACTGATGTACTGGATCAATCGCACCGACCGGGGGCATCCGATGGCCCATCAGTTAGCGGCGTTCCGTATCGGCAAGGCCACCAACACCGAGCCGCGCGCCCTGGGCAGGTGGGTGCTGATCGCCTTTATCGTCGGCTGCGCGGTCTGCATTGTGGCGGGGCTGCATTGGGCCTATCGCGTTGGAGAGGATCAGTACGTGGAGGGCGGCTGGCGGGAGGCGTTCGCGCCGCTGGCCGTTTCGCGCATCAACGATTGGGTCAAGACGCCCAAGGGGCCGCAGTGGACGGAAGTGGGCTTTATGGTGATCGGCGGGGTCGTCACGCTGGCGCTGGCCAAACTCAACTACACGTTCATCGGCTGTCCATTCCATCCCATCGGCTTCGCGCTGGCGATGTGCTACACGCTGGAGTACAACTGGCCCGCCTTCCTGGGCATCTGGACCCTCAAAGGGCTGCTGCTGCGCTACGGCGGGCGCAGCCTCTACCAGCGCCTTGTTCCCTTCTTCCTGGGATTGGTGCTGGGAGGCCTGGTCGCGCCGGTCTGCTGGGGCTTCATCGCCTATCTGTTTGAATGGTACAGGTGAGACACAGGGCAACCGCCTTGAGAAGCGCAATGACCGGATAAAACGGATAGGAACGATGCCTGGCGGAACGAGCGGGTCAAACTCATGATGATCAGAGGTAACGCCTTCGCCAGAAAGCTCGCGAAAACTTCCTCTCCTCCAATTCGATCTCCTCTTGCTTCCGACGCATGAACTCTTCGGAGCTTGGGAGGATGCCGGCAAACTTGCCCATTCCTATAAGTTGGCGGCGCGCTTGTGCAGGTTCCTGCGCTGCGTTCTGCTTCGACTTTGCATGTGAAGCGGTCTTCTCTGGATAGTCCTGCTTTCGGAATTTCTCCGCAATCGCCTGAGCAACCGGAGATAATTCAGAGGTTGGTGGCTCAAACTCTACCTTATCCGCGTCTTCCAACAGAGAGGCGAGGGCTTCCTGAAGCGTCTGGCCGTTGGCGCTAAACTCCTCTTCTGGAACAACAATGACCTTAAAACTCCGTTCCCCGAAATTGGCGGCGCGCAGTTGTTCGGTTATCTCCTCAATAGTGCCTTCAAACACTTGGGGCTGTGCCATCTTCTTTTACCTCCGGGTCCATCGTGGCTCTATTATAACATAGAGACTTTCGCGCCGAATAGAAGTCCCTGTGCTACGGGCAGGGCGGCGCTGCGTCCCCAGAGATGGCGGCGCTCCTCTCTATCCGTTCTGGACGGGGGCAAGCGCCGCGAAGCGGTCAATGAAGCCCCGAACGATGTCCAGGCTGCTGCGCCAGAAGTCGGGCGTGCGAATTTCGATGCCGAACTGCCCCGCCAGGGTGGCGGCGTCCGCCATGCCGGTAGAAGAGAGAAGGTCATCGTAACTGGCCTTAAAGCCTTCAGGGTCTTCCTGATAGCGCGCGTAGAGACCCAGCCCGAACAGCAGCCCGAACATATAGGGATAGTTGTAGAACGCCGAGCCATAATAGTGGGGCTTGGCCGCCCACATAAACTTATGCAGCGCTTCCGGGTCCAGCCCGTCGCCGTAAGTGTCCCGCTGCGCCTCTAGCATCAGCCGGTTGAACTCCTCCACCGACAGCTCGCGCTGCCGCCGGGCCGCAAACACGTTCCCCTCGAACAGGAACCGGCTGGTAATGTCCACGACCACCTGGCACGCCCCCTGCAGAAACTCCTCCAGGATCTCGATCTGGCCCTGCGTGTCGGCCTGCTGGAGCGCCGCCTGCATGATGATGGTCTCGCAAAAGATGCTGGCCGTCTCGGCCAGGGGCATCGGCGTGCTGCGCTGTAGCGGCGTGCGCTGGGCCAGGTTCAGGTTGTGGTAGGCGTGCCCCAGTTCGTGGGCCAGCGTGGTAACTCCGCCGAACGCATAGTTATAGTTGGACAGGATGCGCGACTCGCCCGGGCGAATGCCGGTGCAGTAGGCGCCGCCAACCTTGCCCGCGCGCGGCTCAGCATCTATCCAGTTCTCGCGGAAGGCGCGCTCCGCGAAGCGGCGTAACCGATCCGAATACGCGCCAAAATTCTCCGTCACGAACGCGATCGCGTCCTGATAGCGCCATTCGGCGCCCTGCGCGCCGATAGGGGCGAACAGGTCGTACCAGGCCAGGCGGGGCAGGCCCAGAAAGCATGCCTTCGTGTGCAGGTAACGCCGGAAGTCCGGGAACGACTCGCGCGCCGCCTCCAGCATGGCCTCCAGCGTCTGGCGGTCCAGGCTGTTGTTGAAGAGCGCGGCGTCCAGGGGCGTCTCCCAGGCACGCCGCTGTGCCAGCAGGTTCGTCTCTCCCTTGATGCTGTTGAGCGCGGCGGCAATCGGCAGCGCGGCCTGCTCCCAGGCTCCCAGCTCGGCCTCATAGGCGCGGCGGCGCACGTCCCGGTCGGCTTCAAAGGCCAGGTTTCGGATCTGGCTCATCGGCAGATGCTCGACTTTGCCGTCGCGCTCGAACGGCACGGTCAATCGTGACGTAAAATTATCATAAAGCTTTTCCCAGGCGGTGCTGCCCGTCAGATTCAGCTCCACCGCCAGCGCTTCTTCCGCCGGACTCATCAGGTGCGCCGCCCGCTGCCAGGCTTTGCGCAGCGCGAACGCATGCGCGCGGGCGCTCTCCGAACGGGCGATCAGCGCCTCCACATCCAGGGAGCCGATCCAAGCGGTAAAGCGTGTGGCAAGCTGCTGCAAGCGTACCCGGTGCTGCTCCAGCTCGCTCATCCGGGCCTGCGCCACGTCGTTGCGCGAATTGGTGGAGACGAAGCACTGAATATAGACTGCCACCGTCCGCACCTGTTCCAGCACGGCGTTGTAGCGCTGGATCACCGTCTCAAAGGTCTGTATTGCCTCTGCGTCGAGTGGAGCAGGGGCGCGCTGCCCGATGCCCGCGCTGTCAAAAAGCGCCACTAATTCACCAATGGACTCAATCGTCGCGCGGAAACCCTGCGCAAACTCCGGCGACTCCAGGCCCGGAAAGATGGGCGTCATGTCCCAGTGAGGCAGCGGATCACGTACTGTCGTCATAGGCTTTTTCCTGATCGGGAAGGTAATTCTGGCTTTGCTCTGCAACCTATAGAGCAGCCAGGCTCTCATAGAGCAGCCATGCTCCCAAGGAGCGACGGTGCTTTCTCTACCCGGTATCGTCTTTCCTTCTATTTACGCACTATATACGCGCTACAAGGCAACAGGTATCAAATAGCAAAAAGGAGCGCCTAATAGCATTAGTATGCCATTAAGATAAGGAGGAAAACATGGACCCCACATGTTTGCAGTACCGGCTGACCGCCGAAGAGAAACGCAGGTTTGAGGAGACGGGCTTGCTGATGATAGAGAACGCCCTCTCGCCGGAGCAGGTCGCGGCCCTGACGGAAGCTGCCGACCGCATCTACGCGCGCAAACTCGCCGAAGGGCACGATCCCCACACCGCCCTCTTTTACCCTAACTTTATTCCCGAGGAGCCCCTGTTTGCTGACCTGGTGGATTACGAAAAGGTGCTGCCCAAAGTCTGGGGGATACTGGGCTGGAATATCTATCTCTATCATGCCCATCTCATCGTGACCCCACCCTCCGGCAAGCCCCAGGACGACAAGACGTTCGGATGGCATCAGGATAGCGGGCGCGTGAACGTTGAGATTGAATCGCACCCACGACCCCGGCTCTCGCTCAAGGTCGCCTACTTCCTCTCCGATACCAGCGTGCCGGGGCGCGGCAACTTCTGGGTCGTGCCCGGCAGTCACCTCTGCGATACCCTGGAGCGCTCACCGGACGGTATCGGCCAGCCGGAGGGCGCGGCGCCGGTGCTGGCCAAACCGGGCACGGCGGTCTTCTTCGACCGACGGCTGTGGCATACGGCCAGCCCGAACTGGTCGGACGTGACCCGCAAAGTGCTCTTCTACGGCTATGGCTATCGCTGGATTCGCACCAAGGACGACATGACCGTTCAGGGCCTCTGGGAGAAGAGCGATCCCATTCGGCGGCAGCTTTTGGGCTGGGGCGTCAACGCCAACGGCCACTACTCCCCAACCGACGCCGACGTTCCCCTGCGCCTCTGGCTGCGCGAGCACAGCCCGGAGGAGGCTCAGTAAGCCGCTCTGCATTGCCGCGACTACAGACCTCACCCCCTTCCCCTCTCCTTCTCAAGGAGAGGGGAGCGGCCCCAGCCCTTTATCCCACTGCCAGGGTTGGGGCTACAATGGACTGCAAGGAACGCCGCTCAACGGTTCGGGCCTCCGCCTAGCGACCCTGCGAACGCAGTGAGCGCATCAGGGAAGGGAGCCGGGGGGTTAGGTAAGTGCCGAATTAAAGGCCGGAGGGATGTAACATCTGTAGGCGGGAATCGCGCTGTAGGCCGGCGGTATCGACGGTGTAGACGCGCGTGATTGTCTCCTGCACGACGACCCAGCCGTTTCCCCGGCGCATGACGCGATAGCGCGCCCTGTTGCCGGCCCGGCGGTGAGCCAGATAGCCGCCTTCGACCTCTGCCTCACGCGGGCCAAGCCAGCGCAGAGCGGAGGCTGTCAACAGCAGGCCCTGCGTGCCGGTCAGGCGATCCCGTATCGTGAAGGCGTGGGGCGCCAGGCGCGATGCCTCACGAACCGGCTGCCCCTCGCGCCGCAGGCGCTTCATCAAGGCGACGCCGGGATTCTGCGGGTGGTCCGTAGTACCGATGTTCAGGAAGTAGACCTTTGCCTTCGGCCACAGAGGTCCGTAATGCGCCCACTGGTAGCGAAAGACCGCCTCGCGGATAACATCCTGGGGGGCATAGGAACGCTCAGGATGTCCGTGAGGCGGCGCATCGGGTCGCACGACGGCCTGGAGGGGGCGGCGGGGCGGCGGGGCGGTCTGTGCGGAGGACATGACCCCGCAGGCCGCCATGCCTGCCAGCAGGCCCAAGACGAAGGAGACAACAGGTTTCATAGCATCCTCTCCAGGTTCCGTCGGCGCCGATTGTCTGCCGCGCCGGGCTCCACGGCAGCCCTGCCATCCCGCGTGGTTCTCTCGAAGGCTCCCTCTCAGAAGGATGAAGGCAGAAGGATGAAAAAAGCAAGGTCTCTTTCCTCCTTCCTCCTTCATCCTTATCACGGTTTAGGGCTACCGGTTCCGCATGCACTGCCTGTGTTCAAAGAGGATGCCAACTGCGGCGCCTCCGGCTCCGTAGATTTACCGTTTTTGCTGCATCCACTCCGCTTGCCTATTATCCCCCTAGCGCTGCCTGGGCGGTTTAATGAGATGGATCGCTGCTTTCCAGCAGGCCAGCGCGCCCCAAACAACGCCATTTCCTGCACATCCCCTGCTTCCTTATCCTACAAAGAATGCCGGATAGCACCGAAGATAAGCGTAGTGCGTTCCCTCTGTTGGGAACAGCAACCCGATGGACGCTGCCCGGCTCCATAGGGCGCAAGCAAGACGGCGCCTGTGGAGCGGATGCCTGCGCTGTCGCTTGTCTTGGAGGGTAAATACGGTGTTGACAAAAGTGCCGCGTACAGGCCGTCTCGGCGGCTTCACGCTCATCGAATTGTTGGTTGTGATGGCCATCATCGGCATTCTGGCCGCGATGCTCTTCCCGGTCTTTGCGCACGTGCGCGAGAAGGCGCGGATGTCTACGTGCGCCAGCAACTGCAAACAGCTCAATATGGCTGTGCAGCTCTACGTACAGGATAACGATGACACGGTGCCCCTGACGTGCGGTTCCAACCCGGACGGCACCGGCTTTGCTACCTGGCAGGATACCGTTCAGCCGTATGCCAAGAACTACGCGGTGGTTATCGATCAGGATAGCCCGTTCCATAACACGGACGCCAGGAACGACTATGAGTACTGGCTCTCCTATGGCATGATGGGCCGTGCCGCCATCGTCGGCTTTCCCTGGTGGATAACCCGGCAGAGCCCCTGGCTGCAAAACTATGTGGCGGCGGGCCTGCGCTACGACGGCCTGGCCGGGTCCGCTGATCTGGGCGGCGTGATCTACGCCAATAACACGCCGGTGCCGAGCGCCGCGCTGGCCGGCGTGGCGCGTCCCGCCGAGTATGCTTTTATCTTCGATGCGGGCAACTTCGACGCCTGGCACGGCCCGGTGCCGGGTCGGCAGGAGGGCATCGGTTATTGTTATATGTGGGTCGATCCCGGCAAGCCGAATCTCACCCTGACCTTTTCCGGCCCGAATCCGCTCCATGCGGGAGGAAGCTACTTCTGTAATTCGAACACCCGGGACAAGGACTACGGGAAAGGGATGGCAACCATCTCCTTCTTAGACGGCCACGTCAAAGCCGTCAAGCCGGGCCGTTTCCTGCAGCCGAATACAGATTATCCCGATACTCTGGACTATTTCTGGCCCAACAGCTAAGGGGTCTGGAAAGGGGTAATCGCCCTCAGAGGCGTGGATCCCTCTCCAATCGGGCCTTGCAGAGGAGAAGCATCCACACGCTTGGGGAGGACCATTTGGAAAGGAGTCAAGCCATGAAGAAGCAAATTTCTCCGGCGCTTGCCGTGGCTCTGCTGGCAGCCTTCGTGCTGTGCATCGGCGGCTTTTTCTATCTGTCGCAGCGCGGCCCCTCCGGCGGGGGGGCGCCCGCCGGGCGCGTCGTGGGCGGCAGGCACTTTCCCCAACTGGGCGGTCCTGCCGGCGCCGCTCTGAGAAAATAGCCTGGCGCATCCAGGCAAAAGACCCTGTGCTGCTTTGGGCGCAGGGTCTTCTCATTTCTCCCCTCAATTCCCTACCCAACAGGGCCGGGAGGCGCTGGAAACGCTCAGCCTCTGTCTTTTGGCAGCGGAAGCCATCTCCCGTTTCGGGAAGGTTTCGCAGGCGTTGCCGCGCATCAGCCGCTGGACTAGCGCCGGAACCTCCTCGCGGGCGATCCAGCCCTCGGCAACGAGTTCTGATATCGCCTGCGTCAGACCCTGCCGTGCGATGCGACTATGGCCGTAGATCGTCTCCACCGTGATGTAGTCGCCGCCGAACGTGAAGAGCTTGTTGGCGGGCGCGGCCAGCAGGAACTCCTTGACGAAGCGCACGCCCGCCGCCGGGTTGATGATCCAGGCCCAGCACAGGTCAATGTAGGCGTTGTGGTAGTGCTTGGCGAGCGCGATAAACTCATCCTGATATGGGTAGCCGATATGCATCAGGACAAACTTCGTCTCCGGGAAGTCCTTGAGCAGCGGGCAGAGGTCGCCCGCGTTCTGGCGCAGGCGAGTCAGCGGCATGCTATCGTGCCCGGCGTAGTAGCCCGTGTGCAGCTTGACCGGCAGGCCGTACTCGGTCGCCTTGCCCACGCAGTAACGGAACAGGTAGTCTTGCAGCGCCTTCTGCTCCTCCGCGTCTAGCTTTTCGTGGCGGGCGAAGCGGGCAAAGAGCGGCTCGGCGCGCTCCTTCGGGACTGCCTCGTAGTCCAGCCTGCGGGCGTAGGCGCTCTGGTTCTTGACGGCGATGGCGCGCGGCCCGTAGGTCGCAAAGTGCCAGTCAATCACCTCCAGCCAGCCGTCGAGCGTGTCCGCCGTTTTGCCGCTTTCAAACTCCACCCTTTTGAGATCAAGCCCGGTGCTGAGAGCGACGAAACTCAGGTCCTGGTGCAGCAGGTCCGGCTGCTCCGTATCCATGAAGATGCGCTGCAAGGAGTTGACCTGACAGCTTTCGAGGTTGCTTCGCTCCCGGAGTATCTCCCGATAGAAGCCGGGCCGCACCATTGCCTTATACTTCTCCGCCAGGCGGGGCGCACTCTCGGCGGTCAGGTCGTCCTCACCGTAGAGGCCGCGCAGCGTGTGGCGGACGGCCTGCGCGTACCCTGTGTGTTTCGTGCGCTCCCAGTAAGGCGCAACCAGGCGATATTTGGTTTCGGTCGGCGTGTCCGGAGCAAAGAAGCGCTGCCGCTGCTCTTCCGTCATGCCCGCGCTGCTCAGATCGTCGCCCAGGTAGTGCATGAAGAGATAGGACCAATCGTCGCAGGGAAAGAGCCGGTCTCCCACCTCGCCCGACAGGCGCAGGCTCTCTTCAATCAGGTGCTCGTGCGTATCTACGAGCGGCGTCTCCTCAACCCATTCGCGGATCTGGTTATCACTCGGCATCGCTCTCTCCTTATCGCAAAGGATGAAGGTGGAAGGATGAAAAATCGAGGATTCCTCTTTCATCCTTCTTGCTTCTGGTGACTACAGAATTCACCCTCATCGGTCAAAGAGTCCTGCCGGATTAGCCGCGCCGATCAGAGCTTCCTGCCAGAGGAGGAGAGAAGCCCGGCGAAAGGGAACCTTTAGCGTATCCGGTACTTAGGGGAGATGGTGCGCGATGGTCTTTTCCTTCTTAAAGGCAATACGGCCCATCGGGGGTTGGCGCGGGGGCAGGCATGTGCCTTTGCTGGCCGTGTTGGCCGGGTTCCTGCTGGCAAGCGGACTGGCGGCGCAGGGGCAGGGCACTCTGGAGCGCCTGCGCGCAAAAGGCGAGCTGGTGATCGGCACGGATGCGACCTATCCGCCGTTCGAGTACATCGAAAACGGCCAGCTCAAAGGCTTCGATATAGACCTCGGCAATGAGATAGGCAAAGAGCTGGGAATCAAAGTGCGCTGGCAGCCGATGGCCTGGAACGGCATCTTCGGGGCGCTGGAGACGGGCAAGATAGACATGATCATGTCCGGCGTGACCATCACCGAGGAGCGCAAGAAGAAGGGCAACGCCTTTTCGCGGCCCTATTTCCTCTCCGGGCAGACCATCGCGCGGCGCAAAGGCGACCAACGCATTCGCGGCCTGCAAGACCTCAAGGATAAGATCGTCTCGGTGCAGGAAGAGACAACCGGGCAGTACGCGCTGCAAAAAATCGGCGTGCCGGATGACCATATCCTCAAGTTTGACAAGCTTCAGGACGGCCTGCTGGATGTGCGCAACGGCAAATCCGATGCGGCGGTCGCCGATATGCCCGCCCTAAAAACCATCCTGCGCAAGGGCTTCCCGGAACTGGAACTGGTGGGCGATGTCTTTGTGCATGAGAACGTCGGCCTCGTCGTGCGGCCAGGCGAGCCGGATCTGTTAGAGGCTGTGAATCGTGGCCTGGATACAATCATCACGGATGGCCGCTATGCCAGAATCTACGAGAAATGGATGGAAGAGCCGGCCACGCCCGCCCTCCTCAGCGAACTCACTCGCGTTCGTAACGAAGGAAGCTCGGTCGAAGCCCTGAGAAAAGCCGCGCCGCGTTCCGGCTCGGCGTTGCGCCTTGATTGGGGCTTGATGCGGGAGGCGCTGCCGCAGCTGCTGGCAGGCGCGCGGATGACGCTCGCCGTTACCTTCCTGGCCCTGATCCTCGGTGTGCCCCTGGGCCTGCTGATAGCGCTGGCGCGGCTGTCGGGCCTGCCGCCGCTGAAGCTTGTGGCGACCGTCTATGTCGAGGTGGTGCGCGGTACGCCGCTGTTGATGCAGATTTACGTTATCTACTTCGTGCTGCCGTCGCTGCATATCAACCTCTCTTCGCTGGTCTCGGCGGTCACGGCGCTGAGCCTCAACGCGGCAGCCTATATCTCCGAGATTTTCCGGGCCGGGATTGAGAGCATAGAGGCAGGACAGATGGAGGCGGCGCGGTCGCTGGGCCTGGACTACGCGGGCGCGATGCGCTGGGTCATCCTGCCGCAGACCTTGCGGCGCGTGCTGCCCCCGCTGACCAACGAGGCCGTCGCGCTGCTCAAGGACTCCTCGCTGATCTCGGTCATCGCCCTGAGCGAACTGACGCGCAAAGGAACCGAGCTTTCCGCCAACTCCGGCAGGCCGACAACCATCTATTTCGCCGTCGCGCTGCTGTACCTGGCGATGACGCTGCCACTTACCTACCTGACGCGGCGGTTGGAGGCCCGCTGGCAGCCCGTCAGCCGCGCCCGCCAGAGGCTGCGTAAAGCGAAGCCGCTGCTCGCATCCACGGGAGGACAGCCATGACCGTAAGCCGCACGGGAGCCATGCCGGCCCTCCTGGGAACGAATCCCGGAGCGCCCGTCCTGGCGATGGAGAATTTGTACAAGAGTTTCGGTCGGCTGGAGGTGCTGAAGGGCATCTCTCTGGAGGTGAGTGAGGGTGCGGTCGTGGGGCTTATCGGGCCGTCTGGCAGCGGCAAATCCACGCTCCTGCGCTGTATCAACCGGCTGGAGGCGCCGACGGCAGGCACGGTGCGCTTCCGGGGCGTGGAGGTCACCAACGCCAATCTCAACCAGATACGCCGCGAGATCGGCATGGTCTTCCAGCGCTTCAACCTGTTTCCGCATCTGACGGCGCTGGAGAACGTGACCCTGGCCCCGCGCAAAGTGCTGGGCCTTCCCAAAGAGCAGGCGGAGCGCGAGGGGCTGGAACTGCTCGACCAGGTACGTCTCCGCGCTAAGGCGGGCAACTACCCGGACGAGCTTTCCGGGGGCCAACAGCAGCGGGTCGCCATTGCGCGCGCGCTGGCCCTGCGCCCGGCGGTTCTGCTCTTTGACGAGCCGACCTCCGCGCTCGACCCGGAACTGGTGGGCGAGGTGCTGGAGGTGATGCGCGACTTGGCGCGGCAGGGCCGCACCATGCTCGTCGCCACGCATGAGATGGGCTTCTGTCGGGAAGTCGCCAGTCGCGTGCTGTTCCTGGACGAAGGCATCATCCGGGAAGAAGGCCCGCCGGAGCAGGTGCTTGTTGCGCCGCAGCAGGCACGCACGCGCGAGTTTCTGGCACGGATACTCAACCGGTGAGGCTCTGTCTGTTTCCTTGAAGTAAACAAGAAACGTCCTGTGTGGACAGGGGCCTTCCGTTCTCGGCGCTTTTGCGTTTTTGGCGTCCGCAGTCACAAGGCAGAGGCGCGAGTATCGCCAGGCGGAGATCGCCAGGCAGAGCCGCGAACCGTTGAGCGGCGTCCCTGGCAGTCGAGCGTGCCCAGTCCCGACCCTAGCAGTCGTAGCGCCGTTCCTTGCAGTCGCTTGGCCGAAGGCCACACAGACGGGGGTTGAAAACCCCGGTCCTAGCCGGGCATTGAAAATACCCGGCTAGAGGGCGGCTGCGCCGCCGACCGTCCTTCGGACGGAAAACTTGGCTTTGCTGGGCGTCCGCCAGGACGGTTGGCCGTAGGCCCTAGAGACGGGTACTGAAAGTGTACTGAAAGTACCCGGCATCGAGTGTATGGACAGAGGAGGATGGTATGGCGGCAGGCAAAATCGGGATCGGCATTCTTTCGTTCGCGCACGGGCACGTCAACGCCTACGCGCACCAGATCAAGACGTTCGATGACGCGCAACTGGTGGCGTGCTGGGATGACGACGAGGCGCGCGGACGCCAGAACGCGGATGCGTTCGGCATTCCCTATTCTCCCCATCTGGAGGATGTGCTTTCCCGGCCGGATTTAGAGTGCGTCATCGTTGCCAGCGAGACGAACAAGCACGCCGGACTGTGCGTGGCGGCGATGGAGGCGGGCAAGTCCGTGCTGCTGCAAAAGCCGATGGCGATCACGCTGGCCGACTGCGACCGGATTATCCAGACCGTCGAGAAGACGGGCGTGTGGTTTAGCCTGGCGTTTCAGATGCGCTGCGACCCGCAGAATATCCAGATGCGCGAGCTCGTGCAGTCCGGGGCCATCGGGCGGTTGGGCATGATACGGCGGCGGCATTGCATCAGCGTGCTATTTCATAAGGGCTTCTACGAAGGGCCGACGAAATGGCACGTCAGCGCCGAGGCCAACAAGGGGATGTTCTTCGACGACGCCACCCACGCTCTCGACTGGCTCTACTGGACGGTGGGGCGCAAGCCCGTCTCGGTCATCGCTGAGATTGACAACGTTCTGACCAACGTGGCGCCCGACGATACCGGCGTGGCGGTCTACCGCTTCGACGACGGCCTGTTCGCCGACATCGCCAACTCCAGCGTCACCTGGGCCGGGGAGAACACTACCGAAATCTATGGCGATAAGGGCGTTATCATCCAGAATCACGGCGACGGCCCCTCCTGCGGCATCAAGCCGCCCCATCCCATTGGCGTGAAGATGTTCCAGTCCGACAAAGCCGATCTCGGCTGGCAAGATCTGGGCCTGCCGGTTCCGGCCAATCATGGCGAGCGCATCGCAGGCGTGGCCCGGCCCTTCATTGACGCACTTAAATCCGGCCAGCCGATGTGTACGGCGCAGGAGGGGCGCGTCTCAGTGGAGATGTGCCTAGCCGCCTACCGCTCCGCCGCAACTGGGCAGCGCGTCGGCTTCCCTTTCTCTGAAGCGGAACAACCTCAACAGGATTAACAGGATTTCGCAGGATTTACAGGATTAAGGCAAAAGCCAGAAGTCGTGAAGTCAACTAAGTCCAGAGGAACAGGTACTCGGTTGGGTAGGTTTTAGAAATCCTGTTTAATCCTGTTCATCCTGTTGAAAATGGGCTTTTAGGGGAGGAGGCGCGTGGTGGGCTGGCGCGGCCAGGTGGCGCAGCGTCGGAAGCCCTCCGCGTAGCGCACGCCCGCCTGAAGGCCCCGGAATCGCGTGTGCGCCTCCATGAACTCCACAAAATCAATGCCGTCGTGGTCGCGCATCCAGGTAAGCTGACTCTGGTGGCAGGAGAGCATCCGCTTTTTGGTCTCGAAGAAGTCGGTCACGTCCACGTACTCTTCCGGTAGAAAATCCATGCCCGCCAGCGTATCCATATAGTAGATCGGCGTTACTTTGGGGTGGAATGGGAATTTGCCGGGCAGTTGCGGCAGCGTGGCGCAGAAGCTCGCCGCAAAAACCAGTTCCGAGACGATCGTGTGGTCGGGCATGTAGTCGTTGGGTGGGTGGGTTAGAATGAGGTCGGGTTTGGCCTGCCGGATGATGTCGGCCACGAGCGCGCGGGTTTCGCGGTCGGGATAGATGTCCAGGTCAGAAACGGTGGGCAGGTTGAGTACCGTCGCCCCGATGACCGCGCCGCCCTGCCGGGCCTCCTCCGCCCGAATGCGAGCTAGCTCGGCGCGCGGTATCTCAAAGTGGCCGAGGTCGCCGTTGCAGCAGTGGCAGATGGTGACCGCGTGGCCCTGCGCGGCAAATTTAGCCAGCGTGCCGCCGCAGAGCAGTTCCGCGTCGTCCGGATGCGCCGTAATCGCCAGAACGTTGAGCTTCGTATTTGTTGGCTGTGGAGTAATTTGGGCTGTGCGCAATTCTTCGGCCATATTCGCCAGGTCGTCCCATTGCGTATTTGTTGTGGTGTCCATGCAAATCTCCCCTTGAAGCTGAAGCTCGCCGCTGTCACCGCCGCTCTGATCCAGCGTGCAGACAGCGTTAAGTTAATCGGTTTGTTCGCTATGGATGTTGCGGTTGCCTGCCTGTGAGGAAAGAGCAAGAAAGACGTTTTAGAGAAATGAGAAGAAGAGGTTTACATCAAGGAGTGGCTGCGCTTGTTGGCCTGCTGCTGGCGGCTGGAGGGGCGGCGAAAGCGGCCCAGACGCCCGCCGTATTCTATCGGACGGCTGTCGTGCGCGTCGGCGGTCGGAGCTATCGGTGCAACGTGGTGACGATTAACCTGGCTTCCGGCAAGCTCGCGCCGTGTGTCGTGACGGCCCAGGGCGGCGTCGGGCAGACGGAGGCGTTTGCGCAGATGGTGCGACGCGCGCGGGCCGTGGCCGCGATCAACGGCTCGTTCTTTGAGGCCTATAACAAAACCGGCGACAAAGATCCCGTGATGACCCTGATCCATGCAGGCAAGGTCGTCCACAGGGGCCGAATCGGCACGGTGGTCGGATTCGGGCCGCGAGGCGCGGTGATGGGCCGGCTGGATCTGCCGATACGGGGCACAGTGACCCGGCCTATGGGTCGCTTGGCGCCCTGATATGCCTACTGGATCAACCGCATTCCTACCAGCCCGGACTGCATTATCCTGTTTACCCCGGCGCACGGCGCGCGCACCCGCACGCGGGATGGCGTCTCGGTGGTCGTCAGGAACGACAAGGTGGAGCGGATTGTGGGAGGCGATACCCCGATTCCTCCCAACGGCTACGTGATTCATTTTCGGGGCAGCCTGGCCCAGCAGGCGGCGCTCTTCACGCCCGGCGCGGAAGTCCGGTTCGACATCCTGCGCTTTGCCGAGAGGGATACGGAGGCGTGGCAGGCGGTCACGGAGGCGGTCGGGGCCGGGCCGCGCCTGCTCACGGATGGGCGCATCACGGTCTATCCGGAGCAGGAGGGCTTCCACGACCCGAAGATACTGTCCAATCGTGGGCAGCGCAGCGCCATCGGCATCACTCGCGACGGCAAGCTGCTGCTGGTGACGGTCAGCGGGCTGACGGTTCGGGAGCTGGCCGAGGCGATGCGCCAGTTGGGCGCGGTGCAGGCGATGAACCTGGATGGGGGTGCCTCCAGCGCGCTCTACTGCAATGGTCTGACCCTGACGCAGCCGGGCAGGGCGCTGAGCAACGTACTGGCGTTTGTCCGCCCATGAGAGAGAAGACCTATCCTCCGGTCCGGCAGGCTAAACCCTGCCGCTGTGGGGCCTGCGGCCCGCTGCCTGCCTGCGCAGGCAGAGGATTCGGTAAGATACTAGGATCGCCGCCCTCCCTCTCTGTGGGCGACCTTGCTGCCTAAGTAGGCAGAGAGTCTCGCCCACGTAGGTGGGCGACGGGCGCTTTGCACCCCCAAGCGACAGGGTTTAGCCTGCCGCTATAGGGGTGAGGTCATCAGTCCCGGAGGGCAGCGCGCAGCTCGGCAGCGAAGCGGGGAACGCCCGTCTCCGCTGGCTCTTCCTCCTCGTACTCGATGGCGAGAAAGCCCCGGTAGCCTACCGCCTCCATGATCTGGCGCACGCGCGCATAGTCCACCGTAACGCGCTCGCCCCGTACCTGGCCCTCAGATCGTGGCTTGGCATGGGTGGCGACGGCATAAGGCGCGCACGCGGCAAACTGGCCATAGATGTCGCCGCTGAAGTTGCCGAAATCCAGATTAAGGCCCAGCGCCGGATGCGCCACGGCTTGCAGCAGCCGCAGCGTTCCGTCCGCCGTCGCCGTCAGCCCGCCATGGTTCTCCAGGGCCAACAGCACGCCGCGCTCATGGGCATACTCCGCACACTCCCGCAGGCACTCCACGACGTTCTGAAAGGTCTGTTCCGGGCTCTCTCCCTCGCGCACCGCCCCCGCAAACACCCGCATCGTCGGCGCGCCCAGCGCTACCGAGTGATCGATCCAGGCTTTAGCCATCGCGACATGCTCGCGCCGCTTGTCCGCATCCGGCTGGGCAAAGTCGGTGCCGATGGCCGTGCCCGAGATCGCCAACCCCTCCCGGTGCGCTCTCTGCTTGATCTCGTTGAGGAACCCGCGCCCTGTCGTTGGAAAATAGTAAGCGGTCAACTCCACGCCATCAAAACCGATCTCGCGGCAGACCCGCAGAAAATCGGGCAGCGTC
>DASRGZ010000190.1:0-14168 GCA_035650735.1 Chthonomonadaceae bacterium
CCGCAGAGATCGGTGCGATTTGAGCCTCTTTCAGATCGGGCTGCTCTGGATTGAGCATTGCCTCAACGAAGGATTACCTATTCCAGTTCTGTTGAGCATACGGAGACTTTGCCCCGACAGAAAAAGTGTACGGTAGTGAATTGACCGCTCCCTTGACAAGGAGACCTGAAGAGGCTACACTAATAGGGCATCACCAGGGCCCATAGCTCAACGGCAGAGCGCCCGGCTCAAGACGGCGCATCTCAGTCCGTAAGGAGATGGATGCGCTACAGAGGGCCGCTGCGGGAGCAATCCGGCAGCAAACACCTGTCAAATTCGGGGAAGCCTACGTCCTCCACAGGATAGGGTAATCCCGAGCCAAGCGCCTCTTCGAGGAGGCGAAGGTGTAGAGACTCGACGGCAGGTACCCCCTCGGGGTAAAGAGAGAGTCCAGCCCACAAACTCGAAAGGGACAGCGAAAGTTGTAGTGGGAAGCATAACTGGTTGGTTGTAGGTTCGAATCCTACTGGGCCCATTTCCGCCTGCATCGCCGTGACCGGACCGGAAAGCGGGAAACGCTTTCCGGTCTGTTTCGTTTGGGGGCTAAGTCCCCACCCCTCGTTTGCGCGGCCTGATCTGGGGAACATCCTCGTGCGTTTTCCATTCTACTTTGGTAGTATTTCACAGGCAAGGAGAAGGCGATGGACGACATTCAAAAGCGGTTGGAGAAGGCGAAAGCCGAATTGACCGAAGCGGAAGAACAGCGCCAGCTCGGCAATCTAGAGACGGCGACGGTACTGGCGCAGCTAGCTATCGGCAATGCGCTGGTGGCGTTGGCGGAGCAGGGGCCGCAGGTGCAGTACGAGCGCGGCGTCATCGCGCAGGAGCCCCAATTCCAAAGCATGAATGAGATGGGCATTCGCCGGAACCGGCAGAGCCGCCGGGATGTTACGCCGCCCGTAGGCGAATAGCCGCCTGGCGTGTCGCAGGCGGAAGGCTTGCGCCCTTCCCAATAGGAGACGATGCGGGGCCGGAAGGCGGATAGCATGCCTGACGGCCTTTTCGTTATGGCGTGCGGCGAGTGTAGCCAACGCGCGGGCGTTGGGTGTATAATGCTGGCAGCAGTTCCCGACTCGATTCCCGCCTGTGCCGGAGGATAAGCCGGGAGAGATCGAGTCGGAATGGAATCGCGGGAAAGGGATCATATTGGACGAGCAGGAGGAGAAGCAAATAGGGACAGAGCAGGGTGCGCCGCCGACGCTCCATAAGGGCGCCTACGCCTCTCGCGCGCTGGGCCGGCAACAGCCCTATGCCTATCTCCTGCCCGCCGGGTGGGACGGCAGCGCCGGACGCTGCTTCCCGCTGCTTCTCCTCCTGCACGGACGCGACGGCAGTTATCTGGACTGGCCGACCCATACGCGCATCGCCCACTATGCGGCCCGCTATGCGCTCTGTGTGGTATTCCCGGAGGGCGATAACGGCTGGTATACCAATGCGGTCGGCGGCGCGTCCCGCTATGAGGATGACCTGGTTCACGCGCTGGTGCCGCATATTCAGGCGACGCTGCCCGTGCTGCCCCCCGGCAAACACTGGGGCATCGGCGGCCTCTCCATGGGCGGCTACGGGGCCGTCAAGCTCGCGCTCAAGTATCCGCGCCTGTTTTCTCTGGCCGTCAGCCACAGCGGCGCGTTAGAAAAGCCGCGCCAGCCGGAGCCGCATCCTGTCTTTGGCGACCCACAGGCGGACGCCGCCTTCCGCCTCTCCGAAAACCCGTTCTGGCTGGCCGAGCAGGCGATGTGCCGCTTCCCTACCGAGCGGCCCCGACTCTATCTGGATTGCGGCCTCAACGACGAGCTGCTGGAGGCCAATCGCCGCTTTCATGATCATCTCACATTCATCGGATACCGGCATACCTATCAGGAGATGCCGGGCTATCACACCTGGCCCTACTGGAATCGGGCGATCCGCACCGTACTGCCGGAGGTCGCGGCGGCGCTAGGGGCCGATACGAAGGAGTAAGCGTGCAGAAGTTCGATCTGGTTGTTATCGGTGGGGGCTCGGCGGGCCTGAAGGCGGCGCGCACGGCGGCGCGGATGGGCCGCACAGTAGCGCTGGCCGAAGAGCGGGAGTTGGGCGGCGAGTGCTTCTGGGCCGGCTGCGTTCCGACCAAGGCGATGGTGCGCGCGGCCCAGGTCTGGCATCTGGTGCGGCGCGCGCACGAGTTCGGTATGCAGGTGGACATCTGCCGAGCCGAGTTTGCCGATGCGATGGCCTACAAGGCGCGCGCCGTGCGGCGCGTGGCCGGCGACGGACCGGAGGATGGCGGGCTCTCGAAGCTGGGCGCATCCTACTTCCCTGCGCGGGCGCGTTTCGAGGGGCCGCATGAGGTGCGCATCGGGCAGGAGGTCATCCGGGGCCAGCAGATCCTGCTGGCGACGGGTACCGTGCCCGCCGTGCCGCCCATTCCCGGCCTCGTAGAAACCGGGTTCATTACCAATCGCGAGGCCGTCTCGCTGGAAACGCTGCCGAGGCGCCTGGTGGTGCTGGGAGCCGGTCCGATTGGTCTGGAGTTTGCGCAGGTGTTCCGGCGTTTCGGCGCGGAGGTCACAGTCATCGAGCAGGGGGCGCAGATCCTGCCGCGCGAGGACGAGGAGATCGCTGCGCTGGTCGCCCTCTTTCTGCGGGAAGAGGGTATCCGTATTCTGACCAACGCGACCGCTGCCTCCGTGAGCGCGATTCAGAGTGATGGCAGCAAGACGCGGCGTGTCCGCGTCCGGCAGGGCAACGCGACCCAGGATATCGAATGCGAGGAGATTCTGGTCGCCACGGGCCGCAACGCGGCTCTGGAAGGGCTCCAGATCGAAGCGGCAGGGGTCGCCTTCAACGCCAAGCGCGTCGAAATTGACCCCTACCTGCGGACGAGCGTGCCCCATATCTGGGCGGCAGGAGACGTCACGGGCGGCTACCTGTTCACCCACGTCGCCAGCTATGAGGGCAAGCTGGCCGCGCTGAACGCCTTTACCGACAAGCTGGAGCCCTTTGACGACCGCGTGGTGCCCCGCGCTACCTTCGTCGATCCGGAGGTTGCCAGCATTGGCCTGACCGAGCGGCAGGCCCACGAGCAGGGCCTGCGCGTCCGAACTCACGCCTTCTCCTTCGCTGACCTGGATCGGGCGATCCTGCACGGCGATGCGCGCGGCCTGGTCAAGCTGGTCGTGGACGAGCGGGACGGCCAGATACTCGGCGCGCATCTGACCGGGCCGGATGCCTCCAGCGTCATCGCGGAACTGGCCATCTGCATGAAGAGCCATCTGCCCGTTTCCGCCATTGCCGACACCATGCACGCCTACCCGAGCTTCCCCGAAGCCGTCGAAGCCGCCGCCCTGTCCGCCCCCAACTATCGCGGGCAGGTCGAGGGCGCCACCAGCCCCTAAAAACAAAAACCTCAACAGGATGAACAGGATTTGGCAGGATTAAACAGGATTTCTAAAAGACCAACAGAGCACCTACTTCCTCATTGGTTGCAGGCTTCTGTCTCTTTAGTCTTAATCCTGTAAATCCTGCCAAATCCTGTTCATCCTGTTGAAAGATTATTCCAGCACGGGCATCATTGCGCCTTCGGCTTCCAGGCCGCTGTAGCCCGCTTCGCCATGCTGCCCCAGATCCAGCCCCGCGTTCTCCTCATCCGTGCTGACGCGCAGGCCCATGATCGCGCCTAGTACTTTGATGATAATGAAGGTTACCAGCGCGGCGTAGGCGACGGCGGCCACCACGGCCACGGCTTGAATGCCTACCTGTTTGAAACCGCCCCCGGAGAACAGGCCGTTGGCACCCGCGCTGTTGATGGCGGTAGAGGCGAACAGTCCGGTGGCAATGGCGCCCCATGCGCCCCCAACGCCATGCACGCCGAAGACGTCGAGGGTGTCATCGTAGTGGAAGAGATGCTTGAGCCGAATGGCAAAGAACGAGATCAGGGCGACGCCCGCGCCGATGATAATGGCGGCCACCGGGCCGACGAAGCCGGAGGCGGGAGTGATGGCGACCAGGCCGGCCACCGCGCCCGTCGCGAAGCCCAGTGCGGTCGGCTTCTTGTACATGGCCCACTCGATCAGCGCCCAGGTCAGGCCCGCAACGGCGGCGGCGATATGCGTGGCGACGAAGGCCGAGACCGCCAGCCCGCTAGAGGCGACTGCGCTGCCCGCATTGAAGCCGAACCAGCCGAACCAGAGCAGCGCCGTGCCGATCAAGGTCATCGGCAGGTTGTGCGGGCGCAGGTCCTCCTCCAGGCCGGTGTGCCGCCTGCCCAATACCAGCGCCAGCACCAGCGCGGAGACGCCGCTGCTGATATGCACGACCGTGCCCCCGGCAAAATCCAGCGCGCCCATACCCCCGTTGGTACCCAGCCAGCCGTTCTTGCCCCAGACCCAATGCGCCAGCGGGCAATAGACCAGTGTGCTCCACAGCAGCATAAAGACGGCGTAGGTGGAGAACTTCATCCGCTCGGCGATGGCGCCGCTAATGAGCGCGGGCGTGATGATGGCGAACATCATCTGATAGATCATGTAGAGCAGATGCGGAATGGTTGCGCTGTAATCGGCGTTGGGCGGGACGCCGACGCCGCTGAGGCCAAACCAGGCCAGACTGCCGATCAGCTTACCGCCCGGCCCGAAGGCAATCGAGTAGCCCCACAGCACCCAGACGAGCGTGACGATGCCGAGCGCCACGAAGCTCTGCATCAGCATGTTGAGGACGTTCTTGGCGCGCACCATGCCGCCGTAGAAGAGCGCCAGGCCGGGGGTCATCAGCATGACCAGCGCGGTCGAGATCAGCATCCAGGCGGTATCACCGGTATCCGCCTTGGGCGGCGCGGGCGTAGAAGGCGGCGTGCCCTGCGCGGCAGCCAGCGTGTAACCGAGGCAGAGCAGGCTCAGAAGCGCCAGGCCGAGCAGCAGAGCGCGGCGGGCTTGTGGACCGAGGCCCTTGTGTCGAAGCAAAGCAGCCATGTAATCTCATTCCTCCCTTGGATAATCCGGTGGCGCCCCGGCAACGGGACACCGTTCGGCGTGGCCCTCGCGCCCTCCAGACGTGAAACGGGTGCGAAAGCGAGCAGCAAGCCCCTGCGTCGTCGTCAGGGGAGGAACAGAAAAGGCGAGAAGCCAGACGTATCTGGGCTTTCCCTGGACAGCGCTGTCATCGGCGGGCGTCGTCATCGGGGAGTCACACGGTGGAAATCGGGACGGCCAAAAAGGAGAACCAGCAGCCGGAGGCTCTTACGCAGGCGCGGGAGCAAACGCCGCCGAGGCAGAGCGCTCAGAGGCGCGCAGAACCCCGGCCTGGCAGCAATGACGGAAGCCCGAGCGGTTCGCCACACGGCGAACACGACCGACGGCTATGTCGGGAGGCGCACAAACAAGGTTGGGGCGGCCGTCGGCTCCGACGACCGAAGAAGTTAGCTTAGGATAACATAGGACCCCGCTTCCTGTCAAGCACGAATCGAAAACCCGCGCGCTATTGGAGGGAAAGCGGAAGTCGTTCCCTGTGTTAGGCCATGCTTAACGGATCCATGTCAATGCTCAGGCCGAGACGGTCGGAAGGCGAGAGGCGGGCCAGGGCGGCACGCACCATATCGGCCAGCGGCGCGTCGGTGGGGGCGCGCAGGGCGACATGGTAGCGGTACTGATTTTTCAGGCGCGCGAGCGGCGCAGAGGCGGGACCGATGATCTCGACCTCTTTTGGCGTCACCCGCTCCAGCGCGGCGGCCAGGGCGACGGCGCGCGCCTGCGCTCTGGCTTCGCTCTCATCGGCACAGACGAGGTTGGCAAAACGGGAGAAGGGTGGGTAGTTCAGCTCCTTGCGGAAAAGGATCTCCTGACGGTAGAACGCTTCATAGTCATGCCGGACCGCTGCCTGGATGGCATAGTGGTCGGGGCTAAAGGTCTGGATAAGGACCTCGCCCGGGTTCTGCCCGCGCCCGGAGCGGCCTGCCACCTGGGTCAGCAACTGGAAAGTGCGCTCGGCGGCGCGAAAATCGGGCATATTGAGGGCCGTATCCGCGCTGATGACTCCCACGAGCGTGACATTCGGAAAATCCAGCCCTTTGGCCACCATCTGCGTGCCGATCAGAATATCGGCCTCGCCCTGCCGGAAGCCGCGCACGATGCGGGTATGCGCGCCCTTGCGCGCCGTCGTGTCCCTATCCATGCGCGCCACCCGCGCCGAGGGAAACACCTTCACAACCTCCTCCTCCACCTTCTCCGTGCCGATGCCGAACGCCTTGACTTTTGCTCCGCCGCAGTCCGGGCAGGTCTGAGGAGCGCGGGCGGTATATTCGCAGTGGTGGCACTTCAGCGAGCGATCATAGGCGTGGAAGGTCAGCGACACGGCGCAATGCGGGCAGCGGGCCACGTAGCCGCAATCCCGGCAGAGCACGAACTGCGCATAGCCGCGCCGGTTCAGGAAGAGAATGATCTGCTGCTTGCGGGCCAGGCGAGCGGCCATCGCATCCACCAGCGGTTGCGAGAAGAGCGCGCGCCGCTGCTTGAACTCAGCCCGCAGATCCACGACCGCGACGTGGGGCAGGGGACGGTTATCAATGCGCTCGCGCATCTCAATGCGGAGGATACGGCCCTCATCCCCGTCCCCTCGGGCAGGGTATAGGGGGTAGGGGGTAGGGGGTGAGGGCGATAAGGTCGGGGTGGGGGACTCACTGGCATAATAGCTCTCCAGCGAAGGCGTCGCGCTGCCCAAAAGGAGGACGGCGTTGCTGAGGCGAGCGCGCTCGGCGGCGAGGTCTTTGGCGTTATAACGAGGCGTGTTCTCCTGCTTGTAGGAGGCTTCATGCTCCTCGTCCACCACGATCAGGCCGACGTTCTCCACGGGGGCAAAGATCGCCGAGCGCGCCCCGACGACGATGCGCGCCTGGCCCGCCTGCATGCGCCGCCACTCGTCATGCCGCTCCCCCTCCGAAAGCCGGGAGTGCAGCACGGCCACTTGCTCCCCGAACCGCCCGGTAAAGACATCCACGACCTGCGCGGTCAGGGCGATCTCGGGCACCAGGACGATGGCGCTGCGTCCGGCGGCGAGGGTATGCGCGATGGCATTCAGGTAGACCTCGGTTTTGCCACTGGCGGTCACGCCGAAGAGCAGCACAGTCCTGGCTCTGCCGCTGGCGATGCATTGCCGCAGCGTTTCGACGGCGTGCTGCTGGCCCGGCGTGAGCGGTGGGGCGACCGTGCGCTTCTCGGGAGCGAGGATGGGCGCGCGGCGCAGCGCGATCTCCTGGACCTGCACCAGGCCCCTCTCCACCAATCCGCGCAGGGAGGCGGAAGAAGCCTGGGCCGCGTGCAGCAGCTCATCGCCGGGCATCGGGCCTTCGTTGCGGCGCGTCCACTCTATCAGCGCATTAAGAAGGCGCTGTTGTTGCGGGCTGCGGCGTCCCACGCCGCCGGAACCGCTCAGCACCTCCGCCGCCGCGCCCAGCGTATAAGCTTTGACGGTCTTCTCTACGGTCCTGGCGCGCGCCACGCTTCGAGCCTCGATCAGCAGCCCCTTCCTCAGCAGCGCCGTGTAAGCGCCGGAAAACTGGGGAAGATTGGCAGTCTCGCGCAGTTCCTCCAACTCCGCCTCGCCGTCCAGAGCGCGCAGCGTCTCGATAATGTGGGCCTGGGGTATCGAGCCGCCCACATCCGAGCCCCGCAGGTCAGAATCTCGGAGGCGCACTTTGGTGGTCACGCGCGCGCCCAGCGTCGCCGGGGCCACGCATCGGATCGCCGAGAGCAGATCGCAAACGTAGCGGTCGCTCATCCAGCGGACGGCGTGCAGTTGCTCCTCGTTGATGGTGATCGCATCTTCGACGAGGGCGATAATCTCTTTAAGCTTCCTGCAGAGAGGATCGGTGGTCGGCAGCTTGCGGCGGGCCAGCACGTAGCCAAGCGCCTCCCGCCCAGCAAAGGGGATATGCACGCACGCCCCGATGGTAAGAGTGTTGCGCAGTGATTCCGGCACGCGGTAGGTATAAGAGGGCTGCAAGTCCGGCGCGTCAATATCCACGACGACATCGGCGACATCTGCCTCGGCGTACTCCTCCCAGAGGCTCTCGGTATAATGCTCCTGATGGGATGTCGCCCTCATGCCTGCTTACCGCTTTCCCCTGACCCCCCATCCCCACTGCCAGGGTCGGTGCGGCCCACGCTCGTGCCTCCGCCTGGCAGCCCTATCCGCTCGTTCCTCGCCAGGGAAGGAGACGGAGCCAGGTTGTACGCTCCATCGAACTGCCCCTCCAGAAGCGCAGGAGAAGAGGCCTGGGAAGGAACGTGTCCACTCGTGTCCCCCCCTTCCCTTGTAGGGTCGCTAGGCGGAGGCGCGAACCGTTGAGCGCCGACCCTGGCAGTGGGGGCCGGGGGATTAGGGGAAACATGAGGGAACGAGGCCGGTGAAGTAGACGGCTTCTTATCCCAGGGCAGGTGGATTTTGGGCTCTTTCCTGGAAAGAAGCCGCTGGATATTGGCACGGTGCTTGTAGATCGCCATCAGGCAGGCCACGAGGCCGAATCCCAGGCGGTAGATGTCACCGGGATAGAACAGGGGCATGAGAATCGGGAGGGAGAGAGCGCCGAGAATCGAGCCGAAGGAGACCCAGCGCAGCGTGAGCACTTCGATGCCGAACAGGCAGAAAGCGGTCAGTCCGACGCCGGGGGCGATGCCGAGCAGCGCGCCGAGGCTGGTCGCAATCCCTTTGCCACCCTGAAAGCCAAGCCAGACCGAGTAGTTATGCCCCAGAATCGCCAGCAGCGCCATCAAAATCACCCAGGGCGCAGCCAGATGCAGCGCGGCACCGACTAATGGCGGCACGAGCCCTTTGAGCACGTCGAGCGCGAAGACGAGCCCGCCCGCCACCGGCCCGCACACCCGCCCGACATTGGTCGAGCCGATATTGCCGCTGCCCAGCGTGCGGATGTCCACGCCCTTCCACTTTTTGGCGATCCACAGACCGAACGGCAGCGAGCCGAGCAGGTAACTTCCTGCCAGCGCCGCGCCTATCGTCAGACCCTGCATCATTCCGCTACCTCATCCGTCCCCGCTACCTCATTCGTCCAGCCGCTTTGCGGACATCTCCTTGCCATTCTGCTTGCAGGTCAACTCCTTCACCTCGACGGCCTCCGTTTTCACAAAGGTAATCTTCGCCTCGACGATACGCGCGAAGAACTTAGTGTCGGACTCAGGGCAGATGTCCAGTGCCGCCTGGCCGGTCGGCTGCAACGTCAGGCCGCTGCCGTTCTGAGCGACCGTAAAATGGAAGTCCGGCTTGAACTCGTACTTGCCGACATAGGCCATGTACATTTGTAGGTCTATCTCGGCAAGCGGCGGCTCTGCAGAAATTATATCTGGCCAGCCATACTCTTCGGCTACAGCACGCAGGATTTCATCCATGACCGGCCAGCCCCGATTGGAGTTCAGCATCACAGCCATGCCGCTGCCGCGATGCTTATAGGCCGTCAGCATGGCGAGGAAACCTTCATCCCAGCCGCCATGCCCGAAGCGCACGGAGTCGTCTTTGCCACTTAAAAAGAAGCCCAGGCCGATGTGCTCTTCCACCTGCGGCGTCAGCATCAAGTTGACCGTCTCGGCGGAGAGGACTTTGTAGGATTTGCCCTCTCGCGCCAACTGCATTTCGAGAGCAAATCTGGCAAGATCGGTGGGCGTCGTCCACAGGCCGGCCGCTGCCATCTCCGGGTAGACGTGCCACTTACCGTCCACGGGCCGGAGATCAGACGGGCGGGCAGTGGCAGCAAAGCGGGCGCGCTTATCGGGAAGCGGCTGTTCGTAGGGGCTATGCTCCATGCCGAGGGGATCAAGCACCAGTTCGCGCATGATCTGCGGGAACGGTTTCTTGAGAATGTCCATGAGCATAAGCTGCACGATGGTCGTGCCGCCGCCCGAGTACCGAAACTGCGTGCCGGAATAGCATTGACCCGGACGGGGTCTGTATTGGCAGGCTTCTCGCCATCCAACACCTGCACCACCGTAGGGATAGGTCGGTCCCGCAGATAGCCGGGGAAGCCGTGAACGGTTAGTCCGGCGGCATGGCTGAGCAGTTGCCGCAGGGTGATACGCGGCTGCCACGATCCGTTGGGCGGCACTTTCCAGGAGGTTAGGTACGTGTTGACACCCTCATCCAGGTCAATCACGCCCTCCTGTACCAGCCGCATCGCTGCCGTTGCCGCCACCGGCTTGCTGATAGACCCGGCTTGAAAGAGGGTTTCCGGCGTGACCGGCTCCGGCTTGCCGACCTCCTTGACGCCATAACTGCGCACCCACTCGATCCGATAGTCATTGAAAACGGCCAGACTGAGGCCGGGCGTGTCGAAGTACTCCATGCGCTCGGCCAGCCTGCGCTTGGCGGGCTTCTGGCTGCGCAGAGGCGTCTCCGGCAGCAGCCCACTCTCAACGCGGCGAATTCTCTCGTCAATCGCTTCCGGCGGCGCAGTGGCAGTCATCGATTCCTCCTTTGGACGGAGCGGATATTGAGCACAGATGGCTCCTCTTCCGCGCATTGAGAACGTCTCGCTGCGCTAGGAGAAACCAGCACGCCCATCCGTATTTGTGTAGAACCGCTGGTGGAAAATGCGGCGTACCTCTTGCATGTGCGCGCGAACATCTGCCCACAGGCGTGTTTCTGCCGTCGCCTGGGCGTCCTCCGCATAGCCGAGCAGACAGGCGAGCGCGCGCTGGCGGTGCGGATCGGTGGGCAGGACGTCCTGCGGCGTGCCGGTTTGCAGATAGAGCGCATTGCGCAGGCGCGACAGAAGGCAATACGTAGCCGAGAGCACATCGGCTTCGGCGTTATCCAGCAGGCGCGCGGAGGCCAGCGCGGAGAGCGCACGCAGCGTATTGGAGATGCGCAGGCCCGGATGGTTCGGGCCGTGCAGCAGTTGAAGCCGCTGGGCCAGCCACTCAATATCGCTCAGGCCGCCATAGCCTAGCTTGAGATCGGTTTCCCGCTCGGCAGGTTTCAGGCGCTCCGTTTCAATGCGCCGCTTCATCGCCTGTATCGCCGCATCTTCCTCCGGCGTCAGGCCGCGCCCGAAACTAACGGCGTGCAATATCCGCTCAAAGCGCTGCCCGACCGCCGGGTTGCCCGCCACAAAGCCAGCCTTGAGTGCCGCCTGCCGCTCCCAGGTTTCGCCCGCCGTGCGGTAGTATTCGATGAAGCCGCGCAGGGAATGGATCAGCGCGCCTTTGCGACCCCAGGGACGCAGCCGCAGGTCTATCTCGACGTTTGCGCCGCGCGGGACCAGCGCCTTGCCCGCTGCAATCACGCGCTCGACCAGAGTATTGACCAGCGCAAAACGCTCCGCACTGCGCGCCGCCTCGCCCCGTTGACGCTCCTCATCATAGACAAAGACGACGTCCCAGTCGCTGCTATAACCAAGTTCTGCGCCGCCCAGCTTCCCCAGGCCGACGACGGCGACCCGGCTCAGGGCGCGGCGCGCAAATTCCGGGTCGGGATGGGCCACAACCAACGGCTCGGCGCAAATATCCAGTAGGGTTTGCAGAGTCACGGCGGCCAGGTGGCTCAATTCCGCCATCGTCTCGGTGACGTCGGCTTCTTCCCAGATATCGCGCGCCCCAATGCGTAGGGTTTCCCGCTGGTAGAGGCGAGCCACGGCATCTAATTTCGCCTCAAAGCGCTTCGCTCCCTGCACGCGCTCTCTGAATTCTGCGCCTAACCCCCCGTCCCCCTTCCCTGGAAGGGAAGGGGGTGGCCCAGGCTGGCGCGTTCCACCGTTTTGCTGTTGCAAAAGCGCGTGGGCAGAAGTCTGGGAAGGAACGTACAAGCTCGTGTCCCCCCCTTCCCTTCCAGGGAAGGGGGACGGGGGGTTAGGTTCCTCCTCCGGGCTAAACAGCATCTCCATCCATTCCAGGTGGCGTGTCAGGCGCTTGAGCAAGGGCGGAGAGGCAGCAGCAAGCTGGACGAGCCGCTCCATAAACTCCGGGCTATCGTCAAAAGAGGCATAGAGCTGGGCGCGATTGGGAACGGCCAGCGCGACCGCTTCGATGCCTGCCAGTCCCGCATCCGGGTCAGGAGAGCGCTCCAGCAGAGCCATCAGGCGCGGCGCAATCGCCTTGAACTCGACCGGCGTATCCGGGGGCATCTCCCCGAACTCGTTGCCGCGCATGGGCAGTTGCAGGGCGCGCAGCGCATTGGGAATATCCCGAAAGCCCGCTTCCCGCAGCCGCGCCGCCAGGCGCTCCTGAGCGGCGGGCGCATCAATATTATCAAGCAGGTCGTTGATGTCATCCCATGCTGACGTCGGAGATGATATGGGCGGCACGACGCTGGCGCCCGCCGACTGATTATAGAAAAGCCGTATCAGGTGAGCGTGCAGGCGTTCTCGTCTGCGGCTCAGGTCGGCTTCAAAGGCTTCTAGATCCACAAAGCCCATGCGGCGGGACACACGCAGGCGCTCACGTACATTGCCTGGCGGGGGCAGCGTCTGCGTCTGGAAGCCGTGCAGCAATTGGAGGCGGTGTTCGAGCGTACGAAGAAACTGGTAGTCGTCGGCCAGCTCGTGGGCCTCAGTATCGGTGAGCAGCCGGGCATGGTGCAGACGCTGGATGGCCGTCAAGGTATTGGCAGTCCGAAGGCGAGGCCGCACGCCGCCGAACTCCAACTGCAAAAGTTGGACAATAAACTCCACGTCGCGAATGCCGCCGTAGCCGGTTTTGATATTAGTGAGCGCCTGACCTTCCAGCGCGCACTTCTGCTCGATACGCCGCTTGTTGGCGCGGATATCCCCCACAAAGGCGGTGGTGACGTGACGGCGATAGACGAACGGAGCGATCATCTCCATAAACGCCTCGCCGAGCGTGCGGTCGCCGCCGACACAGCGCGCCTTGATCAGCGCCTGCCACTCCCAGTTCTCGGCCCAGCTTTCGTAGTAGGCGCGATAGCTGCCGAGCGAGCGAGTCAGCGTCCCAAAGCGGCCCTCCGGGCGCAGGCGCATGTCCACGCGAAACACATGGCCGCTGGCGGTGTCCTCGGCGAGAACTTTCACTATCGTTTCGGCAAGCCGTCTCAGGTAGGCCGACGTCTCCATGCGCCGCCCGTCCGCCAGAAGGATTTCGGCGGGCAGAGAGTCGCCATGGACGAACATCAGATCGATATCGCTGCTATAGTTAAGCTCCTGGCCGCCCAGCTTGCCCATGCCGATGATAGCGAAGGGCAGGGAAGGGGCGTCCGGTGCCGTAGGAAGCATGGCGAGGGCGATATCGTAGGCTTTCTGGATGCAGGCGTCGGCGAGATTGGAGAATTCGCGGGCGGTGGAGGGCATGTCGGCCAGACCGACCAGATCACGCACGCCAATACGCAGCATCTCCCGCGCCTTCCAGCGGCGGAGGACATCGCGCTTGAGTTCGGGGCGCTGGCAGATATCCACCAGGGCGGAGACCTCGCGATAGAGCGTCGCCGCCGTTTTCGTCCCGCCGCGCACGCCCGGATTGGCGATAATCTCGAAATACTCCGGCTGGCGGGCTAGAAGATCGGCGAAGTATTGGCTGCTGCCGGTGACCAGACAGAAGAGATCGAGGGCGATAGGATGACGTATCAGGGTCTGTAGGTGAGAGTAGCGGCCTCCAACAGCAGCGAACCAGCGGGTAAAGCTGTTCAGGGCGCGGTCGGGATCGGGACTGCCGCGCAGGGCATTGAGCAGCAGGGGCAGCAGCGGGGCGAGGTCATCATCGGTCACCCCGCCTCCAGCCAGATCGCGCAAAAATCGCTGCGCCCGTGCTACATCTTCCAGACCCGCCGCGCGCAGGTCCGACTCGGTCAATTGGTCAGGCGTTCGTGGGGCAATCAACGACTCTCTTCCTCAATCCAGAGATGCAGCAGTTCTGCGCCTATTAGCATACCAGGAAGACGCTATTTTTGCCAGCCCTGCTGCTATTTCTAGCTAGCGAGCAAGCTGGGCGAATTCTGGCCCGCAGAAACAAAAAACCGGAAGGCGCTCCCAGGAGCGAAACCTTCCGGCTGATGATACGCGCGGTTGAACCTCTTTCAGTTACAGAGAAAGGTTTTGTGTGGACCCTGCCTCACTTAGCCCTGCTTGCCTGCCTGCCTCTTGCTCACCCAACCTATCGACCTGGGATGCTGCCTTAAGTCCCACAGGCATCCAGAAAAACCCTGCGGTC
>DASRGZ010000191.1:0-83206 GCA_035650735.1 Chthonomonadaceae bacterium
CTAATGAGCGGCTGGCCTATCTCCTCAAGAGGACCCAAGTGCATCACACGCTCTAGGGCTGGGCAGGCTCTTTCCTCTTTAAGTTCAGGCTGGCGGAGTTGATGCAGTAGCGCAGCCCGGTCGGTTCGGGGCCATCCGGGAAGACGTGTCCCAGGTGGCCGCCACAGCGACTGCATAGCACTTCGATGCGGTGCATGCCGTAGCTGTAGTCGTCCCGGGTACGGATTTTGCTCTTATCAATGACGTTCCAGAAGCTAGGCCACCCACACCCGGCGTCAAACTTGGTATCCGACGTGAATAACTCCTGGCCGCAGGCCGCACAGACATAGGTGCCGGGCTCCATAACGTTCCAGTACTTGCCGGTGAAGGGCCGCTCCGTGCCCTTCTCGCGCAGGACGTGATACTGCTCCGGCGTGAGTTCCCGCTTCCACTCCTCTTCTGATTTGACGATTGGCTCGTTGCTCATGGGGCGAGTCCCTTCTGTTCGGATGGGCGTGATCGGCTTTCCGGGCTGCGCCGGGCGCGCGCAGCCTGCCGCGATCAGGATGGGCGCTAACCAAAGCCAGCCACTACGCATGACCGCACCTCTCCATGTTTCGGTAGCCTCCCAGCCATGCGTCTCCATCTCAACAGGCTATCACCGATACGAGGCATTCTCACGGCTGGGAGGGATTAGGCTTGTTTCTGTATCGGGATACTATCCCTCATAACGCAGGAAACGCCGTTGCGGTTCCCGGCTGAAAACAGGAAGGAAAATCCTCGCTGGATAGCGAATATAGATTTCTAGCGTCTGGCCCCGGAGCGCAGAGGGCGATCAAGAGAACAGCTTTGCTCTCTCTTCCTTAAGCCAATATCCCTTCGTGCGCACAGGCTTTGGTAGATACTCCCAGCCGTGTGGATCAATCTTACGCAGCCTGCTGCTGAGGAGATACGTCAACACCGTTGGGAGGGATTACCCAGGCTTTAGAGAAAAGGCGATTTATTCCCCCGCACTTTAGGGCTGTGGGATACAAAAGCGCAGCGTACCGGGCACGCTCTCCCCCTCTTGACAGGCGAAAGCCTGTCGGCTATACTGCCTCTAGAGCGTGGGATGCACTTGGGTCCTCTTGAGGAGATAGGCCAGCCGCTCATTAGAGGCTTGGTGCTCGCTTTTTAGCAAGCACCAAGCGGTCATCAGCCTCCAAGTCCTCTCTCGAAGCAGGCAAAAAAGAGCATAATACTCTCTAGGTCGTTGGATAATCCAGGTTCAGCGGGTTGCTGGTAACCAAGCGTCAATCCGACCAGCGTAAAACTCGGACGGTAACCTCGTAAATAGTCTTGCCAGAAGGCAAGTCACTGTGGGGCGGCACAGTGACTGCAAGGGTCGCTTGGGATCGTTTCCAAGCTCCGCCTTGCGGCATTGCGAAGCGATAGAAGCCCCGGCCTTCATGCCTGGGGAGCCGCCACAGAAAGCAGCCCCACCATGACAGTCCAGATGCCTCCCAAGCGCGTGCTCCTGTGTGAAGATGAGGGCATTATCCTCCTGCAGCTTCGCAAGACGCTCCTACGCGCGGGCTATGAAGTCGTGGGAGAAGCTACGAGAGGTCAAGAGGCCATAGAATTAGCCAGAGAGCGCACGCCCGACCTGATCCTCATGGACATAGACCTTGCCGGGCCTCTTTCCGGCATTGAGGCGACACGGCAAATCCTGGAGCACTATCCCGTTCCCATTCTTATCTTATCCGCCTACAGCGATCTGATGCATGTGGAGAACGCTCTGAATGCCGGCGCGTGCGGCTATGTCGTCAAGCCCATCATTAGCGAGCAACTGCTGCCAGTGATCGAAGCCGCCGTCGCACGGTTCCAGAGGCTTGGCGCGGCTGTGACCCTAGACAACGCCCGCCCGCCGACCCACTCCTGAAAGCGGCAGCCGCCCACTCTTAGAAGCGGGCCATCGCAATTATCCGGATGGCGGGATCGGGTTAGCGATGGCTCTGCAAGCTAGATGAAATCTTTTCGGGCGTTCACTATACCGGGATAATTGTGGTACACTAAACCAATCGGTAGCTTTCGCCTTGAATCGTGGTTTGAGGTCAAGCCTTCGAGAGGCAGCCACGCTTTCATGGGGCACTGCCAACGAACTGTCTTTGCAAAATATATCCATAACGCTCGAGACAGCCCTCTCCTGCGCTATGTGCTGCGCCATCAGGAGAGGGTTTTTGTTTATTCCTTCTCGGTGGTGGTCCAATGGGCAGCATCAGCGGAAGGAGAGGTAATGGAAAGGAGCTCGTATGCCAGCAGGAGAGATTCCCATTACCTGCCCCCACTGCCAGCACCGCACCAGCCTACCTGTTGCCGCCGTCAAACGCGACAACTACTACTGCTCCAGGTGCTTGCAGAAGATACCCATGCAGGGTATCCGCGCCTATTCCGACCCAACAGAAGATCGCCCCTATGCTGCCCGTCCGAAAAAGAGCAGCCGCGGCTACCGCAAATAGGTCGGAGGCTATTTTAGTCAAACAACTGCCTTGATGAGTAAGAAAGGAGCTAATCCCTCATGGCAAAGCGCATTTATGTTGGTGGATTGCCCTATTCGGCAACCGACCAGGATCTGGAGCAGTTATTTGCTACCATCGGCGCGGTGGCGTCTGCGACCGTTATCACCGATCGCTATACGGGACAGGGGAAAGGCTTTGGCTTTGTGGAGATGGAGAACGATGCCGATGCGGACACCGCTATCCGCAACCTGAACGGAACAACGCTGGATGGGAGAACGCTCACGGTCAATGAGGCCAGGCCCCGCGAAGAACGCTCTCAGGGCAGAGGCGGTTACGGCGGTGGCGGAAACCGAGGCGGACGCAGCCGATACTAAACCGGACCGCGCAGAAAGGCCAGACAATATTGCGGGGAGCCCGTTCCGCCTGCGGGCTCCCCGCGTCGTGTCGTTCCCGGGCGCGGCGTCAGCGCCCCCGTCGACGCGCTCGGCGAACTTCACGTCTGGAAGGGGCCGGTCAACGCCCCAAAAAGGTTCCCGGTGTGACTCCTTTGCTCTCTGCTCCAATCCAGCGTTATCTCAAGCAGGGGCACGTCTTCTTGCTGCTCACCGGGGCCGAGAGAGGACGGGACGAGGTTCTGCATTTCCCCTTATAGCGAGACAACAGAGGCCGAATGACGTTCGTGCCCTGCTGCCTGATCCAAACGGAAGTCCGCGCATCGCGTGACAGCGGCGGGATCATTTTTTTAGCGCAGAAGGCTATCCGTGCCCTGTTCAGGGCGAGTGCCTGAAGAGGTCTGGCTCTCTCGCAGTTGCCGGGCATAACCGGAATGCGAGGAAAAGGCGCTAGCTCCGGCTTGCTATCCGCGCCGCCCGGGGCGCATAGCTCTCCACATCCACGACCGGGCCGTCCGTATCTGCCAGCAGCCCCCGGCGTTCCCGGCGGATCCGCGCAACAAGCGGTCTGGAGGCCAGGAAGGGCAGCAGCAGCGCCGTGAGCAGCAGCGGCAGGACGAGCGCTTCCAGCCCGTCCAGGGCGGTATCCATCAGGAAGCCGAACAGGGGAAACACCACCGACCATAGACCTTCGAGAGGCAATTCCGAGGCGATCAGCAGCGCGGTAAGCCCCACGCCCAACCCGAACGCCAGCAGCTTCGCGCCCGGCGGCACGCGCCGATCCCGCAGCAGCGCCAGGCCGAGCCGGGCATCCAGCAGGCCGCCGGGCTGCGCATGCCGGGCCGCCGCCTTATGCAACACGCGCCTGCCCAGCAGGCGTAACAGCAATTTAAGCATTGAAAACTTCCCTCCACATTCCCATACGGACGGCAGACGCGCCAGGTTTCGCTAGCGCCGAGCGGCCATCTACATCTCGCCCCAGACACCCCGGACAACAAAAAGCCTCTCAGCATACCTGGCGGTAGCTGAGAGGCTTTCCTGGTAGGCTCGGAATTTCACCGGGCCAAGTTAGCGAGTTTCGCTCGGTCGGCGCTGCGATGAGACTTTGATTTTGAAGCGCATTACGGTGCGCACTGCGTTTCGTGTCCTTTTTCCTGATCTAAGCAATTCCAGGTTATCGCTTGCAGGGACCCACGACGGCTGATCTTATCCCATCGCCACGCCTGCGGCGTTTCGAGTGTCCGGTGGAGTCATTGCAACCTATCCTTTCAGGTGGGTGGCCCACGATGGCCAGTTGGGTAAGAGACTGGGTTTCGTGTTGCACCTCCTCTAGGGATTATTCATCGCTCCGCCCTCTGCGACACCAACAGTATAGTGGGCGGTAGAGTGTTCCCACCGTTCTTAGTACGTCGTAATTATATTCTCTGATACGTCGTAAGTCAACCCTAAAATGCCCTCGAGCAAGTGGTTCTTTGGTACTCAGACGCATGTATACGAATCCCGTCCTCCTCAGGAATTTTGGCCTTCTGCCCTTCCTCTAGCGTTGCCTCAGACCCGCTATCCCATAAAATAACGCAGAAAAATGCGTCCAATCCTTGCTCTTTTGCGTTGACATAGCGAGCATTGCATCTTATAATGCTCGTATCGAGCAAACGTTTGTTCAGGGCCGAAAACGAGGCGGCGCCATGCGACGGACGACGCTCAAAGATATCGCTTTGCGGACGGAACTGGATGTCTCGACAGTCTCCCGCGTGCTCAACGGCGACGGCGCGCTGCGTATCAGCGAGCGCAAGCGTGCGCAGGTGCTGCAGGTGGCAGAGGAACTGGGCTACTCGCCCCATCTCCCCGCCCGCTCGCTGCGGCTGCAGCGTAGCTTCAATATCGGCTACGTCCTGAGCGAGCTCGCCTCCCCTTTGCCCATCCAGGGAGACCTGGAATTCTCAGTAGCTCGCTTCCGAATCTATGGCCTGGAGGAAGCCCTCTCCGGGCGCGGCTATCTGCTCAGCCTGCTGCGCCTGCCCGCTACCGACCCGTTCGCATTGGAAGAGAAGGTGCTGCGGCGGCGTCTGGTAGATGGCCTGATCTATGGCTGTTACCTGCCTGCGGTGGAGACCCTCCAGAAGCTGGAGCGCGCAGGCTTCCCCGTGGTGTTTCTGGATCCGTTCCCGCCGAGCGCCCTGGAAGGCGCCCGGCTTAGCAGCGTCTGCTCCGACCGAAAAGCCGGGGTGCAGAGCGCCATGCGGTATCTCTGGACGCGCGGGCATTGTCGGATCGCCTTTATCAGCTCGCGCACCAACGTGCGGCGGCTGGCCGGCTACCGGTCGGCGCTGGAGGAATTGGGACTGCCCCTCGATCTGCGCCTAGTCAAGCTCTTCGATCCGCCGCGCGAAAACTCGTATATGGCGCGCGCCGCCGGATATCGCCGGATGCAGGAGCTGCTGCAGGAAGGCGTTGCCTTTACCGCCGTCCAGGCCGGAAGCGATGCCACCGCCGCTGGTGTGCTGGACGCGCTGCAGGAGGCCGGCTGTCGAGTGCCGGAGGATGTGGCGGTGATCGGATACGACGATGTGGAGGGCCTGGACGGCGCGCTCTTTGCTGAGCCGTTTTTGAGCACCGTGCGTGATCCTAATTTCGAGATGGGCATCAAGGCGGCGGAGCTGCTGTTGGCCCAGATTGAGGAGGGAGCGCAGCCAGAGAGCGCGCTGCTGCAACCGGAGCTGGTGCTGCGCGCCTCCGCGTGAGGCAGGAAGGGAGAGCCATGAAGCAGAAAATCAATCCCATGGTAGCAGGCATTATCATTCTCGGATTCCTGGCGGTTGTTGGGGCGGTGATGTATTTCCAATCCGAGCCGCCCATGGTCAACGTTCCCAAGAAATCCGAAGCGGAGATGATCAAAGAGGGCAAAGCCGGAATGGAGGGCTTTAAAGCCGCTCTGGGAGTGGGAAAGCCAAAGCCGGGCATTGCCGGCAAGGAAGCCCCCAAGAAGGGAAACGCCCCGCACCCCGATAGCGGCACAGACAAGAAGAACGCGCCAGTGGACGCACAAGCGCCGCCGAAGGCAGAGGCATCACGCCCGTAAAGGAGAAGACTCCGATGAAAAAAGAGGTAAGCCAGCCCATGATCATCGCGATCATCGTGATCGTGGTGATTCTGGTGGGAGTGTTTGGCTATTATCAACTGCGCACTCCGACTCCGAACGTGACTCCCGAGGAAACCAAGGCCGCAGGGAACCGACAGATGGATGCGATGAAAGCGGCCATGCAGCAGTTGAGGTCTGGAACGAAACCGGGAGGACAATAGCCTGTAATTGAACTGCTCTGTTTAGGTTCTCCCTTTCCGAAAGGAGGTGAGGCAGGCATTGCCGATTGCATGAGTAGGCGCTCTATCTGCCTTTGCCAAACAAAGGAGGAAACAGCAGATGCAAGCCCAACCGAGGCGTGGTTTCACCCTAATTGAACTGCTCGTCGTCATCGCGATTATCGCGATACTGGCAGCCATTCTCTTCCCCGTTTTCGCCCAGGCACGGGAGAAAGCGCGGGCCGCTAGCTGCACAAGCAACGTAAAACAGCTCTCCCTGGGCGCTAAAATGTACGCCCAGGATTACGACGGCACCTGCATGCCCTGTGGGGCGATCTATCCGGTCGCAGGCCATCCCGACGGCTCCGATGGATGGTGGCCCCAACTCCTCAATCCCTACGTCAAGAACTACCAGGTCATGAACTGCCCAAGCTATCGGTCGCCGAACAACCAGGGGCCGAACAACAACGGCCAGCCCGGCAACATCTTCCCACCTGGCATGAATGGAGGCATCGGCTATAACGACAACACATTCGGCCTCACCTGGCAGTTCTCTGATGGCTCTACGACGACCCTGGCCGTGCGGACCAATCCGCAGACCAAAAAAGGCGAGTGGGTCAGCAACCTCTTGAATGAGGCGGTGCTGGATCGTCCGGCGGAAACCATTGAGTTTGGCGACGAGGCCCTTACCTCCAACAACAACAAATGGTTTGCCAAGCCGGATACGACCGATGGCCAAGGCGACTACTTCCTCTGGATGAACAGCCCGAAGCAGCCCAACCTGCGCGACGAGGTCTGCCCCGATCCCGGCGACTGGGGCGGCATCAGCGTCACCATGGCGCGGCATAACGGCGTGGCCAACGTCTCGTTCTACGATGGGCACGTCAAGCCGGTCAAGCCCAGCCGCGTATGGGTTCCCCTCGAGTGCGGCGATCTCAATCTCCGCCTCGGCCCGGAGGACCTCTGGGGGCCGTAGCCTGCCCTGTTTCTGACGGCTGGCGGCGGAAGGCGTCCGGAAAGTCCCTTGTGTAACCGGCATCGTCATGCGTCCTCGGGAACCGGGCTGCGCCTGAGCGCCGCCAGCCGTCTCTTAGAGACCTCTCTCGGCATCGCCCTTACCGCAGAAGACCGCACCCCCCTCCCCTCTCCTTGAGAAGGAGAGGGGAGCGGCCCCCACCCCCTTCCCCTCTCCCACGCTGCGGGAGAGGGGAGAGGAGAAGCTGGGTCACCCCCTTCCCTAGCGAGGCACGAGCGATTAGGGAAGGGGGCCGGGGGGTTAGGTGGGAGATGGGCCAGGCGAGGTTTACTTGCCCCTTCTCGATTAGCTCCGCAAGGTCTACATCTATGAAGCGCATCTTTCATTTCATTGCTGGGCGCCGCGTTCCGCTGCTCTCGCTTGCCCTCATTCTGCTCCTGTTCGTCTACTTTGTTATCAAGCCGCAGCGCCGCCTGGCCCTCACCCCCCAGGAACGGCAAGCCGTAGCGCGCGCCGATGCCGCGGAGCGCTACGACTCAGAGATCGCCAAGCTGCGCGAGCGCATACTCAAGGAACCCCATAACCCGCGCTGGCGCCAGGAACTTGCTGCCCACTACCTCCGCTTTCGGCTCTGGATGGACGCTGCGGAGGTGCTGGAGGATGCCGTTCAGGCCGGCGATACGAACGTTATTACCCTGGATGCCCTGGGAGACTCCTACTCCCATCTGGGCAACCGGGAGCAGGCCATTCACTGGTTCAAGCAGAACATTAAGCTGCATCCTACCGAGGTTGGAGCCTATCTGCGCCTGAGCGGCCTCTACACGGAGATGGGAGAGACAAAATGGGCGCGGCAGGTGCTGCAACATCTCCCCCAAAGCGAGATCAAATCGGAGATGCTGACCTCTATCGCCGCAGCCTATGAAAAAGCAGGGGATTATGTGCAGGCCGGCACCTTGTGCGCGCAGCGGCTCCAGACGGCCCCGCAGGACGTGGAAGCCTGGTGGGTGTTGGCGCAGACACGTACCCGGCTCGGTCAATGGGACAAGGCGGCGGAGGCCCTGGAAAAGGCGACCCAGCTTGACCCCAACCGTGCGGAGTTCTTCTATCTGCTAGGTACCTGTCGCGCGCAGATCGCGCCCAACAAGGAGCTGGAGCAGGCGGTGCCGCTCTGGGCCAAAGCGGTCACGCTCAATCCTAGCCTAAGCCCGGCCTACTATGCCATGGCGACGGCGCTGGAGCGCGCCGGGCATCTGCCGGAAGCGGCCCGCGCCTACGTCCGCGCCTACGAGGTGCCGCCGCAGCCGGTCAAGGCGCTCTTCGACCTGGCGCGCGTCTATCGCCTTATGGGCAAGACCTCGCTGGCCCACAAGGCGATGGGGCTCTACTACAAGCATAAGGGCGACGCGAAGGGCGCCGTCCGCGAGTTTGAAGCGCGCCTGAAGCTGGAGCCAAAAAACGAGCTGGCGTATATAGACCTCGCCGAAGCCTACCAGGACGCCGCGCGCCTTGAGGATGCCGTGCAGATCCTCAAGAAGGCCCTGGCGCAGACGCAAAAGCCGGGAGCCATCTACTATAGCCTGGCAAAAGCGTACAAAGCGCTGCAGAAGGTCACGGAGGAGACGGACGCGCTACAGCACGTCATTCAGGCGGCCCCCAAGGAAACGGCGTTCGCCTATCGCGAATTGAGCCGCATTGCCCTGGATAACAGAGGCGAATACGATAAGGCGGAAGAATATATCCAGAAGGCTATCGCCCTCGACCCCAAGGAGCCGGAATATCACTATACGCAGGGGGCGATCTATGCGTTGCGCGCCTCCAGCGGCGGGCGCCTGGAGAAGGCAATGGATGCCTTCCAGGAGACGCTGATGCTCCAGCCCACGCACGTGGATGCGGCCTATCAACTGGGGTTGCTGCTGCAAAAGGCGGAGCGGTGGGAGGAGGCTGCCAGCTATTTCCGCGCGGTCATCAGCCTGTCGCCCACCTTTGGCGAGCCCTATCTCAAGCTCTACCAGGTCTACCGCAAGCAGGGCAAGACGGCGCGCGCCGAATCCCTGATGCGGCTCTACCAGGATTACCGGCAGGCCTCGGCGGACCGCGATATGCTGACGCGGCGCGTGCGCGCCAACCCGCAAGACCCTACGGCAGCGGTCACACTTGCCACGTTCTACATGCGCAACGGAGAACTCGCCTCCGCCGAGCGCGAGCTCCAGCGTATCGCGGGACTGCGGCCCAACGCGCCGGAACCCCACCAGCGGCTTGCCGAGCTCTACGCCATCCAGGGCCGCACGCAGGATGAAGCTGAGGAACTCAAAGCGGCGCAGCAGCTTCGCGCCCAACATTCCCTGGCACGTAAAGGGGGATAAGGTTTTGCTCTCACGCCTTTCCGCTCTCTTTTTGCTTCTTGCGCTGCTGGCGGCGCTCGCGGGCTGCCGCGTCCCGGTCACGCCCGCTGCCGCCTCCGCCCCGTCTGCGTCGGTGCGCTTTGCCGATGTGACCGAGGCGGCAGGCATTCATTTCGTTCACCACAACGGTGCGGCAGGCAAGAAGATGATGCCGGAGACCACTGGCTCCGGCTGCGCCTTCTTTGACTATGATAACGATGGCTGGGACGACATCCTGCTCATAGACAGCAAATCCTATGGGGCCATAGCGCCTGCGCTCGCCCTCTATCACAATAACCACGACGGCACGTTTAGCGACGTAACGAAGAAGGCGGGCCTGGCGATCAAGGGCTACGGCATGGGGTGCGCCGTCGGCGATTACGATAACGACGGCTGGGACGACCTCTACGTCACCTTCATCGGGCCGAACCACCTCTTCCATAACAACCACAACGGCACCTTTACCGACGTCACCGCCAAAGCGGGCGTGATCGGCTCTCCCGTCGGCTATGGCAACACGCTGCGCTGGAAGTGGAGCTCCTCCTGCGCCTGGGTGGACTACAACAACGACGGCAAGCTGGACCTGTTCGTCTGCAATTTCGTAAAATGGACGCCCGAGCACGATGTCTTCTGCGGGCGACCGGGCGGGCCGAAGCAATATTGCGCGCCGCTGGCCTATGAGGGCACGGCCAATACGCTCTACCGCAACAACGGCGACGGCACCTTTACCGACGTGAGCAAACAGGTCGGGCTGACGAAATCCATCGGCAAGGGCTGGGGCGTCGTGCCCTGGGATTTTAACGGTGATGGCTGGGTGGATTTCGCCGTCGCCAACGATACCAGCGCCAACTTTCTCTTTGTCAGCCACCAGGGAAAGTACTTCACGGAGGAGGCCCTGAAGGCGGGCATCGCCCTCAACGAGAGCGGCAACGCGAAGGCGGGCATGGGCATAGACATCGGGGACTGGCAGAACAACGGCAAGTTCTGCCTGCTGATCGGCAACTTCTCCAACGAGAAGCTCTCGCTCTGGAGCGACGACGGCACCGGAACCTTCAACGACATCGCCGACAAGGCCGGCATGGGGGAGGCCAGCCTGCGGTTCCTCACCTTCGGCCTGTTCTTCTTTGACTACGACCTCGACGGCTGGCAGGACGCCTTCATCGCCAACGGCCACATTGACGATATGGTGCACAAGTTCGAGTCCAAGATCACCTATTCCGAGCGGCCCCTGCTCTTCCACAACGAGCAGGGACAGCGGTTTGTGGATGTGGCCCCGCAGTCTGGCCCGCCCATGCAGAGCGAATATGTCCTGCGCGGCTGCGCCTATGGCGACATCAATAACGACGGCTTTCCGGATGTCCTGGTCGTGCCGAACAACAACCAGCCGGTGCGCCTGTGGCGCAACGAGGGCGGCAACGGCAACCGCTGGATACGCTTCAAGCTGGTCGGGAAGAGATCCAACCGCAACGGCATCGGCGCGCTGATCACCGTGCGCGCGGGTGGCCTGGCGCAGCGGCAGTGGGTCAAAAGCGGCGCCAGTTTCTTGAGCCAGAGCAGCCTGCGGCCCACGTTCGGGCTGGGCAAGGCAGAGAAGGTGGACGATGTTGAGGTGCGCTGGCCGAGCGGGCAGGTAGACCATATTCCCAATCCGCCGTTAAATCAAGTGGTCGTGATTCAGGAGGGCAAGGCGTGATTGCGTTTAGCAGAGAATGCCCATTTGCTGGTGGAACCGAATGCCGCATCCACCGTAAGGAGGAAACATGTTGCGACGATCCAAACGGCTTCTACCCGCTCTCTGGGGAATCCTGTTGGCTTGCTTCTCAATGCCTGTCAGTCAGGCGCAAGTGGTCATTATTATCAATGACGCGAGAAGCGCTTTCAACGCGGGAATCAAAAAGTCGGACACCATCGACTCTTACGGCTTTGTTTCAACGGGAGTCTATAAACTCCAGGGAAATGTGCAGGTGTCCGGGGCCAAAGATAGCTACGACGATCCCTTTAAGTTCAAGCTGACGATCAGCGGCGAGGGAATCTCGGATAACGACGGGCGGATACTCTTGGGGCCTAAAGCCACGTATCAGGCCGCAGCCCAATCCTTTATTATGACCACGCCGGTTGTGCAGACAATCAGCAATACCCCGATAATAACCGGCGTCACGGCAGGAATGAATGTCCACGTAGGCATTCATCCGGTAGACCCTCAAGGCCATCCCTTGCTGCTTGCGCAGGCGTTCGTTTTCGATCCATACACCTTTACCAATTTCCCGGCAGAGGGCGCTCTGCAAATCTCCAGTGTCGTGCAGACGGGCGATTCCTTCTCGGCTCGCGGCGAGGACGGAGTGCTGCACCGAACGCTCGTCGCCACGACCGACATACCCGGCCTTGAAACGCTCTATCAACTGGACATCATCGCCCGCGGGAACGGCAAGTTTACGAATACAGCAGACGATATGGACGTAGAGATAGACTTCACGAGCAATCCCGCCCTGGGAATCTCCGATAGCGCGGTACTTGCTGCCCTGCACAATGCCCTCGCTTACAACGCACAACAAGGCTGGTTCGAGTTTACCTCGGATGTCCCCCTTTTCAACGGGCTGGTAGAGATTCCCGACACGGTTCACGACTTTCACCTAGCGCTGGTCGAAGGCTCTGTGGCTGCCAACCAGGCTCCGCCGCCTCCAGGGCCGGGAGTTCCCGAACCATCCTGGTCGTCCTTTGTCGTAGCGTTGGGCGCTCTGGGAACGCTGACAGGAGCGCGCAGGCGGAGAAGGGCGCGGTCAAGAAGTAATATCAAGTCCGATAGAATACTTAACCCAAGTTGCTACCTAGGAACACGTTTGAGAGAGAATCGCTCTGGAAACCGGCTTTTGCATCACCGTTTGCCTTCTCGAAGAGGCAAGGTAGCAACTTGAGTTACTTATCGTATGGCTACCTCAAGGTGCAGCGCATATGGGAAGAAATTCACCGGATTGGATATAAGGTTCCTTCCGCGCCGCGCTAGAAGTGTTCGGCCCACTTGCGGGCCGTGCGATAATCTATTTGGAAGTAAGAAAGGCAAGGTGTAATGGCGACTTACGGGATGGCAAAGCGCGAGCTGGAACTCGGCGGCAAATACCTGGGCACGCTGCGCGATGCCAACGACCTGCGGGACGATATACAGGCTCTTCATGCCCTCATGGAGGAGGACGGCTACCTGCTTATTCGCAGCTTCCATGACCGGGCAAAGGTCGAAGCGGCGCGGCGTGCGCTCGTGGAGGACCTGGATGCCGCCGGGCAGATTGACCGCCGCTATCCGATCATGGACGCGGTGGTGGCGGAGGGCGCCAGAGGCACGTTCGCCAGCGGCTGGAAGCAAGCTCGCAGAATGCCGGCGTTCCTGAACCTGGTCGAATCGCCGGAGATTATGGAGTTCTTCGCGCGGTTTCTCGGCGGGCCGACGGCGACCTTCGACTACAAGTGGCTGCGCGTCATCGGGCCGGGCGGCTACACCGGCGCGCACTATGATGTCGTCTATATGGGGCGGGGAACCAGGAACCTCTACACCGTCTGGACGCCGATTGGCGATGTGACGCTCGATATGGGGCCACTGGCGATACTGGTGGGGTCGCATCGTTTCGAGCGCATCAAAGCGACCTACGGCCAGATGGACGTGGATCGCGACAACACGGAAGGCTGGTTCTCCACCGATCCTATCGAGCTCGTGGATCGCTACGGAGGCCAGTGGCGCACGACCGAGTTTCAGATGGGCGATGCCATCCTCTTCGGTATGTTCACCATGCACGCCTCGCTCAATAACGTCAGCAACCGTTTTCGGATCACCTGCGACACCCGTTATCAGCGCGCCGATGAGCCGATGGACGAGCGCTGGGTCGGCAGAGATCCCATCATGCACGACGCCGCAAAACAGGGCGAATTCGTCCCGATGACGGAGGCGCGCAAGCGATGGGGCGTGTAGGAAGCGACGATGAAATCCCATTGGGAAGTCGGCCATGCCGAAGGAGCCTACGCCTACCGCCAGGGCGACTATGTCCACATCGGGAACCAGTACCTGGAGCGGGTTCTCCGGCTCTCCGAGGATGTCGTGCGGACGGTGGAACTGATCAACAGGGTGAGCGGCAGGCCGCCCGTCGCGCATGAGAGTACAGAGTTCGTGCTGGAGCTTTCCGGCGCGCTGCAAGGCGAGTTCGCAACGCAGGATTTTCGGCTGGCAGATAGTCAGGCGACCGAGGTCGGGGCCGGCGCACTCCGGCTGATATTCGCTCTTGAATGCCGCCAATCGCCCGCTTTGCGCGCAGAGATGGTCCTTGAGGCTTATGCCGAGCGCAAATTCCAGCGCAAATGGCTCCTGATCCGCTGGGAGGGCGAGGGCGATGTCCGCGTAGAGCGGGTGGATGTCGAGGTGCCGGATTTCGGCTGGTGGAACGTCGGCGCTCCCGCGCACTGCGGTTACGGGCAGCCGGTTCTCGTGAGCGACCTTTATATGGGCCTGGAATATCCTGCCGCCGAGACCGATCCGACCGCGCTGCGCCACTTCCCGGGCCGGTCGGCAAAGGGAGGATTGCAGAGCAAGTGCGCGATCTGGGGAGTCGCCCCATCGGCGGCGCAGGTCCGGGATGCCTTTTTGCAGGACTATCTCGCCACACGCCTGACGCGGCCTCCGCGCCCGTTCATCATCTATAACCTGCTCGGCGCGGGCATTCCGGAGGAGCAACGGCTCCTCCCCTGGATCGAGCGTATCGGTCAGGAGACGGAGCAGGCAGGCTTTCATATCGACTCGTTTGCTATTGATGACCTCTGGCAGGATGAGTCCACGCTCTGGCAGCCGGCTCCGCGCCGATTCCCGGACGGGTTTGGCCGACTGGCGGAAGCGGCGCAGCGCCGAGGCAGCCGGCTGGGCCTGTGGATGGCGCTATCGGGCTACACGCTGGATACGCGCTGGGGGCGTCTGAGAGGGCTGGAGGTCACGCAGGAGGGTGACCGAAGCCATCACGGAAGGTACTGCCTGGCCGGGCCGAACTACGCGGCGCGCCTCAAGGAAGTGCTGGAAACCTATATCGTTCGGGATGGCGTCAACTACTTTAAATTCGATTATAACGACTTTGGCTGCGATAATCCCACGCACGACCATCCGACGGGCCGCGCGGGCAAAGAGGCCCAGATTGACGCCTTCCTGTCCGTCTTGCAGCATGTGAAAGCGGTCTCGCCGGATGTTTTTATCGCCATCACGACCGGAATGTGGCTCAGTCCCTGGTGGATTCCGGACGCGGATGCGGTCTGGCTCGGTGGGTACGACCTGGGTACGGTAGAGCAGGTTCCCTGCCTGACGCCTCACGATAGCGTGATGACCTATCGAGATACCATCCTCTACGACGACTTCATGGAGCAGCGCTACGTCTTTCCCTACACGGCGGTGATGACGCATGGCTTCTGGGTCGGGCAGGACGTTCCGATCTCCGGCTTCAAGGACGATGTGATGATGACTCTGGGGCGGGGCATCACGAAATGGGAAATCCTGACCAGCCCGCAAGACATGAATGCGAAACGTTATGCGTTCCTGGGACAGGCGATCCGGTGGGGCAAAGCGAACTGGGACATCCTGGCGCAGACGCAGATGATTCTGGGTGATCCGAGGCACGGTGAGGTATACGGGTACGCGCATAGGGGCGAAGGGGCGGCCCTGGTATTTCTGCGCAATCCGGCGCTGGAGAGCAGGATGATAGACCTTTCGCTCGAAACTATAGGTGTGCCCTCCGGCAGCACGCAGTCCTGGCCCGATCCCCCGCTGGCCTGCGAAGTCTACCCGGTCTACTCCGAGCTGGACTGGCGCTATCCACAAGAGACCGCCCTGCAGATCGAGATGCCGGGGTGTCAATGCAAGTGCATCGCCGTCGTCTGGGATGCTAACCTGGCGGAGCGAATAAAACTATAAGAGGTTACAGTGTAATGTCGCACGTGAAAAATAATCCGGCGGAAACGTTTGCGAGGGACGGCTTCCTCATTGTGCCGGGGCTGTTTCCCGCAGCAGAGATGAAGCCTATCAAGGCGGAAATCGCAACGGTGCTCGACGCGGTGCGCAGCGAAGCCCTGGCGCGCGGCGACGATCCGGAGAAGGCGATCCACGGTGGGGTCTACGTAGGGCTGTCGGCGCGCAACGCTGTGGCCCGTCAGCTCTCGCGCGACCCGCGCATCCTGGACATCCTGGAGGCCATCTATGCGCCCAACATCGAGTTTTTGAGCGATAAGGTGGTCTTCAAGAGTCATCAGACGGACTACGGCACGCCCTGGCATCAGGACTGGCCCTACTGGCACGGCAGCCATAAAATCTCGGTCTGGCTGGCCCTGGACGATGCGACCGTCGAGAACGGCTGCATGAAGCTCTATCCCGGATCGCATCGCGCCCCGGTGGAGCACGACGGCCAGGTCGCCCCCGGTGAAACCTTCGGCCATCGCCTGCGCTCGGATGCCGTAGATGAGGCAAAGGCCGTCACGGCGGCGGTTGCAGCGGGCGGGGCCGTCTTTTTCCTTGACCTGACCCTGCACTCCAGCTATCCGAACGTCTCCGGGCAGGATCGCTGGGCCTGGATCGGCACCTACCGCGATGCTCAGGCCGATGACCTCGACTATTCCTGGGCCGTCGCCGCCGCTGTAGTCCGCGGCACCGGCAAAAAATAAGAGAGGAGCTTCGAGTTGAAAAAAGGGATTTGCTATGGCTGCTTGCCGCGTGATTTGTCGGACGAGGAAAAGTTCCGGCTAGCTAAGCGCGCGGGCTATGATGGAGTGGAGATCAATACGCTCGAAAACCCAGCGGATCGGGAGCGAATGAGCGCGCTGGCCCGCGAAATTGGCCTGGAACTGCCGAGCGTTATGCATACCGCCCTCTGGCAGAAGCCGCTTTCCAGCCCGGATGAAGCGACGCGGCAGGCCGGAATAGAGAACCTGCGTGCTTCCATAGACACCGCGAAGGCGGTCGGGGCCACGACGGTACTGGTCGTGCCGGCTGTCATCACGGAGACGCAGCCGTATGCGCAGGCGTATGATCTCTCACTCCGCAGCCACCGCGAAATTGCGCCCTATGCCGAGCAGCAGGGCATTCAACTGGCGATTGAGAACGTCTGGAACCGCTTCCTGCTCTCCCCGAAGGAGATGAAGGAGTTCATTGAGGCGGTAGGCAGCCCCAACGTGGGACTCTATTTCGATTGCGGCAACATTCTGGCCTACGGCTACCCGCAGCAGTGGATACGGGAGCTGGGGCACCTGCTGCGCAAGGTACACGTCAAAGATTTCGACCTGCAAACGCGCACCTTCAAGCACCTGTTGCAGGGCAGCGTCAACTGGCCGGAGGTGCGGGCCGCGCTGCGCGAGGTCGGCTATGACGACTACCTGACTGCCGAGCTGCCCCTCTATCCAACCTATTCCGATCAGATGGTCATAGACACGAGCCATCATATCGATCGCATTATCGCGGGGGCCTGATCTGCCGCCAACTCACGGGCCATGCAAGAGACAGCCGGACAGGAGAAAGGGTTCTGGGGAATGTCCTGGATGCGGAACGGCCTGCTGGCGTTGGTGGGCGTTCTGCTGTTCCTGGGCATCCTGATGCACGCCGGCCTGATGCGCCCGGTCCTGCGGCGGGCGCAGAGCCATAGGCCGCGTACTGTCCTGCGGGTGTGGGACTGGTGCGCCCCGGCCACGGATGAGAAATATGGCGCCTATTTTGCGGCGGTGAAGCGCGAGTTTGAGGCGGCGCACCCGGACGTGGAGGTGGTCTACCAGTTCATTCCCTTCAGCCAGTACGAGCAGAAGATGGCGACCGCGCTAGTGGGCAACAGCCCGCCCGACGTCTTCCAATGCTCTGTCTACTGGGCCGAAGGCTTCTACGACCGGGGTATGCTGCTGCCGCTCAATGCCTTTCTGGAGCGGGAGCGAAGAGAGCGGGAACGGCGTGCGGCGCGCGGCCAGCCGATGAGTTCCGGAGAGGTGATCGCCCAGGAGGCTTATCTGCCCTCCGCCTGGCGGCATAACACCAAGCCGGACGGAACTGTTTTCGGCATCCCGCAGATACTCGACGCGGAATGCCTGGCCTGGAACCTCGCTCTGCTGCAAAAAGCGGCACAGACCGACCCCGAAATCCGCCAGATGTTCCTGCGCAACCCGGATGGCTCCCCCAACTATGAGCGCCTGCGCTTCGATGCCGTCCGAGACTGGGATCAGTTTCGGCGCGTGGTGCGGAGACTCACCAAGTACGACCGGCAGGGCAATCTGGCGCTGGATGCCCACGGCGAGTATCTTCAGGCAGGTTTTGCCATCCATGCGCACGGCAGCGGGGCCGGCCCCTTCCTGGCCTGGTGCGCTGCCAACGGCAGCAATTTTCAGGATGCGACGGGCACACGCGCCACCTTTGCCGACGCAGCCGGCGTGGAGGCCATGCAGTTCATACTTGATCTCTACTGGAAAGACCACGTCAGCCCGCCGTTCCGGCGTCAGCTCGATGACGAGGAAGCCTTCGATAAGGGCAACGTCGCCTGCATCAGCGCGGGCACCTGGTCCGGCAAGTACATCACGCGCAACACGGAGGGACGCCTCCGCTTTGATTTCACTCCGTTTCCGCCCGGCCCGCACGGGCACGGGCCTTCGACCCTGACCTGGGGCAATATGCTGGTCATCTCGCGCCGCTCGCCGCAGCCTGACCTGGCCTGGGAGTATGTCAAGTTCATCACCTCGCAATCGGGCTCCGAGCGCCTGCTGCGCTATACGGAGCAGAACTCCCCCCGGAAGGATTTCTATAAGAGCTCAAAATGGCTCCAGATGTGCGCCGAGCGTCCCTATCTCTATAACGTTCCCGCCATCTGCGCCTGCGGCAAGAAGCTGCGACACACGCAGATCAATGCGGTGGATTACGTCTCGCAGCCCATTTTCGAGACGCTTTTGCTGCGTTATCCGGATATTGAGGCAGGGCACGGCCCCTACCCTTCTGTCCGGGCCGGGCTGCAAGCCGCCGCTGCTGCCGTAGACCGCGTGTACCGCCGTTATAATGCCCAGGTCGCCGAGTGGCGGCTCGCCAGAGAACAGTAGAGAGAAAGGGGCCAGGCAACTGTGAGACCGCGTGCTATCTATCGTGCCCGCATAGATTGGTCGGCCTATCTCTACCTGGCTCCGGCGTTCCTGCTGGCGTTGCTGTTTAGCTTTTTCAGCATGGGCGTCAGCTTCTGGACCAGCCTGCACGATTGGGATCCCTTTGCCGGGGGCGGGCGCTTTGTCGGCCTGGAGAACTACCGCCGCGTGCTCTTCGGGGTGGACAGCGTCTTCTGGATCGCGCTGCGCAACACGACCCTCTACGTGGGCATGGTACTGGCGGGTATGCTCGCCACCTCGCTCCCGCTCGCCCTGCTCTGCCGCAAGGCGCGCTATCTGCAGGGCGTGTTCCGCACGCTCTACTTCCTGCCCAGCATCACTCCCGGCGTGGTCGTCGCGCTTATCTTCTATCAGCTATTCGGCATCTGGGGCCAATTGCTGGACAAGAGCGCGACCGCTCTGGGAGCCATCGCCCTGATGGGCGTCTGGAGCGGAACGGGCTACAATATGCTCATCTTTCTGGCGGGCCTGCACGAGATCCCCTCCGACTTCTACGACGCGGCCCGCATTGACGGGGCTGGCACGCTGGCGGAGTTCCGGCATGTCACCATTCCGCTGCTGCGCAACACCCTGGTCTTTGTGATGGTGATGACCATTATCGGGGCCTACCAGGTCTTTACCTCCGTGTTTGTGATGACGCAGGGCGGGCCGGAGCGCAGCACGGAGGTGTTGGCCTTCGACATCTTCATGAACGCCTTCAGCGTCGCCGGGCAGATGGGCTATGCCAGCGCGGCGGCCTGGCTGCTGTTCGTGGTCATCGGCGTCTTTGTCTTTCTTCAGATGCGGCTGCTCAGAAGCCGCCGGATTTACGACGAGTAGCGCGGGAGGCCGAGGATGCGGAACGAACCCCAAAGCAGGCGGCGGCGCGCTCAATGGGGCACGGCCCTGGCCCTGCTGGTGATGTGCCTGGGCGCCTGGGTGATGGTCTATCCCTACCTCTATGCGGTGGGCAGTTCGTTCAAGACCCGCGCGGAGTTCTCCGCCGACAAGCAGGCGCTCATCCCGCCGCGCTTCCGCCCGGCCAAGCTCATGGATCGCTATGTCCTGGGCCACCGGGACGCCGAGTACGACCGCGAAATGAGGGAGTGGCCCCTACAGCGCAACTACGCCGAAGCCATCCTCTACGGCGGCATTGACCGCTTCCTTTGCAACAGCTTTCTCTACGCCATTGTGATCACGGGGGTCAGCCTGTTCTTTAACGTGCTGGCGGCTTATGCGTTTGCGCGGATGCGCTTTCCGGGGCGCGACCTGCTGTTCGGGCTGCTGCTTTCGACCATGATGATCCCAAGCATCGTGACGCTAATTCCGCAATTTCTGGTCATCAAGCGCCTCGGGCTGGTGGACCATCCGCTGGGCGTGGTGCTGCCGGGCTTTGCCAGCGCTTTTGGCATCTTTCTGCTGCGGCAGTTTTTCCTGAACATTCCTGCCGACCTGGAGAGCGCCGCGCTGCTGGATGGGTGCAGCAAGTGGGGGATTCTGTGGCGGATCGTCGTGCCGCTCTCGAAGCCTGCGCTGATCACGCTGGGCCTGTTTACCTTCATGGGCGCGTGGAATGCCTTCGAGTGGCCGCTGGTGGTATTGAGCAATGAAGACCTGTATCCGCTGACGGTGGGCTTGGCGCTGTTCCGGGATCAAAATTTTCAAGACTGGCCGCGCGTGCTGGCCGCCAGCGTCATGGGCAGCGTCCCTCTGATAGTGCTCTTCTATGCGGCGCAGCGGTTTCTGGTGGGCGGCATCAGCCTCAGCGGCATGAAAGCCCAATGATTGCTCCCGGCAGGCTGAACCCTGCCGCTGTGGGGCCTACGGCCCGTGCCCGCCTACACGGGCACCAAACAGCCTATCGAAAGGTCGTGTCGGCGTAGGCCGACACTGGGCCGAAGGCCACCGAGCGAGGGAATTGATTCCCTTGTGATAGAGATTCCTATCGAGAAAGGAATTCTAAATGGTCTTGTTCTCTGAATATGGCTGTGCCCTGCCGCGCCACACGCGCACGTTTCGTCTTTGCAGCCACGACCGCACGAACCCGATTCGGGAAGTGGAGGTCTATGCGAGCCCGGAAGAGATCACGTTCCTGGAGGAGCAGGGCTATCTCGTGCGGGAGCGGCTGTTTACCCCGGAGCAGGTGGAGCATCTGCGCCGGGCGCTGGAGGCGGTGGCGTCCCGAGAGGCCGAGGGTGGCCTGGTCGGGCTCAGCCAGACGCGCCGCTTTGGCGGCCTGTTCCTGCGCCATTTGATGGATAAGCACCCGGTCTTTCTGGAGCTGTTCCGATATGCGCCCACGTTGTCTGTCTCGCGGGCGGTGCTCGGGCCGCAGGTGCAGGTGCTGCCCATGACCGCCCGTATCAGCTACCCCGATCAGCCCAATCAGGAGACTCACTGGCACTTTCACCAGCGCGTGATCCCCAACCCGCTGCCTCGCTTCTTCGCCCGCCCCCACGTCATTGACTGCCTGATCTATCTCGACGAGGTGAATGAGGCCAACGGCTTGCTGTGCGTTATGCCGGGATCGCACCACTGGATTCACGAAGAGTTGACCCCGGACGATTACGGCGACAAGCCCGGTCAGGTGCAGTTGCGGCTGCCCACCGGAAGCTGCGTGCTAATTCACGGCGGCCTGTGGCACCGCGCGCTGCCCACCACCCCGCAGGGCACCCTGCGCCGTATGCTAATCCTGCCCTATGCGGCCTCCTGGCTCAAGCTGCCCTCCTTTGGCCTCAAGCCGGAAAACGGGCTAATGCAGATGCTCCTCCAGGATGCCGACACGGAAACGCTCGAACTGCTCGGCGTGCCCGATGGGCTCTACTGAGGCCGACTGTTGCCGACGACATGGGAGTTACCGCCTATAGGCGGATTCTTTAGACCGGGCCGGATAGCGCGCTCTGGAGCGCCACTTTCAGACGCGCGTACTCTTCCGGCGCAAGGTGTCGGCGCTCGGCGGGAGGCCGGTAGGCGGGTGGATGGCCCCACTCCGGATCGGTGGGATAGCGGGGCATGAGGTGGCAATGCAGGTGGGGAACGAGGTTGCCTAGCATGGAGAGGTTCAGCTTCGCAGGCTGGCAAATCTGCGCGATGGCCTGACTGATGCGAGCGAGGTCTTCGATCCACTGCGCCCGCTCCTCCGCCGTCAGGTCGTAGAGTTCGACGGCGTGGCGGCGGAACACGAGGATGCAGTAGCCGCGATAGTCGGCATCATCCTGGAGGTGGACGCGGCCCGAGGGCAGCTCCGCCACCACATCGGCGTCGTTGCTGTCCGGGCACAGCGGGCAGCCGACGCCCGTCCTGCGCTCGGTAAACGTCTCGTTGAGGCTCATAGCGTGACCGGCTGCCCCGTCTCCACGGATTCCATAGCGGCCAGGGCGATACGGACCGCCTCCATGCCGTCCTGCGGGGTGATGCTGGGACGGACGCCGCGCTCCAGGCAGTCCAGGAAGTGAGCTAGCTCCAACTGATAGGGATTGACGGGAACGGGGCTTTCCGGCACGGCGACGCCAGCGCGCGGCCCATCCCCCCCGGAGAGCGCCATGCGGAACGGTATCCCGGTCGGCTGGTTAAAGTTATATTCCAGCAGGCCCGCATCGCCAGCGATCTCCAGCGTGACCTTGAAGCCGCCGGGGTCGGCCCAGGTGCCTTCGACGTGGCCGATAGCGCCGCTCTTGAAGCGCAGCGTCACCAGAGCGTAGTCAAAAGCGGGCAGCTTGCGCCCGCCTAGCCCGCGCGCATAGACGCGCTCCACGTCGCCGAAGGTCCAGCGCAGCCAGTCGAAGTCATGGATGATCAGGTCCAGGATGCAGCCGCCGCTCATGCCGAAGTTGGCGTACCAGTCGTTCCAGGCGCGCGGCATGGGACCGCCGCGCCGAGTGCGAATGGCCGCCGGCTTGCCGACCGCTCCCGCCTCGACTTCCCGCTTTGCCAGCGCAAACTCCGGGAAGAAGCGCACCACATGCGCGACGAACAGCGGAATGCCGGCCAACTCGCTGGCGGCGATCATCTTCTGGCAGTCCTCCAGCGTGCGGCCCATAGGCTTCTCGGTGGAGATTCCTTGAATGCCCATCTCGCCGGCGCGCGCCGCCGCCCGACAGACATAATCCACATGATAGGGCGTGGGACAGCAGACATCCACGACGTCCGGGCGGATCTCCTCCAGCATAGCATCGAAATCCGTAAAAGGCTTCGCCCCATGCTTTTCGGCCAGCGCCTGGGCGGCCTCCGGGCGAATATCCATCACGCCGGCTAGCTCCGCGTTGGCGATATTGGCGTAGCAGTTGGCGTGCATCCCCGCCATGCCGCCCGCACCGACCAACCCCACTCGCAACATTCCCTGGCATCCTCCCTTCTCAAAAAGATTCGCGTCCCGGCAAGCGCTCTGCCTGCACGAACCCTTTCCGCCGTTATAACGGGTGTATCGTTTCTGGCGCTCTCACCCCTGTTCGACGGTAAGAACGGAGGTTCCTTCTTCACGGAGGGTACTTTCACCCCACCGGTTTTGCCTTAAAATGCGGCCATCTGCCTGTACAAATGCGGGCAGCTAAAGCAGAGCGCGCTCGGTGGACTGGTGCCACTGCCGCTGGAAGTGAACCGTATCGTTGACGTAGACGGTGAGGGTGATCGTGAGGTGAAACGCCTTCTCGTCACTGTGCAGCGCGCAGGTGGACTCGCTGCGGGCCGCAAAGCCCTCCCAGGAAGCCTGCGCCACGCTCTTGCTGCGCGTATAGGCGCGCGCCGGGCTGCGGTTAGAAACCACGAACTCATTGCCGTTTGCGAACTGGAAATGGAGCCGGTCTTCCAGCACGTCATGGGTGACGCGCCAGGGGGCCGGATCGCTTCCGGCACCGGTGGAGGCGGGCGGGTTGGGCGAGGGCAAGAAGGAGATGGGGGACGGCGTCGGGCTGGCCCACACCGGCAGATGGAGCGCCGCTTGCAACCCCGGCCCGCGATGCACGGCGCCGATGCCCCGATAGGGCGTCGGCCAGACGTTGGGGAAGTCGCTGCCGTTGATGCTTAGCCGCACGCGATGGCCCTTGCGAAATCGCCACGCGGTCGCCTCCAACGCAAAGGCGAGCGTCGTGGGCGCGTCCGGCGCGAGCGGTTCCGGAGCGTCCATGCCGTTGCGGCGCGTCGCGTTGAGAATGCCTTTCGTGACCAATGCGCTGGTTCCGTCCTCGGCTACGTCGCATATCCGGCAAGCGAATGGCAATGCTGGCGCATCCGTTGAGACGGTAAGCGCCACGGAGGGCTGACCGAAGATCACCAGGTCTTCGTCCAGCGGCTCGGAGGTATAGTTGACGGCAAAAACCTCGTCGGGACGCTGGTCGCCGGGCAGGCAGAAGGGCACGCCCGCATCCCAGATGCCGCCATTTCTGGAAGCGCCAGGCAGGTAGCGAAATCGATCCACGCCTACTTCCTCGTCCGGCGCATTTCGTAGGACGCCCGGCCCCAGAAAATACGCTTGCTCCTTCCCGGCGGGGAGATTGTCGGCGGCAAACCAGCCGCCCGCAATGAGGGTGCGATCCTGGATCGGCTCCTCGAACTTCTGCACGTAAATCAGCACCGGCGGCTCCCGCTCTACCCCGTTATCCATCCCCTTGAGCCAGCGATCCCACCAGCGCAGCAGCTCGAAATGAATATCTATTCGGGGGCCACAGTGACTCTGATCCGGGTAGGTGTGACTCCAGGGGCCCATCAGGAGGCGTTTGGGTGCGGTCAGGGCCTGGAAGGTGCGCAGAGGTGGGTTGGGATATCCGTCGTGCCAGCCGCCGATCAGGAAGCACGCTGCCCGGATACGGTCGTATTGCCCGACAACCGAGCCTTGCGCCCAATAGGCATCCTCCGTCGGGTGGGCCAGCCATTGGAGCAGATACGGCTCACTCTCCTCCAGGCGCTGCCGCCACATCTGCGCCCACTTCGCGCCCACCGCCTGCGGGTGCGGCGGCAGCGCGTTCATGGCGACCATCGCCAGGCCATAGGTGAGCGTATCGTAATAGCCGCGCAGGCAGCCGCCCTTGTAGTGGCAATCATCGGTGTAGCGCCGGTCGGTGAAGTAGGCGGGCGCGATGGCCTTGAGGGAAGGCGGCGCCTGAGCGGCCACCTGTAGCGCCGTAAAGCCGCTATAGGAGGCGCCGAGCATGCCCACGCTGCCGCTGCACCAGGATTGCGCGGCCAGCCACTCGACGGCATCGTAGCCGTCCTGGGTCTCCTCGGCGGCATACTCATCCCGGCTCACGCCCTCCGAATTGCCGGTGCCGCGCGAATGCAGATTAACGAAGGCGTAGCCGCGCTCGGCAAAGTAGCGGGCTCTGGCGTGGAGGCTGCCGTCCCAGGCGGCGCGGTAGGGGTCATACCAGACGAGGGCGGGACAGCGCTCTTGCGTGCGCGGGCGCACCATCGTCGCGCCCAACTCCACGCCGGACGAGACGGGAATACGGACGGTGAAATCTACGTCACAATCGTAGGCTGCGGGCGAACCCGTTCTTTCCATCCAAGTCCTCCCTGCGCGGATTTACCTAGCCCTGTCTTCCGGCAGACTGAACCCTGCCGCTGTGGGGCTCTGCTAGGGTCGGTTCCTCAACGGTTGGGAACCTCCTCCTAGCCAGGCCCGCTGACTGCCAGGGGCGGGCCTGCAATAATTCGGCCCTCCGCCTTGCGACACCTACGCGGGCAGAGGAAATGCTGGCTGCTCTCTCCTCTCCTCTTCCCTCTACTTGAGGCGGCTAGCACGTCCAGAGGAGAACGGCGCTGACGAGGTAGTTGCCATCCGTTCCCCAGTGCCCTTCCCAGCGTGCCACGTCTAGCGCCTCGCTGCGCCGCTGCGCCTCCGGGCCGAGCAGGAAGGCCACCTGAGGCGTCAGGCGCACGCCAAGAGCGCGTTTGGGCAGGGAACCCGGCCTGCCGATGCCGCCTCCCAGTGCTAATCCGGTCCCGCAGGCTTTGGACGCCGCCTCCATCAGCGAGAAGTGGGCGGCGACGCGGACGCGCAGCGACTCCTCGTTCTCGCAGGCCGAGACGGCGGCGAACTCTTCCCACTCCGCCGCCGACATAAACTGGCGCGCGAGGCGGCGCAGGTAATCGCGTCCTTTGCCGGGCCGACGTAGGCGCGGCAGATACACCACGTCAATTCCGACGTCGGCCAATGTCTCCCCATACGCCGCCAGCACCAGATGGGCGTCGCCGTCGTGGGCATTGGAGATATGCAGGTGGCGGCAGTCGTGCCCATGCCGCTCGGCCCACGCACGCAGGCTGCCGCGCCACTCCACATAGGGCTTGCCCAGCGCATCGTTTCGCCAGAGCAACTCCTCCGGGGCATAATCCGCCGGAAAGGACTCCAGGGCAAAGAGCCGGGACAGGGCGACTTGCAGGGCGGCATAATCGGCGCGGCGGTCGCGCGTCTGTTCCTTGCAGGCAGCAGAGGCGGCCCCTGCTTCCGGTGGGGATGAGGCCGCAGGCCCCTCCAGTCCCGGTCCGCCGCTTCCTGGCCTAACCCCCCCCCGCTCTATCCAGATCAGATGGTGCGGCATGGTCAGGGCCACACTCCAAGCCAGCGCGACAGCATGGGCCGCCTTACACGCCTCGCTATGTTGATAGAGTCCCACCTGCACGCGCTTTTACCCTCCCTCCACGACCTTCAGCACTGTGCCGCGCGGAATCGGGCCGGAGAGCTGCTGCACCCGTCCGCTCGGCCAGCGGATCTCCACGCGGTCTGCCTGCGCCGCTGAACCCAGGCCGAACGTCAGGCGGCGGTCGCTGGAGGCGAGGTAGGAGGAGCCGCTGCGCACCTCCTGGGTCTGCGTCCACCCGTCGGCAGTCACGCGCACCCGCGCGCCGATAGCATCCCGGTTGCTCTCCGTGCCGACCAGGATCAGGCGTATCCAGCCGTTGCCGGTGTGGTTATTGTTATGCAGCAGCGCCGGTCTGCCGCCGTTGGTCAGGATCAAGATATCCGGGCTGCCGTCGTTGTCATAGTCACCGCAGGCCGCGCCGCGCCCGACACGCCGCACGGAGAGAGCCATGCCGCTGCGCGCGCTGACGTCGGTGAACTGTCCCTGGCCCCGGTTATGAAACAGCAGCGACGGCTCCGCGTAGGTCACGCCCGCGTCGCGCCGGTCTATGTCGTCCATGACGTGGCCGTTAGTGATGAAGAGGTCCGGCCAGCCGTCCAGGTCGTAATCGAAGAAGAAAGCGCCGAAGCCCAGGTACATCTGCGTAGCGTTGCCGACCCCGGAGCGGCCCGCCACGTCCTGAAACAGGCCGGAGGCGTCCTGCCGATAGAGCGTCAACTGCTCTCCGGCAAAGTTAGTGATAAGGACATCCGGCTTACCGGCGTTGCGCACGTCGGCAGTATCAATGCCCATGCCCGCCCGCGACCGGCCCTCATCGGAGAGCGCGATGCCCGACTCGATGCCCACGTCCTTAAAGGTGCCATCGCCCTGGTTGTGAAAAAGGAAGTTAGGCTCAGTATCGTTGGCGACGAAAATATCCGGCCTGCCATCGCCGTCGTAGTCGCAGATGGCCACGCCGAGCGCCTTGCTGCGGGCGTTCCAGATGCCCGACCTGCGGGTTACATCCTCGAACCTGCCGCCGCCGAGGTTGTGGTAGAGGCGGCACGATTCCGCCGGGTAGGATTGGGGCGTGGCGTAGGATTTATGGATGCCATCCACGCTGTAGGCGTTATTCCTGTCTATGTCCGGGTTCCACCTGACATAATGGCAGACGAAGAGGTCGAGCTTGCTGTCCCGGTCGTAGTCCAGCCAGGCGGCGGAGGTGGCAAAGCCCGTATCCTGAATGCCGCTGGCGGCGGTCACGTCAGCGAACCGGCGTCCGCCGTGCCCGTTGGAGACGTTATGGTACAGGCGGCTGCTTTTCACCGGCGTCAGGCCGTTGCCAACGACCGTGATAAAGAGATCGTCATAGCCGTCGTTATCGTAGTCGCCGACGGCCACGCCCATGCCGTAGAGGGTGACATCCAAACCGACCTTTCTGGTCACGTCGGTAAAGGTGCCGTTGTGGTTGTTGCGGTAGAGGGCCAGCGTCGGGCGGGGCGCGCCCTTGGGGGCATGGCCGGGCCAGTAGTCTCCGTTGATGAGCAGGATATCGAGCCAGCCGTCGTTGTCGTAATCGAGGAAAGCACCGCCGCCGCCCATCGTCTCCGGCAGCCACTTCTCCGGGGACGCGCCGTTGACATGCTGAAAATGGATGCCCGCCTTCTCGGTCACATCCGTAAACACAACGGCGGGCGCCTCGTCGGCGACAGGCTTGCTGCTGGCGGCCAGCGCGCTGATGTCCTCGCCGCGCGGCCCGCAGCCTGCCAGCAGCACCGCCAATAAGAGGCCGACGCACCCAAGCAGCGCAGGGAGGCACCGCCCTGCGTGCCACGCTGCATATACCTTACCGTCCATGCTTGCCAACCGCACCTCGTCTTTCCTCAACCATTCCTTACCATTGCCAGATAGAAGAGACCTCACTCGCGGCTCCTCTCCTTCTCAAGGAGAGGGGAGAGGAGAAGCTGGGACTCTCTTCATTATACCAGTCTCTTCCCGCTTGCACAGGAAAGGCTTTCGCGGCTACAATCCATACGTAAAGGGAACAGGTATTTATAGGCCGAAAGCCCGATTTACGGCGCGGGAATCGGGCTTGTAGCTGGGGCCGGGGAGGGAATCGTGGATGGATGCACGGGCAGCAAAAGCGCGGCAGGAACGGCTGGAGCGAATCGTTCGGGAGCGCTGGGGCGCGCGTGACCCGGAGGCGCAGGTAACGAGCGTGCTGCGCCCGGACGGCAAAGTGGATATGACCGTCGTATCCAGGCTGTTTGAGGGCCTGGGCGGGCTGGAGCGAGAGGCGCTCTTCTGGCCGACCTTCGATCCGGTTCCGAAATCCGACCTGATCTACATGACCTACTGCCTGCTGCTCACGCCCGAAGAGGCGGCACGCCACTTTGCCGCACCTGGCGATAGCGATTGAAACGCCCGCCGCTTACTTGAGCCGCACCGGAGACCAGACGGCCTGCGTATTGTCGGTGCCGTCTTTCTCCCCTTTGGTCAGGTTCATCGGATCGGTGCCGTCGGCGTTGACCACCCAGATATCGTGCTTGCCGTCCTTGCGCTGCATCTCGTAGAGCAGGCGCTTGCCGTCCGGCGACCAGAGCGGATGCTGCGGCTTGCCCTCCTTGGAGGCCGGGATCATATACTGCATCATATCGGCCTCTTTGGGCGTGCTAATCTTAATGCCGTATCCAGCACGCGCGTCCATGACAACGATTCCGCGCAGCTCCCGGTCGTTCTCGCCCCTGATGCGCCATCCCTCGAACGCCAGTTTTGACCCATCCGGCGACCAGGCGATATTCCTGGGCTCCAGCGTGTAGCCATGGGCAAGAAATATCGGATGGGCCGTGGGACGTGTCGGGTTCTGGAAGTTCCAGATCACGATGCCGCTGACCAACTGATCCTTGTTATTGGCGGGATCTTTAGTCAACATCTCGCCGAAGGCGCAGGCGATGCGCGAACCGTTGGGCTCCCAGGCCAGGCTCACTTCCCGCCCCATGTTGAGCAGCACCGATTTATCGCCATTGGGAGGAATGGCAAAGGCGGCCTGGCTGCCCACGGTCATGTTATCAATGGCAGTCGGGTTCTCTTCCCCGTTAACGTCCTTGACGCCCGCGCAGCCGCGCCCGTCCGCAGAGAAAACCACCGAGCGGAAGGCCCCCTGGAGACTGCTGGCGGCATCCAGGCCGGTGGGCTTGGTTTCATCGCCCGCGCCCTCTCCGCTGTTGGGCTGGGGCATCAACTGATAGACATCGGTGCCGTTGAGATTGGCGCTCTTGACGGCGCCCTGCGCGATGAATCCGAACCGCTGCCCATCCGGGCTGACCATAGGCGCGGACTTGTTGCCGGTGCCGTAGGTAAGCTGCGTCGCTTCGCCCTCGCCCAGCAGATAGATCTGCCAGGTCCGCATGTCCCTGCCGGTGGAGGCATAGATCAGACGCTTGCCATCCATGGTCCAGACGGGCGTCTCCTTGCTGGATTTGTCGCTCAGGTCGGTCAGCGGGCGCAGGCCAAAACCGTCGGCGCGAATGGCGTAGAGATCGGTGTTGCCCTCTTTGTTGCGCCGCACGAAGGCAATGTAGTTGGTGGTATCGAAGTTCGCGCCGACAACCTGGGCGCCTTCGGTGCGGGAGGCCCAGTAATAGTATCCGATGAGCAGCAGGACTGCAATGAGGAAGACCAGAAAATAGAGTTGTCGTCGCTGTTTCTCACGCTGCCACCAATCCGGCAGCGCAGTCGTCTCCAGGGATGTGTTCGTATCTGCCATAGTCTGCGTGTTTGGCTCCAGAGCGCATTCGATTCCGCGCTCCCTCCTAACGAAAAGGAAGAAAGATAACGGGCGTGATGCGGCGAAACCGACTTCGCCTCCGGCCCACTTTTTGAATACGGCCATTGGACACAGGCGCGTTCCAGTGAGTGTACAATTAACGTATATAATTTATGGCAGTTCCGCATGATACCTTAGTTTAAGGATGAAGGCGGAAGGATGAAGGATGTAAAAAGCAAGCATTCTTTCATCCTTTGAAATGACAGCGAGGAGGCAAAGACAGCCGGAATCGGCGCCGCGCCCTCTGCCAGGATACCCACAACATGAAGTATCTGACTCAACTTTTGAATAAGCGGGTGGTCTCGCCCTCCGGCGAGACCGTCGGCAAGATCGTGGATGCCATCGCCGCGCTAGAGGAGCGGTTCCCTGCGGTTAAGGCAATCCTCGTCAGGACGGATAGCGGCGAGCTCTGCATTCCCTACGACGCCGTGGAATTCGACGACGACCCCGACGGCCCCAATGGCCCCGGAGACATTATCGGGGACATTCGCCTGCGGATGCCGCTGGAAGCCATCACACCCTATACACCGCAGGCTGAGGATCTGCGCCTGCGCCGTGACGTGCTGGACAAGCAGATTGTGGACGTGCAGGGCCATCGTGTGGTGCGCGTCAACGACGTGCGCCTGGCCGAGTGCGGCGGGCGCTACTGTGTGGTCGGCATTGATGCGGGCCTGCGCGCCATGCTGCGCCAGCTCGGCGCGCTCGGCAAGCCCATCGAAGCCACCGCCAGACTCCTCCGTCGCCCCCTGCGCTCCAACCTCATTGCCTGGGACGACGTGCAGACCCTGGAGCCGAGCACGGCGGGGGGCAGTATCCGCCTGAAGGTCTCGCATGATAAGATAGCCCGCCTGCATCCCGCCGACATCGCCGACATCGTCGAGCAGCTTAGCCCCCAGCAGCGCGCCGAAGTCATCGAGGCGCTGGATACAGAGACCGCCGCCGATGCCATCGCCGAAGTCGAGCCGGAGGTCCAGGTAGAGATCATGCAGCATCTGGACAACGAGACGGCCACCGATATTCTGGAGGAGATGGAGCCGGACGAGGCCGCGGACCTGCTCGACGATCTACCGGACGCGCGCAGCGATGAGCTGCTGGAGCAGATGGAGCCGGAGCAGGCCGAGGACGTGCGTGAGCTGATGGTCTACGACGACGAGACGGCGGGCGGGCTGATGACCACCGAGCTGGTCGCCATCCAGGCCCACCTGACCTGCGAGGAGACCATCAACCGTCTGCGCGAGCTAGCTCCCAAAGCCGAGACGATCTATTACGTCTATGTGGTGGACGACGACGACCGCCTAATGGGCGTGCTGAGTCTGCGGGACCTAGTGATCGCGCCTCCGGAAACCAGCGTGGTCGACATCATGGTGCGCAACGTCATTCACGTCTATGAGGATGATCACGCCGACCAGGTGGCCCAGATCATTGGGCGCTATAACCTGCTGGCGGTGCCCGTCCTGAGCAAGGATGAGCGCCTGCTGGGAATCATTACAGTAGACGATACCATTGAGCGGTTGCTGCCGCCGGAGCGCCACCGCCGCCTGCCGGTTCTGACCTTGACCGACAAGGACGAGACTTAGATTCCAGTACTTCCCTCAGCGCGCCCTTCGTTCCCCAATTGGCATAATCCCTTGTGGATGGTTTCTTCCGCCCCCGACAAGGGCAAACCTGCTGCAAGGCAGGGACGCAAAGCCAACGGGTCTCCGAAAACAATCCGAGATGGCCGGGCCGCCGAAAGGGCGATCACCATACAGACATACATTCGGGTGGATGTCTCTGTCTGTTCTCTCCGCGTCGGGCAGGAGGAACCTCTTGTACGGGCAGGGAGTCCTGGCGCTCCCTGCCCGTTCGTAATCAATGCCTGCATCTGTTTTCTCTTTCTGGCGGCGCCGCCGGCGCGGTGCAGGGCCGCTGGAAACCTGCCGATAATACTCCGCAGACGCAACACGCCTGTGTGCTTTTGAGATCGAAAGCCAGACTCTTAATCTTGCAGACACGTCTCATGTACCTACCAAAACCGCGCTCACGACCTGTTGACGAGGCGGCGCCGCCGCCATCTCCCCTGGCGCCTGCCGCAGCGGCTATGCCGACGGCGGCGGGACCGGCTCCCGCGCCGCAGCCGGGTTTGGAAGGAGGGCCAAGCCTGGCTCTCCCGACCTTCGAGACGCCGCCTGTCCCTTGCATCCGCACGCTGATCGTAGACGATGACCCCCTGGTATGTGCCACCTTTGCAGCCATCTTGAAGGAGGAAGGCTACCAAACCCACTGCGCCGCCTCCGGAGCGGAGGCGCTGGAGCTGTTGCGGCACGAGACCTTCGACGTCATGCTCTGCGATATCTTTATGCCGGGGCAGAGCGGCCTGGAACTGCTCAAGACCGTCACCGCCGCCTATCCCGATATGCCCGTCATCCTGGTGACCGGGCACGCCAGCATTGCCATGGCCCGTGACGCTCTGCATCTGGGCGCCAGCGATTTCATTACCAAGCCCTGTACGCCCGGCGATCTGCCCATCGTTGTGGAGCGCAACCTAACGCGGCTGAAGGTGCAGCGGAAGAATGCGCTGCGCTACAAGATGGCGCTGCAGACCTCCAATGAGAGTGTCCTGGATGCGCTGCTCTCCGCGCTGAATACCCGCGACACCGAAACGCAGGGCCACTCCGAGCGCGTGACGGCCTACACCATGGAATTGGCCGATCTGCTGGGCCTCTCTGCCGAAGCCATCTATCACGTCGAGCGCGGCGCGCTGCTGCATGACATCGGCAAGATCGGCATTCCGGATCGCATCCTGCACAAGCCCGGCAAGCTGACCTCAGAGGAGTGGGTGGAGATGCGCAAGCATCCGATCATCGGCTATCAGATGTGCGCCAAGATCGAGATGCTCCAGGAGGCGGCGCGGATCGTGCTGCATCATCACGAGGCGTGGGATGGCAGCGGCTACCCGACCGGATTGGCGGGAGAGGCGATCCCGCTGGGCGCGCGCATCTTTGCCGTCGCCGATACGCTGGATGCTATCACCAGCGACCGGCCCTACCGTGCAGCCCAGCCCTTCAAGGCCGCCCAGGAGGAGATTATACGCTGCTGTGGCAGGCAGTTCGATCCGGAGGTCGTCCGGGTCTTTCTGTCCGTGTCGGAGGCCCGCTGGCACTATATCCGCTCTCTGGCCGACAAGTGACAACTCTGTAGGACGAAAGTAAGGTGGTGGGGCGGGGCGCTGCCTGTGCCGGCATGTATCAGTCCAACAGCGCCTTTGAGCCAGCAGCGTGTTCAGCCTATTGGCGGCGGAAGCATACGCCGACAATGAAACTGATGTTTCCGAAAGGACGAGCCAGAAACCATGCCGCCTTCTCAGACGCCCAGATCCCAGGACCTTGATGATACCCCCCGGATACCGCTGCTCTTAGCAGACGACGATCCCTTGCTGCGACAGGCTCTGGCAAGCGCCCTTACGGCGGGCGGGTATTGCGTCACCTGCGCCGGGGATGGTCTGGAGGCGCTGGAATTGGCGCAGCGCGAGCATTTCGCCCTCGTCGTCGCGGACATGGAGATGCCGCACATGAACGGCGTGGAGTTAGTGGCCGCTCTGGAGGAGCTAGACCCCTCTATCGAGTGTATCCTGCTCTCCGGCATAGATAATCTGGAGCGAATCGTCCTTGCCGCTGAGATGGGCAACGTCTACAACCATTTCTGGAAGCCTTTGGAAAACTTCGGCGATCTCGTCCGCGCCGTCGCCCGCGCGCTCGAACGCCGGGAGCTGCGCCGGTCACAGGCACGTCTGCTTTCGGAGCTGCGCGATACGCGCGAGGAGCTGAGCGCGCTCTGTGGGCACCTGGAGCAACTGGATAAGGTGGCGGCGCTGGGGCATATGACCGCAGCGGTCGTGCGCGACCTGGAATCTCCCTTGATGGGCCTGCTGAACTACGCGCAGTATCTCCGCGCCCGTCTGGAGCGTGATCAGGAGGCTCCGCTGACGGCGGAGCAGGCGGATCGTATTCTGGACTATTTGCGGGGGATGGAACGTGGCATCCGGCAGTGCCATCGCGCCGTCGAGGGCATCCTCGACTATACCCGCATTCATGAGGAGCCGCCGGGGCCGGTCCATCTGCATGAAACCCTCGGCGAGGCGCTGGAATTGATACAATCGGGCATGGAGGCCCAGGGCGCCAGCCTGGCCCTGCACCTGGCGGATTCGCTCCCGCCGGTGCTGGCCAATCCACGCCGTCTGCAGCAGGCGCTGCTCAGTGTGCTCCTGAACTCCCAGCAGGCGGTCGGCAAGTCGGGCGGGGTGGTCGCGGTGACGACGGAGGCCTTGACGGACGAGACGGGGCGTGCGATGGGCGTCTGCGTGCGCGTGAGCGACACGGGGCCGGGCATCGCGCCTGCCGTTATGCCCTATATCTTCGACCCCTTCTTTACAACGCGGCCCCGGCCCGGCAGTCTGGGGCTGGGCCTGACCATCGCGCGCAACATTGTGCGTTCCTGGCACGGTGACATCCGCGTGGAGAGCGCGCCCGGCAAAGGAACGGTCGTGAGCCTGACGCTGCCCGCCTGCATGGAGATGGCCGTTCCGCTGGATGTCCTCATCAGAGACAGGCGCGCTCCCGATTGGGAGGATGGGCCAGACAGCGCCGAGCGTGCCGCCTGAGAATGTGTCTGGAAATACCGTTCGGGCGAATGAATTTGGGGGCTCTGACCCCACCCCGGCCTACTGCCAGGGTCGGGCCTACAACGGTTCGGCCCTCCGCCTAGCGAGGCCCCCCCTCTCCTTCTCAAGGAGAGGGGCTGGGGGTGAGGGCGTCCCTACACCCTATCCCCTACACCCTATCCCCTACACGAGGGGCCGGGGGTGAGGTCTGGAGTGTCCGTAGGGGGACTTTGTGCTGTTGTTGCTGCGGTTTCAATCGTCCGCAGAGTGGTTCCGGGCCGAAGCCCGTAAAATTTCCGGAATTTTCTTAAGAATGGCCCTAAAAACTGGGGTATACTCTTCCGATAATTCCAGATGAACGATGATGTAAAAGGCAAACCCACAGAAATGTGGGGACGCAAAGCCATGGGCCTAATAGGATGGGAGAGCCGCACAGGGAGGTCGTTCGTTGTCGCAATGGCTCACTATAACCCCTGATGGTCGCCAGGTTGCCGTCCTCAACGTAGGGCGACGCGAGAGGGCGTCGTTTTTACTGACCAGGAGGCACACACATGAAGATCTCGGTTGAAGAGGTAAATCGTCTGCTCGCGTTCACGCCGGTAGAGCGTACCGGCCATCGTCCTGTTGCGGGAACGCCCTCACAAGCGCAGTCGGTGATTTCGGAAGGCCAACAGGCGGCCCAGGTGGAAATCTCTCCGGCGGCGTATGAGGTGCAGCAAGTGAAAAAGTTGATTGATGAGCTGCCCGACATCCGAGAGGAGCGTGTCCGGGAGCTCAAAGCCCAGATTGAAAGCGGAACGTACCATGTCAGCGGCGAGGACATTGCCGATCTCATCATCCGCCGCGCTCTGGCAGATAATACGACCCTGTAAGCGCAGTTTATACTCATTACTAGCAATACGGCCAGGCTTTAAAACAGTCGGGACTGCCCAATATCGGCAGCCCCGACTGTTTTTACATGACCCCCGCTAACCGCTCTGTGGGTAGCCCTGCTATAGCGCGTGGCTGCCTCTCGAAATAAAGCCCACAGGCTTTCGCCGTTGGAGTTTCATGGGCGGGTATACTTATTGCCAGATAGACGGACTGCTTTGGTGCCGCGCAGTTCCGGCTGGGAAGCCAGCGATGCGGCCCGCTGCGGGCGGTGGATCGCCGCGCTGGTGGTCAGTCTGGAAGTAAATAAGTAAATGTTTGTCTCCTATCTCCATGCGTATCGTGACCTACAATACCCGGGGTAGCCTGGGAATGGACAATCGGCGCTCCACGTCCCGCATCGCCCAGGTGGTGCGCGCGCTCTCGCCGGAAGTGGTCTGTTTTCAAGAGATCCACCGGCGGCTGCCCTGGAGCGGTCGTGAGGATCAGCCGGCAGTCCTTTCCCAACTGCTCGGACGGCGGTTTGTGTTTCAGCAGAACCTCACGTTCGGCTTTGGTGGCTATGGCCTGGGCGTGGCGGCGCGCGGGACGGTGACGGCGGTGCAGGAGCATCTGCTGCCGAGCGGGAGGGAGCAGCGAGGCGCGCTGGAGGTGCGCCTGAGGGATGTGGGCGACCTGCGGGCCGTGACGGTCTTCTGCACGCACTGGGGACTGCAGGCGGAGGAGCGCAAGGAGCAGGCTGAGGCGCTGGCCTCGCTGGTGAACGTGGCACAGCGCCCGGTTATCGTATGCGGGGATCTGAATGAGGGGCCGGAGGGGGAGGCGGTTCGGGTGCTGCTGTCCGCGACGGGGCTGCAAGACGCAGACGCTATTGCGAACCGCCCAACGTTTCCTTCGGATGCGCCGAATACGCGGATTGATTACGTCTTTTACTCACCGGAAATGGCGGCGCGTAACGTGGAGGTAGTGGAAAGCCTGGCATCCGACCATCTGCCGCTTCTAGTGGATTTAGAGCGTGCCACTTAATTCAACCTGGTCTTTATTCCAACGTCTGCCCGCCAAATTGTCAAACGTGAAACATTTGGCAACGGTACGACATCCTAGAGAAGGTATCCCATCCGAGAACCGCAACACCTCCGCCATGACCTCGCACGGCTGGAACCGCGCTGAACAGACCGCAAAACAGTTGGCAGCCAGGAGGCGGCCTTAACGTATGAAGGCCGCCTCCTGGCCCGCCCACGCATCTAGTGCGTTGAGCCTGCTGTCCGGAATAAGCGTGAGATCGTCAATCTCCTCGCGGCTGCACCAGCGAAAGCCGCGCGACTCATGCCCCTCCTTTAAATGCCCGCCGATGATCTCGGCCTCAAAACAGATCACAAAGCTCTGATGCACGTTGCCGTCGGGATAGTGGACCACGCTGCGCGGGTTCGTGTTCACCGAAATTAACCGCACGATGCGCGTCACAAGCCCCGTCTCCTCCAGCGTCTCCCGCACGCAGCAGTCCTGCGCCGACTCGCCAATGTCCATGCGGCCTCCGGGCAGGCACCAGTAGTCGCCATGCGCGCGCTTGAGGAAGAGAATCCGACGCTGCGCGTCAAAAATCACCGCCGAGACGCCCGGACTCACCGGGACGTTGGGCGCAGGAGCCTCCGGGTCTTCATAATAGAACCGCTCTGCCGGTATGCGAACGCGCTCCGTTGCTTCAAAGCTCATCGGCCCTGCCTCCCATACAGCAGCAGCTCTACCAGGCGTTCCAGCTCCTGCGGCGAGTAGAACTCGATCTCAATCCGGCCCCTACCGCCGGCAGAATGCCGCAGGGCCACCTTCGTCCCCAGCGCCCGCTGTAGATCCTCCACGATGGCCGCCTCGTTCGCATCCGCGCCCACGACGGCACTGGCCGGAACCGGCGCGCTCTCACGCTTCCCTCCCTCGGCCAGAGGCGTCCGTGCTGTCTCCGCAACCGGGGCCGCGTTCGCAGCCCGTTCCCGCAGCTCTTTTGCCAACCGCTCCGTATCCCGTACCGATAGTTGCCTCTTGACGACGGTTTTCCAGGCGTTCAGCATAGACGGCTCATCTTCGATCATCATCAAGGCACGGGCATGGCCCTCCGTAATCTCCTCACGCTCAATACTCTCCTGGATCGCCTCCGGCAGCTTTAACAATCGGAGCACATTGGCAACTCCGGAACGGCTCTTGCCCACACGCTGGGCAATCGTCTCCTGGGTCATGCCGAACTCGTCTATCAGGCGGCGGTAGGCGCGCGCCGCCTCCATCGGCCCGATGTCCTCGCGCTGCACGTTCTCCACGACGGCCATCTCCAGCAACTCCCGTTCACTGGCCCCCCGCACCAGCGCCGGAACCGTCGCCAGGCCCGCCGCCTGCGCCGCCCGGAAGCGCCGCTCACCCGCGACCAGCTGATAGCGCTCATGCCCGATGCGCCGCACCAGAACCGGCTGCAGAATGCCGTGCTCCTTCACCGAAGCAACCAGCTCCTCCATCTTCAGTGGATCAAAGAGCGTGCGCGGCTGGTAGGGGTTGGCCTCCACCTGGCCTACGGGGATCTCCCGCACCTGCGCGCCGCCATCCGCCGGCGCCTCTGTCTCTGGTATGAGCGCCGCCAGCCCCCTACCGAGCCCTCTCTTTCCCATTCCTCAATACCTCCTGTGCAATATCACGATAGGCGATGGCTCCCCGCGATTTCGGATCGTAGAGCGCCACCGGCAGCCCGTGGCTGGGCGACTCCGAAAGGCGCACGTTGCGCGGCACCACCGTATGCGCAACCTTATCTCGGAAAAACTTCCGTACATCCGTCACGACCTGCTGCGCCAGACGAGTCCGGTTATCATACATCGTCAGGATGACTTTCGCTACTTCCAGGGAGGGATTCAACTGCCTCTTCACCAGTTCAATTGTCTTCAGCAGTTGGCTGATGCCTTCCAAGGCGTAATACTCCGTTTGTATCGGCAGTATAACTGCATCCGCCGCCACAAGCGCATTCAGCGTCAACAGTCCGAGCGAGGGCGGCCCATCAATCAAGATGTAGTCGAAGAACTCTCTTGCCGGTTCCAAAGCCTGGCGCAGACAGTGCTCGCGCGAGATTTTGGAGATCAGCTCTAGGTCGGCTCCGGCAAGATCGAGCGTGGCCGGAAGCAGGGAGAGGTCCACCACGCACGTCGGTATAATCGCATCCACAATCGGCTGTCCCTCGATCAGCACTTCATAGGATGAGAGCTTGACTTTATTTCTGTCCACCCCGATGCCGCTGGTCGCGTTGCCCTGTGGGTCCAGGTCCACCAACAGCGTTTTCGCGCCTGCAAGGGCCATATAGGTAGCCAGATTAACCGCCGTCGTCGTCTTGCCGACCCCGCCCTTCTGATTCACCACGGCATATACGGTTCCCATGCAACGTTACCTCTCCTCCCCAGGCTGGCACGCACACAGCCTCGTGCCCGAAAAACTGGCCTAGAATTGTTTTACCGTGGCCGAAAATCCTCCCGCTCACAATCCGGGTGTCCAATTTAACATCTGGCTCGATAAGCGGCCAGAAAATCTATCTCACTCAAATTAGAAGACAAAGCTATACTTTTTGTCAGACAGATGGCTCGCCGAAGGGCGCAGCCACCATCAACTTGAAGGTCTCTCCGTTGACCAGCGGGCCGGTTTTCTCGAAGATCGCCAGCACGCGCGGGTCGGACATTAGCGCCGTCCACTTCCGCTCGTAATCCCCTATATCCTCAAACCGCCAAATCTCTGTGAACTCACCTGCCCGCCCGACCAGCGTTTTCCAGATGCCAACCGCCTCCATGCCCAGCGAACGGAGTACTGGCAGAAACTCCTCCGCATAGATTTGCTCGTAAAGAGCGACATGGTGCGCATCCAGCGTGAAGGTAACGTGCAGATAGACTGCCATGCCCAAACTCCTTTCAAAAAATCCGCCACAGAGAACGACCTCTGCGTAATTTCGGTAGGAGCTTACCCAAAAGATGGCGAATTGAGGAATACGGTAGACAAAGAAATGCTGCTTGTTCCGGCTACTTCTGCAAGGGACACACAGAAAACGATCCACATGCTGAGAGGCGCCATTGGCAAGAGAGTGGACTGAGTTTCAACAGAGGGCGATCACGGCCAATCACGAGGACATCTGCGTGGCGGCGGGCGCCGGTTCCGGTAAAACCGGCGTCCTTGTCGAACGGTTCGTCCGCCTGGTAACCCAGAGCCAAAGCGGCGAATTGCCGCCGGAGCAGCGCGCCAGCGTGGATCAGATCCTGGTCATCACCTTCACCGAGAAGGCGACCAAGGAGATGAAGTCCCGCATCGTCCAGGAGTTGAACCGTCTGGGCTTGATCGCCGAGCGCCGCCAGGTGGAAACCGCCTACATCAGCACGATCCATGGCTTTTGCTCTCGTCTGCTACAGGAGAACCCCTTTGAGGCCGGCGTGGACCCGCAATTTCGGGTGCTGGATGAGCTGCAGGCCCGGCATCTGCTGCGCCAGCAGTTTGAGGCCGTCATCGCCGACGCCTACGCGCGCGGGGATGCCGAGATCACGGAACTTATTGCCGCCGTCCAATCCGCCCGGCAGTCGGGCGAGGGCGCAGGCGATCCCCTGACGGCGCTGGCGGGCGCGGTCGAAACCGTCCTTGCCAAGCTGCGCGGCGCTGGCAAGACCCGCGCCGAAGTGGAACGACACTGGCTGCTGGGGCGAGATGCCACGGCGGCGCGCAGCCTGGAACCCGCCTGGGCGCTGCTGACCCCGCTGCTGTCCGAGATCACGGCCAGTATCGCGGGCCTGGAGGCCCTGCGCGGCGGCGTCCTCGGCACGCTCCAGCTCGCCGTCGAAGCCCTCTGCGACCGCGCCCCCCGGCTCCGTCCCCGCGCCGCCAGCCTGCCCGAAACGATTGCCGTCCTGGAGGAAGCCGCTAAGGTCGTCGGGAAAGCCAGGCCCCGCGCGTCCAACGCAACGCCCCAGGAGATCGCCCTTAGCCAACTGTTCGAGCGCATCCGGATCGCCTGCGAGGAGGCCAAAGACCTCTTCAACGTTATGGCGGCGCGCGAAGAGGAGGCCGGACTGCTGTGCCATCGACTCTGGGGATTGGTCGCCGCCGTCTGGAAAGCCTATGAGCAGGCCAAGCGCGAAGCAGGCCAACTGGACACCGACGACCTGCAGGCCGAGGGCGTGCGGCTTCTGGAGGAGTCGCCTGGCGTGCGCGCCCGCTACCAGCGCCGCTTCCGCTACCTGATGGTGGACGAGTTCCAGGATACGAATCCGCTACAGATGCGCCTCGTCCAGTTGCTCCACGCCCCCAACGGCGCGCCCGGCTGTATGGCCCCTAATTTTCTCTTCATCGTCGGGGACGTGCAGCAGAGCATCTACGGCTTCCGCCACGCCGATGCGACACTCTTCCGCGATCTGGAGCGGCGTTTCCGCGAGGAGAAGGCGGGCCTGCATGTCCCGCTTGCGGTCAATTTCCGTTCGCGGCCCGAAATTCTGCGCCTAGTGGCCCATGTCTTCGGGCAGGTCTGGCGCGACGAGACGACGCCCTTCGTGCCGCTCACGCAGGGCGCTCCGTTTGACCCCAAGCCGGCGCCCAGCGTGGAGGTGCTGCTGAGCCAGGACCTCTACCGCAGGGACTATGTGCGCCTGGAGGCCGAGGCGTTGGCGGCGCGCATTCAGCAGATGGTGGAGGGCGCAGAGTTGCGCCTGACCAGCCACTTCGACCGACGGCGCGGCGAGCCGGTCGCCTATCGGGACATCGCTATCCTGCTGCGCAGCCTAACCGACATCGAAAAGTACGAGCAGGCGTTTGCTGCGCGCGGCGTGCCCTATTACGTCGTGGGCGGCGGACGCGGCTACTATGCCCGCCACGAGATACGCGATCTGCTCAACGTCCTGACCGTGCTGGATACGCCCCTGGACGACGTGGCCCTGGCGGCCACCCTGCGCTCCCCGCTCGTCGGGGCCGACGTGGACACGCTCTACCGGCTGGCAAAGTTCGCAGGACGCTCGGAGGCGGAGGCTGCGGCCAACAATGGGAATCGTCTACGCCGCGCGCCGCTCTATCCGGCCATCGGCCCATTGCTGGAGTCGGGCGAGCTTCCCCCGGAAGAGGCGACGAAGCTGGCGCGCTTCCTGGAGGTCATCGAGGGATTGCGGACGCAGGAGGACCGGCTGCCGGTCGGGCACCTGCTGGAGCGGCTGATCGCTCAGATGCGCTACGACGCGCGCCTGCTCTGCCGTCCCGGTGGGCGGCGGCGCCTGGCCAACGTCCGTAAGCTCCTCCAGATGGCCAATGGCGACTCGGTGCTGGGCGTGCGGGACTTCATTCGACGGTTGCGCGACCTGGAGAAACTCTCCGAGCGAGAGGGCGATGCGCCGACCGAGGAAGAGGCCGCCGATGTCGTGCGCTTCCTAACCATCCACAGCGCCAAAGGACTAGAGTTTCCGGTCGTCGTTCTGGCCGACCTGTCCCGCTCGCTGCTGATCCCAGAGCGGGGTCTGTTTGCCTGTGAGCCACAGGCGCTCGCGCTTGGCACCAGGCTGGGCGGCGAGCCCAATATCGTCTACCGAGCCATTGACAAACGGCGTCAGTCTGCTGACCGTAAAGAGTCGGAACGCCTGCTCTACGTCGCCATGACCCGCGCCCGCGAGCATCTCATCCTGTGCGGCAACATCGGGCGCAATCGCGGCTTCAACTGGGCCGACAGCCTGTTTCCGCTGCTGGGCCTCCTGGGTGCGCCGCCCGAACCGGAACCGCAGGCGTTGCTGGGCGGCATCCGGGCTTATATTGCGCCGCTCACGCATTACGCGCAGGCGTCCGCCGTCAGCGGCTCTCCCTCCGCCGCGCGCCGCCAGGCACAGGCCCACGCCGACCGCATCGCCGCTGCTATCTTAACCGGCGAGCCTCTGGAGGCAGCGCTCTCCGGCGATGGCCCCAACGACATCCAGTAATCCCCTTCCAGAACCCCCCAAAGCCGGGAAACCAATCTCCCTGCTTCTCCATTTCCATTGCCTCCCCGCCGCAGACAGAGGGCTAGAATGCTCTGTCTGGAACCTGCTACTCTCTTTCCATCCGCCTCTGTTGCCAAACGGAAGGCGCGCAGTCTAATGAAATAGAAGACCCGTTCCTCTTACGCTCCAGTCTTGATCGTAATGTTAATCGGACGTAACGGCGCCAGAGAGCTTCTAACTGGTAGGAGACCGTATGTATCTTTCTGCGCTGGGGAGAGCCCATAGCCCGGTGAATTCTTTTGAGCGGTGCGAAAGCCTGTTTCAGGATGTACAGAGCCTCCCAGATGAAGAGTTGTTGCGCCTCTGTGCGCGCAACGAAAATCCGGCCCTGGAGGAGCTTGTACGGCGCTATCAATCTCCCCTGACGCGGCTCCTGACGCGGCTCCTTTCCAACCCGGCGGATGTCGAGGAAGCTCTGCTCAGCGTGTTCCTGCGGGCCTGGCAGTATGCGCCGCGCTTCCAGTATCGCGCTCGGGTGAGCACCTGGCTCTATCGGATTGCCGTTAATATCGCCACGGATGTTCAGAAGCGGCGGAAGCAGCAACCGCAGCAGTCCTGGAGCCAGCAGGTGGAGAACGCCTTCCCGCAGAGCAATATCGAAGAGGAAGCGCTCCGCCGACTGGAGCGGGAGGCCCAGGCGCAGGCGTTGCAGCGCGCTCTGAACCGTCTCCACCCAACCGACCGATTATTATTGATACTTTACTATTATGAGCAGATGGAATATGAAGAGATACAAGCTATCACGCAGTTATCGTATACGGTTCTTAAGACCCGGCTTACCCGTGCTCGGCGTCGGTTGCGCCAGCTCTTGGAAGCGGAAGATCAGGAGGTAGGCCAATGAATTGTCATGCCTTTGAGCGCGCTCTGCCAGACTGGATCGCCGAGCGCTTGCCGCCGGAGCAGGCGAACCGGATGCAGGCCCATCACGACGCCTGCCCGGTATGCCAGCGGGCCGCCCTAGCCGAGCGCGCTCTGCGGCAGCGATGGCAGGATCTGCCCGCGCCGCCCGAAGTTCCTTCGGTATGGCCGCGCCTCTCGGCACGCCTGGAAGTCGCGCCCCACCAACCGCGCTTCAGGCCCTTCCCTGCCTGGGCGATGGGCGGGGCCGTGGCCGCAGCCGGGCTTGCCGGCGCGCTGCTCTGGATGCAGACGTCGCGCCATCAGCCGAATAGCCCCCTACCGGAACCTGTTCCTATAACGGCAAACGTGGATGAGCAGCGCGTGGTGCGGATGGTCAGTGAAATCCATGAATTACCGGATTCGGAAAGCGATGAATTCTTTTCTGAGACCCAGTATCATCGGCAGACTCAGCGCCGCCTTCTTCTGGGAAAGGAGGGCCGCTAGATGAGGCGGCACATCGGATGGGTGCTTTGTCTGCTGCTCCTGCTGCCTTCCGGGACAAAGGCCCAGAAGCCGTTAGGCGAGAGCCAACCGCAGCGCATCGGCATTACCAGCCAACAACAAAAGCAATTGGAGGCGCTCTTTGCCGAGTCGAAACGGCAGAGACAGGCGATCCGCTCCCGTCAGCACGCGCTCTACCGGGAGCTGCGCAGCCTCTACGATTCTTATGACTTCGACCCGCAGCGGGCGCGTGCTATTCGCGAGGAAATTGTCGCGCAGCATCGGCGTCTCCTGGACCTATATGCCGAAAACGAAACCAAACTCCGCCGTATCCTCAACCGCGAGCAGTTTGAGCGCCTGCGTGCCCAGTTGAAAGCGGCAAGAGCGGAGAGAGAAAGACATCCGCATGACCGCCATAGGCCAGAGTGGAGGGGATGGCACGGGGGCCAATGAGCGCTCAGCACAGGGCGAAGCGTCTATCACGCCCGCTCGGAGCGCCGATCAGGAGAGAAAACGACGATGCCGCCACCTGACAGGCAAGAGAACGACGCACCTGAGGCAAACGCCCCCGCCCCGGACGGGAAGACGCCGGCTCTTGCCTCCCTTTGGGATATCCTCTGGGAGATATTCTTGGGCCAGGCTCTGGCCGTACCGGAGTTGGGAGCGCTCACGCTCGCTCACCTCCGTCTGCTCTATTGGATCAGAAGCCGCACGCCGGTGACATGGCAGGAGGCGAGAAGAGAGTTCGGCGCTTCCCCCGTGAAGACCGCGCGGCTGATGCGGGCGCTGCTGCGGCGCAGGCTGTTAGAGCGCTGCGGCGATCCACACGACCCGCGTATCGTCTATCTTCGCCTTAGCGCCGCAGGGCGTCTCCTGCTCTTCCGTATGGAAGCCTATCAGCGCCGGTATTGCCGTGCGCTTTTAAGACAGCTCTCTCCAGAGGAGCAGGTCGCTCTCGCGCGCAGCCTTTGCCTGCTGGCGCCGCCAGAGGACGAGCAGCGCGCTCGCGACAAGGAATAAGGCACCATTTCAATCCATTTATAGTGCAGCGACTGTTACAGAACGCTAGAATTGCCGGCTTATCAGAGAACCAGCCAAGCCATGTAGGCATGTAAAGTACACCCGGCTTGGGGACACCTATGGCAGCGGCCCCGATCTCCTGCGGCCCTGGAAGGTGCGCGACAACTGAGTCAACCAGGCAGGAGCGCGCTCTGCCTGGCATATTTCAGGAGGATAATCTCATGCAACGTAAACTTCGGCCCGGTTGGGTTGCTTCCGCACTCTTTGCGGTCGCTATGTTGGGGTTCTGTGCCCCAGGAGCAATGGCCCAGGGGGTTGGCGGCGGGCAAATGTCGCCGGAAATGCAGGCCCGGATGAAGGCGTGGCAAAAATGGCGGGAAAGTCACAAAGGCCTTGCCAATCTCCAGACCATGCTTTTCCAGATCCGACAGCTTGATAAAGACCCGAGCACGCAATTAACCAAGGCTCAGGCAGCCCAAATGCTGCCGATCCTCACCGCATGGCGCCACAAACCGACCATGTCAGACGACCAGGCCAGGCAGGTCTCCAAGCAGTTAGGCTCTATCCTGACGGTCAAACAACTCAAGAAGATGTCTACCTTTCAGTTCCGGCGGCGCGGGGGCGCAGGCAGCGGGCCTCGTCCTGCCGGGGCCGGTAGCGGCCAGAGACGGCCAGGGGGCTTTCCCAATCCCCCGACGGGGGGCTTTAATCCCTTAAACCCGGAATCGCTTCCCGGCAGCCAGCAGCGTCCGCAATCCAGGCGATCTGTGGACGAATTGATTGAAGCGCTGTCAAAACGTGCGAAAGGATAGGCCGCGCCTTCTCGCGACACATCTCAGGGCCGCTTGAAAAGCCGGCCCTGTTTTATTGGCATTGGGAAGGCAGGTGGGTGGAAAGTTAGGGTGCTAACGGTGCTGAGGGTGCTAGGCACCTAGAACCTTAGAAACCTCAGAACCTTCAGAACCCTGTTTTATTTTCGGGAAGGCAGATGGATGGCAAGGGGGAGTTGCCCCGGGTATAATCCTTGTTGGCAGACCTCGGTAACAGGAGGAAGAGCGCGATGCAAGCGATACGTGTCCATGAGTTCGGCCCGCCGGAAGTCCTGCGGCTCGAAGAGATGCCCGACCCACAGCCGGGACCGGGACAGGTTCTGGTGCGCGTGCATGCGGCGGGCGTCAACCCTGTGGAAACCTATATCCGGTCGGGGGGATATGCCAGGCGGCCCCAACTGCCCTATACGCCGGGCGCCGATGCGGGCGGTATCGTGGAGGCCGTCGGGGAAGGCGTGACGCGCGTGGCCGTCGGTGATCGGGTCTATACGTCGGGATCGCTTACGGGCACGTATGCCCAGCTGGCGCTTTGCGATCAATCTCAGGTACATCCGCTGCCCGAGCGAGCCTCCTTCGCGCAGGGCGCCGCCATCGGCATCCCTTACGGCACCGCCTATCGTGCCCTGTTTCAGCGCGGCCAGGCGCTGCCGGGCGAGGTCGTGCTGGTGCATGGAGCATCGGGCGGGGTGGGCGTAGCGGCGGTGCAGCTGGCGCGGGCGGCAGGAATGCGAGTGTTCGGCACGGCGGGCAGCGAGCGCGGGCGGCAGCTTGTGGTCGAGCAGGGCGCACATGCCGCCTTTCCCCATAACGTCACGGATGACCCGCAGGAGCTTAAAGACCTGACGGACGGCCACGGCGTAGACCTTATCCTGGAGATGCTGGCCAACGTCAATCTCGCCAAAGATCTCGGCGCGCTCGCGCGCAACGGGCGCGTGGCGGTGATCGGCAGCCGGGGCACGATTGAGATCGATCCCCGCATGACGATGGCGGAGGAGCGCAGTATCCTGGGAGTGATGCTGGGCAACGCGACCTCGGAAGAGTTCCGCCACATGCACGCAGCGCTGGTTGCGGGCCTGGAAAATGGCACGCTGCGCCCCATCATTGACAAGGAAATACCGCTGGCGGAAGCCGCACGCGCGCACCATGAGATCATGGAAGGCGAGCACTACGGCAAGATCGTTCTGATCCCACCGCAAAGCTAAGCTCCGCCCGGCCCTAAAGGGATGGGCTGCCAAGCGCCTTCTGCTTGCTGCTTCTCTGTTAGCGCATAGGGGATGGGGGGTCAGGTCTTTTGCGCTCGGTTGAGCAGCACGGCGGCAAAGATGAGCAGTCCGCGCACGACGTATTGCGTGTAGACGGGAATATCGAGCAGGGTCATGCCATTGATAATGACGCCGATGAAGGTAATACCAACCAGCGTGCCCCAGACGGTTCCCTCGCCGCCCATCAGGCTCGTGCCGCCGATGATGACTGCCGCAATGATGTCCAGCTCCCAGCCCTGCGCGACCGTCGGCGTGCCCGACAGAATGCGGGCGGAGAGCAGGATGCCGCTGAGCGCCGCCAGGGTCCCCGTGATGGCAAGCGCCCAGATACGCACGCCTGCGACGTTGATGCCAGCCAGCCGCGCCGCCTCCGGGTTTCCCCCGGCGGCATAGACCGCGCGCCCGAACGCCGTGTAGTTCATCAGGATATGGATGCTGAGGAACGCCAGGATCAGCATCAGGGCCGGAAAGGGAATGCCCAGCACGTAGCCGCCGCCAAAGAAGTAGTACCACGACGGGAACGGCGTGATCGGGAAGCCGCCCGTGATCATCAGCGCCGCCCCATGCAGCCCCGTCAGGAGCGCCAGCGTGGTGATGAACGAGGGCACCTGATAGCGCGTGCGCATGATGCCCGTAAACCACCCCAGCCCGAACCCTACGAGCAGGGTCAGGAGCAATCCGAGCGGGATAGGCAGGCCGCCCTGCGTCAGGTAGGCGATCAGGCAGCCGGAGAAGGCGACATTGGCCCCCACGCTCAGATCGATCTCGCCGACGATGATCACCATCGTCATGCCGAAGGCGATGATCCCCTGCATGGAGATCGAGCGCAGGACGGTCAGCAGGTTTTCGGTGGTGAAGAAGTTGGGCGCGTAGAAGGCCAGGCCGATACAGAGCGCAAGGAGAATTAGCTCCATCATCCGCTTCGCCAGGAGCGAGCGCACCCTGTGGGGAAATATCCTGCCTCTCACGCTGACAGACATAAGCTCGGACACCGGCCCCCCATGAAATCTATTGGCTCAGGCTATGCAGGTAGTCCCGGTACTTGCGCACCTCGTCCGGTTTCTCTCGGGTAAACAGCATTCCGGGCAAGGCCACCTGCTTCTCCACCTTCTCTCCCTTGAGCGCCTTCACCGCCGTATCAATCGCCATCGTGCCGATTTGGAAGGGCTTCTGGCCGGTCACCGCCTGGAGGATATTGTCGTCTGAGAGCAGGAAGTCGGCGATCTGCTCGCTGATGTCGGTGCCGAAGACGGCCACTTTGCCCGCCTTGCCGGAGTTCTTGACCGCCGTGACCGCGCCAACCGTGCCGCCCTCGTTGGCCGCCCAGATGAGGTTAATATCAGGATGGGCCGTCAGAATGCTCTCCACGACGTTGACCGCCTGGGAGGCGATCCAGGCATCCTGTTCCGCCACGACTTGCACGCCGGGGAGTTTCTTGATCTCGTCGTAAAAGCCCTGCCGCCGCTTCGAGGCCGGTTCCGGCAGGAAGGAGCGGTAGCCGATGAGCGCGACCTTCGCCTTCCCGCCTAGCTTCTTGAGAATATAGTCGTATGCGGCTGCGCCCGTTGGCTGTCCGAGCGCGACCGGATCGCTCTTGATGTTGCTCTCCGGGAAATCCGCGTCAATCGAGCTATCGTAGGTGATGATCTTGATGCCCCGGTCATGGGCGCGCTGGAGGGCCGGGATGGATGCCTTCGCGCTCTGCGGGGCGATGGCGATGGCGTCCACCTTCTGCGCGGCATAGGTATCTACCAGCGAAATCTCTTTATCGAGCGACCCGGCGCTGTTGCCTGTGGAGAGGTCCACTCCATCCTTCTGCGCGGCGTTTTTCATGCCAAGCTCGACCAGCTTGAAAAACTGGTCGTCCTGGAAGCCGATCCCGGCGATATGGAATTTGCCTTTTCCCGCCGCCTTGACCGGCCCCTTGCCCTCCTCCGGCAGCCCGGTTCGGCAGCCGGACAGCAGGATCGGCCCCGTGCAGAGGGCCAGGCACAGCAGGGCGCGTACAACGCGCAGCCCTATCCGGTTTGTTGTGAAAGGCGCAAGCCGTTGCATTCTGTATCCCTTAGCAGCCGGGGGTTGAACCCTCCGGTCCTTGCCGGGCACTGAAAGTACCCGGCTCAGGGGCGACGTTGCCGCCAACCGTCCTATCAGACGGGATCCTCGCTTAAAATGAGTGTCCCCGCAGGTGGACACTAGGCCGAAGGCCACCCAGCGAAGGAATTTATTCCATCGCTTTCTGTATCCCCAGTAATCCCTATTTCGTCGGTTTCAGGAGCTTCTGCACGTCGGGCGTGTTGAGGTTGTCCTTTGTCACGACCGTCACGCCGGTGTCTATCTGCTTATCGGGGATGGGCTGCCTGCGGATGGCCTTGATCACCGTCTTGACGCCTTCATAGCCCATGCGATACGGGTTCTGGACGATAAGTGCTTGAATGACGCCCTCTTGCAGTCCCTTCATCTCCACATCGGAGGCATCGTAGGCGACCAGCTTGACTTTGCCGGCCAGTTTGCGTTGGCGAAGGGCGTTTGCCGCGCCGATGCCTCCCGGCTCGTTGGCGGCAAAGATGCCCACGATGTCCGGATGTGCCGTCAGCATGTTGAAGGTCTGATCCAGGGCTTTGTTGGCGTCGCTATCGGTATAGAGCGTGGCGACGACCTTGATATTGGGATGCTTCGCAATGCCCTCCATAAAGCCCTTCTCGCGCTCATCCGAAGACCGCGCGCCTTTCTTAAACGGCAGCACGCCGACGTTGCCTTTGTCGCCGACCTCCTTTGCCAGCGCCTCCGCCGCCTGACGTCCACCCTCCACGTTATCGGTGGCGATGTAGCAGAGGGAGATCGGCTCGCTCAGCCCGGAGTCGATGGTCACGACCGGAATACCCTTGGCCATCGCATCCTGCACTGGCTTGACCAGCGCCTGCGCGTCCGTCGCCGCCAGCACGATGCCGCTGACGCCGGCATTCACCTGGTTCTGAAAAATGTTGATCTGTTCGGTGATGTCGGTTTCTGCGGAGGGGCCTTGCCAGATAATTTCGGCTCCCTCTTCCGCTCCGGCGGCGTCCGCTCCGGCCTTGACCGTCTGCCAGAAGGAATGTGCCGTTCCCTTCGGCAGCACGGCAATACGCAGCTTCTGTCCGCCGCCTCCCCCGCCAGCAGCCGTATGTGTCCCGGTTGGGCCGGCGCTTTCGGTGGCGTTTTGCTTGGGGCAGCCCATTAAAGCGAAGCTGAAAAGGACGGCTACCAGCAGACCGCCCCATTGCTGTCGTCTATACATACATCGCTGTCGTCTATACATACATCTCTCCTTCAAAATTCCCCTTTGATGGGCGGTTAAACCGCAGCCCTTCTCCCAAGAACAGGGGAAGAGGAAGGCTATGTTCTGCCCTCACTTGCCCTGCGCCCAGGCCCGTAGCGGTCGTAGAGAACGGCCAGAATGACGACCGCGCCGATGATGGCGCTTTGATAATCCGGGCTGAGGCCGCGCAGGTTGCAGCCGTTGCGGATCGTGTAGATTAGAAAGGCGCCGATGATCGTGCCGGGAATGCCGCCCTGCCCGCCAAAAAGCGATGTGCCGCCTACGACCGTAGCCGCGACCGCGTCCAGTTCGTAGCCGAGGCCGGCATCCTTCGAGGCGACGCTGGCGCGCGAGACGTTGACAATCGCCGCGAAGCCGGCTAACAGGCCGGAAAGCGCAAAGACCCCCGTGATAGCGCGCCGCAGATTGATTCCCGATAGCCGCGCGGCCTCCTGGTTGCCGCCCATCGCATAGAGCGCGCGTCCCCAGCGGGTGCGTGCCAGGATAACATGCACGCCGACCGCTGCCGCCGCCATCATCAGCACCGCGTAGGGAATGCCGTCGCGCGTCTCGCTGCCGAAAAGCTCGCCAAAGCCGAAGACCTGAAAGCCCTCCGGCAGGCCGCCGATGGTGACCGAGTTGGAGATAATGCCCGCCGCGCCGCGCGCAATGCCCATCATGCCGAGCGTGACGATAAAGGAGGGAATGCGCCCGAACGCGGTGACCAGGCCCGAAACGATTCCCAGTATAAGACCGGAGAGGCAGGCGATCCCGACCCCGCCCCATACGCCGACCAGATGGTGGCTCATCGCCTGCGCCGCCGCCACGCCCGCGAACGCCATCACCGACGCCACCGACAGGTCTATATTGCCGGAGATGATCACGGCGGTCTGCCCACAGGCCAGGATCGCCACGACCGCCGCCTGCACGGCGATCTGCTTGAGGTTATCGCGAGTGGCAAAGTTGGGCGAGAGGAACCAGAGCGCGATGGAAAGCAGAAGGAGGAAGGAGAGCGGAGCCAGCGTTCCCGAAATGGCAGAGAGGAACGCGAGTTTGCCCTTCGATGATGACGTTGTGCGCTCGCCGGGAGATACCCGCACGTTGACAGCCCCTTTCGCCGTTCGCTTTATGTCCGATCATAGCAAAATGCAGCGGCGCTTGTCAAATGCTTCCGGCGTGCGGGCCGTCTTTTGAGAAGGACGATTGCCGTTCGTAACCTCGCCGTTGCGGCCCTCGTCTAACTCACGAAATTGCACGCGTACTTTCCGCTCCTATTCAGGTTAGGGAGGACATACCCATGAAACGACGCTTTCTGTATAAGCTGCTGAGCACCATGCTGTGTCTCAGCTTGCTCGCACCGCCGATGTACGCTCAGGACAATACACAAAGGGGCCATACGGCAATGGAAGTCTCGCCCCTGGAGACGCGCGTGCTCGGTCAGAGCCGCTGGCTGCGCGGCGGCCCGGCCTCCCTGCGCGTCACCGTCTCCGACCACCAGACCGGCAAGCCCGTGCGCGCGGCGATCACGCTCTCGCTGGCGAAGCTGGAGAACGGCAAGCCGACGGGCGAGGCGACCCGGCTCTTTTCCGGACAGACCAACGGCCTGGGAACCATCAATGCGGCGTTCACCGCGCCCGCCTCGGAACCCGGCCCCTACGAGTTGAAGGTCGCGGTCAAGTCGCCGCTCGGCCAGGATGTCGTTGAGCAGCCTATCCAGTTGCAGGAGTCCGTGCAGTGCTTGCTGACCGCCGACAAGCCGCTCTATCAGCCGGGACAGACGATGCACCTGCGCGCCTTAGCCCTGGACATGGCGACCCGGCAGACGCTCGCCGATAAGCCCATCACCTTCGAGATTGAGGATGCACGCGGCAACAAGGTTTTCAAGAAGCGCGCTACCCTCTCTAAATTCGGCCTCGCCGCCGCCGATTTCGTGCTGGCCGATGAGGTCAACATGGGCACGTTCACCCTGCGCGCCGTCCTGCCGGAAAGCCAGACCGAAAAGAAGGTGCGCGTCGAGCGCTACGTCCTGCCCAAGTTCAAAGTCGCCCTCACCACCGAAAAGCCCTACTACCTGCCCGGCGAAACGGTCAAGGGCACCCTCAAGGCTAACTATTTCTTCGGCAAGCCGGTCGCCAACGGCCAGGTCACCGTCGTCATCAATACGGTGGACATCGGCGTGACCAAGCTGGCCGAGCTTAAGGGCCAGACGGACGCCATCGGCAGCTACACGTTCCGCTATGCCCTGCCGCAGTCGTTCGTCGGGCAGCCGTTCGAGCAGGGCAAGGCCGTCGTCGAGCTCCACGCCACGCTCAAAGATACCGCCGACCATAAGCAGGAGGTCTATGCCTCCGTGCCGGTCGTCAAGGAGCCGATCCTGCTGGTGACGGTGCCGGAGAGCCGCGCCCTCGTGCCCGACGTTCCCAACCGCGTCTTTATTGCCGCTGCCACCCCGGACGGTGCGCCGCTCAAGAACGCTCAGATCGAGGCTTCCACCAACCTGAACCACGCTCCCGCCCGCCTGACCACCGATGACCTCGGCCTGGCGACCTACACCTTCACGCCCGGCAAGCAGCCCGTCACGCTCACCGTGAAGGCCACCGACGCCAACGGGCGCGCGGCCACCTCCACGCAGCAGTTGCAGGCCGCGCCGGGCCAGGAAGGCATCATCCTGCGCTCGGATAAGACGCTGGCGAAAGTTGGCGACCGCCTCAGCTTCGTCGCGCTCTCCTCCGCCAAAGGCGGCACGCTCTATCTGGACGTCATCCGTAACAAGCAGACCATCCTGACGCACGCCCAGCCGATGCGCAACGGCGAAAGCCACTTCACGCTGCCGGTAACGGAGGATATGGTGGGCACCCTGGAGCTGCACGCCTACAAGATCCTGCCCAACGAGGACATCATCCGGGATACGCGCGTTATCGTCGTCTCTCCCGCCGATGACCTGAACATCAAAGTTGCCGCCGACAAGGGGCAGTACCGGCCCGGCGAGGATGCTACTCTGCGCTTCACCGTGCAGGATCAGCAGAAGCGTCCGGTGCTGGCCGCGCTCGGGTTGGCGATGGTGGATGAGAGCGTCTTCGCGCTTTCCGAGTTGCAGCCGGGGCTGGAGAAGATCTACTTCACCCTGGAAAAGGAACTGATGCAGCCTAAGTACGAGATTCACGGCCTCAAGCCGACGAATCTGCTCGGCGTGGAACCCGGCGGCCCGGTGCTGATTAGAGACGCAGAGCGGCAGCGGGCGGCGGCGATGCTCTTTGCTGCCGTGCCGCCGCAGACCGATTTCGACTTCCGCGTCAATACCTATCAGGCGCGCTGGGCAAAGTTCCGGGAGCAGATATGCGAGGAGATGGCCAAGACGCATCAGAAGATACTCGACGCGCTGCAGCGCTATCGCCGCGATACAGGCGCCTCGCTCACCGCCGAGGAGTCGCTGACCGCGCTGGTGGACAAGGGCTACCTGCGGCAGTCTGACCTGCTCGATCATTGGGGGCACTACTACAAGACCAACCTCTACGGCAGAAATAGCTATGACGGCTTTTTCACCCTCAGCAGCGCCGGGCCGGATGGCCGCTGGGATACCATAGACGACATCAAGGATGTCGCGGTCTATGCACAACGCGACAGGTTCGGCGGCGGCTTTGGTGGCGGACGCGGCTTCGGCGGTTTAGCAGAACGCGAGCTCAAAGATGGCGTTCGCGAGGAAGCGCTGGCGCTGCGGGCGGCGCCTCAGGCAGCCTTCGGACCTCCCGGCGGACCTCGCGAACTGGCAGCCAACGCCTTCAACGTGGACAATGCGGCGGCTAAAGTCGCCTCGCTAGCCAGAGAGCCGGGCGCGGGAGGCGGCGAGGTGACGCGCGTGCGCGAGTACTTCCCGGAAACGATGTACTGGAACCCCGCTCTGCTTACCGACGAGAAGGGACAGGCCGAGCTGCGCATCCCAATGGCCGACTCCATCACCACCTGGCGGCTGAGCATGATGGCCAACAGCACGCGCGGCCAGCTTGGCAGCGGCACGGCCTCGGTCAAGGTCTTCCAGGACTTCTTTGTGGACATAGACCTGCCGGTCTCCCTGACCCAGAACGACCGCGTGGAGATCCCGGTCGCCGTCTACAACTACCTGCCCGGCCCGCAGGAGGTCACGCTGGCGCTCGAACCACAGCCCTGGTTCACCCTGAGCGGCGACGCGCAGAAGACGGTGCGCATGGAGCCGGGCCAGGTCAAGGTCGTCTACTATCCTATCGTCGTCAAGTCCATTGGGCGGCACGCGTTGACGGTGCGGGCGAAGGGCACGAAGCTCTCCGACGCCATCCGCCGCTCCATCGAGGTGCTGCCGGACGGCAAGGAGTTCCGTCCGACTATCAACGACCGGCTGGAAGGCAAGGTCGAAAAGCTCATCCAGATACCCGACAAGGCCATTCCTGGCGCGAGCACCATCTGGGTCAAGCTCTATCCCGGCACGTTCAGCCAGGTCGTGGAGGGGCTGGACGGCATCCTGCAAATGCCCAACGGCTGCTTCGAGCAGACCAGCTCGACCACCTACCCCGACGTCCTCGTGCTCGACTACCTGAAGCAGAACAAGCGCATCAACCCGGAGCTTCAGATGAAGGCGGAAGGATACATCAACGTCGGCTACCAGCGCCTGGTGACGTTTGAGACCAAGAGCGGCGGCTTCTCCTGGTTTGGCGACGAGCCGGCCCATCAGATTCTGACCGCCTACGGCCTGCTGGAGTTCAGCGACATGGCGAAAGTCCATGAGGTGGACCCGGCGCTGATTCAGCGCACGCAGCAGTGGCTGGCCAACAAGCAGAAGCCGGACGGAACCTGGGAGGAGACGAACCAGGGCATCGCCGAGGGCATCATCAACCGGCAGACAGGCGCGCTGCGCACCACCGCCTACGTCGCCTGGGCGCTGGCCGAGAGCGGCTATCAGGGGCCGCAGGTGGCCAACGGCGTCAACTACGTCAAGGCGCACCGCAACGAGGCCAGAGACCCCTACACGCTGGCCGTCATCCTCAACCTGCTGACGCGCGTGGAGCGCGACGGCGAGACGACGGCGCAGGTGGCCGACGACCTGATCGCGATGGCCAAGACCACCGACAAGACGGCCTGGTGGGAGGCCGATACCCAGACCTTCACGGGCGCGGCCCGCGAAGGGGCCGACCTGGAGACGACGGGGCTGGCGGCTTACGGCCTGGTCAAGTGGGGCCGCAACGCCGGGTTCGTTAATAAGGTGCTGACCTATCTGGTGCAGGCCAAGAATAGCTACGGGACGTGGAACTCTACGCAGGGCACGGTCTGGTCCATGAAGGCGCTGCTCTACGCCAGCCAGAACGCGGTCGGTGGAGGCAAGGGCAAGGTCACCATCCTGGCAAACGGCCAGAAAGCGGCCACCTTCGACATCACGCCGGAAGATAGCGATGTGATGCGGCAGGTCAACCTCGCCGAGCACCTGAAAGACGGCAACAACGTGGTGACCCTGCAATACGACGGCGAAGGCTCGCTGCTCTACCAGATTATCGGGCGCTACTATATCCCCTGGAACCAGGTCGAGCCGCCGCCGGTCGGCTTCGAGCCGCTCTCCATCAACGTCGCCTATGACAAGACCAAGCTCGCCCAGGATGATACGGTGACGGTGACCGTCAAGATCCACAACAACACGGATCGTATCGCCGAGATGCCGCTGATAGACGTGGGCGTGCCGCCCGGCTTCACGGTCGTTCCCGACAATCTGGATGCCGCCGTGCAGGCCAAGACCATCAGCAAGTACACGCAGGCGGCGCGGCAGATCATTATCTATCTGGAGAAGCTGGACCCCGGCCAGACGGTGACGCTGACCTACTCGATGCGGGCCAAGTACCCGATCAAGGCGCGTACGCCACTGAGCAAGGTCTACCCCTACTACGAGCCGGAACGGGTCGCCGTCTCTGCCCCGCAGGACATCGTGGTAGAAAAGTAAGAGCCGATGATGCGGCCCTCACCCCCAACCCCTCTCCCACGCTGCGGGAGAGGGGAGAAACCTCACCCCCGGCCCCTCTCCTGCACAACGAGAGGGGAGAGCAGAAGCCGGATCCCCCTTCCCTTGTAGGGTCGCAAGGTGTCGCGAGGCGGAGGGCCGAATTATTGCAGGCCCGACCCTGGCAGTGGCGCGAACCGTTGAGCGCCGACCCTTGCCGTCCATTGTAGCCCCGACCCTGGCAGTGGGAGGGGGGTGGAGGCCAGAACTGAATGACCCTGGCCCGCCATCGTCGGCAGGTCTGCCCGGTGCGGGCGGCGAATAGACTCCTGTTATGAGTCCTCAGCCTGGAAAGACCGTGCGCCGGACCTGCCGAAAGCGGCCCGGACGTCTGCTGAAGAGCCTGACCCTTCTCTATGGGGCCTTGCTGCTGCTGATCACGCTGAATAACCTCCTGGGGCCGGAAATCTGGTGGGGAGGCAGCCTGAACCTCTACCTGCCGCAGTGGATCTGGGCGCTGCCGGGAGCGATTCTGCTGCCCTGGTATCTGCTCAGCGCGCCTGCCTGGAGCGGGCTACCGCTGCTGGCCCTGCTCTGGGTGGCGGGGCCGCTGATGGGCTTCTGCTGGGGCGGGATTTTCGCTCATGCCCACTCAGAGCCGGGCATCCATCTGCGCGTCATGACTTACAACGTCAAATGGGGCCATCGCAATGCGGGCGCCATTTTGGAAGAGATCGCGCGCAGCAAGCCTGACCTGATACTGATGCAGGATTCCGGGGGCGCCCTCTACGATGATCTGCGCGCTTTGCGCCAGGGCTGGAACGTCAAAACGCTCGATCAGTACACCCTGCTCAGCCGCTATCCCCTTTCCGACCCCGAGGTCCGCTGGATCTCTCCGCTGGAGAACCACCGCTGCGCCCGCTGCGTGCTCCAGGTGGGAGAGACGCCCATTACCCTCTACGACTGCCATCTGATGACCCCGCGCTGGGGCCTTGGCTCCATCCGGCACCCCCGCTCGCAAGGCGTGGGGGGGCTGGAGGCCAACGTCGCCGAGCGTCTCCTTCAGGCAACGATGCTGGCCGGGCACCTCAAAAAAGAGCGCGGGCCGCTTCTCGTCGCGGGCGACTTCAACGCCCCGCAGCAATCGCTGGTATGCCGGAAGCTGCTTGGGGCCGGGCTTAAGGACGCCTATGCCTGCGCCGGCCTGGGCTACGGCTACACCTACGGCCAGAGCACGAAGATAGGGCGGCCCTATATGCGCATCGATCATATCCTGCTGAGCGAGGACTGGCAGGTGGAGTCGTGCCGGGTCGGCACGGAGGAGGGGTCGGATCACAGCCCGGTCATCGCCGACCTGTTTCTGCCGGCAGGGCGCTAGCGGAGAGGGCGTGGGCGGTAACGCGGCTGCGCCGCTAATGCCCGATGCAGGGAGGCGCCAGGGCGACGGAGGGACATGGGGCGTCTTGCAGCAAAGGGCTTTCTCACTCGCCTGCGGAGGCCGGGGCGCCGGAAAGGGCTGTGTTAAGCCAGAGCGTGATCCAGTCGCGCACGGCCAGGTAGACCGGCTCGGCCACTTCGTCCAGGTTATGCCCTGCGCCCTCGTAGATGAGCAGTCGCCGTGGCTCCTGCGCCATCTCGTATACATGCTCGGAGCTGCCGGGCGGCAGGATAGGGTCGTCCGTGCCGTGGATGAGCAGGATCGGGCAGCGTTCTCCTAACTGGCCGACCGTCTCGGTGCCGTAGCTCTGCGTGGCAAGCGTCACGACACAGCGCACCGCAGGCGCGGCAGCCGCTGCCTGAATGGCCACCGCCCCACCGAACGAGTGCCCCACCAGCGCAATCGCCTCCGCGCCCCGGCTTTCCAGGAAGGCGACCCCGGCCAGCACATCGAGCGCCGACTCCTCCAGGCGGTGCGGATCGCGGTAGCGCACTTGCAGCGATGCGATCCCTTCCTCCCCAAACTCATGGCAGAGCCGAACATACAGATCATGGGCAGGCGAATGCCAGCCGCCGATGGCGCCGGGCACCCAGAGGGCCGCCTTGCGCGCCTCCTCGGCCGGATAGTAGCGGCACTCCACGTCGCCCCGGTTGGTCACCGCGCGGACAGGCGCATAAGCGTCCGTCCTAGCTTCGACGACGACATCCTGGATGGTCATCACCAGGCGCTCCCGCTGTCTGCGATTCCTGTGCGTTCCCACCTCTCGCTTCCTCCCACCAGACGGGTCCTTCATGGCCCATCTTCATTAACGGGTAAGACGCGGCAGGGGGAGCAAGGTTCCTTCGGAGTTCCGCCAAAAAAGACCGCCTCCCACGAAAGCGGAAGGCGGCTCAAACGCACTATACAGAGCATTCCGAGGCGTTCGCTGACGAAGAAGGAGGGCGCAGCAGAACGCTATGCATGAGGCGTTATTCCTGAACGACTTCCTGGATGCGCCGCTCCAGCTTTTCGAGGTCCAGGCCGCCCTCATCGCGGACGATGCGGCGCACAGTCGTGTTGATATGGGCCAAGTCCAGCAGCAGATCGCTCAGGATCTCCTGCTGCTGGCGTGCCTGGGTGATCTCCCGGGGCTCCTGCACCAGATCCCGAATGATCGAGTCTTCGGCACGCGAGGCCACCAGGGGGTCGGTCTGCCCTTCGATATGGACAAACGTTCGCCGGCCCGGTCCGCGCTCCTCTTCGATAGGCAGCACGGCGGTCACCCTATCCGAGCGCACATATTTCCCATAGCCAAGATGAACAAGCATAGAGGGTCTGATCTTCATGTAGCGTTTGATTCCTTTTGCTGTCTATTAATATCAATTACGTGTAGATTGAGGCTCTAGTTCCCAAACGAACCAGGATTCCAGGCCAGCACGAAAACCGCGCCGCAAGGCCCTGGCATGTCCGCTTTTTATGCATCGCGGAGGCTGGTGGAGCGCGCCCAGGGCAGGAGCCTGCGGACAAGTTTTTCCGTCGCGGGGCCAGGTTAGCCTTGACAATTGCCGGCGAGTGTGCTATAGTAATGGCGTCGAAACGACAGGTCTGTCTTCTCGAGAAGTGCTTTGTGGGCGAGTGGTGGAATGGCAGACACGCTGGTCTTAGGAACCAGTGCCGCAAGGCGTAGGGGTTCAACTCCCCTCTTGCCCACCACGCTCGTTCGTTCAGGTTGCGGGAGTAGCTCAGTGGTAGAGCGCTTCCTTGCCAAGGAAGAAGTCGCGAGTTCGAACCTCGTCTCCCGCTTACACTTTTCCCCTTTCTTTCTCAAACAGCGCACTCCCTTTCCATTTTACTGATGTCCACCATCTACCTACGCGACCAGAGCGCATAGGGTCTTCCTTCCTACTCAGGACAAGGACAGCCTCTGCGGGGTTCCCCTTGCAGGGGCTGTTCTGCCTCTGCATCAGAGGGCCATTTCCCTTCCGCCTGTCTCCGCGCCTCCCAGGCCTCGGTTCAGACGATTGCATGCGTTCGCCGCGCGCCTGGCCGTGCAGCAGGCATAGCCAGCGCCTAGCCACAGACACCGGCAAGCCGGGCAAAGATCTCCTCTCTCCGTTTGCTTCTTGCCTGTTGAAGCTGCTTGTGACACCTTCAACATTAGGCCTGTCTACTTTTTCATAGCGGTATTAGATCTTGGGGTGATGGAATATGATGTCAGAAGTTGATATCGCCTCTAAAGCAGCGACCCAGTAATCGGCTTCTTGGCGATGGAGAAACTCCTATGAAGGCGCGAATGGTTGTCTGCCTGCTGCTCTCGCTCCTGACGGCCTTGCTTCTGCAACGGCCTCTTCTCTGCAGGGCGATATCGTCGCGAAGGTGCCCGACCTGACCATTACCAGCGTCTCAGAGAACGGGACCACGGCTCATGTCCAGGTCAAGAACATCGGGACCTATACCGCGAATGCCTGCTCCTTGTGCGTATACCGTTGGAATGGGGCTGGCCCGCGCTCTTTTTTGAGTCTCAAGAAGCGCGTCCAGCCCGCTACTCTCGCTGCCTGCTACGCTCGCCTTCGTACCCTCTTTCGCTTTCTTTTTGAAGAAGAAGTTCTTGCCGTCTCTCTGAGGAAGACGCGGCGACCTCTGTAGGGCGCAAAGCGCCCGTTGCCCACCTGCGTGGGCGATAAGCGCATTTTGCCCGCGTAGGTGTCGCCAGGCGGAGGGGTGTGGCAAGGCGGGGGCAGGGGCCGTAACCCTGCCGACCCTGGCAGTCCGTTGAGCGGCGTCCCTGGCAGTCGAGCGAGCGCAGCGCCGACCCTTGCAGCGCCCCACAGCGGCAGGGTTTAGCCTGCCGCGAGAGGTGGTTACAAAGGGCATGATTCTTGCATTCCGCGCTTGTAGCGACAGGCGCGTAGGCGTTCGCATTATTGTATGCAATAGGGCCGCGAGGCGCAAGCCTAGGCAGTGCGCGACGAAGTTGGTTGAGCCTGATAATCAGAGCTGGTATTCCTGTTTTGCTTTTGCAGCAAAGGAGGGCTGCCCCATGCATAGCGACGAACCAATGGCATTGCCCACACCGGCGGAAACAGCGCCCCTCGCGCCGGCAGACGCGTGCGCGCCCACCGTGAAACCAGGCACGTCCCTGAACCGGCGCGATTTCTTCGGGCGTGCTGCCTTACTCACCGCAGGGGTCGCCGGATTGACCGCCTTACCGCTTGCCGCCGAAAGCGAGATCGGCCCGCTGTCACCCAATCAGCGTCGGCAAGCCTGCCTCAGGCTGAGAATGGAGGCGGCACAAGAGGGATTCTTGGCCGGTATTCCCTCGCACCCGGACAACGGCGATGAAGACCGCTATCCCAGCCGGATCGGCAATTTCAGCAAAGGTCTGCCGCACAATGCGCGTGGCGAAGTCCTGCCAGGCGCTTACCGCTCCCTCCTGACTGCGCTTTCCACCGGGCGCCCCGCCGATTTTGAGAATATCCAGCTTGGTCTGGGACAGCCATTGACGAACCCGCAGGCCGGGCTGGCGTTCGACATGGAAGGACCGGACGCGCAGGCTCTGGCGATTCCACCCGCGCCCGCGCTGGCGAGCGCGGAAGAGGCCGGGGAGGCAGTAGAGCTTTATTGGATGGCTCTGCTGCGGGACGTGCCCTTCGGTGACTACGCCACGCATCCCGGCACGCTAGCCGCGTGCGCCGAACTTTCCCGCCTATCCGATTTTCGCGGACCCAAGCAGGCCGGAGCCGTCACGCCCCAGACGCTCTTTCGCGGCAATACCCCCGGCGACTTGAACGGGCCGTTCCTGTCGCAGTTTCTCTGGCGCAATATTCCCTACGGCGCGCTGCCTATCACCCAGCAGATGCAGACCGTTGTGCCCGGCGTGGACTACCTGACCAGCTATGACGACTGGCTCAATGTGCAGAACGGCGGGCCGTATCCGCCCGACCAGTTCGATCCGACCCCGCGCTATATCCGCAACCTGCGCGATATGGGCCAATGGGTTCATGTGGACGCGCTGTACCAGGCCTATCTGAGCGCCTGCCTGATCCTGCTCGGCATGAACGCGCCGCTGGACCCCGGCAATCCTTATGTCCGTTCCCGCACGCAGACCGGTTTTGGAACCTTCGGCAACCCGCACGTCCTCACCCTGGTCACGGAGGTCGCCACGCGCGCCCTGAAGGCTGTCTGGTTCCAGAAGTGGTATGTACATCGCCGCCTGCGCCCGGAGGCTTACGGCGGACTGGTGCATCAGGTCCTCGCTAACCACGCCGACTACCCGATCCACCCGGATATGCTCCACTCCGCCGCGGCGCAGTCCGTCTTCAGCCGCTATGGAACCTATCTGCTGCCGATGGCCTTCCCGGAAGGCTGTCCGACCCACCCGGCCTATGGCGCCGGCCATGCGACGGTGGCAGGAGCGTGCGTGACCATTCTTAAAGCCTGGTTCGACGAGAGTTATATCCTGCCCGACCCCGTTGCGCCCAACGCCGACGGCACGGCGCTGGTTCCCATCCAGGCCGCTTTGACCGTCGGTGGCGAGTTGAACAAATTGGCAGCCAACGTTGCCATCGGGCGCAACGGAGCCGGGGTTCACTGGCGAAGCGACTATGCCCAGTCCATCCTGCTGGGCCAGCGGGTCGCGCTGGGACTGCTGCGCGAGGCCAAACCCTGCTATAATGAGCCTTTCTCCCTGACGCTAACGACCTTTGACGGCACGTTGGTGACGATCTAAAGCCGCTCCTCCACAACCTTTTCTATCTACCTCCACGCGCGGCAACGATTGCAGGAGAGTAAGTTAGTGGTCCGCCCCAGGATATGCTGCCTGCGGCCATAGCCAGGTGGGGAGAACAGTTTGCCACGTGTCATCACGTCCGGTTCCTCCCTGTCTGCGCGCCTTAAAACCTGCTCGCTTCGCAGGAATACCGTTGTCGGTAAGGGCCGCAAGGCCTGCGCAGTCTACTTTGGCGGCGCAACTAAGGTTCTCTGGCAATACTTAAAGGAAGAGATGCGCCAGGAGGAGGACCCGCTATTCCTCGCCGACCAAGACCTCACGGGAGCCATAGGGAGAATAATCCAGGTTAGACCCAGCGTAGCGAAACCAAGACAGCAACAAGCCTCCGGGTTCTGGCCAGGAGGCTCTCGCAGAAGATACTCGGAAAGACTTACGGACCGGATTGGGTCTTCGATGTCGTGGTAGAGGAGGATGCACCGGAGTTGCTCGTTCCCGTATTGGAGCCGGCCGATCCTGTGCCAGTTGCTCCTGTGCCAGTTGCTCCTGTGCCTGCCGCTCCCGAGCTTGTCGTGTTTGTAGTCGTGGAAGTCGAGGACGAGCTGGAAGGACTACTGCTAGGCGGGGTCGTGACATGGACGTTGGTAGTGGATGGCGGGGTGGTCGGCTGTACGTTGGTCTCCGAGGTGCATCCGGCAAGGCCGACCAGGCCAAGCGTGATGGCGATACCGAGAAGATTCCATCTGTTTTTCATCGCAGTTGGCTCCTGTATGGTGTCTCGAAAGTCGGACCGGCAGGGGTCGCTTTCCCGAAGGTCGAGGAATCTCCTTGCCTCGTTGCCGGGATGCCCAAACGCTCTCGTCCGTCTTAGCCTATCCAACCGTTCCGAAGGTCTCTGTACTTCGGCGAGCGGTCGCAGCGATGAGACGTGAAGTGGGCCGCTATTGTTCCTGCGCTATTCCTTTGAAGTCACCTAAGACGCGGCCCTTACTGGAATCGATTGATAGAGAGCTATCGCGCCGAGAAGCGCTCTACCCTCCCCCTTGAGGGCACGCGAAATGCCGAAGTGACTGCGATACCGAGGCATTCTTGCAGGAACTCCCTATCCAGCGTCGAAGCATCGTTTTGAGTTTTCCAAACTTCGGAGATGAAGAACCTGCCTGCCGTCAACCTCTTAAAGAGGCTCCTTTCAGGTTAGACATTTTCCTTACGGGAACGTCTTGAGCAACGTTCGCGCACGGTCCAAACGCCCTGCAAAGAGCAGTTGCGCTATGGCGGCAAGCCGGGCGCGCATCGCCGGACGGTCCTGGAACTGTTTTTGCAGGCGATAGAGCTGGACCGGAAGCCGCAGGTCCTTTGCGGTGTAGGGAAAGGAAGCGCTCATATACTTTCGCCGAAGGCGCTGCGTCGTTTCCAAGTCACGATAGCCGAACTCGACCGACGGCTCGATCATCGTGCCCTCGCCCCAGTCGTTCCATGTCGCCAGTTGGATCACCGCAGCGCGGCTTTGCAGTGCTTTGGTAAGCGTCTCTGCGTAGGTCTTGCCTTCCCGGTCCGCGATATAGCCCAGCGATTTCTGGACGCCGGCCTCCGCATAGATGTCATGGAAGCGCGGATAGGCCGTCGGAATAAACTGCGGCCACGCCTTTGCGCGTGTATAGAAGCTATTTAGTTCCACGAAGCTTTTCTCGGTTCCTCCCTCCGGCACAGGCCAGCCGAAGCCGCCGATAGCCGGGGCGCGTCTATCCAACTCGGTAAAGAGATCCGGCGGCTGCGGCAAGGGCGCAAATATCCGCTTCCAATCCTCCGCCTGATAGTACCCGCCGCCGAATACCAGCAAGACAGGACGACCGTCTTGTTTCAGGTACGTCGGGGAAACAAACCAGTTTGCCTGCATCCACGCCAGCAGCTTTTGTCCATGCGCGACGGCTTCGCTTGCCGGAAACAGGTGGCCTGCAATCAGTTTCGGCACGGTCTGGTCCTCGTAACAGATAGCCAAATGCAGTCCCGCGCGCCTGAGGACTTGAATGAGGTGCTGCGTGTTGCGATGAATAAGGCCGTAGTCCAGCAGGTTATCGTTGCCGTACCAGTCAATTATCGCGCCATCAATGCCCGCGAACTTCATCAGGAGCGCATGGCATTCCAGCAGGTCGGAGTCATTGGAGTCATACAAGCCGAGAAGAGGATAGTAGTGAGAAGCGACCTCGCGCCGTCCCGCCGCCTGGTGCTCTGGCCGGAAGTGGTTCATGGTCCAGTGCCATCCCCATTGATGGCGTTCGGGCGCGGCCTCGAACCAGGGCATATAGTGCGCCATGAGGAAGCGCGTGTTCCGAGAGGGCTTTGCAGTGGCGATATCCGGCTGCCGCGCGTGCGCTACGTTCGCGGCCTTCACGGCGCAAGAGGGCAAGTGCGCCCACGCCAGCAGAAGCAGGGAGAGGACAAGATTTGGGGACAAGGACATGCCGGCGTAACCCTATCTACAAGTCTATTCATCGGCGCTGGGCGATAGCAGGCACTCGCGGCGGCGCTCGCGAATGCACTGCATGACTTCCACCGATTGCCGGGCGCTGCGCAGGTCGCCTTCGGGCCGCGCGCCGTTGCGAATGGCATCAAAAAAGGCGGTGTTCTCAGCGTAGAATCCGTTCGCCTCAAACGGAAAGCCGCCTTCGGAGGCGATTTCGCCCGCTATGTCCAGCACGCGAACGTTCTTCTCTATTCGCTCCAGCCTGCCGGGAATATCGAGCGAGCCTGGTATCGGCAGGTAGAGGTAGAATGTATTGCCCTCCGTATAGACGCTGGCCCGCTCAACCACGTCCCCGGCCACCGGACAGAAGCTCAGGTGCGCGGTGGCCCCGGAGACGAACGTGGCGTCCAGGAAGATGTTGGCGACCGTCGGCCCGAAACGCGGCAAGTCCTGGTAATGAAACTCGATCTGTTCGTAGTCACTGCCCGCCAGGAACCTAACTGTATCCACGCCATGAACGGCGGTCGTGGAGAAATCCGGATCGGCGCGGCCCATGCGCGTCATCTCATAACGGATGTGCTGGATCGACTCCGGCGAGAACGATTCCGCCAGCAGGCGCTTGAGATGGACAAGCAGGGGCGTATGACGGCGGTTGAAGGCAACCTGGTTTGGCGCGCTGCCGGCATCGGCGGCGGCGATCATCCGGTCGGTCTCGGCGACGGTCAGGCCCGGCGGCTTCTCCATCAGCAGCGGATAGCCCCGCTCCAGAATCCGGCAGGCCAGATCACAGGTCGCCTCTACCGGCACGACCAGGCAGACGGCATGCGGCTGCTCCGCTTCCAGCATCGCGTCCAGGTCGGTATAGTAGCGCGCAAAGCCAAAGCGGTCTCGGAAGGCGACCGCCCGCGCCGCCTCCAGGTCGCAACAGGCGGCAAGCTCGGTATCAGGATGGGTGGCGGCATATCGGGCGTAGGCGGGGCCGTGCGCCGCCGTCGCCATGCTGCCACAGCCGACCGTACAGATTTTAAAGGGCATTCTTCCTTCCTTTTACGGATAGGAACGCTGGTATCTGCTGGTATCTCATGTTTGGCGGGCCGGTGAGAACAAGCCCCGTATAGGGCACACTGGCTTCCAATGCCAGAAGTAGAAGGAAGACTCCAGAAGGGGTGATAGCTTGGGTATCCTGGGAGCAGGGCTGCCCAAGATACTGAGCAGCCCTGCTTCACAGTGGGTTAAGGACCGTTAGCTGCTCCGACTCTGATGGAGGGTGTCCGCATCCGAGCGCGGCAGGACGGTCGTCATCTCCGGCGCCTCCTGAGGCGCAACACGCATTGCCGGCTGAGCCAGGAAGCGCTGTTCCAGCATAAGCTTGCGGTTGACCAGCACATCGGTGTTGAGCCAGCTAATGAACCCGGCCAGCAAGGCTACCCCTGCAATAAATAACCAGATCAACTGATGCGCCACGATCTGGAGCAAGGCGCGGTCGGTGACCTGATCAGGCGATTCCGACCAGAGGTTGCCTGTGGCGAAGAACTGATTGGCGAACACAAGCGCCGCGCCTACCGCCATCAGGAAGCAGACCCAATGGGTCAGGCGCGAAACGGCCAGCAGCCGCTGGGTGGAAGGCAAATCATCGGCCATCCCCAGCAGATAAGTTTCCGCAAGGCCGCGTTGGGCAGGTAGAGTTGTTTCTTGGTTCATAGCTAACCGTCCTTTCTTGGTGCGAAAGACAAGGCGTGCCTAGCTACAAGTTGTAGGGGAGGGATATGCCTTGCTCCCTTCCCAACGGTTGTCTCCCTACTGCCGCGCATGGCAGCGGCAAACCAACAGCGAAAAGACGGCCCAGGGAACCCAGAAGTTCACTAGCTTTTAGAGCAAAACGACTCTGACCTGGAGGAGCATTGGCGTGCGGGCTCTGCATACCCCTTTGCAGGAGCAACGCCTTGCACCGGGGGCATTCACACGAAGAGGGATCGGGCGAAGGCCCAGGAGAAGGTCAGGGACTTCCTAGATGCTGAGCGTTCACGCGAAGAGGGATCGGGCGAAGGCGATGTCTTCGGCGATGAGGCGATCCACGGCGTGCTCGTCATTGTACTCTGCCGTCAGGCAGACAACGCCGTTATAGTTGCGGCGCTTTAGCTCCGACGCCACGCGCGGCCAGGAGGCCAGCCCCTGGCGCCCGGTCGTCCAGTAGGGCTGCCAGGCAGCGACTTCCGCCTCTGGGCCGTTGGTTCGCTTCCAGAAGGCGTTCTTCAGGTTGACCATGCACAGGTGCGGCCAGACGATATCCAGGGCCAGTTCCGGCTCCTCGCCCTGCAAGGCATTGTGCGCGGCATCCCAGACCGCCGCTACATGCCTGGGGTCGTACTTGCCGAGCAGGCTGCGCAGCCCCATCGCGTTGCAGACGTCTCGCCCGCAATGGTTCTGGATTCCCAGCGTGACGCCAGCGCGGTCCAGGTCGGGAACCAGGGCATCAAACTCGCGTTGCAGGCGGGCCTCGCCTTCCTGGTAGGTCTCCTCCCGCCGGATGCTGACACAGATACGGATGATAGGGACTCCCGCCTCCGCGCAGGCGGATATCGTCTGCGCGTCGGTCGGCCCGGCGATGCTGGCGATCTTGAGGCCGTAATCGGCGAGCAGCCGGGCGGCGCGGGGCAGTTCCTGCGTCACGTTCTCCGGGTTGACCGGATAGCCGGGCCGCACGGGCAGTTCGATCCCCTCAAAGCCCAGCCCGGAAACGTGCTTGCCCAGGGTAGGCAGATCCATCTTCCAGGGCTTGGTGAAAACGGTAAAGGTAACGGCGCTATCGCGCATGTTTATCCTCCCAGAATAGGGTGCTAGGTTGCTAGGGTTCTAGGTACGTAAAGGTAGCGGCGCTCTCGCGCTTGCTTAATTCTCCCCTATGCAGGTTTCCTTTGCGGCTCACTCGCCGCGCAGCAGGCCCATCGCCAGGATCTTATCCGCGACCTCCATCGTTTTGACGGCGTCGGAAAAGCAGGAGGCGGGCTGCCGCCCGGACTTGACCGCCTCGATAAACTCCCGGTTTTTGGCCTGGAAGCCGCCATAGACATAAAGCTGATCGCTTCCGGCGACCTCGCGGGTATCGTACCAGAGGCCCTGGGTATCGCCGTCGGCGTAGAGGACGCCCTTGCCCTCGTGCTCGGCCTCCGCGCAGACACAGGGCGCGTGCATCTGGACGCGAAATATGCGCCGCCCGCTAGTCCAGCTATTGAGCATGACGCCGGTAGCCCCGTTATCAAAGCGCAGCAGGACGGCGAAGAAGTTCACATCGGGAACGCCGATGCGCCGCGTGACACTCTGAATCTCGGCCACCTCGCCCCCGCACATCCACCGCAGCGTATCAATGGCGTGGACGCCGTCATCCATCATGTGGTCGCGCGGGCCGAAGCAGGGGGCCGGGCTGCATTTATAGAACTCGCAGACGGCATGGGTGATGGGGCCGCGCCGAAGGCACTCCTCCCGCAAGCGCACGACCATCGGGCAGGAACGGCGTTGGAAGCTGACCTGCGTGATGCAGCCGTTTTGCTCGGCCAGATGCGCCAGCGCACGCGCCTGATGCGCCGAAAGGCCCATCGGCTTCTCAATGCAGAGGTTGAGCCTGTTCTCCAGGCACCAGACCCAGATAGGGTACATCGCATCTGGATTGCCGATGACATAGACGGCGTCGGGCGCGACCTCCTCGGCCATCTTACGGTAATCTGTATAGCGCCGATCCACGCCATACTTATCCGCCGTCGCGTTCAGGCGGCCCGTATCCAGGTCGCAGATCGCCGCGATCTCCACATCGTCAAACGAGGCCAGGGAGGGATAGTGAACGGCGTTGGCCATGCTCCCCGCGCCGATCATGGCCACGCGCACTCTTTCCTGGGCTGCCACAGTCAGGTTCTCCTCTCTTGGCTAGGGTATAGGGGCCAGACGGCCATTGGAGGCGAGGGCTACTCGTTGAGGCGTTCGCCATAGAGGTAGCGATTGCGTACCTTGCGGTAGAATGTGGCGTGACCGAGGACGATGAGGCGGGTGGCATAGTCAGCGCGCTGGACGATCACGCGGTCACCGCTCTCCAGGAAGAAGGGGTCCACGCCATCTACCGCAAAGATGACCTCCCCGCCGTTTAGCTCGATCTCGATCTCAATCACCTCGTCACACGGCAAGACCATCGGGCGGGCGCTCAGCGTGTGCGGGCAGATCGGGACCATGACCAGGGCCTGCACCGTCGGCTCGACCAGCGGCCCGCCCGCCGAGAGTGAGTAGGCTGTGGAGCCGGTCGGCGTGGAGACGATCAGGCCGTCCGCCGGATAGGTGGCAAAGGGCGCGCCCCGTAGGCTGGTCTTGAGCCGCAGCAGGTGCGACATCCCGCTTTTGACCAGCGCCTCGTTCAAGCCGACGCCGCTGTGGACGCGCTGGCCGCCCCGCCAGACCTCGGCGCGCACCATCATGCGCTCCTCGATCTCCATTTGGCCGTCGAGGATCGTTTCCAGGGTCTGGAAGAGGTCGCTTGGGTGGGCCTCGGCAATGAAGCCGAACTGGCCCATGTGGGCGCCCAGGATCGGAATGCCGATGGGCGCGGCCATGCGCGCCGCCGCCAGGATGGTGCCATCACCGCCGAGGGTAATGATAAACCGCACCTGTTTGAGGTCGCTGATGCGGCACCCAGCCACCGATTGCCCCATCCTGAGCGCGCTCTCGCTGTCCAGGCAGACGGAGATGCCGCGCTCCTGGAGCCAGGCGATCACCTGTTGGGCGAACTGCGCCGCCTCTCTGCTGGTTCGATGGACGACGATCCCGACGCTGCTTCCCATGCTCTGCCGCCTTTGCTGCGTTCCCGGCCTCCGCGTTCCACTCCTTGCCGCCGGGCAAGCCCACAACGCATCGCGGGTCTTGAACGCTATATTACCCGGCAGAAGACGCAAATCCTGCGAGAAGAGGCGCAGCTTTGCCATCGAACCCATTCTTGAGGAGGTACGGGCGCCACTCAAGGCGAAAGAGGAAGCAAAATGAGGAGACAGGGCCATCAGGCCACGCAGCAAAGGACTCTACCATCGCAAAAGAGACTGGTAAGACACTGAGGCGGCACGATGTTTAGAAAGGAGGAAGCACATGTATCGGTGTATCGTGACAGGGCTGGGCGGCCGGGGACTCTACTGGGTGCAATGCGCCCACAACGACCCCCGCTGCGAGATTGTCGGGTATGTCGAGCCGGTAGAAGCGAACCGCAAGCGCGCGATAGCGCGGCAGAACGTGCCGGAAGATCAGATCTTCCCCACGCTGGGGGCGGCGCTGCAAAACGTGAAGGCCGATTTTGTGCTGGACGTGACGCCGCCCGCCGTGCACCATCAAATTGCCCAGGAGGCGTTCGACGCCGGCCTGCATGTGCTGGGCGAGAAGCCGCTGAGCGACGATTACAACGTGGCGCGCCAGGTAGTCGAGTATGGGCGCGAGCGGGGCCGCAAGCATATGATCACGCAGAACTACCGCTTCGGCAGCTTCCCGCGGACCACGCGCCAACTGCTGGCGGAGGGCCTGATCGGGCAGCCGGGGCAGTGTGATATACAGTTCTATATCCCCTGGGCGGATAGTCCCGGCTCCCACTATGTCACGCAGCCTTACATGCTCATTAACGATATGATGGTGCATCACTTCGATATGCTCCGCTACGTGCTGGGCGCCGAGCCGGAGAGCGTGCACGCTATCACCTGGAACCATCCCTGGGGCTGGCACCAGGGAGATGCCGCACACGCCATCGTGTTTTTCTATCCGCACGGCCTGGTCGCCACGCACGTCGCCTGCGGCTGCGCCGTCGGCTCGCAGACTGGATGGAACGGCGATTGGCGCATTGAAGGCCCGCTGGGCAGCATAGACTGGGACAAAGACCAGATGCGGCACACGCGCCTCCACCGCACGGAGCGACCGATTCAGGAGGCCCTGACGCCGATATCGGTGCCTCCGGCCGATCAGGCGATCCTGGATGAGTTCTTCGCCGCCATTGAGCAGGACCGTGAGCCGGAGTGCAGCGCGGCGGATAACCTCAAGTCGCTGGCGATGGTATTTGCCGCGATCAAGAGCGCCCAGGAGGGACGCCGCGTGCGGCTGGCGGAACTGGCCTGACCGCGCCGTATGCCTGCCGACACCTGCCTCATGTCACCGCAAAGATATATACGCTAAGGCGCAATCTGATGGGATTGAGGCCCGCCAACGCTGCCTCATGTCAGTGCAAAGGGAAAGGAAACAACGGGATGAACCGCTTTCATACCACCGCCGATCAGGTGGCGCAATTCCAGCGGGATGGGTACCTGATGGTGCCCGCCCTCTTCGACGCCGAAGAGATGGATCTGCTGCTTCAGATCGGCAAAGCCGACCAGGAGAAAGTCGGCCAGATCCACGACGTCAAAGACGCTCAGGGCCGCATCTCCCGGCTCTGGCTGACAGCCGACACCGACCGGGAGGACATCTATAACGGCTTCTGTCACTCCCGCCGCATCGTGGATACGATGGAGGCGCTGCTGGGCGACGAGGTTTACCTCTATCACTATAAGATGATGGTCAAGGAGCCGAAAGTGGGCGGGGCCTGGGAGTGGCACCAGGATTACGGCTATTGGTACCATAACGGGTGCCTCTTCCCTGATATGGCCAGCTGCTATATCGCTGTGGATCGGGCGCACCGGGGCAACGGCTGCCTGCAGGTCATCCAGGGGTCGCATCGGATGGGCCGCATTGAGCACGGAACGTTCGGCGGCCAGACCGGGGCGGACCCTACGCGGGTCGAGTTGGCGCTACAGCACCTGGAGCGGATCTATTGCGAAATGGAGCCCGGTTCAGCCCTGTTCTTCCACTGCAACCTGCTCCACAGCAGCGACCCGAACTTGAGCGAGGATCCGCGCTGGGGCCTGATCTGCTGCTACAACACCCGGCACAACCCCTGCAAGGATCTGCCCGGCCATCCCAGTTACACGCCCCTGGAGAAGTGGGAGGATAGCCGGATCAAGGAGCTGGGGCGTCGGCAGTTGGCCGAGCTTCAGAGAGCAGGAAAACCTGGCGGCAAAGGCTAATTGGCTGGCAATAGGTCCTAAACAAGCACATCGGCAAAGGAAAACCGCATGGCGGACGAGTTTGAGCAGCAGGAGTGGGTGAAGTTCGGGGTGGCGGCCACGCTCTCCAGGCAGTATGCCGCCGACCAGCGCCTTTTTCTGGATCTGCTGGCCCGAATGCTGGAGAGCGCGCTGCCGGAGGAGGCCCAGATCGAGCGGCGCGGCGGCCTGTTCTCCAAAAAGACGGTGCAGCGCGTGACGGTCACGCTGGGCGAGAACCGCTATATGCTCGAAGATCCCGGTCGCGGCCCCCTGCGCGCTTTCCGCACGCGGGTTGTGCGTAATATCGCCCTCAAGACCGAGCCGATCCCGGTGCAGGACTGGCTGGCGGAGTTGAGCGCGGCGTTGGAGGAGCGCGCCCGCACCAGTGCCGCCGCCCGCGAAGCCCTGGCCCGGCTGGTCGGATAGCCCGGCGGAGAGAAAGGAAGAGGGTTCTATGCGGCTGTTTGGCTTTGGCGGCGGGAACAGCGGGGATAGGGAGGCGGAGCGGGCCAGGCAGGAGCGGCAGGAAGCCAGCCGCCGCAGCCTGGAGCAGGGCGGCCTGCCCCTCAACGCCATAGATCGTCTGCGCGAGCAGGCGGCACGGCAGGGGACGCCCGGCCACCTCTTCACCGGCGACCTTAGCGTCAAGGAGCTGACTCTGGTGCATCAGGCAGGCTACGAGCCGCTGGGGCAGGTAATGGGCAGCTCCATCTATCACGTCGGCTGGCAGTGGATGCCTACCTGGAGCGGCAGTTCCGGGGAACTGGAGGTGCTGACGCAGGCGTTCTACCAGGCGCGGCATCTGGCCCTGGGGCGATTGCAACAGGAGGCGGCGCTGCTGGGCGCGACGGGAGTGGTCGGCGTGCGGCTGGAGCGCAAGGAGTACGAGTGGGGCGCCGGGATGCTGGAGTTTGCCGCCATCGGCACCGCCATTCGCGAGGCGGACGTGCCGCCCGCCAACGTTTCCGGCGTCGCGCCCTTTGTCAGCGACCTTTCCGGCAAGGAGTTCTGGATGCTGCGGCAGACGGGCTACCGTCCGGTCGGTTTTGCGGTTGGCAACTGCACCTACTATCAGGTGCCGACCTGGCGCACCCAGAACGCTATGACGGGCGGCTTCTTCGGCGGCGCCTGGCAAAACCAGGAGCTGACCGATTTCACGCAAGCGGTCTACAATGCCCGCGCGCTGGCGATGCGCCGCATGGAGCAGGAGGCCCGCGCGGTCGGGGCGGAGGGCATTGTCGGCGCGGACATCCAGGTAGAGATGGAGCCGCGCGAGATCAACGAAAACCGCACGGACATGCTCTATCACTTCACCGCTATCGGCACGGCCATCGCCATCTATACGGGTCGCTGGCCGGCCTTCTCCGTTCTCAATACCGTTTCGCTCAAATAAGGTCTGGAAAGGAGACCTGCACCATGCCCTATACACCCGGATCGCAAGAAGGATTGCCCACTGCCGCCCGGCAGCGGCTCGCGGAGATGCGTGGGGGCGCCGGCAAGCGCGGCCTGTTTACCAGCGACCTTTCGGTCAATGAGTTTCTGCTTGTGCGGGAGGCCGGGTTCGACCCGGTAGGACTGGTCATGGGCAGTTCCATCTACCACATCGGCTTTCAGTTCGCCGGGTTCTTCCAGAGCCAGGAGATGGAGGTGCTGACCCAGGCGATGTACCACGCGCGGGAACTGGCGATGACCCGCATGGAGGAGGAGGCCGATATGCTGGGCGCGGACGGCATCGTGGGCGTGCGCCTGGAGGTGACCCGCTACGAGTGGGGCGAGAACCTGGCCGAGTTCATGGCAATCGGCACGGCGATCCGCCACCGGCAGGGAGAGCACTACCGCACGCCCGACAACCGACCCTTTACCTCCGATCTCAACGGGCAGGACTTCTGGACGCTGCTGCGCGCGGGCTACCGTCCGGTTTCGCTGGTGATGGGCACCTGCGTCTACCATGTGGCCCATCAGGGGCTGCTCCAGTCCCTCAAGCAAGTAGGCCGCAACGTGGAGATGCAGAACTACACCCAGGCGCTCTACGACGCGCGGGAACTGGCGCTGTCGCGGATGCAGGCGGAAGCCGAGGCGGTGCAGGCGGAGGGCATTGTCGGGGCGCAGGTCCAGGAGAGCAGTCACGGCTGGGGCAGCCATGTCATCGAGTACTTTGCGGTCGGAACGGCGGTGACCTCCATCCGCGAGGACCATGAGATCGCTACACCGACGCTCATCCTGCCGCTCACGGACTGAGCGCGCCTCTGCGCGGGGCATGCCAAAGCGGAACAGGAATCCATCAGGCGACATAACGCGAAGTGAATGGAGGGCTGATTGGAGGACGCCGTCACGCTGCTGAAATCCCGCCGCACGGAGGATCGCATCCGCGCGGTGACGCTCCTTGCTAGGCTGGCGGGACCCGACGGGCAGGTGATGCTTCTGGAAGCCTTGCAAGATCGCTCCAACTACGTCGCTACGCTGGCCGCTGAGGCGCTAGGTCGGATTGCCGACGAGTCGGCGGCGCGGGCGATGGTCGAGCGGTTCCTCTTCCTCTCCGAAGACGGCCTGAAGCGCGATCCGGGGTGCCATATCCGCGCGCACCTAGCGTTCGCCTTCGGTCGGCTGGAGTATACCCCGGCTGCCGAAGCCCTGCGCGCGGGCATCCGCACGGAGCAGATCGAGCCGGTCGGCGGCGTTCCCTTCGATACCGCCGCGCACCTGCGCGCCAACTGCGCCCTCGCCCTGGCCCAGATCCATGCCCCGGACGCCCTCCGCGACATCACGCTCCTGCTCTTCGACACGAGCGGGCACGCTATCGGGGGTGGGCCAAACGCGGAGTTGGTGAAGGTTGAGCCGCGCAAGGCGGCAGCACAGGCGATGGCACGCCTGGGCAATCCGAATGCGCTGATACCGCTCACCCTCAAGCTTGTCTACCCGGAAGGCGAGGCCGCCGAAGTGTTGCAGGAGTGTATGCAGGCCATCGTCGAGCTAGAAGACCCGCGCGCCCTGGAACTGCTGACGCCCTACCTCCAGAATCCTGACCCGCACCTGGTCGCCTACGCTGCCCTGATGATCGCCCAGACCCGCGCCCCGGAAGCGCCCGGCTTGATACGCGAGGCCGTGCAGCGGCTCTCCGGTGATCCGCTCCGGGCGGCGGTGCTGGCCCTGACCACCCTGCGCACGGAGGAGGCCCACGCCGTCCTGCACGAACTGGCAGGGGAGGAGCGCGAGGCGGTGCGCCTGGCCGTCGTGGACGCCCTCGCCAATTCCCAGGACGCCGCCGACCGCAAGCTCCTCCGCCACCTGGCACGCCAGGATCGCTCGGCAGCCGTCCGCAGGGCCGCGCAGCAGGCTTTGCCGGCTGATTAAGAGTGTGTCCGGTCCCTTCTGGCAGCCCACCCCTAAAGGGATGGACTGCGGACGGCAAGCCCGCTAAAGCGGGCTAAGAGAGGTTGGATGCCTTTATCCTTGATAGGAACCGCTCCACCTGACGCAGCCCCATTTATGGGGCTTGCCGTCCGCAGCCCGGTCCTTTAGGGCCGGGCTACAGCCGTGCTTATTGGGTTGAAACAGACAGGCCCATGCGCTCCCGCCGCCGCTGGTTGATCTGATAGACAAAGGCCAGCACCTCCGCCACCGCCGCATACAGATCCGCTGGTATCTCCCGCCCCAAATCGCACTGCTTGTAGAGTGCCCGCGCCAGCGGGGGATTCTCCATAATCGGCACGTCGTTCTGCTGGGCCAGCTCACGGATTTTGAGGGCCAGCCGATCCTGGCCCTTGGCGACCACCACCGGCGCGGTCATCTTCTCCGCCTCGTACTTGAGCGCGACCGCGAAGTGAGTCGGATTGGTGACCACGACATCGGCGCTCGGCACCTCGCTCATCATGCGCTTGCGGGCCATCTGGCGCTGCCGGGCGCGAATCCGCTGCTTGATTTGCGGGTTGCCCTCCACAGATTTGAACTCCTGCTTGACCTCATCTTTGGTCATGCGCAGGGATTTCTCAAAGGCGTAGCGCTGATAGAAGTAGTCCAGCGCGGCCAGCACCAGCATCGCCACCGTAATACGCAGCGCCATGCGGTAGGCCACGTCCCCCACCAGGCCGAGGGCCTGCGGCACATCCAGACGGGTCATCAGCAGCAGTTGCGGGTAGCTGCTGCGCAACGTGACGTAGGCGATATAGCCGATGATGCCGATCTTGTAGAGAGATTTGGCGAGGTTGACGAGCGCGGCGGAGGAGACGAAGCGCTGCGCGCCCGTCAGCGGGTTGAGGCGGTTGAAGTCAGGCTGGAGGGCGGTCGTAGACCAGATCGGTCCGGTCTGCGCCATGTTGACGATCAGCCCCAGCAGGATGGCGATGGCGGCCAGCGGCCCGACAGCCCGGATCAGCACCAGGAACATGACCGCGCCATGCTGCATCACCAGGGCGATGGAGATGCGCGTATCGTCAAGATGGTTGAACGAGCCCTCGACGTAGTTCTTGATGCCCAGGCTGATCCCGCCGCCCAGGCTGTGGAGGGCGATAAGCAGCCCCAGCAGCACCACGATAGAGGAGAGATCGGAGGATTTGGCGACCTGCCCCTTCTTGCGCGCTTCGCTGCGCCGCCGGGGCGTCGCGGTTTCGGTCCTGTCTTCACCGGCCATGTCACGACCTCAAATGTAGAGAGAAACCGGAGAGCGCCGTCATGGGAGCGCCCTCACTTTGCCGCCGCCACCAGCGCTTGCAGCGCTGCCCCGGTGCCCGCGCCGATCTCGCCGACGATGACGGCGATCACCGGCAGGAGCAGCGCCACCGTCGCCAGGCCGATCAGGATCTTGGCGGGCGTGCCGACCATGAAGACGTTGACCTGCGGCACCAGCCGCGCCACCAGCCCGAAGGCGACATCCACCAGCAGCAGCACGCCCGCCGCCGGCAGCGCCAGCCGGAAGCCCAGCACGAACATCATCTTAATCACCGGCACGGCAGCCAGGCCGGTCGCTCCCGTCGCCACCGCCGCGCTAGGCGGCAGCGCGTTGAAGCTCTCCGCCAGCGCCCCCAGCAGCGCCAGATGCCCATTGGCGAGCACGTAGAGGGTCGTCGCCAGTTGAATCTGGAACACGCTCAGGACGGAGTTGGGATAGTCGGTAAAGGGGTTGAACAGGTTGATGAGGCCGAATCCCATCTGCGTGTCAATGAAGGCTCCGGCGATCTCTACTGCCGAAAAGAGGGCGCGCGCTAGGTATCCCAGCGCCAGGCCGAACACCGCGTTCTTTGCCAGGTCCGCCGCCAGCAGCAGGGCGTGCGTGGGAACGGAACCGGTCTTGGGAATGACCAATGGGGTCAGGGCAAAGGAGAAAAAGAGCATAAACCCGGCCTTGACCGAGCGCGGGATCATCCGGTTGCCGAGCAGGGGCGCCGTCACCACCAGCCCGCCCACGCGCGAGAAGACCAGCAGAAACGTATAGAAATCGTGCGTTCCGATTGCCGTGTAGTCCATCATGGCAGGGAAGCGGCGTTATGGGGAAACGGTTGCAATTTCTCTTTTCCCATAACCTCTATTTGATCACCGGCGGCATGTGGCTATAGGTATAGGTCAGGAAGTGAACCATCGTGGAGAGCATCCAGGGACCGAAAATAGCCAGCGCCAGCACGACGGCCAGGAGCTTGGGCACGAACGTCAGCGTGAACTCCTGGATCTGGGTCACCGCCTGGAAAATGCTGACCAGCACGCCGGCCACCAGCCCAAACAGCAGCACCGGCAGCGACAGTTGCAGCGCCACGATTAGGGCGTTGCGCCCTATTTGAAGTACCTCTGGCTGTGTCATTATAATCCTTTGTCCAGTTCCCAAAGCCGTAAAGCGAGGACTCTAGAGACTCCAATAGCGAAAAGCCCGTGTGTTCCCCTGGAGCCACGCGCCTAGATGCAGCGGGAGATTGCTGGCCCGTCCGATGCGGAGGACGATATGTTATAATAAGGGCAGGAGGTGATGAGCGCTATGCAAGCCGCATTGAGGTTGACAACAACGGTGTTGCCAGGAAACAAAATCGAATTCACATCCCCTGAACTTAAAGAGGGCGACCGTGTAGATGTGATTCTGCTCCTTCCGGAAAGGGTCGCCTCGCCGCCATCGGAGCGTATTTCCATGCTGGAACTCGCGGAGACACTGCCGCCCGGCCCACGCCTGTTCCCTACCTGGGAAGAGTACGAGCGATTTCTTCAGGAAGAGAAGAACGCATGGGATCGCTGATCCTGCCCGCTTCTGGCCTGGTCTATGCCGACGCCAATACGGTAATCTATTCCATGCAGCGGCATCCGGTCTATTGGCCGCTGCTCAAACCATTCTGGCAAGCGGTTCGAACGACCGCACTGGAAGCTGTTGGCAGTGAACTCCTCCTGACGGAAACTCTGATAGGCCCGCTCAGAGCTGGAGACTCAGCCTTACAAACGGCTTTTGAGCAAGCATTGCTCGCCTCCGACATACTTTTGCTCCCCATCACGCTCGCCGTTCTCCGAGAAGCGGCCCGCCTCCGCGCTGCCATCCCTGCCCTGCGTACTCCGAATGCCATTCATGCCGCGACCGCCATGATCTCCGGCTGCGTCCTCTTTCTGACTAATGACAACGGTTTCAAGGCTGTTCCCGGCTTGCCCGTTGTCACACTCGATGAGGTGCTTGCCGCACCCTGACACTCCGATTTAGCGGAAGCCGCGCGCCAGAGAACCTATCAGCAGCGTCCAACCGTTGGCAAGCACGAAGAGCAGCAGCTTGGCCGGCAGGGAGACGACGACGGGCGGCAGCATCATCATACCCATGCTCATCAGGGTCGAGGCGACGACCATATCAATAATGAGGAAGGGTAGGTAGATGTAGAAGCCGATGATAAAGGCCGTTTTTAGCTCGCTGGTGATGAACGCGGGCGTGAGCGTCATCAGGCTCACGTCGTCCGGGCCATTGGGCTTGGGCGCTTTCGACAGATTGATGAAGAACGTCAGGTCGCTGGTATAGGTCTGGCGGATCATAAAATCGTGCAGCGGCTTTTCCGCCTTGTCGAGCGCCTGCGGCAGAGCGATCTTGTTGGCGAAGTAGGGCTGTAGGGCGTCCTGGTTGATCTTGGTGAAGACCGGCTGCATGATGAAAAACGTCAGGAACAGAGCCAGGCCCACCAGCACTTGATTGGGCGGGATCTGGGGTGTGCCCATTGCGCTGCGCAGGATCGAGAAGACGATGATCAGGCGCGTGAAGGCCGTCATCATGATCAGGATAGAGGGCGCCAGCGTCAGGATCGTCATCAGCAGCAGGACTTGGAGCGTAACGGCGACATCCTTCGGGTTTTTGGCCGTGTCTATCCCAACGGAGACTTTAGGCATCACCACGCCCTGCGCCCCGGCGCGCATGGCCGTCAGGAGCGCGCAGAGCAGGATGGCGCCGCAGGCCAGCCAGAGGGCGCGATTCCGCAGCAGCGTGCCGATAACGGCGCGCGGACGGCGCAGCAGCAGGGAGAGCGACTCACGCACTGGCATCTTCCTCTTCCTGCACCGTGCGCAGGCGGCGGGCGCGGCGAGCCACCGCGTCGCTGGTCTCGCGCATGGCCTCTTCCAGCGTACCGACCATGGCAACCTCCGGCAGTTCCGGCTCGGCCAGGTCGAGGCTATCCATGTCGGCGGCAGCCGACTGGAGCAGGGCGCGAAAATCGCCGGGTTCGAACACCTCCGGCGCGGAGAACTCGGTCAGCAAACTGACGCCCGCGCTCGTCGCGCCGATAAGCAGCAGCTTCCCGCGCACCTCGATGAGATGGATGTTGGCGCCGCCGATGGGCACCGACTCCACCAGGCGAATGTTGCAGCCGCCGTGCTGGCGTATGGTATTGAGATGGAATCCGCCGACGAGCGCGTTCATCAGCCCACCGCCCGGACGGCGAGGCCACGATGCTCCCACGCCGCCGGTGGCGCTCGCTGCCAGCCGTGCCGCTCCCGGCAAACGCCCGGTGCGCTCGTAGAAGCGGCGCAGCAGGTGCAGCCCACCCAGCGTCAATAGCAGCATCGGGAAGAGGTAGGCCAGCATTTTCCAGGCATCCCCGACCGCCGTCAGCGGGCTATCCTGCGTGCGATTATGGGAAGCGGCCTCTGTTGCGCCGAAGGGATCGGGTTTGGTCACGCCGCCGAAAGGCTTCCCCACCGGTCGTGCAGAGGCAGTGATTGCGGGCGGACTTAACGGAGCGGGCGCGGCGCTCTGTGCCCCGGCCAGAGACGCGCCGCCGGTCGTGGCGGCTTTCGCGGTTTCCGTCCGCTTCTCTGAAGACAACCCGGCCTGGCCGGCTTTCCATCGCCGCAGCCATTTCCGTCGCCACTCCTTGCGCCAGTCGGAATCCGAGGAGCTATCCTTGCCCGCGCGTGATTCGTGGCTTGCGCGTGGTGCCTCCTCCGAAGCGGAGCTATGCTTCCTCTCCGACCCAGCCTCCTGCGAGGAGGTATGCCTGTGGGAGTGTTTGTGGGAGTGCCAGGTGGACGACTCGGACTTCTCCGCCTGGCCTGCCAGGGACAGGACGGAGAGCGCCACGGCGCAGAGACCTGCCCACAGCCAGCGGGTAAGCGGAAGACGGGTTCTCATCAGGCTACCGGCCCTTTCCCAGACCGGCCACCCGATCCGCCGGGCTGATGATCTCGGTAATGCGAATGCCAAAGTTATCTTCGATGACGACTACCTCGCCCTTGGCGATCAGTCGCCCATTAACGAGCAGATCGACCGGCTCGCCCGCCACACGGTCGAGCTCGACGATGGAACCGGAAGCCAGCTCCAATACGTCCTTGATCAGCATGCGCACGCGGCCTAGCTCAACGGTGACATCTAGCGGGATGTCCAGAATCAGATCCAGCCCGCGCGGCATGGCCTCCTGCCCGGCGCTCGGGAACGGAGCAAAGGGGCTGCTTCCCGGCTGGGAGGGCATCGGGCCGCCGAAGGCATCGCCGGAAGCGGCAGGGGCCGAGGGGACGGTTCCGGCCCCCGCTGCGCCGCTCATGCCGCTGAGCATGGCGGCCAGTTCATCCTCTCCCAGGATGCCGCCGTGGCTGTCAGAGGGGTCTATGCCTATCTCAGTAGAGGAGCCGGTCGCCAGCGTCCGCGCTAGATCCGGCGTGAACAGGAACGTCAGCTCCGTATCTATCAGTCCAGGAATGTTCAGCGGCAGGCGCGCCTGAATGGCGACGCCGTCGAGCGCGAACACGGGCGGCAGGGCGATAGGCCCGATGGTGGTTGTACTGGCCTCCAGCTCCACCATGTCGCCAGTGAGGTTGGTCAGCGCCACGGCAAGGCCGCGCGCCAGACCGTTCATCGCGGCGGCGAGCTTCTCCATCTGCACATCGAGCAGCGTTACCGGCGGATCTATGCCTGCGTTGCCCTCGATCAGGTCTACAAAAAGGTGGCCGACTTCCTCGGAGACCAGAAAGACGCTTTCAGCGGAGAAGGGCGCGCTGAGATTGAACGTCGTTTGCGCGACGTTATCCGCACGGAATAGCAGATCCTGGATCGGCACCGGCTCAATTGTGGGCGAATCTAAGGTGAGATCGCGGTTGATCTGCTCGGCGAGGGCCAGGGCGAGATTCGGGCTTAATTGGGTAAGGAGGTCGCCGAGAGCGGCGACTTCGGCAAGCGTCAGATCGGGCATGAATAAACCTCCGGGGCGGAAAACCAGGCCACTACCGAAAGAAGAGCAAAGAGCAGTGGCGCCGCATTAGCGCGCCGTAGCACGGTGGCGTGTGGAAGCAGCAAGATCGGCCGTCTCGGCCTCCTGGTTAATGCGGTTAATGTGGACGGCGAGCTTCTTGCCCCGAATGCCGGGGCGACCGTGGAACTTGACGCTGTTGCCGATGAGAACATCCACCTCTTCGTGCTGTTTGCGATCCAGGACCACGACATCGCCGACTTTGAGCTCCAGCAGCGTATTGACCGGCATCTGAGTGCTGCCCAGACGTACCGTACAGGTTATATGCGTTTTCTCCAGCCGCTTGGCCAGAATGCCCGCAAACTTGCCCGTGTTCTTCTTGACGTTGCTGGAAAACCACCGCTGCGCGCTGAGCTTGGACGTGATGGGCTTGAGGAGCAGGTAGGGAATACAAATACTCATGGCCCCGCGCATCTCGCCCACTTTAATCTCAAATAGAATCGAGACCACTACATCATTAGGCGGCACGATCTGGACGAACTGGCTCTGGGTCTCCATCACCTCGCGTTTGGGAGTGAATTGGGCGACGCCTTCCCAGGCGGTATGAAACTCCTTGAGAGCGCGGTTGACAATGCTTTCGGTCAGGGCCTTCTCGATGTCGGTGAGGATGTTGGCGTTCTTGACCATGCTGCCCGGCCCGCCTAGCAGACGATCAATCATGGAGAGGATAATGTTGAATTCAATTTCCAGGATCGCCTGCCCGGCCAGCGGCGCCATACTGAATATATTGATGATGCTGCTGGTCAGCGAGCGCATGTACTCGTCGTAAGGTATCTGCTCGACGGAAACCAGGTCTACATGGACGGGCACGCGCAGATAGGCCGATAGCGAGGAGGCAAAGAGGCGCGCAAAGGTCTCGTGCACCATCTGTAGCGTACGCAGCTGATCCTTGGCGAACTTATCCGGGCGGCGGAAATCGTAAACCTCGTAAGCGATGAGGGGCCGGTTCTCCCGCTTGGCCGCCATCATGCCGCCCTCCATGCCGAACGTGTTGCGGGCGGGCTCGCGGGGAGGGCTGCCGGCGGGAGTGGGAGCGGAGGCGCTCATGGTTCCATCGCCAGTCAGGGAGGCTAGCAGCGCTTCGATTTCAGCCTGGGAAAGAATTTCAGCCAATGCCGTTCCTCATCAAAAGAAAGTCGGTATGGCGGGAGCACAGCCCGCGCGGCCTGTAGTCAATAATTGGGAGAGTATGCAGCATAGCCCCTGGCGGGCCGAACGCAAAAGCGAACCGGGTTGGAATGTGCGTGAAGGAGGCGGTAGATGGCAAAGCAATAGAAGAGATAACCGTTTGATTCGCGCGCCCGCGTTTCGAGCGTCAGTTCACGCACCTTCCCCACTTATTATTGGCCGAGTCTAACCGCTTCTTCAGCCTGATTTGGAGTTGAATTTATTGGGAGAGGCCAGACCTCACCCCGGCCTACTGCAAGGGTCGGGCCTGCCATGGTTGGGCCACTGCAAGGGTCGCCGGAGTTACGGCCTCCGGCTCCGCCTAGCGACACCTTGCGACACGGCTCTGCCTTGCGACAGCCCTCCGCCTAGCGAGGCCACCCCTCTCCTTCGTAAGGAGAGGGGCCTGACAGGAAGCACTCTCCCCTCTC
>DASRGZ010000192.1:0-19003 GCA_035650735.1 Chthonomonadaceae bacterium
CGAGCCCAAAGCCTCTAATATCCAATCCGGCGAATTTCTTCCCATATGCGCTGCACCTTGAGGTAGCCATACGATAAGTATTCCCTCGGACTTGATATAATGAGCGGCTGGCCTATCTCCTCAAGAGGACCCAAGTGCATCCCACGCTCTAGAATTGGCGGAGGGGATGGGGGTGGGGCGAGAAGGAAGCAGCCTGTCGCATGGAAGGGATAGAGAGGAGAACCGACTGGTGAATCTCGTCACGTTGTTGGCCGTTTTCCTGAGCCTGGTCTATATGAGCTTACACGCTGCCCCGCAGGCATCCGCGCCGCCTAGAACCCTGGCGGAGCGCCTGGGCTACAAAGCGACGGACAAGCTGCTCATTATCCATGCCGACGACGTGGGCATGTGCCATTCCGTCAATGCGGCCACCATTCAGGCGATGGAAAAGGGCGTGGTGACGTGCGCCAGCATTATGGTGCCCTGTCCCTGGATGCCCGAGATCGCCGCTTACTGCCGCGATCACCCCGACGCCGACTTTGGCCTGCACCTGACTCTCAACAGCGAATGGAAATACTATCGCTGGCGGCCGGTGGCGCCGGGCACGGAGGTTGCGAGCCTGCTGGATGCGGAGGGTTTCCTGCCGCGCACGGTGCTGGAGGTCGCCGCCCACGCCCGGCCCGCCGAAGTCGAGAAGGAGGTGCGCGCCCAGATCGCGCGTGCCCGCGCCTTCGGCATCCGCCCCACGCATGTGGATTCCCATATGGGAACCCTCTTTTTTCGTGCGTTTTTTCCCATCTATACGCGGGCCGCCAGGGAGTCCGGCCTGGTGCCTATGCTGCCCGGCCCGACCCCGGAGCGCATCCAGCAGGCCAAACTGCTGGGCCTGGATATGCCCGCCATCTATGCAGCGCTGACCCGGGAGGGCTTCGTCTTCCTGGATGCGCTGTACGAGAACGCGCAGGGGGATACCCTGGAGGCCCGCCGCCAGCACTACTACGATCTGTTCCGCCGCCTGAAGCCGGGAGTCACCGAGATCATCGTCCACCTCAGCCTCAACGACGACGAGATACGCCACATCACCTCCAGCTGGGAGGCCCGTTGGAACGAGTACCAGATCTTCACCGACCCCCGCACCAAAGAACTCCTGGACTCGCTGGGCATCAAGCTTATCGGCTACCGGCAGTTGCGCGCGCTGGCTTTCCAGCCGCCGGCAAGTAGCCCCGCGCCCTAGTCTGGCCCTCAAGAAAAGGAGAGCAAGAGGCACTAGACCCGCCAAAGAGGAGAGCTAAAGGGGTCAGTGGTGCAGGAAGAGGGAAAGGGCCAGCCCAAAGCCGATGAGGATGATGATGCGGCGCACGTTCCGCTGTCCGAGGCGTCGGGCCGTCCCCGCGCCGCCGTAGCCGCCCAGAATGGCTCCTGCCGCCATCAGCAGAGCAATGCGCCAGTCCACCAGCCGATTGACCATGAACATCAGGGCGGCGACGGCGTTGATGCACAACCCGTTGATATTCTTGAGGCCGTTCATGCGGTGTATATTGGTGAACCCCATGAACCCCAGCGCTGCCAGCATGAGAATGCCGATGCCCGCCCCGAAGTAGCCGCCGTAGATCGCCACCAGGAACTGAAACACCATCACGCCCACCCAGGAACTCAGGGGCAGCGTATCCTCCTCGACGCTTCTCCGCTGGGCCGTCTGCAGGCCCGCCTGCGCCGCGCGGGCGCGCTGGTAGCGGGCAAACGGCTCCTGCAGCATAAATAGGACGGTCGCCAGCAGGATGAGATAGGGCACGATGTTAGCGAAGGTTTTGGCGGGCGTATGCAGCAGCAGCAGCGCGCCCACATAGCCGCCGAGAAAACTGGGCACGGCCAGGGCCACAATCGCTTTGCGGCTCTGGCCGATCTCCTTGCGGTAGCCCCACAGACTGCCAAGCTGGCCGGGCCAGAGCGCGACCGTGCTGGTCGCATTAGCAATGATGGCCGCAAAATTGGCCCACAGCAGCGCCGGAAACGTCAGCAGCGTTCCGCCGCCCGCCACCGAGTTGACGGCCCCGCCGAGCGCCGCCGCGCCGAAGAGGACCAGGGAGTGTATCCAATCCAGAGACATTCAGGAGCGTTCTTTCCACCTAGGTAATCCCTCCCAACGGTGTGGACGTATCTCCTCAGCAGCAGGCTGCTTGAGATTGATCCACACGGCTGGAAGTGTCTACCTCCACCTATAGAAAAATAAGAAACCCCATAGTAGTCCATCCAGGTAGAACGTTGGCATAGCCTTGAGATAGACGGAATGCTAGGCTTATCTCATTACCCATACAAACTTTCTACCTTGAAGGAGTATTAGTAGGTCGATCTATCCCAATCCGGGCTGTGGAGCGTAGGCGTATCCACACCATTGGGGAGGGCTACCGGCAAAATACGGGCGCAGGAGGATTCGGCATGTGGAACGCGGAGTCCTGCTATTCGGGGATGCGTAATCGGCGCTCGTTGGGCCGCTGCCAGCCGAGCTTGCGCGCCTCCCGCTCAAAGCCCTGCTGCGTCTCCAGCGTCTTGATCTCTTTGCGGGCGCGCTGGTTTTGCAGGCGGTAGATCAGGATCTGGCGTTCAAGATCGTCGTTGGCGTCGCGTAGGTGTGCCGCCAATAGAAAGGGACGCGCGGCCAGCATGCCCTGCCAGGCCGAGAGCAGACAGAAGAGGATGCCGCAGGCGATCAGGCCGATACGCCCGCGCCTGGAAGTGCGGCGGGGAGGCTTGGGTTGGGAGGGAGGGTAGTCTATAGCAGGCACCTTAATCCGTTGGTAGCGCGGGCTTAGGATCGAGCGGCTGCCCGACCGTATGCACCTTGATGAGATTGGTCGTTCCGGGATTATTGACTGGAACGCCCGCCGTCAGAATCACGCGGTCACCCGCCCTAACGAAGCACTGCCGTTGGGCTGCCTCGATGGTGGCAAGCAGCATCGTATCGGTATCGGCCACCGGGCCGATCAGCACCGGGTCCACGCCCCAGATCAGCGCCAGCTGCCGATAGGTCGTCTCGGTGGTCGTCACGCCCAGGATCGGGACGTTGGGCCGGTATTTGGCGACCATGCGCGCGGTACCGCCGCTGGTCGTCGCGCAGAGGATGGCGCGGGCATCCAGATCGCAGGCGATCTGGCCGGAGGCGCGCGCTACCACCTCGGTCACGTTGTTAGCCGGTTGGAGCAGGCGGTCGTATTCTGCCTTGTGGAACAGCGCCTCCTCGGCGCGATGGGCGATGCGCGCCATCGTCCGCACGGCCTCGACCGGGAACTGCCCCACCGCCGTCTCGCCGGAGAGCATCACCGCGTCCGTGCCGTCCAGGATGGCGTTGGCGACATCGGTGGCCTCAGCGCGGGTCGGGCGGGAGTTCTGGATCATACTCTCCAGCATCTGGGTTGCCGTGATGACCGGCTTGCCGGCGCGGTTGCACTTGCCGATCAGGCGCTTCTGGACGAGAGGCACCTCATCGAAGGGCATCTCCACGCCCAGGTCGCCGCGCGCCACCATAATCCCGTCCACCGCCTCCAGGATCGAGTCGAGATTGCGCACGGCCTCCCGCTTTTCTATCTTGGCGATCAGGGGCACACACCGCCCGGCCTGCGCCATGATCTCCCGCAGCGGCTCCAGGTCGGCGGCGCAGCGCACATAGGACGCGGCCACCCAATCCACGCCCTGCGCCAGCCCGAACCGCAGGTCGTCCTTATCCTTCTCTGTCACGGCGGGCACGGCAATGTGGACGCCCGGCGCGGTCACGCCCTTGTGCGGCTTGAGCTCTCCGCCGACCAGGCAGCGCGCCCAGACGATGCGGCGCGGATCGTGGGGCTCGCCCTCGGTGCGCACCACGCGCAGCGCGATCTTGCCGTCGTCGAGCAGGAGGGTGTTGCCGGGCTTGAGGGCTGTCAGCAGCTCCGGCACGGACAGCGGCAAGACCGGGCCGGCGCCATCCGATGCCTCCACATTCTCTGCCGCAAAGCCGACCTCCTGCCCACGTTTGAGCGTCACAGAGGGTACACCGAACGCGCCGAGGCGCACCTTGGGGCCGGATAGGTCTTGCAAGATCGCCAGCGGCTTGCCCATGCGCTGCGCCAGGTCGCGCAGGCTGGCAATGACCCGCGCATGCTCTTCGTGGGTACCGTGCGAGAAGTTGAGCCGGGCCACGTCCATGCCGGCGCGCAGCAGCTTCTCCAGCACGGCGCGCGGGCTGCTGGCCGGGCCGATGGTGCAGACGATTTTGGTGCGTGGCAAGCGCCTATCCCCTTAAAACGAGTCAATGGGGTAGTAAGATCCTAAGGAAACCAGGGACCAATTCACTTATTTACCTATGGATCGCGTTTATCCTGCCGAAGTTTCTTCCGCCATGCCAACCAGGATAGCTCGAACAAAGGGATCGTTCTTAATGCGCCGCTGCATTTCGGCACGTACCGCCGCGTCCACATCGGGCGGGACGCCGCTGGCCTCTGCTGCTTTGAGCCGCTCGGCATGATCTTCAAACTCCTGCCAGCGCGCCTCAAACTCGGCCTCGCTCAGAGGGGTCTGCCCCAGCCGGTCGCAGCCTACCCGATACCAGCCATATTCACGCTCCCTGCCTGCCATACGCCGCTTCCCACTTCTTCCTTTTAACCACCCGCTACGCTAGAGACAGAGGAAAAACAAAACCGATTCAGACAGGGTTAACGAGATTAACTGGATTTCAACAACACAGACAAGCCAGGCTTCTCTCTCTATCAGTAATCCCGTAAATCCTGTTAATCTTGTCTTCTTTATCCCTTGGCTTTTCTCCGTGTGGCTTTTCCTCCGTGTCTCTGTGTCTCTAGCGTAGCGGGTGGTTTCTTCTGTTATCTCAGGTTGTAGAACGCCTTTTTGCCGGCGTACTGAGCGGTTTCGCCCAACTGCTCTTCGATGCGCAGCAACTGGTTGTATTTGGCGACGCGGTCGGTGCGGTTGGGAGCGCCGGTCTTGATCTGGCCGGCGTTGGTGGCGACCACGATGTCTGCGATGGTCGCATCTTCAGTTTCGCCGGAGCGGTGCGAGACGACGGCGGTATAGCCGGCGCGTCGGGCCATCTCAATAGCGTCCAGCGTTTCGGTGAGTGTGCCGATCTGGTTGACCTTGATCAGAATCGAATTGGCGACGCCGTTGGAGATGCCCCGCTCCAGACGAGCGGTATTGGTCACGAAAAGGTCATCGCCGACAAGCTGAACATGCCCGCCGATCTTATCCGTCAGCATCTTCCAGCCGTTCCAGTCATCTTCGGCCAGGCCGTCCTCAATCGAGCGAATCGGGTACATATCCACCCAGCGCGCGTAAAGGTCCACGAATTCCGTGCCGGTAAGCACCTTGCCTTCGCCCTTCAATTGGTACTTGCCGTCCTGGTAGAGCTCGGTGGCAGCCGCGTCAATGGCGAGGGCGAGGTCGCCGCCCGCCTTGTAGCCCGCCTGCTCAATGGCCTCAATGATGACCTGAATGGCCTCCTCGTTGCTCTTAAGGTTGGGGGCAAAGCCGCCCTCGTCGCCGTAGCCGGTGGAGAGCCCGCGCCCTTTGAGCACCTTGCGCAGCGCGTGGAAGACCTCCGCTCCCATCTGGAGCGCCTCGTTAAAGGTCGGGGCGCCGAGGGGCATGACCATAAATTCCTGTAGATCCACGTTGCTATCGGCGTGCTTGCCGCCGTTGAGAATATTCATCATCGGGACGGGCAGCAGATGGGCATTGACCCCTCCGATGTATTTGTAGAGCGGCAGGGCCAGCGATTCGGCGGCGGCTTTGGCCACGGCCAGGGAGACACCCAGAATGGCGTTGGCGCCTAGATTGCCCCTGTTGGGAGTACCGTCTATTTCGATCATCCGGGTATCAATGGCGCGCTGATCGGTGGCGTCCATATCAATGATCTCGGGGGCGATCTTATCCATCACGTTATCGCGGGCCGTCAGCACGCCCTTACCGCCATAGCGGGTCTGGTCGCCGTCGCGCAGCTCCACCGCCTCATGCGCGCCGGTGGAAGCGCCGGAGGGCACCGCGGCGCGTCCCATGCTGCCGTCTTCCAGAAAGACATCTACCTCGAGGGTCGGGTTGCCGCGCGAGTCGAGAATTTCACGGGCTACAATCTCGTCAATAATAGAACTCATCGGATGCTCCTTCGCCTGGTCAGGACTGCTCTATTGTGCGAGGGCATTAGATAGGTATCCATCTTGTTAGTCGTTATTGATGCTTCTCGCTCCTCTGGCGCATTATAACACATTCTTGAGTCCTGTGTAAACCGAATGCCGGGGCTCATTTCTCCTTGAGTAAGGGGAGGGGAGGGGGATAGGGCCTCTCCCATGTGTTTGACCTAACCCCCCGGCCCCCCACTGCAAGGGTCGGGCCTGCAATGGACTGCAAGGAACGCCGCTCAACGGACTGCCAGGGTCGGGGCTGCCATGGTTCGGGCCACTGCCAGGGTCGGCAAGGTTACGGCCCCTGCCTCCGCCTTGCGACACCTTGCGACACGGCTCTGCTTTGCGACACCCCTCCGCCTTGCGACCCTACGAGGGAAGGGGTGGCCCGGCTTCTCCTCTCCCCTCTACTTGGTAAGGAGAGGGGAAGGGGGTGAGGTCTGCTGGGGTAGGGCCTCTCCCCGGTTTTGGGGAGGGGCCGGAAAGGGAGAGTGGAGGCGAGACGCCGCACGCTCGCAAGGCTAGGAGGTTTTCCCGGTTGTGCCGGAAGAGGACGCTTCGGTCGGCGGCTGCATCGGGTTGGTATGGCCGCCGACGACGCTGCTGGTCGCGGTGGCCTGCTGGCGGCTCTCGCCGGTATGTTCGGTGCGCGCCCCGGCGGCCTGCGCCTGGGTGGTATGGTCTTCCCCTGCGCTGGGCGTGTAGGAAGGCCCCATCTTGTAAGCCGGATTACCTTCATGCTCGCCCGGACGGGATACCGTGCTGTGCGTGGGGGACGTGGAGCCGGCAGACGGAGCGGTCGTGGTCGTGGAAGGCGCTCCGGCCTGTATTTCCGCCGGTTGCGCCTCCGTCTGCACGGAGACCGGCACCGTTTTGTGCGTGGTCGGATTCTGCTTGGGCAGATGGAGCTCCAGCATGCCGTTGCGGAAATTGGCGCGCACGGCGTCGGGCTTGATGTCGGCTGGCAGTGTGTACGCAAACTGATAGCGGCTGTAGCTGGAAGAGCGGCTCTGCCGGTGCTGCGTGGGCGGCTGCTGGCCTTCCTGACCGGGCGCGCCTTGCTCGAATGGAGACCGGCGTTCCGCCGTGAGCAGGATGCTATTGTCGGTCGCCTCGACGTGAATGTCTTTCGGGTCTACTCCCGGCAGCGCGGCCTGGATGGTGTATTCGGTATCGTTCTCATAGATATCCACGTCCGGCTCTATGCCGGACTGCGCGAACGTCGCCGGCAGGTTCCAGTTCCAGAGATCCGGCAGGCTGCGGCCGAAGAAGGCGCCCATCAGGGTATCCATGCGGCGGCGCAAATCCTCCATCTCACGCCAGGGGTCGAAGCCGGCTAACGCACCCTGGCCGCGCGGTCGGGCCAGAGCGCCCTGCGGACGGCGCGACAGCGCGCCACCTTGATCTCTCGCGTTCATGATGCCTGATCCTCCTCATTGAGACGTTGTGACAAATTTGCCGATCACACGACGTTTCGGCAAAGGGTCGCACAGGCAGTGTGATGCGGGGCAAAACAGGATCTTCACCGTATAAATTCATACGAGGACGCTAGCGGAAAGTTTCCGAGTGGATATAAAGCCAAAAACCTCAACAGGATGAACCGGATTTCTAAAACCCCACCAGCCAAGTCCTTATGCCTCTGGACTTCAAGCGGACTGGAAGGCTTCTGTCTTTGGTTTTAATTCTGTAAATCCTGTTGAGAGTATTTAGGAAGGAAGCCGGCGGCGCGGAGCTCGGCCAGCAGGCTCTCTTCCTGGGCGGGTGTGAGGTTGACGAGGGGCGGGCGTACGCCCAGGCGCGGCAGACCCCGATGGGCCAGCACGCTCTTGCTGACGGCGATGAGAGGATAGCGCAGGGTGATGTCAGCCAGGGCGCTCAGGCGGGCCTGTGCCGCCTCCGCCTGCGCGCCCGTGGGGTCGGCGCGATGGGCATCTCGCACGGCGGCGACCACTTCCGGGAAGGCGTTGGCGTTGCCGGAGATGCAGCCCGCACTGCCGCTGGCATAGCCGCGCGACGCCAATTTATCGTGGCCCCCAAAGATGCGCAGGTGCGGATAGCGCGCGAGGAGCTCCTGCGTGCGCGCCCAGTCGCCCGCGCTGTCCTTGAGGCCGGCCAGGTTGGGGTGTCCTGAAAGCAGCTCCAGCAGCGCGTCGGTGATGGGCACGGCGGTCTGCTGCGGGATGCTGTAGAGCAGCACGGGAATATCGGCGGCGTCCAGCACGGCCCGGAAATAGGCGGCCAGTCCCTCCACGGTCGGGTTCTTAAAATAGAAGGGCGGCAGCACCAGCGCGGCATCCGCTCCGGCCTGGGCGGCATGGCGCGTCAATTCCACGGCGTCCGTCACGCTGGCCGCTCCCGTTCCCGCCACCACCGTCAGCACCCCTCGGTGGGCCAGCGCCGCTTCCAGAGTCCGCTTGCGCTCCTCCACCGAGAGGGAGGTTCCCTCGCCGTTTGTGCCGCAGACGACCACGCCGTCCACTCCGCCGCGCCGCTGAAACTCCAGCAGCGTTGGAAAATGCTCCAGCGCCAGGCGTCCCTGCCGATCCAAAGGCGTGAGAATGGCGGTCATCAGGCCGCGCAGGGCCGTCGCTTTCGGGTGAGACATTTAAGCGTTCTCCTTTTCCACGGGCAGGTCTTCGCGCTCGTTCCACTCGTTCCAGGAGCCGTCGTAGTTGGTCAGGTGGGGGAAGCCGAGCATGGAGAGGGTAAAGAGGACGGATGTGGCCGCCACGCCGCCGTTGCAGTAGGCGACGACGCGCGCTTCCGGCCTGGCGCCGCTGGCGGCGACGAGGCTTTGGAGCGCTTCCGGCGCGTGGAACAGGCCCTCCGGCGTGAAAAACGCCTCCCGCGGCAGATGCCTGGCTCCGGGAATATGACCGCCGCGCTTGCCTCGCCGAATGCGGCCCGTATACTGGCCCTCATCGCGGGCGTCCAGCAAGGTCACGTCCGGCTGCTCCAGGAGACGCAGCACCTCCTCGGCGGTCGCGCGCCACTCCGGCTGCACGCGCGGCGTAAAGACCGCAGGCGGATAGTGCGGCGTTTCCGTTGTCGTGGGACGGCCTTCGCGCGTCCATCTGGCCCAGCCGCCGTTGAGGACGCGAACCTGGGTGTGGCCGTAATAGCGCAAGACCCACCAGAGCCGCGTGGCAAACTGCGAGGCCGGGTGCGCGTCATAGGCCACGACCAGATGCTCGTCGCCAATGCCCGCCTGGCCCAGCACACGCGCGATCTTGTCCGGGGGAGCCACCTGCGCCGGCACCGGATCGTGCTCATCCACGATGTCGCGCGTCCAGTCCAGATAGATCGCTCCCGGAATATGGGCCTGCGCATATTCCTCCGGCGCGCCCATATAGGTTGCCGTCTGCGTGCCCTCCTCGGCCGTGCGCGTATGCACGTAGCCGCGCATATCCACGACGCGCAGCTGCGGGTCTGCGGCGGCTAGCCGCTCCGCCAGCGCCTCGGTCTCTATTAAGTGCTCCGCGCGCAGACGCGCCAGCGTTTCCAGATCCACCACGCTCACTCCTCTCTTATGACGTTGCCTCTGCCTGTTGCTTCGCTGCTGCGGAGCGGTTGTCCTTCCCGGCGCCCGCAAAAATGCCCTCCGCGCGGCGGCAGAAAAATATTTGGAAAAAGTTTGGGGCCATCCCCTAGATCGGTGCCCCTGGCGGCACTATAGGCTTGCAGGGTGAAAAAAGCCTGAAAAAATTTTGGCCCGGTCCCCTAGATCGGGCGCTCACGCGGCACTAATGCCCTGTAAGGCCCGCACAGCACTCATTTCGCGCCGATGCAGCGTCAAGCGCTCAGGATGCGCGTTTCCTTATACGGGCACTGCGGCCCTGCCGACCCACTGTCGGCAGCGTGGCTGCTAGAGATACGTGGGAGTCGGAATCTCCTGCAACCACCCGACCCATGCGTGCGACCAGATTTGGAACACAGTATTTTTGTTTTTTGAAGGAGAACTCACGTGAACAAGCTTGCTGCCCGACTCGCCCATTTTGCTTCCGCTGTTGCCCTAACCGGCGTTTTGCTCTGCTCGAACGTGACGGCCTCGCGCGCCGAATTGCAGGGCGTTGGCTCACCCGGCCTGCCGCCTCCGCCGCCCAAAACGACGTGCCAGTTTGCCCCGGTTATCATTGACGATAATTTCGTTATCTACGGGGATGGCCTGTTCGTCACCCCGGACGGCTCCTATCTGGATCTGTTCTCCGACGAGCGCGACGACCAGGAGGCGTTCTCGCTGGATAGCCTCTTTGGAGGCCGTTTCGGCGGGCAGTCCTGGTATGTCCAGTACGGTTACTGAGGCGCCTTCGCAGAGATTTAGTGTCTCTGGAGGCCGCTGCGTTCGAGACGCAGCACGGGTGCCTGCCGCCTCCGCGCTGAGGCCGCAGGCCGGTGCAGCCCGCGCTACGTATTGACTCCGATCCTATCCATGGCCTTTCCGGTCGGCGATACGATATTGGGCGATACGATATTGCGTTGGCGCATTGTGGGCAGCGTTTCTCTACGGCAAGTTGTTTGACCGCTACGCAGCCTCCGCAGAAGGTTGCGTCTTCCTGCCACGACGGCCGGACCCCGCCGAGGCAGGAGCGCTTGGGGGCCGGGTATGCAAGACCATGCGATGGGGGTGTGGTTTCCTCCCGGTCCCAGGCGAGAACAGTGGGAAGGGTTTGCCTGCGGCAAACGTTAGGCCGCGGGCCCTCCCGATAAAGAGTCGGCACGGCCCAAGTACTAATTCCGTTTTCTTTGCTATCGCTACCCTGTCATCGGGACAATCTTCATTGCGGCGGGTCACGCCGCATCACAAGGTAAGTCAAAAATTCGAACAACGCTTTGCCCCTGCGTGGGAAGCTGCCTGTCGGGACAACAGCCAGCTTCCTCCGGCAGGGCCAAACCAGGGAAGGAGGCAGCCGCAACCAAAAGAAGACGGAGCCAGAGCGTGATGGCGGCGGAGCAGGGGCTATTGGGACACGCCCCGCCGCCGGGACAGCCGCCGCGCTTGGCTCAGCCCCTCGGGACCATGAAAAGAAAAGAAGGCCGGATGCTTTTACGGAAACGGGACATTTCGGTAAAAGCATCCGGCCTTCTATTTTCCTCCTACGGCCCTCACCTCCTGTCCCCCTACTGCAAGGGTCGGGGCCAGAACGGAAGGATCGAGCGGGGCCCTATTTCGTCTGGGAGGGGCCGATGGCAGGCAGGGCGACCTCCTTGAAGGTCCAGGGAGTGCTGGCCAGCAGCGCCTTCGCCTCCTGCTGCGCCGCATCGGTGAGCGCGAAGCGGGTCAGATCCTGAAAGACCGCCGCCACTTCGGGATGCCGCCTCTGGAAGGCGCTCGCCTCCTCGCCGGTGAGCCCATTGAGGATGCGCGAGATCGCCCGCGCGGCGTCCCGCATGGCCTCGAAGGCGGCGTCCGGTCCCAGCCGCTTTGCCAGCAGCGTGCCCTCCAGGTAGTGCGCCTGCCACTCCAGGCCGGGCAGGTCGAGCTTGCGTCCGGCGAACAGCCGGTGCAGATCCAGTTCCGGGGAGCACAGCAGGGCCGGCAGATTCTCCGCCTCCTTGCCCATCAGGCGCGGCAGCCCGACCGCGCCTTCCGAAGTCAGTCGCAGGGCCTCCCGCGCCGCGTTCTCGGCTGCCGCCTCCTGCCCCTGGAAATAGTAGCAGCGCGCCAGCGTCAGGTGCGCGGCGATCTGCTCGCGCGCCGACTCCGTGCGCGTAGCCACATCCAGCGCCTTCTGCGCCTCGGCAAAGGCGCGACCCAGCGCCTCCTGCGCTCGCGCCGTATCGCCGGCCATATGGAACTCCTGACACTGACCCAGATAGGCGCGGGCGCGCATCTCATGCGCCTGGGCGACCTCGCGCGTGCGTCCCGTGCGCTGCGCCTCATCCAGGGCATCCTGCGCATTATCCAGCGCATCCTCCCACTGTCCCACCGCCAGGCGCGTCTCGGTCATCGCCAGGGCGGAGAGAATGGTAGGCCGCGCCCCGCGTACCCGATTGGCGATCTTGAGCGACTCTTTGGCGTTCTCTTTGGCCTCATCCAGCGCGCCCATCGCCACCAGGACGTTGGCCAGCAGCGCGCGCGCCACCCCGAGGCTGGCTTGATCCTCGAACAGGAAACTGGTCAGCACGACCGCCACCTCGAGGTGCTGTTTGGCCTCGCTAATCTTACCCATCAACTGACAGCACTGCGCTACCTCCATCAGCGACTCGATGAACACGTCCGTGCGGCGATCCACAATGGCCTGCTGTAGACAGCGGCTCCAGAGCATCATCGCCTCTCCATAATGGCCGGTGGCGCGCACCACGTCCGCCAGACCCGCCATCAGGTAAGGCATGCCCTCGCGCTCACGCCGCTCCGGCTCCTCCTGTTCCAGCTGCTCCGCCGCCTGGCGGAAGTAGCTCAGCGCGCCCTGATAGTCGTGCTGCCGATAGCGCAGGCTGCCCAGAGTGATCAGGGTGCGCCAGCGCACGTCACGGCTTGCGTGGGTCAGCATCTCCTCCAGATAGCTCTGCGCGGCAGCGAACTCGCCCTGCGCGCTCAGGGCCATGACCAGATCCTGGATGGTATGGAAGCGATACTCCTCCAGCCCCTCATCGGCAAACATCCTGACTGCCGCCAATAGATGCTGCCGGGCCTCGTCGAGCTGATTGTCTTCGAGTTTGGCGCGTCCCAACTGCCAGAGCACCCAGGCTTCCTGGCGTGGATCTTCGAGCGCGCGGGCCAGCGCCAACATCTGGTTTAGCGTCGAGATGTAGCTGGAACGGCTCCGCTTGGGCTCATTGTACGCCTCGGCCAGCGCATACAGATGGCGCAGCTCCGCTTGAATGCGCGCCCGCGTTCCCGGCTCGATGGCCCCCATGCCGACGCGCTCGTCCTCCTGGGCCGCCGGCAGCGCCAGGGCCGCGCGCGCATCCTTATCCGGATCGAAGAAGTCCGGATGGACGTGCGCTACCGACGCGATGCGCTCCAGCACTTCCTCGGGAACGGAGGTGATCCCGCGCACATACTGATAGATGAGCGAGGAGGGAATACCCACCTGCTCGGCCATCTCTTTGAGCGAGAGCTGGGCATGCGTCGTCGCCAGCTTGATCCGTTCGCCCACGCGGGCGCGCTTTTCGGGAGTATTTAGATTTTTCCGGCGAGCCACTCTAGTCTCCTTTTGTTAGCCCCTGCATCGCAGGGCGGGTCGCTTGCGGTCGCTGCTGTCTGGTAAGGTCACGACCTATCTCTTTTGCTAGAGACCTCTCAGAAGATTATAAAGGAATACGTTCTCCAGCGCAAGCTTACGCCCTTCTAGCCTCACACCTGCACAGACAAAAACATGCAGTTTTACTGATCCCAATATTATAGATAATAATTCTTGCTCCATGCGGGAGCTTCCTGCCTGCATTTCCAGCGCTTCCGGGTCTTTCCCTTTTCGGTGGCGAAGGAATTCGCTGCAAGCCCTCACCTCTAGCCCCTACTGCCAGGGTCGGGCCTACAACGGACTGCAAGGGTCGCGCCTACAATGGTTCGGGCCACTGCCAGGGTCGGCAAGGGTACGGCCCTTGCCTCCGCCTGGCGACAGTCCTCCGCCTTGCGACAGCCCTCCGCCTTGCGATCCACGCTGCGGCAGAGGGGTAAGGTTTGGAGTCGGCGAAGGCCGACTCAGTGCTTTCGTTACTGCGGCGTGAGCCCCCGAGGAAGAACGGCAAGTGCCTTAGGCGGCACGGCGCATCGAGGAGAGCGGGTTCCGCGCCGCTTCGCGGGGTTTCTCTGGGGCAAGCTGTGCCAGAGATTCCGGCGACAGCCCACGCTCCGATTGCGCCATGACCTTCTGCCGATAGTACTCCTCCCGAGCGGACGCCCAGGCATGGAAGCAGGCCGGTGGACCACCTGCCGGCCCGCCCCGCGCTTGCTCCTGCTCCAGCCGCTGCGCCACCTGCCGATAGATCAGCGCCTGCGTGGTATGGCTGAGCGCCTGGCGTGCCGGACGCTCCTCTCGAGCCGGACCGTTTCGGATCTGGAGCAGCGCCTCGTGATAGAGCCCGACCTCGGCCATCAGCAGGGCCAGGGCAATCGCGCGAAAGTCGGGGTCAGGCGTCTCGGCAAAGAGCTGCCGGCCCCGATCCAGGCGCTCCAGCATCTCGGGCTCCAGCAGCCAGAATCGGCCTTCCTGCCACCATCCCCCCTCCGTCTCTGCTGCGCCCTCGACGCGCACGGCAGGTTCCACCCGCCAGGCATAGACGGCGCCGGGGCGCAGGGGCAGCCCCGTCAGCGGTAGGGAGTGCGTGTCGCTCGCCAGCGTGGTGACAGCCAGCGGCGCGAATCGACCATCGGCCTCCGCCATTTCCAGGGTCACACGGCAGGCTGTGTCCATAGGCGGGCTTTCCCAACTCAATCGGGTTGGCGCCTCCCGCAACGCCGTGTAGAACAAGGGCGCGCTGCGCGGGCCATAGCGGGCGCGGAATGCCCCCGGCCCATCTGCCTGCAACTTCCGTGCTGTGAGCGCAGTTTGCGCCGGGAGGGCCGCATCGGGAGGCGCGCCGCGCCGATGTGACCGGGAGGATAACGCCTCCTCTTGAACAGGCGGGCGGCATCCTCTCCGGCCCTCCCCTGGCAGAGGCATCTCCCCCTGCGAATACGGTTTCTGTTTCAGGCTGCGCCGCTCAGCAAACGTCTGCGGCGCAGCAAGGATCGTCGTGGACATAGCGCATCTACTTCCTTTCACCGGCGTGCCAGGATCGGCACAGGCAAACGGCGGGATTCGCCTGTACCTCTCCAAACGGCGCGCGTCGGATCCGCATCGAGCTCCTTCTACCAGCGGGGGAAGAAGCGCGCGCCAGGGATGCCGCCTAATCGCCCTCGCATGGGCCGATCCGGCCCATCCTCCAGGGGAATCGGGGTATCTCTGCCGCTCATTCATCCAGTGCTAAGGCGCCCTATTCCTTACGCCTTCACCCTTCCAAAGCGAGCCTGCGTTGGCTGCCGGGCCCTCGGGTGCCCGGCGTGCCTCTGCCGCATTGGGCCCGGTGGGGGCCGCGGCAGGCGCAGAGAACGACACAAGAGCGCAAAGCTCTCACCAGTGCTCAGAAATTGAACTTCTCTCGAAAATAGGCTCTATCTCATCGAAAAAGGTCTGCTTAACGGAGCACCAGGAAAGCCGCTTGGTATCAGCAGGAGACAGCGGCAGCACGGCTTTGCAGAGCGCGTTGGTAGTGGCGGGAGAGCGTGCGGCGCCCCTCCTGAAGCCGTGTGTTGACAGTTTCGTTGCGCGTTGCCAGTAGGGTTGCCACCTCTTTATGGGGGAGCTGACAACAGTAATGGAAGAAGAGTGCTTTGAACTGTTCCGCGGAGCGCATCCCGACGTCGGCCAGCGCGTAACAGACCTCATCCAGCCGATCCTGCTGCATCAATGCCTGCAAGGGATCGGCGGCCTCATCGGCGCCGAGGCACTCTTCTAGAGAGGAGGTGGCCTCTTCGTCTGCTGTCGCCGTCACCAATTCGGTGAAGTCACAGCAGGGGCGCGACGTCTTGCGCCGGATCCAGTGGGCCAGTTTGTAGCGGGCGATGGCGAGCAGAAAGGTTTGAAAGCTACAGCGCTGCGCCTGGGAAGCGAGGATGCCGGGCGCGTCCGCCAGGGGAGCATCTGCGTCCTGAGGATACGCTCCCCGAAAGGCCGGGAGTTGGTCGAATGCCGCCAGCAGCGTTTCGCTGGCCAGGTCTTCGGCTTCCTCACGACGGCTGACGCGCGCGGCAAAGTAGGAGTAAAGGCTGCGCCAGTACTTGTCCCAGAGCGGGGCGAACGCGCTTGGATCGCCCGTTCTGGCGCGCAGCACATAGGCCAGGTCCGCATCGGGCGTATTTCGCCCAGCAGGACGCGCCCTCCCGACACCGTCGGGAGGGAAGAGAGTGGTTGATGGGGGTGTCATTTCGAGTCCTTCCTTCCGGTATAGTGATGGGCGGATTTTCGCCGGACCGAAATCCGCCTCCAGGAACAAACACAAAATAAAGAAGAAAGGTGGCACGAAGAATAGCAAGATTTTAACACCAGACATGCTATCTGTCAATGAGTCAATATCAATCTATTCTTCACCGCCAACCCGTGCGCATTCTGTTCGCAGATTGCCCCAGCTGAGGGCGTGCAGGATGATCTGCATCCCGGGCGCGCTCTGCGCGGAGGCCGTCTGCTCGCCTCTCCCCGGACCGGAGAAGCCAGCGGCCGGCGCCTGCCCGAAACGCGCGGCGGCAAGGAGCACGGCGGCGCCCGCCTTCCGCCCTGCCGAAGGCGCAGGGCGAGGGAGCCAGGCGTTTTGCGCCCCTGCGCCGCGCGCGGCAGAGGCCCTGGCCTTGCGACCCAAACCGTAGAGGCCGGGCGCGGCCATTTTGTTCCATACACTGAATGCATCAAGACAGGGAAGCGACGTGGCACGATACCGCTATCGTGTCGGTGAGGCAAGCAGAACAGCGAGGTATCTGAGAGTAGCGAAAACAGGGCTACAGCGGCCGCAGGGGAGCGGGCCGCATGACAGCAGCCCTGGTTTCCAGCCGGGACGCCAGGATCCCGGCCCATCCATACAAAGCAATCCCAAACCAGGCCCAGGCGATAGGCGCTCACGGCAAGATCAGCATGATCGTATCGCCAGGCGAGAGCGATAGAGTGCGCGCCGCGTGGCCGTTGCGTATTCCGATCTCCAGCGTCCCGGAGCTGCCCCAGTAGGCCAGCGGGCTGCCGACGGCGACATCGGCAAAGGTGCGCGCAATGCCGCGCCACCGCTGCTTCCCGGCCCGCACCATGCACTGCGCGGCCAGGTCGCCCTCTTCCTCCCCGCCGACCTCCTCCAGCCAGGCGGCCCATCGCTGCGGGGTTAGATCGGTTATCAGGTTGCCAAAGTGGTCTGTGTAGAGCACGTGCAGACGCAGCATCGGCTGCCCATCCGCGGTGCGCTTCGGCAGCGGCTCCGGCAGAATGAGCTGGCTTGGCGGCAGGGTCGGGCCGCCATCGTCGAGCGCCTCCAGGGGCAGACCCGCCGCCAGGTGGGCCGCGATGGGGGCGAAGATGTCCCGCCCATGAAAGGTCGCGCTGACCGGGTGGCGATAGTAGGCGCACGCCGCCTCTCCCAGCCGCACCACCCGCCGCGCCGGCATCTGCCGCAGCGGAGCGGTCAGCACGCCGTTATCGGGCGCGACGAAAAGGCACGTCTCTGTCTCGACTACCAGGGCGTCCCGCGCGCTGCCCACCCCAGGATCTACCACGACCAGATGGATCGTCCCGCTCGGAAAATAGGGGCAGGCCGCAGCCAGGCGCAGGCTGGCTGCCAGGATGTTCTGGGGCGCTATGTCGTGGGTCAGATCCACCAGGCGGGCCTGCGGGGCGATGCCCAGAATGACCCCTTTCATGACCCCCACGTACACATCGGAGAGGCCAAAATCCGTCGTCAGAGTGAGAATGGGAGATAAAGAAGACCCAACCGCCATCGGCAACGGCTCCTCCAGAGCGCGCGAGCAGCATCTACCTGTGAATTATACCGACTCAGGCGGTCTATTTCCTACCTGAATCACACAACTTTTCTGAGAATTTTTAAAAAAGGCGTCTAACAAGCTCGCGCACATTGCCGGCCATAACGCCAGGAACCGGGAGGCGCTGCCGTTTCCTGGCTGCCGGTCGGCTTCCGGCCTGAGTTTCGGGCAGCGTCCGCTCCCGGCCTTGCGGCAAATTTAGGCCGGGCTAAAATTTTTTCACGGATAGATAGATTATGCTCTTCAGGCGGGTATAATTCATATCCGGTGGCCCGTCTTAAACTTGGGACGGTATCCAGAAGGTTCGTATAACTTCACGAAAAGGAGAACGTTGCGTTGATTTCCCGACGTGCCTTCACGCTGATTGAGCTTCTCGTCGTCATCGCGATTATAGCCATCCTGGCCGCGATCCTGTTCCCCGTCTTTTCCCAGGCGCGGGAGAAAGCGCGCCAGACCGCCTGCCTTTCCAATCTGCGCCAGATCGGCTTGGCGACCCTAATGTATGCCCAGGACTATGACGATCATATCGTCAATACGGAGTTGGGCGGCGACGCGGGCCAGGAGTACTTCTGGGGCGATATGCTCGCGCCCTATCTAAAGAACCGGGACATCCTCGCCTGTCCCAGCGCCGACGTGCGCTTGCAGTACGATCCGACGACCAAGACCAGCCTGGAATGGACCTATAACTACGGCATCAACGATATTATTGCGGCCAATTGTGTAGATGCGGACGATCCGGCCTGCCGCCACATCGGCGTAGCGGGGCAGGCCAGCGCAGCCATTGACCAGCCCGCCTCCACCATCTTGATCGTGGATAATCTGCCCTCCCAGACAGATACCGGCGACGGCGATGACACCATCCTCGGCCATGCGCGCCACGAGATCAACTGGCAGTGGGGCCATCGCGATCCAACCCGGCTGACGGTCGGCGGCAAGTCGCAGGATGGCTATTCCCGCCACAGCGACGGCTTTGTTCTGGTGCTCTCGGATGGGCACTCCAAGTGGCGCAAGCGGGAGAAACTCTCGGACAACACCTTCCGGGGCGGCACAAAAGACGAGGAATGGCTTGCCAATTCGCCCTAAATCGCTCTCTGTAGGGTACACTTTGGCATATCCGGCCTGCGTATAGCCCTAGCTCCGGAAGACCTCACCCCGGCCTACTGCAAGGGTCGGGCCTGCAATGGACTGCCAGGGGCGGGCCTGCCATGGTTGGGCCACTGCTAGGGTCGCCGGAGTTACGGCCTCCGGCTCCGCCTAGCGACACCTTGCGACACGGCTCTGCCTTGCGACAGCCCTCCGCCTAGCGAGGCCACCCCTCTCCTTCGTAAGGAGAGGGGCCTGACAGGAAGCACTCTCCCCTCTC
>DASRGZ010000193.1:0-56039 GCA_035650735.1 Chthonomonadaceae bacterium
CGCCTCCGCCGCCACCGCCTCCGCCCCCGCACCCTATCAGGCTAATCAGAAGCGCCAGGCCCATCAACAGCCAGGCCCGATAGCGAAACCATTGCTGCATCGAATTCTCCCAAAGAACCGAATGGAGCCGCCCGCTGCGCTGGCACAGCGGGCGGTTTGAATGTTCTTAGCGTGTTATCAAGAGCGGCATAACGGAGCGGGTTTGCTCCCCCTCCGGCGTGCGCGCCGTGATCTCCAGCGCGTAGGGGCCGGCAGGCAGAATGCGCCCCTGGTCGTCCCGCATATCCCAGACCGCCTGGTTGACCCCGGACGCCGCGGCGCGTCCCGGCGCGAGATGGCGCACGATACGGCCTGCCTGGCGAATCTCCAGTCGGGTTTCAGCAGGGGCCGAAAGCTCATAGGAGATGGTCAGGGTGGTCGCCGCGCGCCCGCCGACCAGCGGCGCGATGGCGGTGACGTTGCGGATGAACAGGCGTCCGGGCGCGTGCGGCTCCGCGATGATCTGGAAGCGGCGCGTGGTCGTGTTCGGGCCGACGCGGAACGCCATGCCGGAGGTGCTGTTCATCAACTGGCGTGTGCCCGTCTCCGTATCCACCACGGTCAGGCGCATACCGCGCGGTAGCGCCGCCGTGTCGCTCCAGGCGAGCGTGTAGTTCTGTTCGGGCCTGGGCACGGTGACGACGACGTTCCATTCGGCGCGGGCGGCGCTGCGACGGAAATCGCTCAGGAAGTCTCCGCCAACGCCCAGGCCTGTGTCCCAATCCGCATGGGGGAAGCGGACGCCGAGCGTGGAGGCGCGGGTGAACGGCGGCGGGCTGGCGACATCCAGCGACGGCACGAAACCATTGGAGCCGTGCGGCGACTGACCAAACACCGCCATAGACATATTCCCGTCCGCGTCGCGCACAAAGAGGGGCACGCGCCAGCTTCCCGGCTCATGGGCGGGAGTGGGGAGAACGGCGCGCGACCGGCTGGTGCCGGCGTTACGGCGGGCGGAGCGGTTGTTCGGGTTGATGTAGGTCAGCGTCACGCCCTCGGGAACGAGCACGCGCACCCAGTAGCCCTTCCAGCTCTGAAGCACGCCGCGCGGGAAGCGCGCATCGCTGGAGTTGGTGATGTCAACATAGCCGGTATCGGACGCATAGCCCATAATGCCCGCCGCGATCCAGCCGTTATTGACCGCCTCCGCAAAGGAGACCGCTTCGTTGTCGAGATACTGCACCTGCAGGTCGGTATCCACGCTGAGCGCGGCGTCGTAGGGCGGGCCGATCTGGTTCCAGCCGTACTGCAAGGCAACGCTGATATCTTTTTGATTGTCGGTGCGCTCGCCCTGAATGTTGGTGGCATTAAGCTGGGAAGCGAAGTTGCTCCACAGGCCGTAACCGGGCTCATAGAGCGGCAGGGAGGGATAACGCATGTATTTGTCGTTGCCGGATAGCTCCTGCCGCCACTGAGCCAGCAGCGTCAGCCCCGGATCGCTGCCGAGGACGTGGGCCAGATTGTTGGTAAAGGGACGCAGAGGCAGCGAGATCATCTGCGGGCCGGCATCGAAGCGATGGGAGAGCGTGGTGGATTGGCCGGGAGCGTACAGGACAAAGATGGGGGCCACGCCCAGCGTGTTACTGAAGGCGGTGTTGCGCTGGTAGGTGAGGGGCTGCCCGCCTGTCGGCGTAAACGTCAAGGCAGTGCGGCTGAAGAACTGCGGCACGCTGCCCTGCGGGCCTATCGCCCCAAACGCGCCCTGCACCACCTGCGTCGCGATGGGGCCGCTGCCTCCCTGGTAAGTCACGGTGAGCGATCCGGCGTCGGCGCCGACGACCACGCCCGAAAAGTCGTTGGGCTGGTCCTCCGTGCCCGTCTGTCCGGCCGGGAAATAGACGCGCACGTACTCTTGGTTGACCGGTACGTCTATGGCGACGCGCATCCTATCCGCCGGGTCGCCGCCGATGTTGGTGAAGAAGGGAGCGACGCTGCCGAAGCCGTTGGTGATCGTGGCCGTCTCAAACGAGGGCAGGAACAGGCGATTGCTGAAGCTATAGTCCCAATAGACCAGGTTTGCCGTGCCGTTGCGATCCAGCTCGTCGCCGTCGGGGGTCGTCTGGTAGTAGACCAGGAAGATCGCGGCGCCGCTGTCCTCGCCCTGCGCGCCGGAGGGAAACGTGGGTTGGACGTAGGCGTAGAGCTTGCGCCCGGGCGTGACGCTGGTATCCAGAACGTACTGCCGCTCAAGCCAATCGTCGAAGGGCAGCCCCTCCACGGTCGGCGCGGCGGCGGCAGCAAACTGGCGCAGGCGATTGGTATCGTTGGCGACGCTGGGGTCGGCGGCGAAGGCGGCGTAGTAAGCAGCGTTAAACGCCTGGAAGAAGTTTGGATTCTCGATATAGCACTTAAGCCAGGCCGTCGAGGACATTTGCAGGCGCGGCACGAGCATTCCGGCCAGCGTCGTCAGGTTCTGGTTGAGGTCCTGGTTGCTCTTGGTGGGCGGCGTGAAGGTGTTGTTGCCGAGCGGCGGCTGGTTGAGCAGGTCATAGAAGGGCGTATAGTAGAAGCCGAGGCTGTTGGCGGCAGCGGAGACGGACTGCCCGTTCTCGGTGAAGACGGAGAACAGGTCGCGGGCGGCCACCAGCGCGGCGGCACGGGCCATGCCCTTCTCCCAGGCGTCGTAGCCCATAATCGCCGGGCCGTGGAACGCCTGCGCCATCACCTGCGCCATCGCCAGAAACTTGGTCTGAAAGGCGCTGAAGGTAGGAAACCAGATCTGGACGTCGCTGCCGTTAACGACGAGCAGCGCCCCGATCACCGAGTCCACTTTGCCCAGGCGCGGGTCCTTGTTGAGGATGGTGACTTCGCCGTTCCAGGCGGGCGGGCCGAGGATGTTGAGCAGCTCGGTATAGAGCGGGTCCACCAGTTGGGTCTTGAGGGCGACCGCATCCTGCGCGCTCCACGCGCCGTCGCCCTGGGTCGGGATACGGAACGTGAGGGAATTGGCGGCGCGCGTCTGTCCGCCGCCTCGCGGCAGGGCCAGCCGCCCATTCTGCCGCAGGATCACGGTATCGTTGATGTCTATGGGCTGTCCGGGCCGGAGCGCGCGCTGCCGGCGCAGGAAGTCAAGCTCGCGGCGCAGGCTCGAGTCGCGGGCCTGGATGTAGGCGCTAACCTGCCGCTGCACGGCCTGGCGGACGGCGGCATCATCGGCGAGGTTGTTGACATCCACGATGAGCGCCGACTGCGGCCCGTTACCGACCGCGCGAAATCGCATATTGACGATATTGCGATAGGTCTGCTGCGCGCCCGCGCGGGGCAAGCCCGGCCCGCAGAGCAGCGCTATCATCAGAACTGCGGCCATCCTAGCCGCAGGGAGCAGAAATCGGAGTTTCAAGCGAAATTCCTCCAGGTTACTGGGCAAGTACTCCTGGCAGCCCGGCCCGTAAACGAGTAGGTTGCGGGATTGGATCGTTTCAGGAGATGGCCCTTGCCGCAGCCCACCCCTAAAGGGATGGGCTGCGGATAGCAAGCCCGCTCAAGCGGGCTGCCAGAGGTGGGTTAGCCTCTGCGGCAGACTCTCCAGGCGGATCGTTTGGGGGCCTTTACCCTTTAGAGGAACCGATCCACCTTACGCAGCCCCGTTCACGGGGCTTGCCGCCCACAGCCCGGTCCTTCAGGGCCGGGCGATCCTCAAGCAGAGGGACCGAGGGCCAGGTATCTTCCTACTGGGCGACAAACGACCGGATAGGACTGATGGACACGGCAGAGTTCGCCTGGTCGAAGGCGAGCACCGTCCAGAAGTAGCGGGTGCCGGGCTGCAAGGCCGGTCCCTGATAGAGCTGCGACGTCGCCGGCGCATCCACAAGGCTGGTGCCCGGATTGTTGGCGTCCGCAGGCCAGATAGGCAGGACGGCGTTCGGATCGTTGCCCGGCTGGCTAATGTCGGCGGCCAGCGTCGGGAACCGATCATAGACGAGAATCTGGTATCTCTGGGCGCGCGGCACGGCGCTCCAGGCGAACGTCGGCGGACCGGCGCTCGTCGCACCTTCATTTGGACTGGTCAGCGCAAGAGGGCCGAGCGGCCTGGCGGCGACCGGCGGCTCGGCGGGCGGGCCTTCCGCGCCGTTGTTGGGGAAGTTGATCGTGTCCAGCCGCGCGACGCTGTAGAAGTAGGTCACGTCCGGAGTCAGCACCGCATCCAGATCGGCGAAGCGGAAGGCGAGCGGGTCGCGCAGCAGGGCGATTGGGACGAACTGGGTGTCGGTGTTGATGGAGCGCAGAACGGTGTAGCCGAACAGGTTATTGAGTTCGGTGTATTGCCAGAACAGGTCGTTCTCAATGATGCTGCCAGTGGGCGTAGCGCGCGTTTTGACCTGATGGAGCAGGGTGATCTTGCGCGGATCGGCGGCCCGGCGCCCCAGCAGCCCGCGCCGCTTCAGGATGAACCATCGGATGGCGTTCAAGGCCAGATCGTTTTGGTTGTGGCTGGCAGCCCGCGTGGGCGTGTCCGGCAGCGTCAGCGAGAGCACGGCCAGGTCTGTGACGGCAGGCACCGTCGAGTTGCCGTTCGAGGTATTGAGGGTGAACGAGGCCGTGGTGGGGGTGGCCGAGGCCGCTACAGCGACGTTAGTCACCGTCTGGTTGAGGAAGCCGGCCAGGGAAGCGGTCAGGGTATACTGCCCGGCAGGCAGATGTGACAGGGTATAGCTGCCATTGTTGCCGGCAATCGTATAGACGGAACTGACCGCCGTAGCGGCAAAGACTTTGGCGCCCGCCAGCCCGCGGCCCTGGGCGTCGCGCACGGTGCCGGTGATCGCCCCTTGCTGATTGTCGGGCGAGAGGACGAGGTTGATGTTGGACGTGTTGCTTTCGCCGGAGATAACCTCCACGGTGTTCTGTCCGCTCCATCTCTGGCCGTTGACGGTCGCAGTGGCGGAGATGGTGCCGATCCCGGCGGGCACGTTGGGGATGACGTAGGTGCCGGCCTGCGTGGAGGTAGCCGTTTGCCCGTTGAGGTTCACGGCAGCGCCGACGATAGCCAGGCCGGTCGGATCGGTGACGGCGCCGGAGACGACGCTGCGTGTCGCGGGCGGCGGAGGATTGTTCGATCCGCCGGAAGAGCCGCTGCCTCCGCCGCACCCGTTCAGGCCGATGGCACCGGCCAGCAAGACGAGCAGGGCGACTGCCAGCAGCCAGCGGCCCCGGCGCGGGCGTTGTGATGGGTCGGTGAGGTTCTGCGCAACCGGGCGCAGAAGCAAGTTGCGTGTGTTAATGGGAATCCCTCCTCCCTGGATAGTGCGGGGGCGCAAACAGGCATCGGTTGTGATGCAAGGAACGTCTTCCCGAGGGGGGCGTGACGTCAAACCGGGGGAAAATTGCCGACGCGCACGGCTCGGATAAATCTTCTTTCTACGCGCGTCGCCCGGATTCCTGCTTGATTTAGGAGGGACCCTGTGAGAGAAGAGCCATCAGGAGGATGAGCCGAGCAGGGAGCGCAGATGACGGCGCGTGACCGGGTCCAGTTCTGTAAACTGCACGGCAATACGGTAGCGGGGCAGGGTCGTTGCCGGCGTTGTGGGGCTGGCCGAAACCGGTTGGATGCGCACAATGCGCCCCTGTCCCTCCATAGCGCGCGCTTCGCCGTGCCCGATGTCGAAGTGGACCTCCGTGCCCACGGGCAAAGCCAGGTCGCTGACGATAGCGAACCCGCCCAGGCTCAGATCGTCAGTTATGCCGGTAGCGATGGCAGGTTGAGGCGGCTGTTCGGGGGAGACCGGCTCGGAAACCGGCGTTTCCGTTTGCGGCGGGCCTGTCAACACGGCGGCGATCTCGATGGGAACGCGCGGATGCTTGCGCCGCTGCTCACGCCGTATCAGGCGGGGCAGGCGCAGCTCCCAGCGGAAAACCGGGTGCGGCAGCGAGCGCAGCAGGCGCGAGTCGAAGCTGTAGAGAGCATCCTCGCCCTTGACCTGCACGCGCACGCGCAGGCCCGTCGTGAAGTCCGGTGGCGTCTCGACCCGAGGGGCGCCGACGACCTCGAAGGTATCCAGAGAGCGATCCAGCACCCGGGTCATGCAGCGGCCGCCGGGGCTGATGAGGGTCAGCAGCTGGCCGGTGCGCGATAGGTTAATGGGCGCGGGATTGGGTGTCGTCACCGGATCCGCGAGGGCGCGATACAACTGGTCTACCAGGGTATCCAGTCCGAAGGGTTTGACCAGCACGCCCGCATAGTCCAGGCGTTTGAAATCGGGGTCTGGCTGCGGGCGGTCGTCGGTAGTCATCAGGAAGAGAGCGGCCCTGGGGCATAAGGCGCGCACGCGGGGCAGCATCTCACTTGTCCCGTGCAGGCGCAGAATTTCCCAGAGCACCACATCAAACGGCTGCTCGTAGGCAGCCTGCAGCGCCGCCTGAGCGGTTGTAGCGGTGACGACCTGAAACCGATTGTCTTTGGAGAGTTTAGCTTCCAGGACGCGACAGATGTAGTATTCCGCATCGGCGACCAGTACGGACGGTGCCGGCGAACGTGCGACCATGACTTTGACCTTCCTCACATGACAGCGTAACAAAGAGCAAAGGCTTCAAGTGCCGCACGGTTCGCGCCATCTGCCGCCTCTTACCTCATTTCCGGCAGCACAGCGTACCCGCCGAGCGACAAAGGGACATCCGGACCACCAACATCGCGGGTGCGCATCCTTACAGCGAAAAATTACCAATTCAGCCCACTTTGTTGCAACTTTTATGCCAATCCTGTCCCTATTTACAGGTTGTTCCTGTGATTTTCAAAAAAAGCGGTAGGCGTTCCCTCCCTTTCTATGGGCCTATCCATTTACCCACCCTGTCCGTCGGCTGGCGCCTTCTCCGGCCCTGCCGCCGACTCCGTCTGCTCCGGGGGCGGTACCGTCAGCGCGGACTGGACCGTTAATGGCAGCAGGTCGGGGGTGAGAGTGTCGGCATCGCGCTCGCAGAGCACCACGCTGCGCTCGATGGCATTGATCAGCTCGCGCACGTTGCCCGGCCAGGTATAGGCTTTCAGCAGCGTCCAGGTCTCTGGATGAACATGCTTGATCTTACGTCCGTTTTGCTTGTTGAATCTCTCCAGGTAGTGCTCTACCAGCAGGGGAATATCTTCCGGGCGCTCGCGTAGCGGCGGCAGGAAGATAGAGACGATGTTGAGTCGATAGTAGAGGTCAGCGCGAAATTTCTCCTCGCGGACGGCCTGCTCCAGGTTTTTATTGGTGGCGGCGATAAGGCGAACGTCCACTTTGATGGTCTTGGTGCCGCCGATGCGCTCGAACTCCCACTCCTGGAGCACGCGCAGCAGCTTGATCTGGATGGCGGGGGGAATATCGCCGATTTCGTCCAGGAAGAGCGTCCCCTGGTTGGCCATCTCAAACCGGCCCGGCTTGGCGGCGGTGGCGCCGGTGAAGGCGTTCTTCTCATAGCCGAAGAGCTCGCTCTCCAACAGGGTTTCGGGCAGCGCCGCGCAGGAGACGGCGATGAACGGCTTGCTGGCGCGCGGACTGTTATAGTGGAGGGCGCGCGCTACCAGCTCCTTGCCGGTGCCGCTCTCGCCCCGGATCAGCACGGTGGCGCGGCTGTCGGCGACCCGCTCGACGATCTTGTAGACCTCCTGCATTTTACCGCTGGTGCCCACCATGTTCTCCAGCTTGAAATTGGTCTTAAGCTGCTGCTTGAGTTCCTGGTTTTCGGCCAGCAGCGTGCGATGCTCCAGCGCCTTTTTGAGCACCAGGCGCACCTCGTCCATATCGAAGGGCTTCTGCAAGTAGGTGAACGCGCCGTAGCGCATCGCCTCCACCGCCGATTTGATCGTGCCGTAGGCCGTGATGATGATGGCCGAGCATTGGGGATGGAGTTGCTTGATCTTCTGAAGCACCTCCACGCCCGTCATGTCCGGCATGATCAGGTCGGAGATGAGCACGTCTATCTGGTTGGCAGAGGCCAGATCGAGGGCGCGCTTGCCGTTTTCTGCGGTCAAAACCGTGTAGCCCTCTTTAGAAAACATCGCTTCCAGGACGCGCCGGATATTAGGCTCGTCGTCGGCGACTAGAATGGTATTGGCTTGTGTGGTCTGGCCCATAACCTTTCGAACACTCCTTCTCTACTTGCCCCACGCTAGGTTCCTTCCGTATTCCTCTATCTACCCTCGTCCCAGCAGACCTCACCCCCGGCCCCTCTCCTTCACAAGGAGAGGGGAGAGGCCCCCACCCCCAACCCACTGCCAGGGTCGGCCCTGCAATGGTTCGGGCCTCCGCCTGGCGACCCCCAATTCTAGGGGAGGGGAGAGCAGCAGCCAGGTTCTCCCCTCCTCCCCGGCCCTTCTCCCTGCTAGGGAGAAGAGAGAGCAGAAGCCGGGTCCCCCCTTCCCTGTGAGCAAAGCGAGCGCAGTAGGGAAGGGGGACGGGGGGTTAGGTTAACAAAGGCTGGGGAATAATCACTTATCCGGGAAAGGCCCGGCAGGCTTGGCGCTGATAATCGGCAGCTCTTCTATAGTCAGGTCGGCTCCATCGTGCGGGGGACGGAGCGGCAGCAGGATGCTGAAACACGTTCCGAACCCGACACGGCTATCTACGTCCACACGTCCACCATGATAATCCACGATCTTTTGCACGATGGATAGGCCCAATCCCGTGCCCTTCGTCTTGGTGGTAAAAAACGGCTGGAAAATCCGCTTCAGATCCGCTCTCGGAATGCCGACGCCCGTATCCCGGAAGCGTATCGCCAGTAAGTTCGTGTCGGGATCATACTCGGCGGAGAGGGTTAGAGAGCCGCCTTCAGGCATGGCCTGCACGGCGTTCATAACAATGTTACGCACCACCTGGCCAAGCAGAATCGGGTCGCCCAGGAGCTCCGGCAAGCCCTCCGTCACGTTCCAATGCACTTCGACTCGATTTTCATCCAGAAAGGCGGCCAGGGATTGCACGGCCCCGGTCAGAAACTCCAACACGGCCAGCGGGCGCGGGTCCAGTAGCGTAGGACGCGCAAAATCCAGCATCTCGCTGGTCAGGCGTTCGAGGTCGTCCACTTCTTTGATGATAATATCTGCCATTTCAGTGGAACTGCTCTGCGCCTCCATTTCCGCGCGGATAAGCTGCGCGGAGCCTTTCATGGGGGTAAGGGCGTTGCGAACCTCGTGGGCCATTTTGGCTGCCAGTTGGCCGATGTCGGCCAAGCGGCGCATCTTCTCCACCTCCGCCTCCAGCCGCACCTCCTGGGTCATGTCCTCAAAGCTCAACACCGCACCCGCATTATGGTCCATTAGGCGCGACATGGTCAGGTTCAGCGCCATCGGCTCCCGGCCCTGCGGGTGCAGCATCAGCTTGTGCAGGTGGATGCGCTCGCCCGTCTCGATGACCCGCCAGATCATGCGCAGCAGGTGCTCGCGCTCCGTATCCGGCAGGCCCATTTGCGTGATGAGGTCGGCGATGGAGGCATCCCGGAACGCCGCCGCCGGCTGCCGCAGCGTCTCCTCCGCCGCCGGATTGTGCCGGGTGATGCGGCCCTGCGCATCCGTAGAGACGATCCCGGCGCCGATGGAGTGGAGCACGCTATCGGTGTAGCTCTTCCGCTCCTGAACTTCCGTATGCAGGCGCGCGTTCTCGATGGCGATGCCCGCCTGGTTGACAAAAGCGCAGAGCAGGCTCTGTTGTTCTCTAGAGATGGGATCGCGCCGGCCCTTGTTATCGGCGACCACCACGCCGAGACAGCGTTTCTGGCTCGTCAGGATGGGCACGATGATGAAGGCTTGCGTGCCCAGTGAGCGAGCAAACCCTTTATGCTGAAGATAATCGCGCTCCCGCGCCCGTTCCGGCGACACCGGCTGACGCGCATCGAAGACGATTATCTCCTTGTTCCGTGCGGCAGTCCCCACGGCGCCCTCGCCATCGCGCACGGGCTGGGGAATGGTATCCGGATAACCCCGCCAGACGCGCGGCACATAGGCGGCTCGGTGCAGATCACGCCCCTCTACCATATACAGGCAGCAACGCCCGAAGCCGACCCCGTTGCAAATATCATCGGCCACATGCGAGAGCAGCTCGTCCAGGTCGAGCGTGGAGATCAGCACGCTCGACAGCTCCGAGATAGTTTGCAGTTCGGAGGCGCTGCGCTTCAGGTCGGCATAGAGGCGCACGTTGGTCAGGGCCAGCGCCGCCTGCGTGGCAAACACCGAGAACAGCTTCAGGTCGTCGTCGGTAAAATCCGGAGCGGGACGGCGGCGGCGAATGGAGAGGACGCCCAGAACGCGGCCCTCCTGGTTCTTCATCGGCACCAGCATCGAGGAGCCGATCTCCGGGCGCAGCCTCACGCCCTCCAGGCGCGGATCGCGCGTCGCATCCAGGATCAGCATTGGCTGATCAGCTTGCGCGACCCGGCCCGCGATCCCCTCCCCGATCCGCTGCTCGTGCTCCAGAGCGTTCTCCGGCAGCCCGTGGCTGGCCGCAACCCGCAGCGTGCCCGTCTCCTCATGCACCAGCATCAGGGAGCAAGCCTGGGCGTCCATCAGCAGCGCGGCCCGGTCTGTGATCAACTGCAATAGTTGCTTGAGATCGATCTGATCTATGGCCTGACCGATCTCGTAGATGGCAGCCACCTCGCTAATACGCCGCTGGGCGCGCTTCTCCGACTCTTCCACACGCTGGATCAGCCTCTCCTGATCCAGCAGCATCGCTAGCGGCGTGATAGCGGTGGCGAGCTGCTCCTGCGTGGCGGGGGAATCGGGCCGAAGCACGAAGGTGATCTGGCCGCGCGGGCCGAATTTGCACTCCAGCGGGCAGATATGCACCTGCCACCGGTTCTCCAGCAGCCGATGCGGCACCCCGGAGTGAGCCGCCGCTGCCGCCAGCGCCTCGGCTTCGCCGCAGGACTGGTAATAGGTGGCGCCGCGCACCAGCTCAAGCGCCAGGGCTTCCACGCCCAGATAGGTATGCAGCACCCCATAGAGGGCCTGCAGGGCCTCCTCGCTGGTGTGCGCTGCTCCGACTTCGCGCACCACGCACGACAGCGCCTGCTGGAAGCGTGTGTCCGACGTCTCTTGCGGTGAGGTGTTTTGGGTCGGTGCCAGTGGAAGGGTATTAGGTGTGGCGGCGCTGCTCATGGCGGATCCTGTCCCAAGCGTTTCGGATAAAAAAGCGTTCTCTCGGCTTGCCCTGTCCGCTTGCCAGGCTGCGGCGAGGGGACGACCGGGCCTCCTGCCGCAAAGGCGTCCGAGATTATAGCATACTAAGCTATCGGCAGGCAATGTATTTAGGTTTAGGGAGAGCGCAATAAATTACAACAGTTCTTGCCCAACTTCCTCTGCCCTTGACAGGGGGGCCTTCGTTCTCCTATAATGGCACAGAGATAGCAGCAACGTTTTCCGCCTCGGCTGGCCGCGCCTTATGGACGCCAGGAGGGGAGGAAGGGCCGCCGCGCACGCAGGCGGCATCTAGCAGAAGAGGGTGAAAGAAAGTCTATGGCCGGTGTCACGTTAAAGAATCTAACCAAGGCGTTCAATAGGGTAACCGCAGTCAACAATATCAATCTGGAAATTGACGATGGGGAGTTCATGGTGCTCGTCGGGCCGTCCGGGTGCGGCAAGACGACGGCCCTGCGCATGATCGCCGGACTGGAGGAGTCCAGCAGCGGCGAGATCTACATCGGCGACCGGCTGGTCAACGATGTCTCGCCCAAGGATCGCGACATCGCGATGGTCTTCCAGAACTACGCGCTCTACCCACACATGAACGTCTACGAGAACATGAGCTTTGGCCTGCGCCTCAAGCGCACGCCCACCAACGGCGTCTGGCCGTTCAACTCGCGACGCACCTACTCCCGGGAAGAGATCGATCGGCGTGTGACCGAGGCGGCGGAGATGCTGGGCCTCAAGCCCCTGCTGCACCGCAAGCCCAAGGAGCTCTCCGGCGGACAGCGGCAGCGCGTGGCGCTCGGACGAGCCATCGTGCGCGAGCCCAAGGTCTTCTTGATGGACGAGCCGCTCTCCAACCTCGACGCCAAGCTGCGCGTGCAGACCCGCGCCGATCTGATCAAGCTGCATCGCCGCCTGGGGATCACCACCGTCTACGTCACCCACGACCAGGTGGAGGCGATGACGATGGGTGACCGCATTGCCGTCATGAACAACGGCATCATCCAGCAGGTAGACCGTCCGCTCACTCTCTATAGCCATCCCGCTAACCTGTTCGTGGCAGGCTTTATCGGCTCCCCGGCCATGAACTTCGTTCCGGTCAACATCGTGCAGCAAGGGGACGCGGTGATTGCCGATGCAGGCAGCTTCCAGGTGACCCTGCCGCCCAAGCAGGCCCAGCGCGTCCGCGACTACGTCGGCAAGTCCTGCGTCTTCGGCATCCGTCCGGAAGACATTTACGACAAGCAGCTTGCCGGCCTGGTGCAGCCGACTCCGGGCAATACGGTGACGGTGGATGTGGATGTAGTCGAGCCGCTCGGCAACGATGTCGAGATGTACTTGAAGGCGGGCGATGTCTCCCTGATCGCCATGATTGACAGCGCCTCACAGGCCAAGATCGGCGACCGGATAGAGGTCGTTTTCGACCTGGAGAAGTCCCACCTTTTCGACAAGGACACCGAGCAAGCCCTTTATTAAGGAACCCAGCCCTTCTTACCTAACCCCCGTCCCCGCCCGGCCTCGCGACGGCCTTGTCGGGCGCTTCGACAAGATCGCCCCTTCTTACCTAACCCCCGTCCCCGCCCGGCCCTAAAGGACCGGGCTGTGGGCGGCAAGCCCCCTGAAGGGGGCTAACCTTCCTTCTTATAGCTCCTATAGGGGACTAACCCACCCCTCGTAGCCCGCTTGAGCGGGCTTGCCGTCCGCAGCCCACTCGTTTACGGGTGGGGCTGCCAAGCGGTTATCTGCGCGGAGGAATGCGCATGGAAGCCAAGGCGCAGGCAAAACCAAATCCGATCCTGTGGGAACTGCCGGAGGAGCTGGTCGGCGAGCGTGTGCTGGTGCGCCGCTACCGCCCTGGCGACGGCGCGGCGATGTGGGAGGCTATCGAGGAGTCACGCGAGCATCTGCGCCCCTGGCTGCCCTGGGTGGGGCAGCACCAATCGCCTGCCGACTCGGAAGCCTACGTGCGCCGGGCGGGCGCGCGGTGGCAGTTGCGCGAAGACTTCTCTATGGGCCTTTGGGCGCTCGCAACGGGTCGGTTCCTCGGCGGATCGGGCCTGCACGCCAGCGATGTTGAAGTTCCCTCGTTTGAGATCGGCTACTGGCTGCGCCCCTCGGCGGTCGGGCATGGCTACATGACGGAGGCCGTGCGGCTGCTCTGCCGCCTGGCTTTTGAGACGTTGGCCGCCAACCGCGTCTTTATCCGCTGCGATTCCCGCAACGCGCGCAGCGCCGCCATCCCACGCCGCCTCGGCTTCCTCCACGAGGGTACTCTCCGCAACGACCACCGGGATACCTCCGGCGAATTGTTTGATACGCTCGTCTTCGCCCTTACCTCACAGGACTACGCCAACCTGCCAGAGCCCGACAAATAAGAATCCACCGATTACGCAGATTAACACCGATTAAGGTAAAAACCTAAACACGGATGGGAGGGATTAGACGGATAACACGGATAAGCAAGCCCCATTTTCCTTTATCCGTGTCACCCATGTCATCCGTCCCATCCGTGTTTCTCTGTGTCTTTTAATCTGGGATAATCGGTGTGATCTGTGGATCGTTTCATCGAGCGCGCTTGCGAGGGGTGCGCTGCTTTTCGCTGGGGCGCACCAGCCCCTCGGGGAGCAGCGCCTCCTTCGCCCTCTGTGTCAGTTGGTCGAGCGCCTCCGCCGGCTGTGTCCCCTTCGCCTCATCGGCGGAGATGCCGTAGCGACGAAAGAGGGACCGCCAGCGGCGGTCGCGGTTCTCCGGCATAATACCCATGATGTTTCCTCCTCTCCATCCGATGCCATGACAAACGCTTCGTGCGGGATACACTACTGGACGCCGCGACGCCAGGCCCGGTTTCGCTTTTTCCGAAGAGTGTCAGGATAGAGCTGGCCGGGATGCGGCAGCACTGCCGGACGTGCAGGAACGCATTGACAGGTCGGCTTGGACATGCTATAATTTTGTGCGGAAATCAGGCTGAAATCGCCTATCTGCCGGCTCGGCCCCCAGCAAATCCCTGCCGGCGGCAATTTAGGATGAGGCTGGTTTCCACAGGACTGGATTCGGAGCCGCTACGGGGAGTGATGTCCGAGTTGGTCTAAGGAGCACGACTGGAAATCGTGTAGCGGGCCAACACCCGCTCGAGGGTTCGAATCCCTCTCACTCCGTACTCAAGCTCGTCTTCAGGCCGCGTGATCAAGCCGGAGGGACGGAGGCGTTCTCAAATGCGCTCCCGTCCCTCCGCTTTCCCTTCGGTTTGCGGTTATTGCGGGTGCGCGCTCCCACTGTATCTTACCCATGCGCGCCAGGGAGGAGCCTTTGCCAAATCCTCTGCTCAATCGTGTGCCTGTACGTACCATCCTGCGCCTCGTTCTCCTGGCCCTTGCGCTGCCCTGCGTTTACTTCGGCGGGGCCAGCGGGGCCTTCTTCTATCGCTATCGCATTCTCAATACATCCCAATCTCTCTCGCATCTGCCGCTCATGGCGGCGCCGACACAGGCTACCCGCCTGATGATCTTTGCGCCCCACTGCGACGATGAGACGTTGGGCTGTGCCGGGCTGATCCAGCAGACGCTGGCGGCGGGCGGAGCCGTGCGCGCGGTCCTGCTGACCAATGGGGACGGCTTCCCTGCAGCCGTAGCGCATCAGGTGCGCGATGTGCGCGTCGGGCCTGGTGACTATATCCAGTTCGCCGCCCTGCGCCAGCAAGAGTCCTACCGCGCCCTGGCCTCCCTGGGCCTGCGCCGCAAGGATGTGCTGTTCCTCGGCTATCCCGATCAGGGGCTGATGTCTCTCTGGAACGACCACTGGACGCCCAACCAGCCCTATACCTCCCGCTATACGCGCTGCAGCCGCTCGCCCTATGCCGTTACCTTCGACCCGGGGGCAATCTACTGCGGGCGCGATCTGCTGGAGGATATCAAGGCAGCCCTGCGCGCGTTTCGCCCGACGCTAGTGACCGTGACGCACCCGGCCGAAGACCATGGCGACCACGCCGCCGCCCCGGCCTTCGTGATGCGCGCCCTCCAGGAATTGCAGGCCGATCCCCACGACTCCGTCTGGGCCCGCCGCACGCAGTTGAAGCACTATCTGATTCATCGTGGCGACTGGCCGCTGCCGCAGGGCCGAGACTTAACCGAGCGTCTGGTCCCGCCCGCCGAAATGGCGCATCTGGACACGCATTGGACGCTGCTGCCCCTCACCCCGGCCCAAACGCGGCGCAAGGTGCGCACAATCGAGCTCTATGCCAGCCAGACGGCCATGATGCGGCGGTTCCTGATGTCCTTTGCCCGCACCACCGAGCTTTACGGCGACCTGCCGCCCACACACCTGGCGACCGTGCCCGACGGCGCGATCCGCGTGGACGCCAACGTCGGAGAGTGGGAGAAGCTGCCGCCCGCACTGCTCGATCCGGTGCGGGATAACGTCCTGCGCGACCTACAGGGCGGCGGAGACATCCGCGCCCTCTACGCTTGCCGGGATAGCCGCACGCTCTATCTGCGCCTGGATACGCGTCAGCCCATCGCCGGGCGCATCGCCTATGTGCTCTACCTGCGGCCTTTCGGCCCACACGGGGAAACTGGCCCGGCAGCCTGCACCGTAACATTTCATCCCAGCGGCGTGCGGACGCGACTTGCCGACGGCGTGCGGGCCGCCGCACGAGGACGCACGCTGGAAGTCGCCGTGCCCTGGAAGAACCTTCTGCGCGATCTGCCGGGAGGAGAGATGCGAACGCTGGCGGTGAGCGCCAGCACCACCCTGGCGGGTGTCCTCATTGATAGAACGGGCGTGCGCTTCCTGAATCTGTAAGCGCGGCGCCTCGGAATAAATGTCCTACCTCGGCCGTCTCTCTGCAAAAGGGAAGGGAGCGGGAAGGCGGGGCAGAGATAAGTTATGCGACTGGGTATCATGGGCGGGACTTTCGACCCGATCCACTACGCACATCTCTTTATTGCCGAGGAGGCGCGGGCGCGCTTTGCGCTCGACCGCGTCCTGTTTATTCCCAACGGGGACCCGCCGCACAAGAAGGATTATGAGATCACTCCCGCCCGACATCGCTACGCGATGGCATTGATAGCCACCTATAATAACCCGGCGTTTGATTGCTCCCCAATGGAGATACAGCGGCCCGGCCCCTCCTACACGGTAGACACGCTCCGGCTGCTGCGCCGGCAGTATCCAGAGGCGGAACTTTTTTATCTGACGGGCGTAGACGCGGTTGCGGAGATACTCACCTGGAGGCAGCCGGAAGAGGTCCTCGAAATGGCGACCTTCCTGGCGGCTCTGCGCCCCGGCTATGATCTCAAGACGCTCCAGGAGCGGCTGCCCCACGCCTACCTGAAGCGCATCCTCCTGCTGGGCTCGACGCCGCTGGGCATCTCCTCGACGGAGATACGCGAGCGCCTCCACCAGAACCTGCCCGTGCGCTACCTGCTCCCGGACGGCGTGCTGGAGTATATCTACAAGCACAACCTCTATGCGGCAGCGAGCGCGGGGCCAAACGTACCGAATGCAAGGGAGACGACAGATTGACCAACGACATCGAAGAGCGGGAGCCGGACGCGACGGAGATGGAGGAGCAGGACGCGGAGGCCGCGCCGCCGCTTGCCGGGGAGATAACCTCTGAAGAGAAGGTGCGCATTATGGCCGCCGCCGCCGATTCCGTGCGCGCTTCGGATATCGTCGTGCTGGATCTGCGCGACCTGACCATTATCACCGATTTCTTCCTGATCTGTACGGGCAACTCCAGCATCCAGATACGCGCCATCGCCGACCGGATCGAGGAGAAACTGCGCGAGCGAGGAATCCGTAAGAGTCGAATAGAGGGCTACCAGGAAGCGACCTGGATTCTGCTCGACTATGGCGACGTGGTGGCCCATGTCATGGCGGCGGAGCAGCGCGCCTTCTATAACCTGGAAGGCTTCTGGGCCAACGCCCCGCGTCTGGAGTTGAATCTGAGGCCGGAGATGGAGATAGCGGTTCATACCCATCCTCCTGGCCGCTTCGAGGCTCGATAGTCTCACCGGGCCTTTCAACCCTGGAAAGGCATAGCGGGCGGCACGCCGTCGTCCCTGGAGGCGCTTGCGATGGAAAATGCGGATACAACGCAGAGGATGAACGCAGGGAACAAACCGGACACGCCCGCTTCCACCGGCAGCGCGCCGCACGTTTCCGCGCCCGCCCCGCCTGCCACCCTCTCTGCCGACTCCCTTGCTGCCGCTGCCGCTAATCTGGCGACGTCCGCTACCCTCGCCAAAGCCCAATCTGCCGCCAGCCTCTCGCTCAACCTGCCAGAGTTCCGGGAGTCGTCGCCGCAGGAGATCCAGCGGGCCGAGCAACTGCTGCGGGAGGCGAACCTGTTGCGCCGTCGTGAAAAGTATCGCGAGGCGGAGGCGAAGTGCCGGGAGGCCCTGGCGCTGGTTCCCAAAGACGCGGCAGCCCTAGAGCTGCTGGGCGACCTGCTTCAGGGCGTGGCGCGGGTGGACGAGGCGTTGGCGGCCTACAAACGCGCTACCGAGGCCGATCCAAAACGCGCTACCGCCGAGCGCAAGTACGCCGACCTGCTGATGCGCCAGCAAAATTGGGCCGCGATTGATCTGGAGGCGGTGCAAAAGAAGCCCTGGGTGTCCGTCCTACTGTCCCTGCTGCTGCCGGGCGCCGGGCAGATTCACAACGGGGAAACGATCAAGGGGCTGCTGCTGATAGCGGGGACGGCCCTGTGTTTCCTGGGCTGGATACTGTTCGGCAGCCTGGGTGCACCTGTCACGTCCGGCGCAAAGCAGCCGGCCCCAGCGCCGAAAGCCTCTCGACGCGGGCAAGCCATCAATTGGGGCACGATGATCCCCCTCGTTATCGGCAGCGCGATCTATATCTACGCGCTGATAGACGCCAACGCCGGAGCCCAGCGTGCGAGCTTCCTCGGCGCCCGTGTCGGCGGCAAGACCGGATGGGAAGTCTAACCGACCCCCCGGCCCTATAGCGGCAGGCTGAACCCTGCCGCTCGGGAGCGCAAGGCGCTCGTCGCCCACCTACGTGGGCGAGGCTTTCTGCCCGCGTAGGTGTCGCTAGGCGGAGGAACGAGCGTGCGCAGTTCCGACCCTAGCAGAGCAGGCCGTAGGCCCCACAGCGGCAGGGTTTAGCCTGCCGCTACAACCGGGAAGCTTAAAACCTGCGTTTCAGCCCGGTGAAGACGAGGTCTGCGAGAGAGTGCATCGTCCCGGCAAGGATAAAGCCGGCGAGGAGGGCCATCGTCCACTTCGGGTGGGCCTGCGCGTAACTGAAGAGAGACTGCCATTCGGCGCGCGTGGTGGCGTTGGGATTGAGAGGATGGTGCGCGTAGTGTCCATAGATCCATAGGCCGCCCCAGAGCAGCAGCGTGCAGATAAGTGCCAGGTAGAGCAGGCGGATGATGCCCCCGGCGATCAGTCCGTGTGAAACCCAGGAGCGGTGCGGCACGAGCTTCTGGTAGGGCAGCCAGAGGAACCGCAGCGGCCCCCAGCGCCGATACTCTTTCGATTTCAGATCCAGGTCACCCGCACAGGCGTACCCGGCAAACAGATAGGAGACCGTAAACAGGATAGCTAATTTGGTATCCGGGTGCGGCGCCATCCGAAAATAGGCCACATTTGCCCCGGCTGCTGTCACCAGCGTAATCAAATCATGCGTCTGCGCGTTGGGCACGAGAGAGTGGCACCCTTTCTTTGCCATTTTTAGAGAGCACAGTCACTTGTTGCGGATGAGCGCTACGCGGTAGAATAGACTGCGCCGCAGCTCAACCTCCCGGCCCACGCACAGGCCAATACGCTCCACCATCGCCCGGTACTCGTCCACTAGGTAGGCACGCAGGACAGAAGCCGGGCCATCGTGCCGGGTAAGGCGGTTCATGCCCGCGACGGCGGTAATGGCCCGAATCAGATACCAGGCGGACCAGGCCCGCCGGATGTCGTTGACCAGCCAGCCGCGCCGTGCCACGCGCTCCATCTCCCGCAGCGCCGCCACGCATCCCTCAAACCCAAAATGGTGGAAGGCCAGCGAGCAGAGGACGTAATCAACGCTCGCATCGGCGCAGGGCAGGCAAAACGCATTGCCGCGCGCCAGGCGGATAGTGGGCCGATGCCCGACCTCTTCCCGCGCCAGCCGCAGGATCGGCGCGCTGAAATCCAATCCCAGCACGCGCGCCGGAACGCCCCTCCGCTCTGCCACCTTCAGGATCGCCTCCGGGATGTCACCGGAACCCGTCGCCACATCCAGAAACGCCACCGGCTCCTGAGAGGGCGCCGCCTGCGCCAGCCAGCGCTTTACCTGCCTGGTGACGACCGCCGTGCCCCCCAGGTAGCGGTTGGCCCGGCGCACATCCCCCATGCTGGCCCGGAAGTCCTCGTAAGGCTGGCTCGCGTCGTCAATTAGCTCCGGCTCATCAATGCGCGGCGGCGTATCGAAGGCAAGCGAGAAACGCATGGCAATCCCTGCAGACCGTGATCTCCGGCCCCATTATAGCATGACGTCCCCGCTCCTGCCTACCGCAGAGGCCAACCGGCGCAGGGCAAGAGCCTATCTATTTGTTGCTTTCGGCTATGTAGAGAATGGCACAGAGGGCAAGCGTGAGAACTTCTGGCAGCGGATATAGAGTGTGTTGCGTCCTGCTCGAAGTCGTCAGGTCAGGCAAAGTTTTGCGCAATGGCAGTCATAGGGGTATCCAGAGACCAGCCAGGAAGGATTACTGGGGCCCTCCCCTGCCTGTGCTGCTGGGGGCTGCCTCCTCGGCTTTGACGCCGGCTGCCTTGCTTTTGCCCTTGAAGTCGCTGCCTTTGTAGTAGTTCGGGTCATTATCGGACTCATCTTTGCTGCCGCATCCCAGCAAGCCGAGCGGCAGCAGGCCCGCCAGGAGGGCCAGGCTCATCGCCAGAAGCTGAAAGCGTCGTTTGGGCATGACTGTTCCTCCGTAGCGTGGCTGCCGCAGGCAGCCACGCGAACCCTGCGCTACCCATTGCCGACCGCCTGTAGCATCCATGCACAGGCGGTCGGCAATGGGTAGCCTTTGCGGATAACCCGTCTCAGGCGCAGGCGGCGGGGTTACCGGTCTGCGGTAAAGTATTTCTCGAACCAGCACCCGCCTTCGTCCCGCTCCTCGTGGCGCTCCGGGTTGTTGCTGATCCATTTGGAGTGCCCATCCAGGAAGCTGAAGTTACCGCCGCCCTTGTGGCGGTAGCGCGCCTCACAGCCGAAGGCCGTGCCGACCCTGGGCTGCGGGCTGGCTCCCGGACGCCAGATCGTCCAGGAGTCGCCGATATTGGCGGTGCGCGCCGGCTGCACGACCGCCGCCAGCGACTCATTATAGTACTGCGAGTCCGCAGAGCCGGCGCGTCCGCTGCCAGGATAGTAGGCATACGGCGAATCTTGCGTGCAGTCGCCGAAGACGGTATGGAAGGCGATGCCGTAGTGGGCCAGGTAGAATGAGGGCGGCGGATTCTGAAGCCAGTTATCGGCTCCGCCATCGCAGTCCGGCTCGGACATGGCCCGGATCGAAGCCTGCTCATTGAACGACGGGCAGAAAAGGATCTGCTTGTTCTTGATGTAGGGCTGGATGAGAGTCGTCCAGTTACCGGCGATCTGGACATCCTGCGGGTCTACCCAGCGGTTGGAGGTATTCCAGGGGATGATGATCTCATCGTAGTCCTGGGCGTACATCAACTCGCCGAGCGCGATCTGCTTGGTATTGGACAGACAGGCGGTAGCGCGGGCCTGCTCGCGGGCCTGGGCGAAGACAGGGAAGAGGATGGCCGCCAGGATGGCGATAATGGCGATCACAACGAGGAGTTCAATGAGCGTGAAGCCGGGCGTTTTCCGGCTTTGCGGAGCGAAGTAGTACATCGTAAACCCTCCCAAAAAAGTAAGCACGTACAACGTGGAAGTGTCTTAGAGAGTTGATGCAATACGGCGCATCAGCATCATCCTTAATCTGGTACCGCGCCTGCCGGGAGCGTAGGCTTCTTCGATTTCAGCGGCCCGGAAGGGCAGGGCATCAGTTTTCCGTCTTCCGTGTAACAGTGCTCGGGGTCCCCTTTGCTGCGGAACGGGCCGGTATAGTAGCCGGGAGCGGCAGACTCCCGAGGCTCCGGCTGCAACAGGATCATCCGCAACACAAAGGCAGCGATGAGAGCCGCCACCAGATAAGCGATCAGTTTTCGTATTCTATGGCGAAATTCCACGGGTAATACTCACCAGGTTCAGGATTGCCAGATCGGAGCGAATGCGCCGGGAAGACGCCTCGGCGATCCTCCCCGGCGCATGGGACATTGCCCTCTGTTTACCGCGAAAAGGTGAAGTAGCGGCAGAACCAGATCCCGTCCGTGCCTTGAAGCTCATATCGGTAGGGATTCCGGTTGATATGCTTGGAGTGGCCGTCCAGGAACGTAAAGTTGCCGCCACCCTGATGCATCTCGGCGCCTTCGCAGCCCATGGCGATGACCGTATAGGGCCCGGCCGATCCGCCGCTCCACCAGGAGCCGCCATCCGAAGAGATCGCGGTTTCGGAAGGCCGCTGGATTTCGGCCAGATGGCGGGTCAGGCCACCTAACTCAGGCGGATAGGCCAGGCTGCCCGGTTCCTGATAGCAGGGATTATCGGGCGTGCCGCAATCATCGCAGGCATTGGTGGCAACGTTCTGCAGGCAGCCAGAGGGGTCGGATTGATAGGCGATGCCGTAGTGGGACCATAGCTCCTTAGCCGGGAAGTACTCGCTCAGGGAGTCGTTGTCGCAGTCTGGCTTGGCGGCGGCGGCCTCAAACCGATCTAGCGACCAGGAGGGGCAGGCCATAATCCCCTGGGGCTGCTGCTGGCCAGGGAAGGAGCCGCCGTTTTTGATATAGGGCTGTATCTTTGCCACCCAGATGCGCTGGCTGCGCGTCACCGTGCCCCCGCCGGTGCAGGAAGGAGAGTCTAAGCTCCCGTTCCATTCGCAGGTATACCAGGGAATGATGGCTTCATCGTAATCCTGAGCGTACATCTGAACGGCAGTGCCGATCTCTTTGCAGTTGGAGAGGCAGGAGATGGCGCGCGCTTTTTCGCGGGCTTGGGCGAAGACGGGGAAGAGAATGGCCGCCAGGATGGCGATAATGGCGATCACGACGAGGAGTTCAATGAGCGTGAAGCCGGTTAGCTTCCGGCTTCGTGAAGCGAAGCGAATCATTGTAGACCCTCCCAAAAGAAAAAATAAAGAACCAACCTAGACCGGTACGGGAAGGAACCTATTCCCGTGCCTGAAGGCGCGGCGCCCTCGCTGTCAGGGGCATACCGCGTCGGAAACAGAAGCCGCGCAACAGGTTTCAAGCCCCATACATATTTCCATCCGGGGCAATCTGTGACGAATTCGAGGCGCGGCTTCTATTTCTTTTCATCCCCGTGCCTTACTCCCTGCAAGGGGCAATTATGGTAACGGCGCTCCTCCGGCGCTTTGCTCCGCTACTGAGTCGAAGGAGACATGATCCTGCTGTTGCCTGTCGGCCCCGGCTTTGTGACCGCAGCCGTGCTCGCCCCAGGCGGCGGAGGAACGATCTTGCCGTCGTCGGTAGCGTAGCGGTTGGGATCGCCCTTGCTGCGGAACGGCCCGGTATAGTAGCCCGAGTCGGGAGGCGGCTTCTCCGGCTGTCGCTGCCAGTAGAACGCGACCGCAGCGACCAGCGCCAGCGCGATCAGGATGCCGGAGAGCACCTGCAATCGACGGTTTGTGCGCATGGAAATCCTCTCACCGGACGGCTACTGGGTGCCCGGATTGCTCGCAGGGCCCTTCTGGTTGCCTCCAGTAGGCTTGGCCTTGCCTTTGAACGGGCCTGAGTAGTAGCCCGGGGCGCTCGGCTCCGGCTCTTTATGGCCGCACCCTGCCGTCAGAAAGGCCAGCAGGCAGGGTGCGGCGATGAGGAGAGCGAGCGGCCATACCGCAGAGCGGCAACCTGCATTGCGCATGGATTTACTCCACAGAGAAGGTAAAGAATTTCTCATACCACTTCGGATCGTTCTGGTCCGAGGAGCGCATCAGGTAGCGCTCGGCGTTGCGGGAGATGCGCTTGGCATGGCCGTCCAGGAAGATGAAGTTGCCGCCGCCCTGGTGCATCTCTGCCGCCTCGCAGCCGAAAGTGATGACGGTGTAGGGCCCACCCGATCCGGCACTCCACCAGGAAGCGCCATCGGAGATAAGGGCCGTCTCGGCGGGCCGCCGGATTTCGGCCAGATGGCGGGTCAGGCCACCCAAATCGGGCGGATAGGCCAGGCTGCCCGGATATTGGCGGCAGGGAACGTCCTGTGCGCCGCAGATGGGATTGCCGTTATCATCGGTGGGCTCAAGCGTTGCCATCTGAAACGCGATGCCGTAATGGGCCCAGAACTCTTTGGTCGGGAAGTAGGCTCCCAGGCCGCTGCCGGGCGTGCCGTTGCCGTCGCAGTCCGGCCGATCCGCCGCCTGGAAGAAGCGATCCTGAGACCAGGAAGGACAGGCGAAGACGCCCTGCGGCTGCTGCTGGCCGGGGAAGGAGCCGCCGTTTTTGACGTAGGGCTGCAGCTTTGCCACCCAGATGCGCTGGGCCCGCTGTACGGTGCCGTTGCCGGTGCAGGTAGACCCATCCCACTCGCAGGAATACCAGGGGGCAATGGCCTCATCATAGTCCTGGGCATACATGAGCACAGCGGTGCCGATGTTCTTGCAGTTGGAGAGGCAGGAGATGGCGCGCGCTTTTTCGCGCGCCTGGGCGAAGACGGGGAAGAGGATGGCGGCAAGAATCGCAATGATAGCGATGACGACGAGCAACTCAATGAGCGTGAACCCGGAGGCAATGCGCCTCCGGAGGTCGCCTGGATGCATTTGGGTTAACCCTCCCTGAATAAAAATAAGGACTGCCGGAAATCGGGCGCGGCGGCAGCGCCGCGGCGGCCTGATCAACTACGACCGCCGCTGCTTGCGCGCACACGACGGAGGAGTTCCTTGATGGAAAACAACATTTTGGCACGGTTTCCTAGCAGGCGCCTGCCAGGAGAGGCTGCCCGAGGGCCGCATGGAGCAAAGGTTGGCCCTGCCTGACGACGGTACTGCTCGCTGCTGGCAATGAAAAACCACGCACAACTCCGATGTGTGCTATATCTCCACAGACAGAAGGGTAGCAGGCACAAAACAACGGGTGCGTGGCGAACGAGCGCTGCGCTTCCGGCTTCGGAAAGCCCTTATTTCCTAGAATGGGATTATAAGGCACTTTCGCAGCAGATGTCAAGCATTGCACAAAAAAACTGCGCTCAGCCAATTAGCGGGGGCGTCAGCGTGCGCCAGCGCCACCAGACGACGCCTGCCTGCTCCAGCAGCTGCCCGACAGCGCACAACGGCAGGCCCACCACATTGAAGTAATCGCCTTCGATGCCGGCGATGAAGGGCGCGGCGTACCCCTGTGCTCCATACGCGCCAGCCTTGTCGAACGGCTCGCCGGTCGCCAGGTAGCCTGTGATCATCTCCTCCGTCAGTGCCCGGAAGCGCACGCGCGTCTGCACGGCGACGGCGAGCGGCTCGGCCATCGCGCCGCCCCCAAGCGCAGCGATCAGGGCAACCCCGGTATAGACGCTGTGGGTGTGGCCGGAGAGCAGGCGCAGCATTCGGCGCGCATCCTCGCTATCCGTCGGCTTGCCCAGCGGCACGCCATAGGGTCCGGTTTCCAGTGTGACGAGGGTATCCGCTCCCAGTACCAGGCAGCCCGCTTCCTGCCGCGCCGCAACCTCTCGCGCCTTGTGTATCGCCAGTTCCGTCACGAAGGAGGCCAGATCCACCGGCCCCTGCGGTGGAGGCGGCTCCTCGTAGCGGCTGGGGATCACCTCAAACGGCATACCGAACAGCGCCATCAGCTCACGGCGGCGCGGCGAGGCAGAGGCCAGCACCAGACGCGGCAGCCTATCGGTCTGGATGGGCAGCGACTCCGACGACACAGCGTTCCTATTCCTTACAGCACTCCCTTACGCTGCCGGGCGGAGTCCGAGACGCGCGCCCGCGTAACAGGAGGCTATTGATGCCAAGAGGAATCGCTAACGTCCCTCTGCCTCAAAAGGAGGCGGAAGAGTTTAGCCATCCCTGTTGGGGTCAATAACTATAGAGGTTATCTATTTGCTATTTCAGACGACATGACCGGAGGCTTTTGTTCCTTCGACGTCCGACGTCGCCGAACGGGAGACCGCGTAGGCGTGCCTATCTGCTGCGCGCGCCCTGAAGAGACGGGGTCAGATAAGCTCGGCAGCCGTGATAATGCTTTGGGCGATCTCGCGCATCTTCTTGTTCTGGTTGCGCGCCTGGAAGTGGATGCGCTTGAACGCCTCCTCCTCGCTCATCCGATGGCGGTCCATCAGGATGCCCTTGGCCCTTTCGATGAGCTTGCGCGTCTCCAGCGTCTCCTTGAGCTCGTCAATCTGCTGGGCCTGCGCCTGAATCTGCCGGAACCGCCGCACGGCCATCTCCAGGGCCGGCGCCAGGTCCTCCTTGCGGAACGGCTTCATCAGGTAGGCCAGCGCTCCCGTTTCGCTGGCCTGTTCCACCAACTCTTGCTCGTTGAACGAGCTCAGGAACAGGATGGCGCAGGGCGTCTCCGTCATGATGACGCGTGCGGCCTCAATGCCGTCCATTTCCGGCATCTTGATATCCATGATAATGACGTCGGGCTTGTGCAGCCGTGCCGCCTCAATGGCCTGCAGGCCGTCCCCGGCCTCAGCCACCACCGTATGCCCCAGTTTCTCCAGACGTGCGCGGATGATGGTACGTGTTAGCTGCTCATCCTCAGCAATGACAGCCTTAAGTGATTCCATCCGCCCCTCCCTTTTCTACAGCGGGCGTAAGCTTTTCCAACGCTCGTGCCCTGATGTGCCCACACGGATCGATTATGGCCTACTATGCCCAGCACGGCGCTTCGGCCTTAAGAGTGTGTCTGCTTATTCTGCAAGAGTGCCGGGCCTGCAAGGTCATCGCTCAGGCCAAAACCAGGCAATACGGCGGAATTTGCGCATACACTCTAAGAGTTTTAGCTGCACTTGCGGCCCCGGCGAGGTTATCCGCTCGCACCGATAGGGACGCAGCCACGGAACGCCCCGGAACCGGAAAGACGCTTGCAGCAAGTCTCTTTTATTTTATCAGAAGATTATTACGTTAACGATGGGGAGGATAGCGTCATACCTATATGACGCCGTACCATCGGGGAATGATCCAGGGGTAGATTTCGCCATGAGCAGGCAGGATTCCTTCCTGGTGCCAACAGCCGCCAGGCCTCGGACGAAAGAAGCCCACGATCGGGCTCCAGAAAGCCACGGGCTTTTCCGGTTGGCCCAGACAGGCAGACACCTTCCCTGCCACTCCATCCAGTCCGGGGAGCAGCAGGGAAGAGACAGCATATTCACATGCGCGCATGTCTCAGGAGGTTTCGGCGCCGCTGGCCTGCTCTTCTGGGGTTCTTTCGCCGCGCGCCTGGCCGCCCTTGCGCCCGATATCGGCCATATGCCGCCGGTCGCGGGAAACCGTCAGCCCGCCTTTGCGCCCGATACGCGCCATGTGCTCCCGGTTCTGGGAGACCGTCAGCCCGCCCTTGCGTCCGGCGGCGGCATGGCCCTCGGGATCACCGTGCCAGCCTCTTCCGGCCCGGCCGCGCTGCGCATGCTCCTGGGATCGGTTGTCTTCCATGGTCTGCGATGGATTGTTCCTATTGGTCTGCCTTTCTGCCATTTGGCTGCTCCTTCTTGCTGCGCAACGTGCTTGCATTCCGCCCCGGCAATCTCAGCGGATGTCTGGACTTGGACCGGCAGCCACGTATGCCGGGAATATGCAGGGGATCGCGCTGGTTTGCGTTATTGGAAGAGGATCATTTTGCTGTCGGACGGGCCTAATGCGCGTCAGGTTCCTCAATTGTTAACGGCGGCCAGGAAGGAAGCTGAGGCGGTCTGATCGAACACAACCGCCAGGATCGGGCAACCCTTGCGGCAGGCTCAACCCTGCCGCTGTGGGGCGCTTTGCGCCCGCCGCCCACCTACGTGGGCGAAACTTCTGCCTGCAAAGGTATCGCTAGGCGGAGGGCCGAACCGTTGAGGAACCGATCCTAGCAGAACTCCACAACGGCAGGGTTGAGGCTGCCGGGAAAGCCATCGAGGAGAAGAGGTTGGGGCAGGCAGAGCGCGTGGGCGTGGATGTCGGAGGGACATTCACCGATTTTGTGTTGATCGGCTCCGACGGACGCCTGGAGGTGTTCAAGCGCGCCTCCACGCCGGCAGATCCGTCCGCAAGCGTGGTCGCGGGCCTTCAGGAGGCGCTGGCGGCGGGGGCGTTGACGCCCGGTTTTGCGCTGGCGCACGGCACGACCGTGGCCACCAATGCCCTGCTGGAGCGACGTGGCGCGGTGACGGCGCTGATCACGACGGCCGGATTCCGCGACGTGCTTGAGATCGGGCGGCAGGCCCGCGAGAACCTGTACTCATTTCACCCGGCCCGGCCCCGGCCCCTGCTGCCGCGCGAGCGCCGCCTGGAGGTGCGGGAACGCCTGGATTGGCGCGGCGAAGTCCTGACGGAGTTGGATAGCGCGCAGGCGGCGTGGCTGCTGGATGCTCTTCAAGCTCAGGAAGTGGAGTCACTGGCCGTCTGTTTCCTCTTTTCCTACCTGAACCCGGCTCACGAGCGGCAGGTAGGCCAGATGGCGCGGGAGCGGGGCTTTGCCGTTTCGCTCTCCTGCGAGATCGCGCCGGAGCCGCGCGAGTACGAGCGGACCAGCACGACCGTTGCCAACGCCTTCGTCGCGCCCGTGATGGCCGGGTACCTGGGCCGATTGGAGGAACGCCTGCGAGACCTGGGCGCGGGCAGCCTGCGGATCATGCAGTCCAACGGCGGGGCGCTCTCAGCACAGGAGGCGGCGGAGCGCGCGGTGGCGACGGCGCTCTCCGGCCCGGCGGGCGGCGTGGTGGCGGCGGCGCAGATCGGCCGGGAGGCCGGGCTGGATCGCCTGCTAACCTTCGATATGGGCGGCACCAGCACCGACGTCGCCCTGATCCAGGGGGGGCGCTGCCCGGTGGTGACGACGGCAGAGCTGGCTGGGATGCCCCTGCGCACGCCCATGCTCGACATCCATACGGTGGGCGCGGGCGGCGGGTCGCTGGCGCGATTGGATGCGGCGGGCGGGCTGCGCGTGGGGCCGCAGAGCGCGGGCGCCGACCCCGGCCCGGTGGCCTACGGCAAGGGCGAGACGCTGACGGTGACGGATGCCAACGTGCTGCTGGGGCGTCTGCCGGCCGACGTGCTGCTGGCCGGGCGCCTGCCGCTGGATGGCGCTCGCGTTCGCGCCTACTTCCAGAAGCTGGCCGCACGGCTAGGGCGCACGCCGGAGGCGGCAGCCCTGGGCATTGTGGATGTGGCAAACGCGGCGATGGCGCGCGCCCTGCGCCACATCTCCGTGGAGCGCGGCCACGATCCGGCGGACTTCACGCTGCTGAGCTTTGGGGGCGCGGGCGGGCTGCACGCCTGCGCGCTGGCCGAGGCGCTGGGGATGCCCGCAGTGCTGGTGCCGCGCTATCCCGGCGCATTCTCCGCGCTGGGGCTGGCGCTGGCCGACGTACAGCGGGAGTACGTGCAGGCGCTGCCTCTCCAGGCCGAGCGCGTGGAGTGGAGCTCGCCCGCGATCTGGGAGGCACTGCGGCAGCAGTTTGAACGCCTGGAGCATCAGGCGGCGGAAGCCATGCGGCGCGAGGGCATCGCCCCTGGAAGCTGGCATAGCCAGCGGCTGCTCGACCTGCGCTACGTGGGGCAGTCGTTCGACCTGCGCGTGCCGGTGGCGGCTGCGGACCTGCCGGCCACCATCGCGGCCTTTCATACCGCGCACCGCGCCCGCTACGGCCATGCCGATCCCCGTGAGCCTGTAGAGGCCGTCGCCGTGCGTATCGTCGCCGTCGCCGCTTTGGAGCGGCCCCCGCTGGCGGTGGCGCTGCCGTCGTCGCCCGGTGCGCCCATCGGGGAAACGGAGGTCCTCTTTGCGGGGGGGCCGCAGCGCACGCGCCTCTATGCCCGCGAAGCGCTGGCGCCCGAGCAGTGTATCGAGGGGCCGGCCCTCCTCCTCCAGCCAGATGCCACCACGCTCGTCGAGCCCGGCTGGAGCGCCCGCGCCGATTCCAACGGCAACCTGCTCCTCACGCCCACCCTAAAGACACAGAGAAGCCCCAAAAACCCCAGCAGGATGAACAGGATTATTCAGGATTAACAAGATTTCTAAAAACCTACTCAAGCCCTGCTTTTGTCTCTGTCTCTTGCCTTAATCCTGTAAATCCTGCAAAATCCTGTTCATCCTTATTCATCCTATTGGAATGTTTTAAAATCGGGGCCTGGCAGACTCGATCTCGGAGGCCAGAGCGAGGAAGCTCTGGTAGCGGCGCGGAGAGATAGCGCCGCGCTCCACCGCCATTTTGAGGTTGCAGCCGGGCTCGTTCTCGTGGCGGCAGTTGCGGAAGCGGCAGGGCGTCTCCAGGTGGGGCCGGAACTCGACAAAGCAGTCGGCCAGCTCCTCGCGCGTCATAGGAAGCAGTTCCAGCTGGCGCAGACCGGGTGTATCGGCGACCCAGCCGCCGCTTTCCAGCGGAATGAGCTCACGCACGGTGGTCGTATGCCGCCCCTTGTGGGTGACCTGTCCGGTCTCGCCGGTTTCCAGTTGCAGGCCGGGCTGCACAGCGTTGAGCAAGCTGGATTTGCCGACTCCGGAGGGGCCGGTGACGGCGGAGATATGCCCGCGCAGCGCGTCCCGCAACTCTTCCCTACCGAGACCCTGCTTGACGCTGGTGGCAAGCACGCGGTAGCCGATACGCTCAAACTCTCCAAATTGCGCCTGGAACTCCTCCTCGGTGACCAGATCGCGTTTGTTGGCGATCAGCAGCGGCTCCAGGCCGTAGCATTCGGCGGCGACCAGCCAGCGGTCTATCCGCCACAGGTCGGGATTGGGTTCGGCGCAGGCGAAGACGATGACCAGTTGATCGAGGTTGGTCACCAGGGTCTGCTCAGCGCCACGGAAGGAGGCGCGGGCAAAGCGGGTACGGCGGGGAAGCACTTCCTCGATGACGCCGTTTTCGGCATCAACAAGCGTAAAGCGCACGCGGTCGCCGACGGCGACAGTATCGGTGGTGAAGGGGCGTTTGGCGCGCTGCACGCGGCGGGGCAGGCTGCCGCTAGTGGAAAAAGTGAAGCGCTTTTTCAGGTTGCCGCGCAGGGAACAGCGAATGGGGCGCGGGTAGCTGTCCTTATCCGTATCGGGCTGAACGATATAGGTGCCGGCGATGGCGCGGAGCACAATGCCTTCGCGCAGGCCATCAGCAATTGTCTCCACTGCCGACGGCGCGGCCTTCGGCTCGGGAGCAGGGGGCATATTCCTCACGTTGGTTCGATTCTCCTTCAGTTCGCGCTGCTGCATCCGGCTATGGCAGCGGTCAAAGTGCGCCTCCAAAGCGCAAACGCCACCGGACGAGGGGCACAGAGCCAACCGGGGGCGCAGGGAACTTTGCAATCAAACCAACTTGTCTCCATTCGCAGTATGCTGGAATATAGCCCTCCCCCGGATCGGGCGCAAGGGCAGCAGAGATACCGCCTGGCGCCCTTCTCCTCTCTGTCGTTTTTGCCACTCGTCTTGCTAAATACAACCTTAGTGAGTATACAGAGGCTTTTGCGGTTTGTCAAGCCAAAATTGCCCTTTGTTACTCTGCAATTCAACCGTTAAGAAACTGCCCGATGCAAGCGTTGTGGTTGGGCCACTTACCTGGCAAAAAGGTAGACATCGAAGCGTTTGACTACCACTGCCACTTGCCGGCCTCCCCTTCGGTCGGGGACAGCGTCTCTCCACCCAGCAGGCGGTCATCGCCCGCTTCTGCCATAGCTTGAAACTGGGCGTCCCATCCCTGCCGGGCAGACCGTGCCGAACGGACGACCAACTGTCCGGATTGGGCCTCGATCTCTACCTCTTCTGCCAAGCCGACCTGCTCAAGAAGCCACTTGGGAATACGGATGCCGTGCGAATTGCCTATCTTAATGAGGCGTGTTTTTGGTAATCCCTCCCAACGGTGTGGACGTATCTCCTCAGCAGCAGGCTGCGTGAGATTGATCCACACGGCTGGGAGTGTCTACCGTGTTTTTACCGACGTACTCATAAGGTATACCTGCCTTACACGCAAATGGTAATTACAGGGTATACCCGACAAGCGGGAATGTCAAGAGGCAAGCAACCTCTTAAAACGCACACGCGGAATGTGGCCCAATACCCCCGCAGCCTCCTGCCGCTCGAATGCCTGCTCCCTACACGGGAGTGCGCTGTTTCTATCCGAAGGCATAGGGTACAATGAGAAAGGTCAAGCCGAGAAGGAGATTTCTTTATGCCACATCCACGTTTCAGCGCGCAGGAAATCGGGCGGCGCGGCAAAGCACTCTACGAGCAGAATATCCGCAAGCACGTGGAAACAGAGGAGAATATCGGCAAGATCGTCTCTATTGATATCGAGACAGGGGAGTATGAAATCGGGGATAATGTTCCAAAATCGAGTGAGCGCTTGCTGGCAAAGCGACCTGATGCGGCGTTATCCGGAATACGTATTGGGTACAACGCCGTCTATGCCCTCGGCGGCACGCTGACGCGGACGGTGTAAATGCTCCGTTGCAAGGCGAAATCATGTTGCGGCGGAATGCACTGCCTGTAGCTGCGCGACGAAGGCCATATGTTCCGGACTGGCGAGACCTTCCTGCTGAACCTGCGCGACCGGCTGCATATCGCCCCGAATGAGGGCTGCCGCATCCAGCCACAAACCGGGAAAGACTCCGCCGCGATAGATGCCGGAGGGATCGAGTGGAAGCGACTCATAGCGGCCCTCCCGCAGCGCGAACCAGTCCACCGCCTGCTCCTGCACACGCCATACTACCTAACTCAAGTTGCTACCTTGCCTCTTCGAGAAGGCAAACGGTGATGCAAAAGCCGGTTTCCAGAGCGATTCTCTCTCAAACGTGTTCCTAGGTAGCAACTTGGGTTACATATTCGCGCACGCCGTTCCGACGATAGACGTTCCACTTCCCGTTTAGGTCGTAGCTGACGCTGCTGGCCGTCACTTCAAAGATAAGCTCCAGCGCATCCTCCACATAACCGTCCGCTTTCTTCAGGTTGGGCGTAGCGTCGTAACGGCGTTTAAACTCGGCACGAGTTAGCCGGTCGCCATTCTGTAGAGGCGGAGTCCGTGTCGAGGGAGTAGGACGTGCGGTCGTCATAGTTCTCTCCTTCTTTCCTGATAAACGCCCAAGAAACGCTATAAAATGCAGCCGCTCCTCGCGTTTTCGGCATAAGCCAGCAATTCCCTCTGCTGCTTTTGGTTCTCGTGCAGGAATCGGTCTATTATCTGCTCGACTTGTTTCGGGACATAGGCGTGAAGATGTCCCAGGCCGTGCAGGGCGCTTTCGATGCAGGCAATATTCGGTGAACTGAGGGCAAATTCCATGACATCCAGAACGGTATCATAAAAGAACGCTTGATACGGGCGGCCCTCCCAATACCCGAGCGGAGTCACGTCCCACAGCATGTAACAGAAGTCATTGAGCGGCGTCGCGCCCGGCTCATCACGATGCGACAGAACGGGGCGGCAACGGACGGCGAGGCAATCGGAATAGAGATGCTTGATGGACAGCAGCGCGGCAGCTTTAATCTCTTTTGGCAGATCGGCATCTATCAATTGGAAGACATAGTTGGAGCAGGAGTTATTGAAAATATAGTGGAGGCCGCTGTTGACTTGTACATCGTCGAAGCGCGTCAGATCAGTTCCAGCGCGCTGCATGGTCTCCATAAATAGCGCGACGAACTCTGCATCGCTCACCGGGAACAGGACATCCGTGTGAAAGTACCAATCCGGGTCTTGCGGCGGGTGGTCGAAAACGTGGGCAATCCATCGGGTGTACAGATCGTCCATAGCAGCTTGTTCCTGTCCCTTCTCTTCCATTCTTCCGGTCTGCCGGGAGTGCGGCATTGTAGCGAAAACAAAGCCGAGTGTCAACAGGGCCTGGCAATCTGTCATGTCGTCGCGGAACTGGTAGAGCCGAAAGCGATATGTTATACTGTAGCGGGCGCGCCCGCGCTTGCCGTTGCACTCCACAGCAAAAGTAGTTACGGCTCTGCCGCCGAGCGCGTTCCGTTGCCAATCTATTCCGAATAGGAAAGAGCCGTGGAAATCCTCGCAACGCGCATAGATACGAACGCACCTCATTATAGAGAGAACGCCGCGCACTATCGCGCGCTGGTGGCCGAGTTGCGCGAGCGGCTGGCGGCGGTCAAGCAGGGCGGCGGCGAAGAGGCGATCCAGAAGCATAAAGGGCGCGGCAAGATGCTGGCCCGCGAGCGCATTGACGCCCTCCTCGATCCCGGCGCGCCCTTTCTGGAGTTCAGCGCGCTGGCCGCTTATGGCATGTATGACGACGAGGCTCCCGGCGCGGGCATCGTCACCGGCATCGGGCCGATTCACGGGCAGGAGTGCGTCCTGGTCGCCAACGACGCCACCGTCAAAGGCGGCACCTACTTCCCCATCACCGTCAAGAAGCACCTGCGCGCCCAGGAGATCGCCCAGGAGAACCGCCTGCCCTGCATCTACCTGGTGGATTCGGGCGGCGCGTTCCTGCCGTTGCAGGCGGAGGTCTTTCCCGACCGCGAACATTTCGGGCGCATCTTCTACAACCAGGCGCGCATGTCCGCGCAGGGTATTCCGCAGATCGCCGCCGTGATGGGAAGCTGTACGGCGGGCGGGGCCTACGTCCCGGCCATGTCCGATCAGGCGGTCATCGTCAAGGGGACAGGGACGATCTTCCTGGGCGGGCCGCCGCTGGTGAAGGCCGCGACCGGCGAGGTGGTGACGGCGGAGGAGTTGGGCGGCGCGGACGTGCATACCCGATTGAGCGGCGTTGCCGACTACTTGGCCGAGGACGACCCGGACGCCCTGCGGATCGTGCGCGAGATCGTGGCGGGCCTCAACCGCCGCAAGCAGGTTCCCGCCGACCTCGCCCCGCCGGAAGACCCGCTCTACGACCCCGCCGAAATCTATGGCCTCCTGCCCCGCGACCTCCGCCAGCCCTTCGAGGTGCGCGAGGTCATCGCCCGGCTGGTAGACGGCAGCAAGTTCCACGAGTTCAAGCCCCTCTACGGCCCGACGCTGGTATGCGGGTTCGCGCGCTGGATGGGCTATCCGGTCGGGATTCTTGCCAACAACGGCGTTCTCTTCTCCGAAAGCGCGCTCAAAGGCACGCACTTCATCGAGCTTTGCTGTCAGCGGCGCATCCCGCTCGTCTTCTTGCAGAACATTACCGGCTTCATGGTAGGCAAGAAGTACGAAGAGGAAGGGATCGCCAAGCACGGCGCCAAGATGGTGATGGCGGTCTCCGATGCCGAGGTTCCCAAGTTCACGGTGATTATCGGCGGGTCGTTCGGCGCGGGCAACTACGGCATGTGCGGGCGGGCGTTCGGCCCCCGACAGTTGTGGATGTGGCCCAGCGCGCGCATCTCCGTCATGGGCGGCGAGCAGGCCGCCAACGTCCTGCTGACCGTCAAGCTTGACCAACTTGCCGCGCGCGGCCAGACCCTGACCCCGGAGGAGCAGGCCGAGTTCAAGCGTCCCACCCTGGAGACCTACGAGCAGGAGGGCAGCCCTTACTATAGCACGGCCCGCCTCTGGGACGACGGCATCCTCGACCCGGTAGATACGCGCATGGCTATCGCGCTCGGCCTCTCCGCCGCCTACAACGCCCCCATCCCGGAGACCAAATTCGGCGTCTTTCGTATGTGATAACGGGAGAGCGCAGCATGGCAATCACGGAAAAACTCAGGAATATGGCCGAGGAAGTGGGCATACGGTTGGAGCGGGTCGGCGGCATCCCGGTCTGGGAAGCGCAGCCGGTATACCGCCATCAAACCGTTATTTTTCGCATTCAAACCTCCATTCGGAGAACAGAAGGAGGGAGTAACCAGTGCGGATGCGTTCATGTTTCCGATGTCTGTATCCGCTTCCCTGATGGCTCGCAAAAGCGCCCGGACATCGCCATCTTCTGCCGTGAGCCGGACGAGCAGGATGAAGAGATCACGCTTCTCCCCGAAGCCGTTATCGAAATCCTGAGCAAGGGCTACGAGGCCAAAGACCTCCAGATCGGCGTGCCCTTTTATCTGGCGCAGGGCATCCGGGATGTGATTGTGTTCGACCCCTACACCCTCAAGGTGCTCCATTTCCGGCAGAAGGAGACACGCGAGATGACCTCGCCGGTCGAGATCGCGCTGGAATGCGGCTGCCTCTGTACGGTGTAGCGCCCTAGAGACTGTGCGGTTGTCAGGAATAACGGCTGCGATGAACTATACACGCTTACAAATAAGCCAGCAAGGAGCCGTGGCGGAGGTCACGCTGAACCGGCCCGACCTTCACAACGCTTTCGATGAGGCGCTGATCGCCGAGTTGACGGAAGGCTTTACGCGCCTGAGCGACGATCCGAACGTGCGGGTGGTCGTGCTGAAGGGCGCAGGGAAGTCGTTCTGCGCGGGCGCGGACCTGACCTATATGGGCAAGATGGCCGGGTACTCGCGGGAGGAGAACCTGGAGGATGCCCGGGCGCTCCAGCGAATGTTCGCGGCCATCGCGCACTGCCCGAAAGTCACCCTCGCGCGGGTGCATGGCGCGGCCATCGGTGGCGGTGCGGGGCTGGTGGCCGTCTGTGATCTCGCCATCGCCGCCGAAGAAGCCACGTTTGCCCTGAGCGAAGTACGGCTCGGCCTGGTTCCGGCGATTATCGGCCCCTATGTGCTGGAAAAGATTGGGATGGGCGCGGCCCGCGCCCTCTTTGTCACCGGGGAGCGCATTTCGGCGCAGGAGGCGCTGCGGATCGGCCTGGTGCAGCAGGTCACGCCCGCCGCAGACCTGGATGCGGCGCTAGAGAAGAAAGTGGAGCTTGCCCGTAAGGCTGGGCCGGAGGCGGTAGCGGCGGCAAAGCGTCTGCTGCGCGCTATTGCGGGCAAAACGCCGGAGGAGGCTGCCGAAACGACCGTCGAATGCATCGCGGCTCTACGCGTCAGCCCGGAGGGGCAGGAGGGCATCCGCGCCTTTTTGGAGAAGCGGAAACCCAACTTTGCCGAATGAAGCGCCCCAAAACCGATCCCAATTCTCATTAGGGGTAGCGTGCCATAACAAAGGAATTATGCAACGTCTCTTGATCGCCAATCGCGGCGAGATCGCCGTCCGTATCCTACGCGCCTGCCGGGAGGCCGGAATCTCTCCCATCGCGGTCTACTCAGAAGCCGACCGCGAGGCCCTGCATGTCGCCCTGGCGGATGCGGCCTACCCTATCGGCCCGGCCCCGGCGACAGAGAGCTACCTGCGCATAGAAAATCTCCTGCATGCGGCGCAGCAGGCCGGAGCGGATGCCCTCCACCCCGGCTACGGCTTCCTGTCCGAGAACGCCGATTTCGCGCAGGCGTGCGCCGAGGCCGGTATCACATTCGTCGGCCCGCCTGCGGAGGTCATCCGGCTGCTGGGGGATAAGATCGCGGCCAAGAAGCGTATGGAGGCGGCGGGCGTGCCCATCGTGCCGGGCTACAATGACGACGACCAATCCAACCGGCGGCTGCGTCAGGAAGCAAAGCAGATCGGAACACCTCTGCTCATCAAGGCAGCGGCGGGCGGCGGCGGGCGCGGAATGCGCGTTGTAGACGCTATAGAGGAGTTCGACACGGCGCTGGATGCGGCCCGGCGCGAAGCGCTGGCCGCCTTTGGCGACGACCGCGTGCTGCTGGAACGCTATATCTCCCGGCCCCGCCATATCGAGTTCCAGATTTTCGGAGATACGCAGGGGCACGTCGTCCACCTGTTCGAACGGGAATGCTCCATCCAGCGGCGGCACCAGAAGATCATCGAGGAAAGCCCCTCGCCCATCCTGACGCCGGAACTGCGGGCGCGCATGGCGCAGGCGGCGGTGCAGGCGGGCCTGGCGGCGGGCTACGTGAACGCCGGCACGGTCGAGTTCCTGCTGGAAGAGCGGCCTGACGGGGATCACCGCTTCTATTTCCTGGAGGTCAACACGCGCCTGCAAGTCGAGCACCCGGTCACGGAAGCCATCACCAACCGCGACCTAGTGCGCCTGCAATTTCACATTGCTGCCGGGGAACCGCTGCCCTTTACGCAGGAGCAGATCGCCGCTACCGGTCACGCGATGGAGGTGCGTCTCTATGCCGAGAACGCCGCTGCCGGTTTCCTGCCCTCGGTCGGGCGGCTGGCGCAGTGGATCGCGCCGGAGGGGCCGGGCGTGCGCGTGGATTCCGGCGTGGAGCGCGGCAGCGAGGTCACGCCCTACTACGACCCCATGCTGGCGAAGCTGATCGTTCACGGCGCGACGCGGGCGGAAACCCTGGCGCGCATGGAGCAGGCTCTACAAAACTTCCACGTTCTAGGCGTTCAGACCAATATTCCCTACCTGCTGGCGATCCTGCGTCATCCGGCATTTCAGACAGGCCAACTCTCGACCCGCTTCTTGCAGGAGCATTTCCAGAGTTGGAAGCCGCCACAGGCCATTCCCACCGAAGTGCTGCTGGCGCTGGCGGCAGAAGCCGTCACCGCGACCGAAGCGCGCTCAAATCTGCCCGCTGCGGCGCTCGATGGTGATCCTTACACTCCCTGGCGTGCGGGCAATGCCTGGCGCAATACCTGAAGAGCGTGAAGAGCGAATGCAACTTCAATTCCAGCATAAAGATAACCTGATCGTTCTCGATGTCGAAAAGGACGGCGAAGGATGGCGCGTGCGTCTGCCGGACGGCACAGAGCGCCGCATTGTCCTCTGCCGCCGCCCTGACGATGTCCTCCAGATCGCCGAGATAGAGACAGATCGCTCGGGGGAGCGCGCATTTCGCATGCCGTTTGCGCGCACCGAGAACGGCCTGGAGTTTTCCTTTGCGGGCGCGTCCTATACCTTTACGCCGGCAACGCGACAGGCAGGCGGCAGGCGTCGGTCCGCTTCGGGCGCGCTGACGGCCCCGATGGTCGGCACGGTCGCCGATGTTTTGGTGCAGGAAGGGCAGCGGGTCGAAGCCTACCAGCCTCTGGTGATTATCGAGGCGATGAAGGTCATGACGGCGGTGGAGGCGCCCTTTGCCGGTATCGTGAAGGCCATCCATGTGCAGCCCAACCAGCGCGTTACGCACGGCGAAGCGGTCGCAGAGGTCTCCCCGCTGATGGAGGCAGAGGAGTAGCGCAATGGCAGCAGATTTTCTGGCGCAGGTTCCCGCGCGTGTACGCGTGGTGGAGGTCGGGCCGCGCGATGGGCTGCAAAACGAGGCCGCGCTTGTGCCGACCGAGGACAAGGTGCGGTTCGTGGAGATGCTGGCGGAGTCCGGGCTATCGGATATCGAGGTCACTTCGTTCGTCAGTCCGAAGCGCGTGCCGCAGTTGGCCGATGCCGAGGAGGTCTTTGCCCGCCTTACCCCGCGTCCCGGCGTGCGCTACTCCGCGCTGGTGCCCAACGCAAAGGGATTGGAGCGCGCCCTGGCCGCCGGCGTGCGCGCCATCGCGCTCTTCACCGCCGCCAGCGAAACCTTCAACCAGCGCAATATCGGCATGACCATCGCCGAGTCCCTGGAAGGCTTCCGCGCGCTGCTGCCCACCGCCCGCGCGCACGGACTCTGGGTGCGCGCCTACGTCTCCACCGCCTTCGTCTGCCCCTACGAGGGCCAGATAGCGCCGGAGCAGGTCGTGGCTGTCGTGCAAGAGCTGGTCGCGATGGGCGTAGATGAGGTCTCCATCGGCGACACCATCGGTCACGCCACGCCGAACGCCGTCGCGCGGCTAACAGAGGCACTGCGGCCCGTGCTGCCCCTGGAGCGCACCGCCTACCATTTTCATGATACGCGCGGCACGGCGCTCGCCAACGTCCTGATGGCCCTCCAGTACGGCGTTGCCATCTTGGATTCGGCGGCGGGCGGCGCGGGCGGATGTCCTTTCGCTCCCGGCGCGGCGGGCAACCTGGCGACCGAAGACCTCCTCTACCTGCTGCATGGCATGGGCATTGAGACGGGCGTGAGTCTAGAGCAGGTCGTCGCCGCCTCGCGCTTCCTGGAAACCCGGCTCGGCCATCCCCTGCCCGGCAAATACCTGCAAGGGGCTAAGAGAATCTAGAGCCGCAGCCCGACGATCTTGAGCGCGTAGGCATGGTCACAGGGCTTCCGGTCGGGCAGCGTGACGGTCAGGCCGTCGGCATTGCGCGACCACTCCAGCCTGCCCACCTGCCCGAGCAGGCGGATCTCGCTGACCTCGCCGGCTGCCAGGGGCGAGTTCGTGCCGAGCGACTTGAGGGTAAGCTGCCTGCCGGGCCAGGCCAGGGCGATGGCATAGAGCGTATTGCCCTTAACGGTAAATCGAAGGTCCTCCCCGGTGAACTCCGGCCGCTTGGTGTCGTTGAAAGAGCCCTCGACGATCTGGGTCGGCCCCTCGCCAAACACCTTCCAGGGCCGGGCGCCATAGATGGCTTCGCCGTTGACCGCCAGCCACCGCCCAATCTCCCGCAGGATCTGCTCCTCCGGTTCGGGGATGGTCCCGTCCGGGCGGGGCCCGATATTTAAGAGCAGCGCGCCGTTCTTGCTGACGATGTCTACCAGATCGCCGATAATCGCGCCCGCCGTCTTGTAGTCCTGTTCCTTGACATAGCCCCAGGAGTTTTTCGAGACAGAGGTATCCGTCTGCCAGAAGAGCGGGCGAATACCGCCCAACTGCCCGCGCTCGATGTCCAGCACAGCGGCCCGCTCGGGGAATGCCTGGTGCTTATAGTTGATGGCCACGCCCCGTCCCCACTGCGCGCCCCGGTTGTAGTAGTACGCGGCGAACTTCTGAAGGTAAGGCTTGAAGGCAGGCTGCTCGATCCACCAATCAAACCAGACCAGTTGCGGCTGATACTTATCCACCAGCTCGCAAGTGCGGGCCAGCCAGTCATCGAGAAACGCCTGGTTCGGCTGTGTGTTCTCCGGCTCAGCCGGGCCATAGAGTCCGGCATAGTGTGGATCCTGCACATCCGAGGGGAACTTCCTGCCGCCGTCAAAGAACCACCAGTGCTCGGCCCGATGCGAGGAGAGGCCGAACACCAGTCCCCGCTTCCGCACAGCGGCGGCCAGCTCGCCGACGATATCGCGCTTCGGACCCATCTTCGCCGCGCACCACTCGGAAAGCCCACAATCGTACATGGCAAAGCCGTCATGGTGCTCCGCCACCGGCACGACAAACTTCGCGCCCGCCGCCTCAAAGAGCGCAGCCCAGTGATCCGGGTCGAATTTCTCCGCCCTGAACGCCGGGATAAAGTCCTTGTATCCGAACTTATCCTGTGGGCCGTAGGTCGCAACGTGATGCTGGAACTCCTTCGAGCCCTGCTGGTACATATTGCGCGGATACCATTCGTTTCCAAAGGCCGGAACGGAGTAGACGCCCCAGTGGATGAAGATGCCGAACTTGGCATTCTGATACCACTCAGGCGTCGTGTGCGTTTCCAGAGATTCCCAGGCGGCGTTGTAAGGCCCCCCGGCAATGACATGGGCGATAGCCTGCATCGCTTTCTCCTCTTTGTTGTCGCCGGCCCACGCCGAGCCGCTCGACTGCGCTGCCAGCGCCAGCAGCATCAGCAAACCGAGCCGACCCAGAGTTTGCCTTCCATCGCGCATCTTGGCTCCTGCCTCGTTTGTTCTAGGCTATCGGGAGGACTTTGTTGGACGCTCTTAACCTGCCGCCAGCACCGCCGTCTGCACCGCGCAGGGAGGAACCTGGAATGTGAAGGTGGCGCCATCGGCAGAGAGCGCCGTCTCCGTGATCCGCACGCGCTCCGGCGCTTCGACGGAGTTGACCGCGTTGGGCGCGTCGCCGGTGAGCGTCAGCAGCGTACCCGCGCCCAGCCGGAGGCCGCGCACCGAGATAGCCACCTCCAGAGGCTGGTTGTAATGGCGGTTGCTCAGGCTCACCGCGACCTGTCCGTCCTTGCGCGAGGCGGAAGCCGAGAGCAGCGGCAGCGGCGGGGCCGCCGAATGCGGCGCTTCCCAGAGCGTGCCCAGCGCGGGCGCCTCGACCGTCGGGCACTCCAGATCCACCCGCAGCGCCTCCGCCCCCCGGTGTGCCCGGTACAGAGCAAAAAGATGGTAGGTCGGAGTGAGCCACATAGCTTCCCCCTCGGTCTGGATCAGGCATTGGAGCACATTGATGATCTGGGCGAGGTTGGCCATGGTCACGCGATGGCACCAGCGATGGAACACGTCGAGCACGCCGGCAGCGGCGACCGCATCCCGGAGGGTGTTGGGGGCTTCGTAGCCGCAGCCGAGCGCCGCCTCCGGGTGCCAGACGCCCCACTCGTCGAAGGCGATGCCCACAAAGCGCCGGCCCGCCGTAAAGAAGCGCAGTATCTCGTCCGTGAAGCGGATGTCCTCCTCGACCAGCGCGCCGGCCCGCATGATCTGGTAGTACTGGCTTTCCGTAAACTCGGCGGCGGGCCCCGCCGTGTAGTATTGATGCACCGAGAGGTGGTCCAGATAGCTCAGATGGTGGCGCAGCGTCTCCACCACCTTGAGGTTCCAATCGCGGGTGTTGTGCCCACAGGCGATTAACTCGATGGTCGGGTCGGCCATCCTCAGGAAGGTGGCGAAGCGGCGGAACTCTTTGGCGTAGTCGGTCGGCTCGTAGTGGCCGCCACAGCCCCAGTTCTCGTTGCCCACGCCCCAGTAGCGCACGTTCATGGGTTCCGGGTGACCGTTGGCCGCACGCTCCCGCACCAGGGAGGTATCCAGCTCGCCGTTGCAGTAGTGGACCCAGTCCATCATCTCCTGGGGCGAGCCAGAGCCGAGATTGCCCGCCAGATAGGGCGCGGCGCCGATCTGGCGGCATAGCTGGATGAACTCATGGGTTCCCAGGCCGTTGTCCTCAACCACCCGCAGGCCGCAGCTCTCGCCCAGCGTGCGCGGGCGCGATGGGAGCGGGCCGATGCCGTCCCGCCAGTGATAGCTATCGGCATAGCAGCCGCCCGGCCAGCGCAGGATCGGGATGCCGAGCGCTTTGAGCGCGGCCAACGCATCGGATCGGAAGCCGCCTATGTTGGGGAGGGAAGAGTCGGGGCCGACCCACAGCCCCTCGTTGCAGCAGCGGCCAATGTGCTCGGCAAAGTGCCCGTGCAGCAGAGGCGAAATGGTGCCGATGGGCTCGTCGGCCATCAGGGTCAGTCGGGCATCAGGCATGGTGATTCGCAGATCCTCCTATGAGTTTAAGGATAAGCAGGTTTCCCCTCAATCCTCCCTGCGCGGGGCGCGCCACCGAGCATGAAAACGCCTCTCCCCTCTCCTTGCGAAGGAGAGGGGGCGGGGGTGAGGTTTTATTTTCACGTCAGGCAGGAATGCTCTCCGTAATAGCGGGCATCGTAACCATCACCTGCCCGCCCCCGCCGGGCCGATTGCCAAAGCAGACCTCCGCATTCAGATCCCAGCGGGCGATATGGTCAACAAGCGCCAGGCCCGTATTCTGGGCAATCCGCGGGTCGAAGTCTTCGGAGAAGCCGGGGCCGTTGTCCATGACCTCCAGGACGGCCCTGTCGGCGACGATGTGAAACCGTATCTGCACCTCACCCTGCCCATATTTGAGCGCGTTCGTGATCAATTCGTTGACGACAATGGCCAGCGAGGAGGCCTGCCGCGCCGACAGGCGAAACTCCTCAATATCAGCCTGAATGTGGGCTCCCGGTGCGGTCTGGCGGAGTAGCTCCATAAGTTGACTCAATATCTCATGAGCCGAGACGTAGTTGGCCTCCCCGCCCTCACTGGCCTGCTGAGTCAGGATGCCATGCACGGCAGCCAGGGCGCGTACCTGGCTGCCCAATCGCCTGAGCTCTTCGACGGGCACCATTTCCATCCCTTCCGGCGCAGGCATATCCGCCAGGGCCGCGATCAGTTGGAGGCTATTGCGTACCCGGTGGTGGGTCTCCCGCATGGCGCGGCGCAGGCGCTCATTAAGAGCGGCGATCTCCTGCAGATGTTCCTGCCGCTCGCGCAGCATCAGGGCGTTTCCCAGCGCAATGCCGGCGCTGGCCGCTAATCCCTGCAGCAGCGCCAGGTCGTTCTGGTCAAACGGCTGGCGACCCGCCTTGTTATGCAGCGCAAAGCAGCCCAGGAGGCTGCCCTTGCCGTCAAAGAGAGGGACAGCGATCACGTTATAATATCCGTACTGGCGCTGCAGGTGCGGCAGGACATGAGCGTCATGGGCAGCATCATTGGCAATATAAGGCGACTTCGTGGCCAGGACCCAGCCCGGCACGCCTATGCCCGGCTCAAAGGCATAGTCCAGCGGTCGGCTCTGGCCCTCTGCGATATACTCCCGGAAGACCATCCGGCCGTTTTCGACCAGGGCCCAGGCGCCAACCTGGGCCTCCACCAACTCCAGCGACGCGTCTATGAGCGCGCGCATGATGACCGGGACTTCCAGGACGGCATTGATCTTCTGGCTGGCCTGGGAGAGGATCTGGAGCTTGCGGTTCTGCTGCTGAGCGGCCTGGTAGAGGCGCGCATTATCCACGGCCAGCGCGGCCTTGTGGGCCAGGTCTTCGGCGATGGCGAGATCGGCTGTCGTGTAGTGACGCCCGGACTCCGCCGCAATGAAGGTGATAGCGCCTAAGGTACGTCCCCGCGCCTTCATGGGGGCGATGATCACCGAGGTGAAGCCGACCTCCCGCAGGATACGCAGATGTTCCTCATCTTCAGCGGTAAGGACGAGCAGCTCATCGGAAATCTCCGGATAGAGCTCTGATCGTCCCGTGCGCAGGACGTTGTACACACCCCGAGGCACCTCGGGATCCGGGGGATAGCGCCGCTGCAATTCCTCTGCCCATTTGAGTTTCTCCGGAATACTGTGGGCTATGGTCAACTGGCGTACTGTGCCGTCCTCCTGCACCACATGCACGATACACCAATCCGCCAGATGCGGGACGGCGAGATGGGCGATGTTGATCAGGGTGGTCTCATAATCGAGCGAGGAGGCCAGCAAGGCGCTGGCCTCGGCGAGAAAACGCTGGGCTGCCTCTTCCCGCTTCCGCTGGGTAATGTCACGGGCAATCGTGGAGGCGCCGATGATCTGGCCGTTAGCGTCCCGAACCGGAGAGACGCTGATGAGGATATCAATCCGGGTGCCATCCTTGCACCGCCGCGCCGTCTCATAGCGTTCAATTCGCTCGCCGTGCCTGATCCTTTCCAGGATCGAGGGCAGTTCATTGGCCATATCGGGCGAAATGACCAGCGTTTTTGATCTGCCAATCATCTCTTCGGCTGTATAGCCATAGAGCCGCTCGGCTCCCCGGTTCCAGTCCGTAACGATACCGTTCAGATCCGTAGCCAGGATCGCATCCTCCGAGGACTCCACGATAGCCGCCAACCGCTGCTGTGTCTCTGCTGCCTTCCCACGTTCCGTAATATCCATTAACACGCCTACGACGCGGACCGCCTTGCCAGCGTTATCGCTGAAGACCTTGCCATAGGCGGCGATCCATCGGGAACTGCCCTCCGGCGGGAGCACGCGGAATTCGATACTGTAGTCTGCTCTGTCCTGGACGGCCTTCTCGATCTCCTGGCGGACGCGATCCCGGTCCTCCGGATGGAGGATGCGCAGGAAGCCCTCAAAGGTGCCGCCGAATGCGCCTGGAGACATGCCAAGGACGGCCTCCAGGTTCTCCGACCAGGTGATCTGCCCGGTCTGGATGTTCCGCTCCCAGATGCCGATATGGGCGGCCTCCAGGGCCATCCACAGCCACGACTCCCTCTGCTGCGGCCCGGCGGGTTCCGGGGTGCTGCCAGGTTCGCCCTTCGCAGGCGCGCTGCGTTTCCCCATAGGACTCTCTTCCGACAAGGTGACTACTGCTCCTATAACCGTTCTCTAGTACGATGGTTTGATACGATTCACTGCGGAGAGGAAGTTTCGAAGGAGAAGCTTCCTTGCGTGGGGTACACCTTCGTCACACTATCGCGTTTTTCCTCTTGGGCAGCAACACAATCGGCCAGTTTCCGCTTGCATTTCGCCTGCACCTATGCTATAATTCGTAGGGAAAGGGTCCCACCCGGCAAGGTTAGTGTTCCCGATCTGTGGCCTTGCGCCGCAGGAACAGGGGTTATATCCCGCCCAAAGCCCTCACGCGAAGGTTGGCTTCGTTTTCTGCGCCTGTAGCTCAGTGGATAGAGCGTTTGCCTCCGGAGCAAAAGGTCGTGCGTTCGAATCGCGCCAGGCGCGTTTTTGACCTTGAGTCGCCACTACGAGGCGAATCTCTTAGGGTGTGAAGCAGGGGGTTAGAGCATCCGTTCTAGCCCCCTGCTTTGTATCTATAGAGGAACCTCTTCGAGCGTCCAAAGCGGGGAAGACGGCGGGATGACCCAGACCTTGTCTTATGCTGCCTGAGCGCTGATGCCTGGATCAAGTCTAGCGTAGCGTGTGGCTAACGGCCAATGGTCTCTCAGAACGCCTTGGCGCGCAGGGAGGGCAGGGAAGTGCATAGACGCGCCAGCATAGCGCGGCGCTGCGCCTGGCACTGCGCTTGCCGCTCCAGAGTGCAGGCGCTCAGGCCAATCTCCTTGCCGTCCGGGCCCTGAAGACGGCCTGGGTTTAGCAGGCACCGATGCTGTAGTCCGCTCGATCCAGGCCCATTTTCGGCGGAGCCGGAAGGGGACGCAGGCAGCAGGGCGGCCTGATAAAACGCGCAACGGGAAGCAGGGGCGTTTTCCGCGATGCGCTCCTGCGGGACGTCTGGCTCGGATGGCATAGCTTCGTCTTCTTTCGTCTTTTCCATGAATTGGCGCTCCTGAAACCTGCCCGTTGGCGCAGCGTGGAGAGCCCATCTGCAAACGCTCAAAAAGAGCGCCCGCTATGATAGATACGCAAAAATCGGACCCTCCTGTATCCTTCTTTCCATTATTTTCCCCAAAATTGCGGAAGTTGTTGCTACTGGCTGCAATAGCCACGAACCGTACCGGGGCCATCGGGCTGCCTCCCTTGCCACTCGTCGCTCGTTGCTGGGGGCTTCGGTTTTCTCCATGCGGCCCTCACCTCAGAGTACCTCACCCCTTCCCCTCTCCTTATGAAGGAGAGGGGAGAGCAGAAGCCGGGCCGCCCCTTCCCTCGTAGGGTCGCTAGGTGTCACAAGGCGGAGGGCTGTGGCCAGGTGTGGCTAGGCGGAGGCACGGGCCTCGCAAGGCAGAGGGCCCAACCATGGCAGGCCCGTTCCTTGCAGCACCTTGCCGACCCGAGCAGGGGCCCAACCATTGTAGGCGCGACCCTGGCAGTCCGTTGTAGGCCCGACCTTAGCAGTGGCGCGAACCGTTGAGCGCCGACCCCAGCAGTGGGGGACGGGGGGTTAGGTCCACCGGGAGAAGGAAGTCGCGCCGCGCGGAGCGAATAGAACCGCGATACTGGCGAGCCCGTGGCAGAAGGCAAACGGTGGGTAGGCGCTCCCTCAAGATACCCCAAGAGGGGATGAGGCCGTACCAGGAGCGGGAAGGAAGGAAAGCTGCGCGTATGGCAGAAAACCTCGGCAAAGCCTTTGGCGTCGTGCCGTTATTCGATCCGGCGGAAGGCATGGTGGTGCGCCAGCCGCCTGGCGAAGGGCCGGGCTGGTGGGCCGGAGCCCCATGCGCCACCTTCGACACCGCCGCCAACACCTTTTACCTGACGTATCGCCAGCGTTACCCGCGTGATGAGGGACGGGGCATAGAGTGCCGCATCGCCTACAGCGACAACGGCATCTCCTTTACCGACATCTGGGCGCTGCCCAAAGGGTCGTTGAACGCGCTCTCGGTGGAACGGGCCGCGCTGCTGCGCGGCCTGGATGGGCGCTGGCGGCTCTATATCGGCTATGTTGGCGCAGACGACCACCTCTGGCGCATCGCCCTGCTTGAAGCCGACGAGCCCGATGCCTTCGATATAGCTACGCTGACGCCCCTGCTGACCGCCGCCCAGATCGGCGGAGAGGGAGTCAAGGATCCCAACGTCTTCCTCATCGGGCGCATGTACTATCTACTGGCCAGCTACGCCACCGCCGAGCCCAACCTGCCGCCGGAAGCGCAGGCGCGCAAGCACGAGACGGCTGACATCTATAGCACCGGCCTGACTCGCTCACGCACCTGTGCCGCCATCAGCGGGGATGGCCGCCACTTTCAGTACCTCGGGGATGTCTCGCCTATCTCCCACGCTCCCACTCCGGCCTGGGATGCCTATTGCGCCCGCATCGGCGCGCTGGCGCCTCTGGAAACGGGAGGCTTCCTCGCCTTCTACGATGGCAGCGCCTCCGTGGCCGAAAACTATGAGGAGAAGACCGGGCTGGCCATCACCTTCGACCTGCGCACCTACTACTCCCTCTCGCCGCAGGGCCCGGCGCTGGTCTCGCCCTACAGCAGCGGCAGCCTGCGCTACCTGGATATCCTGCCGGTCGGCCACGAGCTCTTCTACTACTATGAGATGGCCCGCCCGGACGGCGCGCATGAGCTGCGGGTCAGCGTGGTCGAGCGCAGCTAGAGAGGCCCCGGCTTCTGCCCTCCTTTTAACCTAACCCCCCGCCCCCCACTGCAAGGGTCGGCCCTCAACGGTTCGGGCCTCCGCCTCGCGACCCTGGGAGGGAAGGGAGGGACCCAGCTTCTCCTCTCCCCTCTCCTTCTAAAGGAGAGGGGAAGGGGGTGAGGGCCGCATGGGAAAACGAAAGAGCCCTGCCTGAAAACAGCGCCGGAAAGTACCGATAGGGTATACTATGCGGTAGGTTCTATGCGGCGCGCGTTGCCAGCCGCGCAGTCCCAATCAACCGTAGAAAGCCGCGCCCTCGGCAGAGCGCGGTGTAAGGAGCCTTATGATGTCTGTTCGACCCGTCGCTGCTTCTGGCGCGGCGCTTTCTAATGCAACACGCGGCGGTATTCTCGTTCCGCTTGGCCTATCGGCGCTGCTGCTTGCCGGAATGCCCTGCGCCTCGCGCGCTGCCGGTAACCAGGCGCAAAGCGTCCTCCAGAAGATGAGCGCGCTCTACCGCACAGCCCGAACCTATCAGGGCAGCATGGTCGCCCATCAGACGCTTTCCGGCCAGAACGGCAAAACCCTCAACCTGACCCAGACCCAGCAGATTAAGTTCAAGAGCCCCAACAAGCTCTATACACAGACGAGCGTTTCGGCCACCGGGGCGCTAGCCGCCCGAGTCCCTAAGGATACCACAATTCGAGTCACCGACGGCAGGACCTTCTGGGCCTACAGCAGCGCCAAAAAGCTCTATGTCAAGCAGGCGGTTCCGCCGCAGAGCAAAGGGTTCTCCGTTTATCAAATCTTGCAGCTGCCCGCGCCCGAGGCGGCCTCGGTCAAATTGCTGCCCTCGTCCTCGGTGCAGGGCCACGCCGCCTATGTCGTCGAAATGATGCCCCATTTGCCGCAGATTCCCAATCTGCGCCCGGAAGATCGCGCCAAACTCCTGAAGGCGCGCCAGCCGGCCCGCTTCTACATTGACAGGCAGAATTACCAGTTGCTGAAAGTGACGGTAGGCGGCAAGAACCATGCGGAGATCGACTTCGGCCCACAGGTCATCAATGGAGCCATTGCCGATAGCGCCTTCACGTTTACGCCTCCCCCCGGAGCCAAACAGTTCACGCCTTCGCCAGGCGGAGCGCCGGGCACGCCGCGCGGCAGGAAGCGGTAGGGATGTCGAGCGACTCGCTGCGCCTCTATCTGGTTCGGCATGGCGTGACGGCGTGGAACCGCCAGATGCGAATGCAGGGGCACACCGATGTTCCGCTGGACGAAGAAGGACTGGAGCAGGCGCGGCGCATCGCCCGGCGATTGGCCTCGGAGGCCCGACCCCCGCAGGCAGTCTGGTCGAGCGACCTGCTGCGCGCCCGCCAGACTGCCGAGGCTATCGCTGCCCCGCTTGGCCTGACCGTCCAGACCACCCCGCTGCTGCGGGAGACGATGCTGGGCGAGTGGGAAGGGCTGACTCGCGCCGAGATCGAGGCGCGTGGGGATGGGGAGCACCTCGCCCGCTATATCCTCGACTCGCACAAGTACCGCCCGCCCGGCGGCGAGACTCTGGAGGCGGCCTGGGAGCGGATGGTGCGCGCGGCGGCAGAGATCCGCGCGCAGCACCCGAGGGGACAGGTCGCGATTGTCGGGCACGGCGGCAGCCTGCGCGTGCTGCTCTGCGAGGCGCTGGACGCCCCCATCGCCTCCCTGCGCCGCCTCTGGCTGGATAATGCCTCGCTTAGCGTCATCGAGCAGTACGGCGACCCCTGCAATCCCATTCGCCGCGTCACGCTCCTCAACGACACCAGCCACCTGCGATGTGAATAGGGGAATCCGGAAGCGATTCCCCTATTCTCCCCGCAAGAACATCTCCGACATGCCGTCGGGGCCGCGTTCTGCGTATACTCCCGCGCGTATCCCCCGTTTAATACCAGACCTCGACGGTCGTCCCGCCCGCCGGGCAGTCAGGCAGGTTCAGCAGGTTGTCGCCCGGAACCTGGTCTGCCGGTGTTTGCAGGAAATACCAGGGCTGCCCGTGAACGAATCCGCCCTGCACGGCAGCAATATCCAGTTGGCTATTGCCGGGGCCGACCACGTAAAAGGACTTCTGACCGGTGCGAATGAGCTCCGCCGCTTCACCGCGGCTATAGCCCCAGAACGCGCCGTTGTCCGTGCCGCCGATGCCGGAAATCCGTTTCCCCCCCGACATCATGTGCCTCTTGGTCGTGCAGGAGACCTGCAGCCGGGAAGAGGACGGGGGCGCCGCGCGATCAAACCTGTGGTGGGCATACGCCTCGCCATGCAGGGTGTAGGCCCACTCGGGCATGTTCCACATCTTGGAGTTGATATCGATTCGGTTGCCCTTGGAAAACCCCGGCGCGCTGTAAAAGGTGTCGGCAAGATCCCCCTGGCTAAACGACTGGAAGAAGACCCCCATCGGCTTGTCCGCATCAATGGCCGTTCCCAGGAACCCACCCAGGTTCAGGTTTTGAAGGATAGTGACAACCATGTTGCCGGGCGCGGCCACCGTAAACAGATCCTGGATGGGCTTGAGCCGACGGTTCAGTATTCGCTGGGCCGCCGTGGCGAGGGTGATGATGTTGCCCTGGCTCGCCTGTAGAGCCACCTCCGCCGCGGTGTCTGCTGCCAGGCCGGCCAGGCCCAGGCTCGCGATAGTGTTGGCTACCGTTGTCTTGACCAGGTTGTTGAGCGACTGGTGGGCGGCCTCGACAGCAGAATCCGGGGTAAGGTTCTCTTCCATCAGCACGGCACAGCAGAGGATGACACCCGGAATCTGGGTCAGCTGCTGCCCGGCTACCGAGATGGGGATGGGCTTGAGCGAGGTCTCCCATGTGCCGACGGCGGCAGGAATGTTCCGGGTCTGGCCGCTGCCCATCGAGCCGCCGATGTTGCCGTGGCTGCCCGGAGAGAAGAAATACTTTGCCTCACCGGCCAGGAAGTTGCCGTCCTGATGCAGACCCTCGCCATCAATCTTGACCATGATGACCCATAGGTACGGCTCGGAATCTTCGTCGAAGACATCATCAATGTCGTCGCCCTGAAAGCAGAATACAGAGTTCAGGGCGATGGTTGCGTTGAAGTTGTTGGGTCCGAGTGCCATGGCTGCCTCCTTAAGGCCAGAAGAAACCCAATCGAGCGCCCAGGTATCCGCTTGGCGCATTATAACAGGGCAAGGCTCCCCTGTCAAATAGCCCCCTTTTGGAAAGGTTCTGTTGCGCACGTCAATAGGTTTACGCTACATTGGAGGGCAGGAGCCATCCTTGGATTTTCCAGTTTTGCACGTTCGCCTGAAGTGAGAGAGTGTAGGACGATGGAAAGGACACAGCCAGCAAATGGGACTCTCATTCAAAGAGCAAGCTCCCTTCGCCAGAGTGCGGGAAGAACTGTTCGGGGATGATGAGGGGTTTCGCGCTTTCCAGAACGCGCTGATGGCCCATCCTCGGTTCGGAGATGTCATTCAGGGAACCGGCGGCGGAGCGCGCAAAATTCGCTGGAGCGACCCCCAGCGCGGCAAGGGCAAACGCAGCGGCATCCACGTCATCTATTACTTACATGAGCCCAGCCGCGAAGTTCTCTTGCTCTTTGCCTACGACAAGAACACCCCCGACCTCACCTCGGAAGAGAAGAAGGCGATTCGCACGCAAATCGAGGCGTATCGCCAGGAAAAGGAAGCGCAAGCATGATCGAACACAAGCATTCAACGGCCCATTATGTGCTAGAAAAGGACGAGTTTGTCGAGGGCGAGGAGACCCTCGACTCGACAGAACTGACCCGCAAGGTTGTCGAAGCGTTGCAGGAGGCGACACGGCAGGCGCGGCAGGAGAAACACAAAGGGCAGCGGCTCGTCTACGACGCGCAAGACGACACCCTGCTCATTCGTCTTGCCGAGGGAGAGACGGTTCGTACTGAGGAAGTGGAACCGGGTGTGCTGTTCTATTATGATGCTGTCGGGCGGGTACTCAGCATTGACCTGCTCCACGCCTCCACGCGGATACCCAGGCAAGAGGAGAAGTCAGCGGCATGAAAAGGAATTCGCATAGGAGTCAGACCACACCCGAGCGCCCACCCTTTGCCGAGCGGGTACGAGCCGGTTTACAGGAGGCCCTGGAATGGACCCAGGGGGCACGCCGCCTGCGTGGTTCCGAGAAGGTAGACGGGGAGTGGGTAGGGGCCGAGGATACCGGAATGGGAGTGCCTCGCTTTGCATCTGGCTCTGAGAACCAACCTTCGGGCCATGAATAGTCGCCTACGAGACGGGGCATTCATGGCTCGGTCATCTGCGATGGAGGGGGCGCGGGGCCGGCTCGTGGGTGACATGGAACCCGGCGCACTGGAGGGCGCGCGGCGTGGAGGGATGTGAGGCCAGCAGCCGCCAGATCAGACCGGTCCTGTGGTCTTCGATGGCGATCAGGGCCATGCCCAGGTCAATACCGATCACGTCCGGGTCCACCCAGTCGCGGTCCAGATTGAAGGCGTTGGCAAAGCCGTACTGCCCCCACAGCTTCTCCCCAAAGCGCGTGTAGAGGGTCTGAGCAACGGCGGTGGAGAGTTTGGGCGTGAAAATTACGGAGGCGATGGCTCCGGTAGGCGAGACCGTGCCGTCCTCCTCTTCGAGAACGCCGTAGGCGCGGTAGCCGTCCGGGCCGTCGGAGGCGTTCAATCCCCAGACGTTCGGGCCGTAGGTCTTGCGGGTGCCCGCGCGATCCAGGCAGTACTGCCGGTTCATTAAGGTCGCCTCGACGGAGCTGACCCAGTAATCCCAGCCCAGGTTGTCGCGCCGGTCTCTGAAATTGTAGTAGCCGTGCGCCATCTGGTGCATGAAGATCGGCCCGCCGGCCAGCGTAGTACGCCCCCCATAACTCACCACGTTTCGCTCCCAGGCCGTCCAGGACTCCGCCGGCAGCGGGTCGCGCCTGGAGCCGAGGCCAAGCAGATAGAGGAACATCAGCTCGCAGTAGTGGTCCCAATTATTAGTCAGGAACCCTTTTTCGGGCGTCCAGCCGTGGGAGAGCACGCGCTTCTGCGGCTGTGCGCCGCCGTTGGTAAGCATCCAGGTCCAGTCCACGCGATCATAGAGGGCGTTGGCCAGCCGCTGAACTTCGGTGCCGGGCCAGTACTGGCCGCAGGTGAGCGCGCCGATCAGGAGCAGGGCCGTGTCAATGGAGGAGAGCTCGCAGTTCCAGACGCGCTGCCCGGTGCGCCAATCCACGAAATGGAAGAACCAGCCGTGGTGATGAGGCATTTTGTCGTGCAGGAACCGGAGCGTCAGGAGGGCGCGGCGGTAGGCGTCCTGGCGCGGTATCCAGCCGTGCTCCACGCCAATCGGCAGCGCGGCCAGCGCATACCCCGTGCTGGCGATGCTGGCGACGGTATAGGTATCCTTCTGGGTGAAGTTGCGGGCGCGATCTTTGGTCAGGCCCGTCTTCGGATGGGATTGCTCCCAGAAAAAGCGGACGGCACGGCGCTGGATCTCCGTAAGCAGGCGGGAGCCGTGGAGCGGCGGCAGCCGATGGGACTGCTGGGAATGGCCGATGGCGCCTGGCAGCATGGCGAGAGAAAGGATCAAGCTGACGAGGGCGGCTCGCCGCCGGGAGAAACGAAATCCTGACGGTCTGGCTGACATAGCGGAACTGACTAAAAACAGGGGCCATCCCGGCTTGCCGAACCGGGATAGCCCATGTACTTGCTCTGCCGGATTAGGGAACTTTGCCGTTACGCTCGGCATCCTGGAGCGTCTGGCAGAAGGTGTTGAGCCAGGAGAGATCCATACCCCCGAAATTCATGTTGGCCGGGTCGTAGGCCCACATATTGGTGTGGTCGGGGTTGCTGGGCGTACAGGTCTGGTCCCAGGAAGTGAACTTCACGTGGCCGTCTATAAAGGCGATGGTGCTGAAGCGGTCGCTGCCTTTATGCTTGGCTCCAAAGTTGGCGCCGGAGGGTCCCCAGTTGGGATCGAAGGCGATCCAGGGACCGTAGTCCACCCAGATATCCTTGTCCTCGGCCACCAGGAGCGAGTTGGCGGGATACTCAAAGTTGGCCTCGCGATAGTTGAAGCCGCTCCACCAATCTCCCGATCCTATGGCAGCAGACGACTTAAAGAAGGCATGGTAGAAGAAGTAGCCGCGATAGGTCTTGGTGATATCCGGGACGTATTTTACCGTGCCGTCGGTCTCATCAAGCACCTGGGAGGCCGGGTTGCTGGGGCAGCGGAAGATCTGGTAGTTCTTGATGTAGGGCTGGAGCAGATGCTTCCAGGAGGCTTCACAGGCGTTGGGGTCACAGACGCGGCGCAGCGGAAAGTTCTCGTCGTAGTCCTGGCTATACATGCGGAAGCCCAGCGAGATCTGGCGCATGTTGGAGGCGCAGGAGGTCTGACGCGCGGCCTCACGGGCCTGGGCAAACACCGGGAACAGAATGGCGGCCAGGATGGCGATGATGGCTATCACGACGAGCAGCTCGATGAGCGTGAAGCCGGAGCGCGAACGAAGGTTGCGGTTCGGGTGCATGGGTAGTTCACTCCTCTGTACGAGAAAAATTACAGACTTTTGTTTGCCTTACGTTTTTTGGTAGCTCTGCTCTAAACCGTGGCTGCCTCTTGCAGGCTCTCTTAAACCACGGCTGGGTCGGGCGCTATCCATTTTCCTTCACGGGCCGAGATCACCGCGTTCCGGTCGGCGGCGTGAGAGGGGACTGCCCGGGAATGGCGGGGTGCATCGGTTTGCCGAGCCCGGCTTGCTCGGCGGTAACCGGACCGCCGCCAGCGGGGTTATGCCCGAAGCTCCGCCAGGCCGCGATGCCGATGACAATCACGACGATGGCGATAATGACGATAATGACGGGAGTGCTCAATTGCTGTTTCATCGCGGTTGGTCTCCATCGTTCCTGCGCTGGCCGTGCGCTCCGCCGGAGCGGAACGTCTCCATCGTTCCTGCTCCACAGGAGCGGCGCACGACAAGCTCGGGCGCAACACAGACATGGGTCGCCTCCGGGGTCTCGCCCCCTATGCGCTGCGTGAGCAGTTGCAGCGCCTGCTTTGCCATCGCGTAGATAGGCTGGCGTATGCTGGTCAGGGGTGGGTCGGTATGGTCGCAGAGCGTCGTCGAATCGAAGCCGACCACGGCCACATCCTCCGGCACGCGTAGCCCCTTCTCCTTAAGCACGCGCATCATTTTAATGGCGACCTCATCGCTCCAGGCGAACACAGCGGTGGGCCGATCTGAGGATAGGGAATCAAACAACTGCGCCGCGGTGTGAAAATCCGCGCCCGCATAGGTGATCTCGACGATCCACTCCGGCACAAGCGGAATTCCGGCCCGCTCCAAGGCCATACGATAGCCCAGGCAGCGGTCGCGTGCAGCCCCGGAGTGCGAGGAGCCTGCCAGGTGCACGATGCGCCGGTGGCCCAGAGCGATCAGATGCTCCATCGCCAGGAGCGCGCCGCGCACGTTGTCGCAATCCACAAACCACTGTTGCGGGTCGCTGCTGGTGGTGAACATCAGGACCGTTGGGAAGCCGCGCTGGAGCAAGCGGGCGGCCAGTGGATCGTCCACATCCCGTAGGAGGAGCGCGCCGTCCACACGCCCATCGGTCAAGGTGGCCACTTCCGCCGCGAGCAGGTCCGTTTCGTCAGCCTGGAGGCCGGTTCCCGGCCGCCGCGTATGGAGCAGCACATCGTAGCCCAGTTCCACGGCGGCGTCGGTGATGCCGTGCATCATCTCATTCGTGAAGCCGGACGCGCCGGAGAATACGGACGGATATTGCATCACGACGGCGACGGTATCCGTGCGTCTGTGCGCCAGGCTGCGGGCCAGGGCATTGGGATGATAGCCAAGCGCGCTGACCGCCTCCAGGATACGCCGCTTTGTTTCCTCCGGGATGCGCATGGAGGCGTCGCGTCCGTTGAGGACGTAGGAGACGGTGGCTTTGGAGACACCGGCGCGTTTGGCGACATCACGGATGGTGGCTGCCATGGGAAATAAGACTTTCTCTGTGTCTGCTTAACCGGTTAAGTGGATGCCTATAGAGTACACATAGACGGCGTAGTTTGTCAAGAGCCGTTATAAAAATTTCGTCGAAACCGGTATTCCTTGGGGAAGAGGGATGCCTATTATTCGCGGAGGAATTCAAGAGGAAGTGCTACAGAAAGCAAATGCGATGCGAAGGCTCACATAAACAAAAGAGACCTCCTGAGCGCGCCAGGAGGTCTTCCTTGTGTTGCACCTCTTTCAGTTACAGAGAAAGGTTTTGTGTGGACCCTGCCTCACTTAGCCCTGCTTGCCTGCCTGCCTCTTGCTCACCCAACCTATCGACCTGGGATGCTGCCTTAAGTCCCACAGGCATCCAGAAAAACCCTGCGGTC
>DASRGZ010000194.1:0-15551 GCA_035650735.1 Chthonomonadaceae bacterium
ATCGGCCTTGACCTTCTCCATGTCCGTGCCGATCACCGTCAGCTCCAGCTTAAACTGGTTGACAAGCTCGCGTATCTGGCCTGCGCTGCCCTGAAGGGTTTGCCTCTCGGCGGCAGAGCCGCTCTGGAGCAGAGCCTCCATCCGATCCACGACCCGCTTGAGCAGGGCCGCCATCTCGTAGCGGGTGATAGCGCGCCCGCCCAGGAAATCGCCGTCGGGGGGATAGCCCTGGATGAGGCCCTTGCGGGCCAGGTCCTGGATAGCGGCATAGGCCCAGTGGGTCGGGGGCACGTCCTGGCCCACCGGGGCGCCTGCCTGGCCCCGAGCCGGCAGCGGGCAGGCCATCAGGACCACAAAACTCAGTATGAGAGCGCTGCCCAGCAAAGCAGAGTGAATGCCCCGCGCCCTAAAAGCGCGTTTCTTGCCCTCCTGGCACCGTCGCAAATCGTTCCTCCGTAAATGTCGGTAAAAAATATGAAGGCAGCGGCTTATGCCCTAACCGGCTCGTGCTCCAGGCGGCCGGCTGCCCTGCGCAAATTTCGGCTTCCGGTTGGCAAACCCCTGCCTCTGAACCCAAAAACAGGGAAAATTGGAGGGATTTCAGTGCGTAATCGGCAAGGCTTCTGTCCTCTGAGGGCCCCTGCGCCGAGGCGGCCGCTGGCGGCCTGCGGGAGAGCATTGGACATTCCGGGCCGTTTCTGCTATAATCCGCAAAGGTTCCGCTCCGCTAGGAGGAACTTGGAATACCGCGCGGCGCCGCGTAAGGATCAAGCCGCGCAAACCTCGTCCTGAAAGACTGCCGACAGAGGATAGGGAAATCTGGAACGGCGGCAGGGAGGAAGCAAGGTCGGAGGTAAAAAATCTGGTGAGGATCGTTGAAGTTAGGGAACGCGACGGTGTCGCCCTGTTGCAGGAGGAGTGGCGCGCGCTGCAGGCGCGCTGTCCGGAGGCGACCCCCTTTCAGACGTGGGAGTGGAACGAAGCCTGGTGGCGGCACTTTGGGGCGCGCAAGCGCCTGCGCCTGCTGCTTTTCCGGGCCGGGCGCGGCGGTCCCGGCGGCGCCGGGGAGCTTGTCGGCATCGCGCCCCTCTACACAAGCTGGCATCTGGGAACGCCCCTGCGCCGCCTGGCCTGGCTGGGAACCGGCTCCAGCGACTATCTGGGCCCCCTGGCCCTGCCCGCCTATGCGCAGGAGGTCGCCTCGGCCCTGCTGAACTATCTAGATCGCGGCCTGCGCGGCTGGGACATCGCCGACCTCCAGCAGTTGCGCCCGGATTCGTCGCTGATGGCCCATGCGCCCCGTCCCTGGCCGCACCGCCCCACCGAAGCCCAATCCACGCTGCCGATGGAGCCCTGCCCTTATCTGCCCCTGCCGCCGACCTGGGAGGCGTTTGCACGGCGGCTGAGCAAAAAGATGCGCTCCAACCTCGGCTACTACGAGCGCCTGCTGGAAAAGACCTTCCCGGATACGCGCTTCTCCCTGGCCGACGCCCGCACGCTTTCCGCCGGCATGACCGCCCTGTTTGACCTGCATCAGCGCCGCTGGAACGCCCGCTGGCTTCCCGGCGCCCTGGGCAACAAGCGCGTCCAGTCCTTTCACCGTGAGGTGGCCGCGCGCTTCCTGGAGCGGGGCTGGCTGCGGCTGCATCTGCTGCGGGCGGGAGGCGCGATCCGCTCCGCGCTCTACTGCTACGCCTACAACGGGCGCACGTACTACTATATCGGCGGCTTTGCGCCGGAACTGGCCAAGTACAGCCTGGGCACGCTGCTGACCGCACACGCCATCCAGCAGGCCATTGACGAGGGCTGCTCCGAGTTCGATTTCCTGCGCGGGCAGGAGCCCTATAAGTATCGCTGGCAGCCGGAGGAGCGCATCAACTCCCGCCTGCTGCTGTTGCGCGCGCGCGATAACCTGGGTGGACTGGGCGAGCTGCCCGGTAAGGCAGGATTCGCCCTCCATCGCGTAGAACGTTACGTCATTCACCGCGCCAAAGCCTTCGCCAGGCAGCAGAGCCTCAAGAAGGAAAAAGGTGGTCCACCGGAGCCCGGCGCTTCCGGCGCGTTGGCCGCCGAGAACGTGCCGCTCTTGCAGGCTATCGTTCGGGTGCGAAAGCCCGGAGAGAAGAAGGCAGAGCGGCCCTGAGGGCTCGATTGCGCTCCTGTTGCTGGCGATGATACGGCTCGAACGGCCCACGCGGAGCAAGTGAGGTTCTACGCTCTATGTTTTACCAGGCAATTTCCCATGTCTTCCTTCGCCGTCGGCCCCGCCCGTATGCTTTCTTGGGGCGGGGCGTGCGGCTGCTTATCGTGGGCCTGCTGCTGACGGTCTCGCTCACGGGCCTGACCGGCTGCCGCATCCGCAGCTTTCTCTCGACACGCCAGGAGGTCAACCTGGGCAAGGAGGCATCCCGCCAGGTTGAGCAGGAGTACCGGGTAGACACTATCTCGTCGGATGCCGAGCGGGTGCGCCGTGTCGGCTCAAGCCTGCTGCCGCACATGGACCGCCGCGATATGCCCTACTCCTTTAAAGTCATTGACGCGCGTGAAATCAACGCTTTCTCTCTGCCCGGCGGACCGGTCTACGTCTATCGCGGTCTGCTGGATATGATGGGCGACGACAACGATGCGCTTGCCTGTGTTGTGGGCCATGAGCTGGGCCACATCAACGGCCGGCACGTTGCCCGTGCAATCTCCTCGCAGTACGCGACCAATATCCTTATCGGCCTGGCGATCCCCAACGCTACCAGCCAGAATATTGCCGGCCTCGTCGCCGACATCGTCAATCTCAAGTACAGTCGTGACGACGAGTACGACGCCGACCGGCGCGGCCTGAGCTACGCGCACTTCGCTGGCTACGACCCCGAGGGCATGGTGCGGTTCTTCCACAAGCTGCAGCGCCTGGAAAAGCGCGAAGGGGGCGGGGGACCGGAGTGGCTGCGGTCGCATCCCTTGACCGGCGCGCGCATCCAGCGGGCGGAAAGCATCATCGCCCACAACGACTTCCGCTACGGGCAATGAGAATCACCTTCATCTGCTTACGCATTGACTACGTAGGCCAGCGGTCGGGCAGCGTACTTACTCAGTGAGAATCGCCCTCGCCGGCTTGCGCAGGCTTGGAAGCCGTGGACGGGCGCAGAAGCTGCTTCGGCGCATTGGACGGCGTTCCGGGATAGGTGGGGCGCAGCAGATGCTCCGGCGCGGCGGGCGGCTCGGAGGCACCGCGCAGCAGCATCTGGCTCTCGTTCTCCCGCTGCTGTCGCTCCCGCAGCAGCGGCAGGATGCGCTCCGCCGTTCGGCGCACCAGAGACGTATGCACGCCGCTGAGGAGATGTTCCACCGGCCTGACCGCGCGGCCATCCCCAACCTTTTCCAGCGCCTCCAGTAGATGCAGCGTGAGCCCCTCGTCCGCCTGGCCCAGGAGACGACACAGGCCCGGCACCGCCTCCGCGCCAAGCTGCCCGTAATGATTGGGGGTTAATCTGCGCAGTACGGCCCGCAGAGCAGGAATGGCGGCCGTCCGTACTCGCTGGCTCGGCTCCAGAGCGGCCTTTGCCAGCGCGCCCACGCTCTCCGGAGCATGCAGGCGGCCCAGTGCGGTGACCCCAGTCGCCCGCACGCGATCCACGCGGCTGTCCTCATATATCAGCGAGCCGAACAGCCCACCGATCCAGGCTCCCACGGCCAGGAGGACCATCAGGATGCCCGACCAGGCATGGAAGCGTCCCTGTCCGAAATAGAGCATGCTGAGGATGACGACCAGCAAGATGCTGCCAGCACAGCCCACGCTCAGGGAGAATAGGGAGCGCTGCAGCATCCGCCCGTACCGGCCGGGATCGACGGGCAGGCGGTTTTCGAGGACATCCAGGAGCGCGCGGATGGCTGCGGGCTGCTGTTTGAGGTCAAACTCGGTCCATCCCAGCGTCCAGGCCGCGACCTGCCGCTCTTTCCACGGAGCGGTAGGCGTTCTCAGCACCGCGATCAGCGGCGCAGCGGTTTCCAGACGGGCCTGGCCTTGCAGGAGAATCGGCGCGGCAAGGCGATAGGTCACGCTGCCGGGATAGAGGCTGTGCAGCAGAGCAGCGACCTCGCTGACTTCCTCCTGTGTCGGCCTCGGCTCCAGCCGCGCAGCAGTCTGGTTAAACGCCATCACGGGATCGGGCGCCGTGATCGGTTCCTCATGACTCACAACAGCATACGCTCCTTGACCTCCAGGTAGCGGTTGACCAGCTCGGCGGAGAGCTTATCGGCGGGCGCGTCCACCACCAGCACGCCCCGCTGTGCCAGCGCCCCCGTCGCCTTCTGCCGATCCTCCAGTACCTGCGTCGCGACCGCTTTCTCGTAAATGGCCTGCGCCGCGTCTGCCTCCTGCGCGGCGGCACGCAGCACCTTCGTATCCAGCAGCGTGACGGCCGCCACCAGATGGCGCGGCTGCAGGCCGGCCAGTTCCGCGATGGTCTGGCGCGAGGAATCAGGATCCCATAGGTCGGTGAAGCAGACCATCAGCGAACGTTTGCGCCACCGCGTGGAGAGATAGGCCAGCGCGCCCCGATAGTCCGGCTCAGCCAGCGTCGCCTTCGCGTTATAGAGGGCCTCCAGGATGGCGTAGACCTGGGCGCGGCCCTTCTTCGGCGGCAGGTACGTCTGCACTGTATCCGCAAAGACCAGCAGGCCCACCTTATCCTCCGAAAGCGTGGCGACGTAGGCCAGCAGCAGCGCGGCGTTAATGGCGTAATCGAGCTTCTGGATGCCATCAATCTCGGCCAGCATCGTCCGGCCCACATCCAGCACCAGGATCACATTCTGCGATCTCTCCACTTCATACTGCCGGGAAATGAACTTGCCGCGTCGGGCCGTCGCCTTCCAATCAATGCGCCGCAGCTCGTCGTCCGGCTGATAGTCGCGCAGGCTCTCAAACTCACGTCCTGCGCCCTGGAGTCGCGCCGCACGAATTCCCAACTGCTGCAAGCGCCCACGCCGCGCCATCAGGTTGAACTTGGCCGTCTCCAGCAGGTTCGGATAGACTTTGACGGCGGCCCGGGCCGGAACGCGCACCTGGCGCGATACCAGCCCCAATCGCCCCCGCACGCGCAAATAGATGTCGCCAAAGGTATAATCGCCGCGCGCCTGCGGCGTCAGGTGGTAGAGGATGGCCTGCCTTCTCCCGGCCCCGGCGGTCAACAGGAGGGGCGTGCCCGGCAGATCGTTGGGAATGGCCTCCGGCGGCGAGTCGCGCAGCTCCAAGCTCAGGTCCACATCGCTGGTGTTGCGGACGCGCACACGCACAGGGTTAGGCGCCCCGAGCGAGAGCTTATCTTCCACCTCGCGCTCCACATACAGTTGTTCCAGCGGCGGGAACAGCAGCCAGTCGGTGAGCGCCAGGGCCAGCAACAGGCCGTCCCAGGCCAACGCCAGGCCCAGGTAGCCGTGCGAAATGCCTGTGAGCAGCAGCGGCACCAGGCCCAGCGCAAACAAAAGAAGCCAGCGTCTGCTGAAAACCAAAACTACCTCCAGAGGCGTCCGCGCGTCCTGCACGCGCCGCCCAGACTCGATTCGCGCCCAGGAGAGGCCATTCCTGCTTGCCCCCAGCTCCAATAGACCTCACCCCCGGCCCCCCTCCTTCTCAAGGAGAGGGGAGGGTCAGAGTTGGCTTCTCCTCCCCCTTCTCCCTGCAAGGGAGAAGGGCCGGGGATGAGGGTAGAACCTGACTTCTCCCCTCCCCTGTTCTTGGGGGAGGGGGTTAGGGGGTGGGGGCCTCTCCCCTCTCCCAACTTTAGGAGAGGGGAACACGGAGTGAGGGTCTTAACCGGGGATGGCAGCCTGTCCCTATGTAAAATTCTCTGTTCGTACCCTTGACAATCTGGCCAGGTTGTTTTATAGTGAATTTGCTTGCGCCTTTTGACGTGACATTTATAGACAAAAGGCACCCGGTCTGGATCGCTTGAAACGCAAGCCTAGAACGCTCAAGGTCGGTTTCGGGAGACTGCTTGGCTCCCTTCCGGCCCACGGAGCGCTGGAGGAGGATGGCCGATGGTTATGATGAGCCGTGAGTCGTCCTGGGAAGCGCAGGAGCGCGATGAGGAACTCGTGCGTCAGGCCCGTACGGGCAGCACGCGCGCCACAGAGCAGTTGCTGGCAAAATATCGCCCCTTGGTGGAGAGCAAGGCGCGCTCGTATTTTTTGCTGGGTGCTGACCACGATGATGTCGTGCAGGAAGGCATGATCGGGCTATATAAGGCCATTCGCGACTTCCGAGATGATCGCTTCTCCCGCTTCCGTGCCTTTGCCGACCTCTGCGTCACGCGCCAGATCATCACGGCGGTCAAGACGGCGACCCGCCAGAAGCACCTGCCCCTGAACGCCTATATCTCACTCTATCACATGCCCTCGGCTGATACCGAAAGCGGCGACGGCACGCTGCTGGACTGCCTGCCCGATACACGCTGCAACGACCCTGAGCACTGCCTGTTCCAGCATCACGAAACTTCCGGGCGACTCGAGGCCGTGCGCCACACGCTCTCGCCTCTGGAAGTGCGTGTGCTCGATTGCTACCTGGAAGGCAAATCCTATCGTGAGATGTCCGATGAGCTTCACTGCCAGCCCAAAACCGTAGATAACGCGCTCCAGCGTGTCAAACGCAAGATCGGAGAATTTCTGCCCCGCATGAAGGCTTAAACATGGCGCTTCCCCCACCGCGCTATCTGCGCCCGCAAGACCTGCGCCGTTTCCAGAACTTCCAGTTCGCCGCACGGCTGATCGTCGAAGGCTTCTACGCCGGACGGCACCGCTCGCCCTATCACGACGCCTCCGCCGAGTTCGCCGACTACCGCCCCTACGTCCCCGGCGACGAGATACGCGCCCTGGACTGGCGTGCCTATGCCCGCACCGACCGCGACTATATCAAGCTCTTCCGCAAAGATACCGACATGCGCTGCCATGTGCTGTTGGATACCAGCCGCTCCATGGCCTTCCGGGGCGAGCCGGAAGCCGACCCGGATACCGACCCTCCGCCGCGCAGGAACGGGTGGCGGCGCCTGGCCCCGCAGAGGAAGCAAACCGCAGGCAACAAGAGTGAGGAGGCCCCACTCTCCAAATTTGAATACGCCGCCTACCTGACGGCGGCGCTCGGCTACCTCATGATCCGGCAGGGGGACAGGGCCAGCCTGGCGCTCGGCGCCGACGACTTACAGGTTTTCCTGCCTCCCGGTGGCACGATGGCGCACCTGTATCGCCTGCTCTACACCCTGGAGCAGACACGTCCCGACGGCCCGACGCGCCTCTCGACGGCGCTGCGCGCCCTGTTTACGGTGGCCCGGCGCAAGGGCCTGCTCGTCGTCCTCTCCGACTTTCTGGAAGCGCCGGAGCCGCTGTTTGCTGCACTTTCCATGTACGCCCAGCGCGGCTGGCAGATCCTGCTGCTCCAAGTGCTGACCGAGGCCGAGATGAATCTGCCGGATGCCGGCAGACCCTTACGCTTCCTGGATGCCGAAGGGCCAGGAATGGCCGATGCCGATCCTAACGCCCTCCGCGCCGCCTACCGATCTGAGCTGCAAGCCCACCTCGATACGCTGGAAACCCAATCCAAAGCCCACCGTATTCACTACGCCCGCATGACCACCGCCACTCCCTACGACCAGGCCCTCGAACGCTACCTCACCACCCGCTCCCAATCCTGAAGAATCCCCTGCGCCACAGACACGCAGGAAATAGAGCGAAAAATGAAGAAAAACCGCTAAATATGCCGGGCACTGCCGCCGATAATAGAACGAAGGACCCTTTCCCTTCCCCAAAGCCGGCGCTCTGCGCACCGTAATCTGCGTGCTAGATACCAGGCCCATGGCGGCTCGGAGGCATTGTTGTCGTGAAGTACACAAGGTGGAAATCCGTGGCTGAGCGCTGCCTGCTCGGTACCGTGCTGTCGGGGATCGGAGGCCTCTGCTTCGGTCTGATGGGCTGTGGCGATCACAGCAGTGGCCCTCCCGCCAATAGCGCCACAACGCGCGCCGCCATTGCCGGCATCGTGCGTGCGCCGGCGAGCCAGATGCGCCCTGCCTCAGCCCGCAGGCGCCCCACATCCGCCCTGGAGCCGGTTCCCAACGCGCTCGTGACGCTTACCAACTTGGATACGGGCGCTCTCGTCGCCACCACCAGCACCGACGCGCAGGGCAGCTATGCCTTTCCCCAGGCCCAGGACGGCGTCAACTATCAGGTCACGGCCACGGCCCAGACTCCCAACGGCACGCTGACAGAGAGCGCGCTTCTCACCCCGCCCATGTCGGACGAGCCTATCCTGCGCGATCTCGATCCCGCTTCGACTCTGGCCGCTGCCGCTGCGCTCAAACAATACCGTGGGTGGAAAGAGACGACCTCCGCAACTAGCGGGCCGACAGCGGTCGGCAGCTTACAGGCGCTTGCCGATGAGCTGGAACAGAATCTGAAGCAGAAGAGTGTCCCGGCGCCAGACCTGACCCGCCAGGGGACCCTTCTCGCCGCCTCGACGCGGCTGCTGACAGACAACCGGGCCAGGGGCGCGTATGCGGGCGATCTGGACGGGGAGGACTCCGCGGGCAAGCTGGCGGTGCTCGTCGCTGGCGGACGCTTTCGCCTGGTCGTGATACCTGATCCCCGCGCCGATGAAGGCGCTCTGAGCGCGAGCCGCCGCAGTGCGGAGGGAACCGTTAGCGCTAGCGGCGTCCTGATCGCTAGAGCAGGCGGTAATCTACAGGTCAGCGGCATGCTGATCGGCGATGTCGGCTCCGGAGTCTGGAGCGATGGCGCGCACAGAGGCACCTGGAAAGTCGCCAGGCTCACCAGAGCCGACGCCGGACTCTATGAAGGCACGTTCACCAGGCCCGGCACCCTGCAAGAAGAGAACGGGGGACGTGTCGCCGCCATCATCCAGGACGACGGCTCGCTCTACATCCAGGCCGGCAATGGTAGGGACGCAGAGACCAGCCTGTTCGGCAAGGGATCCATAGACGCCTACGGCCATATCCTCTTCTTTTTCCTGGACAGCGCCGGAGGCATGGGCACCGGCACCGGGCAGCTCACCGCCGATGGCTACGTCAGCGGCAGCTACACCACCAGCGCCAGGGTAAAACGCTACTGGCATGTCAAGCACCAGACGACACTGCCGCCGTCACGAAGCGCACGCCCGCTTGCCCAGCAGCGGCGCACTACGCCTGCCTCCTCGTGAACAGAGGCACCTAACCCCCTTCCCTGATCCGTTCGCTTCGCTCACAGGGAAGAGGGTGCTAGGGTTCTGAGGGTTCTAAGGGGCTAAGGAACGTTCGCTACGCTCACAGGGAAGGGGATGACCCGACTTCTCCTCTCCCTTCTCCCTAGCAGGGAGAAGGGCCGGGGAGGAGGGGAGAACCTAGCTTCTCCTCTCCCCTTTCCTTCTCAAAGATAGAGGCCGGTGTGAGGTCTATTCGGGGTGCGGGCCAGACAGGGCTTTTCTCCGTGTGGTTTTTCCTCCGTGCCTCCGTGTCTCTAGCGCAGCGGGTGGTCTATTCGGCCTGTAGGATGGCTTCGCACTCGGCCCAGAGGCGGCGGACAAGATGGGCGGCAGGCGGAATATCCTGGACGGCGGCGCAGCTTGTGCCCGCATAGAGGGCCATTTCCAGCACGCTGCCGGTCATGCCCTCGCGCGGAGCCGTGTCCTCATAGCGTCGGATCGGCTCACCGGATGCGGCGTAGGCCACCGTCTCCCCCTCGCCGGGGCGCTGCCCGACCGGCGGGCATCCGGCCGCCTCCCAATTCTCCAGCGTGGGATTGCGTAGGACGCGGTGCGCGGCATAGGGCCAGCCGCCGTCAAAGCAGACCGTCAGCGCCGTATCGGAGGCAGAAGACTCCACCAGGCGGCGTTTGTAATCGGGATGGGCGCGGCTCTCCTGCGTGGCGACAAAGCGCGTGCCCAGCATGGCCCCCGCCGCCCCCAACCGGAGCGCCCGCGCGATCCCCGCGCCGTCACCGATGCCCCCCGCCGCAATCACCGGCGTCTCCCCGGCAGCCTCAACCACGCGCGGCAGCAACTCCCAGAGAGGCATTGTGGACTGAACATGCCCGCCCGCCTCCAACCCCTGACAGATCAGGAAATCCACGCCGAGCGTTACGGCACGCCGCGCGCCCTGCGCGCTCGTCACCTGCACGCCGACGATGGCCCCCGCCGCGCGCCCCTGCTCCAGATACGGGGTCGGATCGCCCCAGGAAAACGAAACCACCGGCGCTCCTTCCGCCAGAACCGCGCCTAGCGCGGTCGGCGGGAAAGCCAGGGCAAAGTTGACCAGGAACGGGTTTTCGGTGGCAGCGCGCACCTGCCGCACATAGGCCGCCGCCGTCTCCGGGGCCGTCCAGGTCAGCGCCATCGCGCCCATCGCCCCCGCCGCCGAGACCGCCGTCGCCAGTTCCGGCCCCGCGATGCTGCCCGTCGGCGCCTGGAAGATCGGATAGCGCAGTCCCAACGGCGGGGCCTGCCGCGCGCTCATTGCCCCTGCTTTCCCGGTAACTGACGCAGGGCAGGCCCACTAAGACGTAGCCGCTCCCACGCGCTCATGGCTTCCGCTTCCCCTCTTCCGGCACATCGGCACGCCGGATGTCCTCGCTCTCGGTCCCCTCAGGAATGCCCGACCCGCCGAACTCCCCCAGCATCCGCCCATACTTCATAACCCCCAGGACCGACCCGCCGCCCTCCGTATAGCGGGCGCGGGCGATGCCCTGGAGTGCGCTCGGCGCGCGCTCCGCTATTTCGGCTGGGTCCATTGCCGGCTGGTGCGCCAGCGTCAGGAACTCGGCGTCAAACACCGCCATCTCCTCCTCGATCTTGTAGGGCCTATAGTTAGGAGCCGTAGACGGCGCCATGAGCGAAAACTTGAGGATGGAGTTATTGACGCCCTTCAGACGGCGCAGATACGCCTCCCGCGACCTGGCGTGCCAGACGGCAAACGCCCGCACGTCGGCATGGTCGGCAGGCAGGGAAGACAGGCGGGCGCGACGAGCCTGGTTCTCGCGTACCAGCCGGGCGCGCTGCGCGACCACCTCCTGGCGCTCCGTGAGGATATCCTTCTGTACCTGAATCCAGTCCGGCAACGCCCCCGCATTCTTGAGGATTTTGTTCGCCAGGCGCAGGTGCGGCGGCGTCATCGGGTCGTCATCAAAGACAATCGGCTTGCCCTTGCCCGGCAGATTATCAAACTTGCCTTCCTCAATCGCCTCTTGAATCTTGCGCTCCGCAACTTTGCTAAAGACTTCAGGATCCATCGCTTGCCGTCCTTTCTCTCCTGCCCACCGAAACGCTTTCTTCTACCCTCAGTATACCAGCCCGGCCCTCCCAAACGCCATAGTCTGTAGAAAATTTCACAAACTGCACCGCGCCAAACTTCCACCGAAACACTTGACGCCGGACGCGCTTTCCGCTAACATGAAGGGCATACACATCCGGCTCTCTCGCCATACCCACAAGCTATCCGCCCTGGCCGCGCCCAGGGCAAGGAGTTCCGACCTTGAAGTTGCCTCTGCTTTCCCGATGCACGGCCAGCCTGGCGCTCGCCGCGCTGCTCACCCTATCCATCCCCGCCTTAGCGGACGCCACCCACGCGCGCAAACCCGGCCCGCAGCCCCAGAACGCGCGCGCCGCAAAGCGCCCTCTCACCGGGGAGGATGTCGTCGCCACCGTCGAAGGTCAGCCCATCACCCGCCGCCAGCTCACCTACTACTGGCTCCAGGTGGACAGGAAAGGCCCCAGTGCCCTCCTGGCCGACCTGCTCGCCGACCGCTGGAAAGCCGATAAAGGCGCCTCCCGCGCCTACACCATCCCCGACTCCGAGATCTACGCCCGCCTCTATACCGGTAACGACGCCCTGGTCGCCGATGTCCTCTCCAGCCTCATCACCAACCGCCTGGTCGCCATCGAAGCCGCCCGCAAAGGCATTCGCGTCACCCAGGCCGAAGCCCGCGCCTACGCCCACGAATTCTTCGACCAGGTGCGCCGCCAGAGCGGCATCCAGGACACCGACGAGCAGCTGATGCAGAAGTTCCACCTGCCCCGCGATGTCTTTCTCGACGATATGCTGTTCCGCCTCCGCACCGAGAAGCTCCTGGCCGCCGACCTCGGCCATCCCATCCCGCAGCCAGACTGGAAGCAGTACGTCGAAAGCCACCGCAACCCCTTCCTGGCCGCCCTCCGCAAAAAGGCTAAGATCACCAGCACCATTCCCCTGCCCGCGCCGGAAAAGCCAATACCTCAACAGGATTAACAGGATTAACAGGATTATTCAGGATTAACAAGATTTCTAACACTTATTGAGCATTCGTACAAGCCCTGCTTGTTTCTCTCTCTAGCCCTAATCCTGTAATCCTGAGTAATCCTGTTAATCCTGTTGGATTCTTTACCCAGCGGGTGGTTTAATCGGTCTTTACGGCGGCGAAGGTCGCCAGCGGGATAAACTCGGCGTCGGGGGGAGCCTCCTGCGGGCCGAAGTGCGCCCCGCCTACCTCGCCCAGCGCGCCGTCGCCGGTCGGCTCCAGCAGCCGCACCCGCGCCAGCGTGCCGATCAGGTGCGACCCGCCCGTAAACTGCACCCGGATATAGTTGCTGGTATAGCCGCCCAAGAGGCTGCCCATGCCCCCCTCCTGCGGACCGACAGCGATGCGCTCGTGGTCGTCGTTGCCGCTGGCCCCGCCTTCCGAGTCGGCCCGGTCCGGCCCCTCCTTGCCCTCCACCAGCACCTCCATCGTCCGGCCCAGGTAGCGGCGGATGAACTGCTGCTGTGTCTCCCGGCACACGGCCGCCAGCTCCTTGCTGCGCGCCTCCTTCTCCGCCTCAGAAACCTGGTCCGGCAGGTCGGCGGCGGGCGTGTTGGGACGCGGCGAGTAGCGGAACAGGTGCGCCCGCGCGTAGCCTACCGTTCGTGCCACCGTGAGCGTGTTCTCAAAGGCCGCGCGATCCTCGCCGGGGAAGCCGACCATGATGTCGGCCGTAATCGCCAGATCGGGAATGCGCTCGTAGGCCGCCCGGCACCGCTCCAGGTAAAACGCCTGATCGTAGGGCCGATTCATCGCCTTCAGGATGCGCGAGTCCCCGCTTTGCAGCGGAATATGCAGATGTCGGCACAGCTTCGGCTCGGAGGCAAAGGCGTCTAGCAGCTTGTCCGTCACCTGCGTCGGCTCAATGGAGGAGAGCCGCACGCGCGCAATGTCCGGCACCTGCGCCAGCCGCAGCAGCAGATCCGCCAGATCGGGATGCGCGTTCGCGGCGGGCGACGCAGCCAGAAAGGTTGTGCGCGGCATCTCCCGGCCCGGCACCGGCGTAAAGCCGTCCTGCCCGTAGGCCCCGACCAGCACGCCCGTGATGACGACCTCCCGATAGCCCTGCGCGGCCAGCCGCTCCACTTCGGCTACGACCTCTGCCACAGGCCGCGACACCATGTACTTGCGCGTATACGGAATGGAGCAGAACGCGCAGAAGACGTTGCAGCCGTCCTGCACCTTCACCGTGGCGCGCGTGCGCCGGAACGCCCGGCGGCGCTCCGCCGCGCGATCCACTCCCAGTTCCCGCTCCAGATGCGGGAAGGCGCGGAGCACGTGGGTCAGCGTCTCCAGCTTCTGATGATTGGGCACGATCAGCGTGGCCTCTTCCACCGTCTCGCCCTTGATCTTAGCCATCTCGCCGTAGCAGCCGGTCATCACAACGATGGCGTTCGGGTTCTGGCGGGCCACCTTGCGCACCATCTGGCGGGACTTACGCTCCGCCGCCTGCGTTACCGAGCAGGTATTGATGACGTAGACATCCGCCGGCTCGGTAAACTCCGTAATGGCGAAGCCCCGCTCCTCGAAGTCGTCCAGAATGCGCTGCGTCTCATACTGATTGACCTTGCAGCCCAGCGTGGTAAATGCGGCAGTCGGCACGGCGATTCTTGCTCCGGTAAAGTGTAACCTTTTAGGGTAAACGCTTGTCGTTATAATGGCAGTCCTAGTTTACCCGGTCGCAGCCTGTTCGTCAAATGTCTCTCTTCGGAGTGGAGTAAGGGCCACAACCATCGCAAGCCCGGTCCCCCCTTCCCTCGCAGGGTCGCCAGGCGGAGGGCTGTCGCGAGGCGGAGCGCCGAACCATTGTAGACGCGACCCTTGCAGTCCATTGTAGGGCCGACCCTTGCAGTGGGGGCGGGGGTTAGGTCAAACACGGAAGTGAGGACTTCAGCCGCCCGAACAGCGGTGCAGCACATTATCAACACGCTCGTCAATACGCTCGTCCTTTTCGCGCTGCCGCAGATAGAACTCCTCATAAAACACCTTGATAAACCCGGTAAGCGGGGTCGAGATCAGAGCGCCCACGATCCCGAACGCGCTGCCCAGCGCCAGCACCATAAAGATCACCGAAACCGGATGGAGATTCATCTGCCGCCCGCGTATCAACGGACCCAGAAAGCTTCCGGTGAACTCATTCAAAGCGGCATAGAGCAGGATAGCCCACAGGCCCTTTACCGGCTCGATAGCCAGCGCCACCAGGATCGGCGGCGTTGCCATGATGAAGGGGCCAATCTGCGGGATCAATTCCGAAAAGAAGGCCAGCCCGGCCCAGACGACGGCGCCGGGCACATCCAGAAAGGTGAGGACGGCCCCCACCACGATCGCATCGAAGCCACCGATGATCACCTGCGCCCACATCCAGGCCACCACCATCTGCGAGCTGCGGGCCAGCGCGCGCTCCGCAGGCTCCCGCAGATGGGCCGGAAGCGCCGCAAAGTAGCCGCGAAGGAGGGGACGCGGATGGGCCAGCATATAAATGATAACGCTCAGCATCACGATACCGACCACGATCACGCTGAGGGCCGTGATCGAATACTGGCCGATGCCCCACAGAATGGTTTTAAAAGAGGGAAGGAGTTGGGTGAGATTCTGGGCGTTATATTTGACGCTTTGCTGCGCCGCCGGGTAGTGGCGCAGCAGGCGGGCCAGACGATTGCTCATATCGGAGGCATAGCGGGGCAGGTTCTCGGCCAGTACCGTCCCCTGCTGGATCAGGCGCGGCACCACCAGCCATCCGATCAGGCCCAGCACGACGGCCACGACCAGGCAGACCAGGGCCGTGCCCAGAGCGCGCGATACCCCCTTGTCCTCCAGCCACGTCACCGGCGGATTCAGCGCAATGGCAATGATGGCTGCTGTAACAAACAGCAGCAGCACAAAGGTAATGGCGTCTAGAAACCAGATCGCCAGGAAAACGCCGACCGCCAGGTAGACAATGCGGGAGAGTACTCTATAAAGCTGATCGTACCGGGATTCCATGAAGGGCTGCGCTCTCTGCTCTGCGGGCCGGACTCCTGTGCTGCTGATTGCATACTACATACGAGCCAGCCGCGCAATCGTGCCCCGCTCCCAAATGACTCTCCCCTCCCCTGTTCTTGGGGGTCGCAAGGCGGAGGGCTGTGGCAAGGCGGAGGCAGGGGCCCTAACCCTGCCGACGGCCAGTATTCGCAACCCTTCCACCTTGATGTTGATGTCGCAAGGCGGAGGCAGGGGCCGTAACCCTGCCGACCCTGGCAGTCCATTGCAGG
>DASRGZ010000195.1:0-17351 GCA_035650735.1 Chthonomonadaceae bacterium
TTGTCTTCGGCTGGTGAGGCCGTGCTGATGGAGATCAGCGAGGAATGGGAGACAGGCAAAGCCTACCTGACTTTCGAGGACTAAACCAACGGCATCCGAAGGGAGCCACCTGCAATTTTACAGAATGAGCTTGACACAACCCGGATTTTAACTACACGGACAAGCCTTGTGTCTCCCTCTAGCTCTAATCCTGTACATCCTGTTAATCGGTAGTGTACCCATAGAGAGTTGATACTTCGTCGCCGATGACCTTATCAACTCTGTAGAGGGACACTACCTGTTAATCCTGTCTAAAAAATCCTGTCTCTTAATCTTTGATACGGAAATGTTCATCCGGCACGGGCTCCTCCGGTGGCGGGGGCGGGAGCACGCCGAACTGGACGAGCAGGGCGCGCGTCGGGTACGTCGTCACCAGGGAGAAGACGCCCAGCCACAGAATCAGCGCGAGCGCCACCGTGGCAAACAGCAGCGCCGTGACCGCAATCACGACGGCCAGCACCCCGGCGGTATAGAGGGGCGCGCCCATCGTCAGAAAGAAGGCGCGTCGTATCGCCGCCCAGGCGCCCCGCCGCGCCTGCCGCCCCGGCTCATCAAAGACGCCCGCCTCCTGCGCCGCCAGCAGCGGGAAATGATAGACGCTCATCATCGCCCAGAAGAGCAGCACATACAGGCAGAAGAGGGCCGCTACGCTGCCAATCAGATGCCCGATGTTCAGGTAGAACCACAGATTCGTCAGACCCACGCTCCAGACGAGCAGATGGATCAGCCCCAGGCGAGTCGCCGGGCCATACATCCGCCAGGCCCCGCGCCAGAAATCCCCATAAGCGACCTCTTCATGGGAGGCGGCCAGGTGCGCCACATGAAACGCGCCCGCCATCGGTGCCGAGAGCGTCAGCACGGCTATCAGTGCCATCAGTGCCAGGCGCACCACGGGCGGGAGAGGCGCCGGCAGCCTCCCTGGGATCAACGGGGGAAACCATAGCAGCGCCCAGGTCAGGCTGATGGCGATGACCAGGCCGAGCCGATCCCAGGCTTCGCGAAGCCCCGCTTTCAGGGCGCGGCCCAGGCGCGCACACGGCCCGGAGGCGGAAGCCTGCGTGTTGGCCTCCTTCTCCGATTTGCCGGCGTTGGCCTCGTCAGGCACAGTGGAGCGTTCACCAGGCATAGTAGGCTAGGGTTCGGCCCTTCCCGGGCCAATTCCTCCGTCCTGCCGTTTCGCGCCGTACCAAGCCCCGTGCGCAAGCCCGGCTGCCAGAGAGGAGTCATCCGACAGTATCCAGCGCGCTGCGCCTTCCTTGTCAGGATCTGCGCGCAAGCCCGGCTGCCAGGAAGGAATCGCCCTTTGATGGAACGAATTATGCAAAGGCAATAATTTAAGGCGTCGTCTGTTGGAAGCCAGCAGCGGGACGCTTCTATCCGAATGCAGGGGGAACCGGCTGTGAATGATGATGCGCTAACACGCCGGGTGCTGGCGTGCTGCTATACGGTGCACCGTGAGTTGGGTCCGGGCTATCTTAAAAGTACGTATCAAGGGGCCATAACGCGCGAGTTGGAGAGGGCGGGCCTGCCGTTCAAGCGCCAGGAGTCGTTTCCGGTCCTCTATCAGGGCGAAGAGATTGACCGTGTGCAGGTAGATTTCGTGGTGGATAATAAGATGATCCTGGAGGTTGCAGCCAAAAGCGGTCTGGATAAGCAGGATGCGGCCTGGGGGCACGCCTGCCTGAAGGCGTCTGGTCTGCCGCGCGGGCTGCTGATCAACTTCGGGGAGGCGGAGCTGCAAATCAAGCGATTGACCGCCGTTCCACGCTCCTCGGCGCAAACCGAGAACTCGGGATTTCTGCACGAATAACCGGGCAGAATAAAGTAGTGAGCATAATTAAGAGGCTCTCCCCTTAGATGCTCTGCCATGATGGGAGAACCTGCCTCTGGGGAGAGGCTCTAGCGCCAATCCAGCATAACAACCTCCCGCCGATGGCCCGATGGGAGGTTGTTATGCTGTCTCAGCTTATTTCGTGGGCATTGAAAGGCGAATGGGCGCGGTCACTGAGTGGCGAAGGCCGTGAAATAGACCTTGACCACCGAATCCTCCCCGGTCTCCTTGTTGATTTTTTCTTTTAGTTCCTCTTTCAGATCCTCACGGCCTTTGGGGTTGGAAAGCTCTCTAAGAGTCTTGCCGCTAAGCACGGTAAGAATAGCATCCCGTATCGGCGCGATATGTTCTTTGGCCTGCTCTTCGGTAATGCCCTTTTTCATGCCCAGCGCCACGGTCGCGCGCAGATAGTGGTCGCCGCCGTTTAAGTTGACCAGAAACTCCTCCAACGGCATAGAAATGCCGACCTCTTCGCTGGCCTTCTTCTCTTTGGCCTCCGATTTGGCCGCCATCATGGTCTTTGCCATCGCCAGTACCGCGATCAGCGCGACGACGCCCATGATGATCGGCATCAGGTTTTGCTTGGGCTTTGCGCCCTGTGCTGTAGCTGCCTTGCCTGCCATGCTCTTTTTCCCGTATCCTTACTCCCTCGCGGAACGGGGAGGGGTCGATCCTTTTGCCGGACTCGGCGAGTCTGCCGGCCCACCGATTTCCAGTTCCGGCGCTTCGTCTACGGCAATGCGCCGCAACTCGGCACGCCGCTGTAGGTCGGCTTCGCGCTGAGCATCCGTTCTGAGGATGACAATATCCACGCGGCGGTTTCGGGCGCGATTGGCTTCGGAACTGTTGGGCGCCAGCGGGCGCGTCTCGGCGTAGCCTGCCGCCATAAACCGCCCGGACGGCAGACGCTCCTTCTCGGTGAGGTAGCGCAGCACCGTGCCGGCCCGTGCCGTCGAAAGCTCCCAGTTGGAGGGGAACTGCGCCGTGCGAATGGGCAGGTCACAGGTATGCCCCTCGATCGCAACGTCGTTGGGCACGCTCCTCAGGATGCGCGCCACGCGGCTCAACACCTCCACGCTGCCGGGACCTAGCTCCGCCTGGCCGCGCGCAAACAGCATACCATCCGAAACCAGCGAGATAATGACCCCACGCCTATCCTCGCGCGTGCTGACTTTGCCGTTCAGGTGATGTTGTTCCACATACCGGCGCAAATTCCCCATAGCTTCCTGGTAGGACTGCTGCTGGCTATCCGGGAGAATGCCGGAGCGCAGGGTGTGGGCGCCGCCCCCATTGAGCATGCTCGCGCCCCCATATACGGCGCCGCCAAACCCGCTGCGGACCGAGGTGGCAAGCTGGGTGAACTTGCCCCGGCTCATCACCGACATGGAGTAGAGCATCAGGAAGAACGCGGTCAGCAGCGTGATCATGTCCGCGTAGGTCAGCAGCCAGCGCTCCAGGTTCTCCGGGCGCTCTGCGTGTTGGTTGGTTCTTAACATGGCAGCTTTTCTTAAAGAGTGCGTTACCCGCAGCCGGCCTGCCTATAGGAGGGATGGCCGGTTTCTATAGCTCACCGCGCCGGGCCGCGTCGTAGAGGTTGGGCAGGCGCGCACGCAGGTCGGGCGTCAGAAATGCCTTGAGTTTTTCCTCGACGATACGCGGGTTGTCCCCGGCCTGGATGGCCAGAATGCCCTCCACCATGATCTCGCGAACGACGATCTCCTCGGCGCTGCGGGCCTTGAGCTTATTGCCGATAGGCAGAAAGATCAGGTTGGCGCTGGAGACGCCGTAGAGCGTGGCGATAAAGGCGCCCGCGATCAAGGGCCCCATTTTGGCCGGATCGCTTAAATTGGCGAGCATATGAATCAGCCCCATCACGGTGCCGATGATGCCCAGCGTCGGTGCAAACCCGCCCAGCGTCGTAAAGATATTTTCGCCGACCCTGTGCTGGGCTTGCAGGAAATGGATCTCGGTGGTCAAGATCTCGCGCACCAGCTCAGGCTCCGTGCCGTCAATGGCCAGGCGCATGCCCCGCTGCAGGAACTCATCGTTGAGCTTGCGCGCGTCCTCTTCCAGCACCAGCAGCCCCTCGCGCCGCGCCCGCTCGGCAAAGCGCACCATCGTCTGGATGATCGCGGCGATGTCATAGGTCTTAGCTGTAAAGGCCTGAGTCAGCACGCCGGGCAGGCTGGCGATCTGGCTCATCTTGAAGCTGACGGTCGCCGCCCCGAAGGTGCCGCCGAAGACCAGCAGCGCGGCGGGCAGGTTGATGAGCGCCTTGATCTCTCCGCCTTCCATCAGCAGCGAGCCGATCAGCGCGCCCCAGGCCAGCGCCATCCCGATTAGAGTCGCCAAATCCATAACGTCTCTCTCCTCTAGAGGAAGGTTGCCGCGACCGCGGCTCATCCTGCCGCCTCGGGCCTATCCGCAGGCGCCTCCGCCGCCCCTTCCAGACGCGGCACAAACGGCCCGGCCTGACGCCGGTAGGCGATGACGCGGCGCACGATCTCTTCCGCCGACTCCAGCGCCAGCACCTTGCGCCCGGTGACCATCGTGATCACCGTGTCGGGCGTATTTTCCACAAACTCAATCAGGTCGGCATTGACGATAAGCTCGGTGTGGTTAAAGCGGGTAATTTTAATCATGAGGGCAAGAGGCCGAAAGCAGGGGCCGGAGCAGGTTGAGTAATCTTCCTACCCCGACCCTCCATCTATTAAGCTTAGCGCTTCAGGTTAATTACGTCCTGTAGCAGGTCATCTACGATGGTGATGATGCGCGTGTTGGCCTGGAAGCCGCGCTGCGTGATGATCAGATTCGTGAACTCGTTCGAGAGATCTACGTTGGACATCTCGACGAAGCCGGTGCTGATCTTGCCGCGCCCGCTGACGTTGGGCTGGCCGACCTGGGCCAGGCCGGAGTTGCTGGAGTCTTTGAACAGGTTCTGGCCCAGCTTCTCCAGGCCCGCCGGGTTGGAGAAGTTGGCCATCGCGATCTGGCCCAGCGTGCGCGTCTGCCCGTTGGAGAAGACGCCCGTAATCAGGCCCTCAGCCGAGATAGAGAAGGTCTGGAGCGTGCCCACCGGAAAGCCGTCCTGGGTGGTGGCCGCGACGCTGGAGTCGCCGGCCAGTTGGGTCAGCGAGCCGAAGTTGATGGTGATGTCAAAGGGCGTGGCGCCGCTGGCGGGCGTGACGGTCACGCTCTGGGATTTGGTGTTCAGGAGGTTGCCTTTGGCATCGAAGAACAGCGCGCTATTGCCGGTGGCGGTGCTGGTGGCGATGGTGTTGCCGTTCTCCGTTGCCGACCACTCCCAGCGGGCCGCAGCGCCGACGGGCGCACCCGCGCCGACCAGAGCGCGCTGGAACTTGAAGTTGAGCAGATGGCTGACGCCCAGGCTGTCAAAGACGCGCAGCGAGGTGTTCCAGACGGGCGAGGGGCCGGTCTGGCCGTCGCCGACGCCGGTGACTTTGGTGGTGCTCAGCCCGCCCAGATCTATGGTCAGCGGGAACCCGGTGACGGTCTGAAGGCCCTGGTTGTAGCTGCCGGGCGGCAGGGCACCCGCCACCAACTGAATGGTGCTGCTCAGCGGCGTGGCCGGGTTGCCGCCGTCGGCGGTGACGAAGCCGGAGCCGGGCACATAGTAGACCTTCGACTCGTTGTTGGCGGCCGCGCTGCTGTCATAGACGGTCTGGAAGCCGGAGGGCGGCACGGTGTCTACCTCCACCTTCATGTCCCACTGCTGGAGCGCGCCGGTGGGCACGTTGGTGCCGGCGGGCGGGTTATAGACCGGGTTGGAGAGGGTCGTTCGGACGGTAAACTCCGTGCCGTCCGCGCGGTAGACCGTGGCGGTATTGACCACGCCTCCGGCGGCAACCCCATCCAGATTGAGATTGCCCGTGAGCGTGACCAGCGTGGATTGGATCGGCTGGCCGATGTTCTGGCCGTTGGCGCTGCTGGTGACATTCGATTTGGCCTCCAGCTTGCCGAAGTCCACCGTCAGCGGGAAATTGGACGCGCCGCCGGCGCCGTTGACGTTGAGGGTAAGCGTGGAGCCGAGCGAGTTGCCGGGGTTAGCCGAGTCGGTGAAGACGAATTTCTGGGCACCGGCGCCGTTGGGGATGGCGTAGAGCTTCTGCGGCGGCATAATGGTGCCATCCAGGGTCATATTGACATCCCAGCGCTGGGTGGCGCCAGCGGGAACGCCCACGCCTGCCGCCGGATTGTGCACCGGGTTGGCAAAGGTGAGCTGGAGCGTATGCGCGTTGCCCAGCGCATCGTAGATGGTGGTATTCATCGCACCGGGCGTGGACGCTACATCCAGCTCGCCGCTGACGTTGACGACGGTGGACTGGAGGGCGGCGCTGGCGTTGAGATTGCCCTGGAAGGTCGAGGCGGACGTCTGCTTGACGGAAGTTTGCGTGCCGACGGGGATCTTGATTACGCTGTCCTGGGTGATCTGCTGGCTGGTATCAATGTTGCCGTCCGCGTCGGCGATGTAGCCGAGCAGCTTGAGGCCGTTGGAGGGATTGACCATCAGGCCGTCGCTGTCCAGGTCAAAGGAGCCGTCACGTGTGTAGTAGACGTTGTTGCCGCTGGAGACCAGGAAGAAGCCGTTGCCCTGGATGGCCAGATCGGTGGGCTTGCCGGTGGTTTGCAGGTTGCCCTGCGTCTGCAGGGTATCCACGGCGCCGAGCGCGGCACCCAGCCCGATCTGGGAGGGGTTCTGGCCGCCAACCTGGGTGCTGGGCCGGGCGGAGGCGCGCAGGGTCTGCGAGAGCTGATCCTGGAAGGTAGCGCGTCCGGCCTTAAAGCCGATGGTGTTGACGTTGGCGATGTTGTTGCCGATGACGTCGAGCCGCACCTGATGGACCTGGAGTCCGCTGACTCCGGAAAACATAGCCTGTAGCATGGAAAAACATAACCTCCGTTGTGGCCTGCGGCGTCAAGCCGCATACTTGAGAATGCCTGCCTCATCGGTCGGTCAGAGGCAAGCCAGAGCAGGCTCCCGCGTAGCCAGTGGGAACGGCGGTCCAGCCTGCGCAAAGCAGTTTATAAACGAACCGGTTAGACCTCGTGCCGCGGCGCATCCGCCAGGACGCTTCGCCGTAGGTCGCCCAGACGGGCACGTTCTGTACCCGGCAAGGGCTATTATGCGATGACCGCGCTGTCAATGTTGGTAAAGACGCTCTGCTTGAGATGCTCTTTATCCACCACCGTCACGACCGTGCGATTGGTCACGCTGACCACCATCGCCAGGTCGTCCATCAGGACGAGCGCATCGCGGGCGCCTTTGTTGGCGGCGCGCTGCACCGCCCCTTGCAGCCGGTCGAGATGGGCCGCCTCCAGGGCGATATGGCGCGACTGAAGCCGGGTCTGGGCGTGCGCCGAGAAGCGCAGCGCGCTCGCCGCGTCCCGTCCAGCCGGCGCCGTTGGCGCGAGGCCCTGCTGAGCGCGCAGCAACTCGGCAAAGGATGTCCCGGAAGCTGGGTTGGCTTTCCCGGCGGGCGGGTTGGCATTCGCCCGGCGCACGGCGGGCGTTTCTGTGGTTATGGGAAGGGGCTTTGCCCCGTCAATGCGTGTCGGATCGGCCATTGTCTGGTTCACCTTCTAAACAGGCGGCGTCCGGCGCACCGTGCCCGGTTAGGGGTCGCGCACCTGCACTACCTCATCGAGCGTAAGTTCCTTCTGGCTGCCCTCCACGCTCAGATGCACGCCGTCCTTATCCCAGCGCACGGCGGTCACCTTGCCGCTGACAAGCTGAGGCAGGTTGTTCTGAATGATCTGGGCATCCACGATTTTGCCAAGCAGATTGGCGCCCTGCTGGCGGTTCTGGGCGCTTTGCAGGTTATTGACCCCCTCCACCGTCGAGAACTGAGCCAACTGCGCCAGGAACTGGGATTGATCCTGGGGGTTGAGCGGGTCCTGATTGGTTAGCTGGGTCACCAGGAGCTTCAGAAACGCCTGCTCTCCGAGCTGGTTGCTCGGATTTTGAATGGCGGCCGTGGTGGCGTCGGCAGCGCTCGTGTCGCTTGCCGTGCCAATAGCGTCTACGGGCATCGTTATGTACCTCTTCGGACCTCCGTATGCTGGAGGAAAACGGCTCTCTTCCCTCACAGGGGGAGCAGGGCCGGATTAGTCTGGGTTGACGGCGCAGGGAGCCAGCGCCCTTCTTGGCCCCTGCGCCGTGGGTCAGGCCCGGTAGTCCAGGCGGGAGAGACGATCCCGCAGGCCGGGCGCGCGGGACAGCGGTGTGGACACATCGGCTTCGGTCTCCGGCGCGCCAACGGGACGCAGACGTGTGCCTGAGAACGCGCGCCCGGCGCGCTCCTGCGGCCCGGCAAACGCGGCGCGTCCATCCGAGACGGCCCCATGCCCTACCGAGATTTCCAGCTCGCTCAAGCGCAGCCCCTTGCTTTCCAGGGCGGCGCGCAGATGATCGCGGGCTTCCTCCAGGGCGCGCTGCGCCTGGGCGGTCTCCGTGACGATATGGGCGACGACGCCATCGGCGTGTGCAGAGATGGTCAGATGTAGGGAGCCAAGCGTTTCCGGCTGCAATCGCAACGCGATCTCGCCGCGCCCGCCCGTCATTCGCATGGTTTCCAGGTGGCGCGTCACCTGCTCTACGATGAAGGCGCGCTCGGCGGTCAGGCCGGGCAGCCCTGCGGACGCCGAGGCGGAAGCGGCCCTGCTGGAGAGATGCCGGGCTTCCTGCGCCGCGCCGGTCGCAGACGCCGGAATGGTCGGATCTGGCTCGCGCCGCGTCCCCGACTCAGAATGGCCGGGCGCGTCCTCCTGCCGACCGGGATTTGCGCTGTTCTCCGCGCTTGCGGCAATGGAAGCCGTGTGCGCAGAGTGCGCCGGTTCGGCGCTGAAGCCAACCGGGATGCGCGCGGTCGCCTCGCTGTGCTTGGGAACGCCCGCCGCGTCTGGAGGCGCGACCGATTGGGCTGCCGCCTGAGCGAGCGCGGTCGGTACGACGGCAGTTCGGCTCGTCTCCGCGCCGGGCAGAGTGGAGGGCGGCGCGAGAAGAGTCGCCGTCTGATCGGGATGCGGCGCAACGGCAGGCGTCGCCTGGAACGACCTGGCAGTGGTTGGCGCTTCCGCAGGCGCCGTAGCCGGGATCGTTGTCAGGGTGGAAGGCGCGGCAGCCGGAGCCTCCGGTGCAATAGACTCTGTGGCGGCGCGCGGTGTCCCCGTAGGAGCGCTCTCCGAGCGTGCGGCATCCAGATCGCCCACTGCCAGCAATCGCTCCACCGAGTCGAGCCGTTGGGCTGCCAGCGGGCGGACAGGCGCAGGATCTGCGGCATCTCCCACGATGGGCGCGCCGCCCTGCGGTGTGCGGGCGGGAGCAGCGGATCCGGGCGTCGAACCGAAGGCAGGCGCCGTTGCTGGCATGCTGCCGGGCGGAACGGCCCCCGACGCGGCGGGATCTGTAGCCCCGGTTGCAACGGGCGGTGTCGGGCGCTGCACGGATACTGCCTCTGCCGAAGTGTCCGTCGCTTGCGCCGCCTTCCGGGACATCCCCGCTACGGCAGGCGCTGACGGAGAGGCCATCGCAGGCTGCGCGGCGGTTGATGTGGCGTTCGGTGCGCTAGACGATGCGCTCTGAGTTGCGGGGACGGCGGCTATACCTGCCGCCGTGAAGGGGATAGGGGCGATGCCCACCCCCGACGCAGACGCGCTGCCGCCTGCGTGCGAGTCCATGGGAACGCCGGAGGGTATCAGAGGATCAGAGAGAGGGGGAGTTAGCTCGGGGATCGTGGCTGCCGGAACCGCTGACAGCCGTTGAAGCGCAGGATGGGTGCCGGGAGAACTTGCCGGCATGGCCGCGCCGGGGACTGCCTCCGCGCCAGATGTACCGGCCAGCGGCGTCTCGGGCGCAACCGCGTTCCGAAAGGCGTCCGCTGCTACCATCGGCGCCGGGACAGGCGCCATCAGGCCCATCGCGAAAGAAGCAGCCGCGAGCGCCGCCGCGTCCGGGAGGGGCGGCATTGCCGGCGCCGTCGGCTGCGGTGCGGGTTCGCCGTTGTTCTCCGCAGCATCCTTTCCCAGCGGGACAAGCGGTGAGCCTGCCGGAACAGCCGCGTCCGTCTGCCCTGCCGAGTTCGGCGCGGCCTGCGTAGAGGGCGCTGCAAGCTCAGCGCCGGGCAAGCCCATCTGACCAGGCTTGGCAGGCTTTCCCGGTGCGCCGTTATCGTGCGCCGCCGCCTGGCTGATAAGGGCGGCAAAAGGCGTCACGCTTGCCGCGCTCTCCGTGGCTGCCTGAGGGCCTGTGTTGCTGGCATTGTCTGCGCCGCTGCCGGAGATGGGGCTGGGGAGTGAGGTCGAGGGAGTGACCATGGACGATTCACCTCCTTTCGTGTCGGAGTTCCATCGTCCTCATTGTCGGCAGGCGCAGGCTATTTCTGCACGTATTTTTGCGGGGTCGTGCCTGCGCAGCAACTCCCCTAGCTGGCGGCTCAATGTCGCCAAGCTTCGATAATCTTGACGGGCGTGCGCTTGTCTATTGCAATCCTGACGTCAGGTTAGCGAGTCAGAAGCAATTCGTTGGCTGGCCACGGTTACCGGAAAGAGAGGCAGCCCGCTCATCCCTCGACTCCCTCAAAGAACTTCTGGCGCTCGACCGCTTCCGAGAGCGCTCCAAAGCCGGTTGTGCGCCCCGGCATCCAGGCTTTCAGGCCCTCCATGTCCATCATCTCCCGATGCGCCGGGTTGTCGTAACGCATGGAGAACAGAGTCTCCAGCCAGGGCCGTTCCGCCTCCGCAGGGAACTCCTGCCGCACCGTAAAAACACAGTGATCGAAGCGGTCGGTGGCTGCCAGCACCCGATAGCGGTCCGGATCGAGGGTGCCGTCCGAGGTCCAGAGTTGCCAGTTCAAATCCAGTATGGCGCAGGCGTCCGCCTCTCCAGCCTGAAGCGCCTGGAGGGCCTGTTTCTCCCCGCCAACATGATCTCCATGTTTGCCGACCAGGACATCGAAGCGCTTCACCTGTACATCCCGGCCCGGCTCCAACCCTGCCCGCTGCAGCAGCCCGAGCGGGATCAGGGTGGCCTGCGGAGAGTCCTTGGCGCCCGTGGCCAGGGTCTTGCCTGCCAGATCGGCGACGCTCTGGAGGGAGCTCTCCGCGCGCACGACGATGTGGGAGGCCCGATCCCGGTCGGTGTCGCGCATGGCAATCGCGCGGCATTTCCCCCCGGACCAACGCTGGGCCTCCAGCCAGGCAAGCGGTGAGTTCCAGGCAATGTGAATGGCGCCCTCCAGCAGAGCCTTCACCTGAAGCTCGTAATTGCTGAAGAACACATAGTCTATCGGGCAGCCGCTGGCCTCGAAAAAATCTTTAATGATGTCCCAGATAACCACGACCTTCGGGTCATAGACGACAGCGCCAACCAAGATCGGTTCCTTCATGAGAAAAGCTCCATGCCGCACAGGGCGCGGCCAATAAAGTCATACAGCACATCAGAAGTTGGGGCCATGATGCTGGCGGCCCGGGCATCGCGGAAATTGCGCTCCAGGCTCAGGTGTTTGCTGAAGGCCGCGCCGCCACAGGCCTTCATCCCCCAATCGGTGACCGCAAGGGCGCTCTCCGCGGCGGCGGCCTTGCTTTCCAGCACCAGCAGCATCGCCTGCGGGTCGGCGTTTTCCACGGCGTCTAGGGCGCTGGTCAGATGGGCGCGGGTGCGGTCGGTCTCGATGCGCATCTGCGCCAGGCGAGCGCGCAAGTTCGGCAGATCGGCCAGCTTGCTCCCCAGGTGCTCAAAACGCCTGCCGGTAAGATGATCCGTGGTCGCCTTGACCGCCGCCTCACAGATGCCTGCCGAGACGGCCGCGTTGCCTAGCTGGAAAACCGGCAGGACCGCGCTGAGCATGAATTCAAAGCCCTTGCCGGGCGCGCAGAAGGCACGGGCCGAGGGCAGGACGCAATTGGACAGCCGCATCGGGGCGCTGGCGTTGCCCCGCATTCCCAGGGCCTCCCAGGGGCCGCTGGTCGTCAGGCCAGGGTCCCCTTTCAAGGCCAGGTACAGGATGGTATCCGTCGGGCTGCTAGCCTGGGGCGAACGGGTGGAGACGACGTAGCCGTCGGCATAGCCCGCCGAGGTGACCCAGGACTTTTCCGCGTTGAGCGTTACGTGGCCGTCGTTAGCTATCGCCTGGCTGACGGGCGCCCAGAAGTGGCTGCGCGACCCCTTTTCGCTCCAGGCCAGGGTAGAGAGATGCTTCCCCGCTGCCGCCTGGCGCAATTGCGGCTCTGCCATGTGGGGAGCGGCGGCATAGCAGGCGACCCCGCAGAGATGCATCAGGTACACCATGCCGGTGGAGGCGCAGCGCTGGGCGATCTCATCCAAGATCGCAACCGCGGTGCGCAGTCCCTGTTCCATGCCGCCGTATGCGGCGGGCACCGTCAGGCCCAGGAACCCGTTCTCGGCAAGGGCCTGAATGGCCTCCTGCGGAAACCGGCTCTGCTGGTCCACCTCCGGCGCATACCTGGCGATGATCTCTTCGGCAAGGGAGCGTGCCTTCTCTACGATGCCAGATTGTTCTGCGTTCAATCGGTACATCCGTGCTCTTCTCCTTGTTCTTCTCCTTCATTCACGCAGCCAAAAGGAGCTACAGGGTCGGACTCAGGCGCAGTTGAAGTTCCAGCGCCCCGCTCAGGGTGTTATAGAGAGGGGAGCGCCGGAGCGTCTCCTGCCAGAGAGCTTCCAGAGCCTCGGCCTCGGCGTCGGCAGAGACATAGAGGGTTCCCTCAATGCGCGCAATGCCGGGATGGCCCTCTTCGCCGACGACGTCAAGGGCCACCAGAGGATTATGCAGGCAACAGGAAGCGGAGAATTCAAGCGCATCGAGAGGCAGCCGCTGTTTGTGCGCGAGGGTACGAAAGGTGGCGGTGAGATCGGCGGCTAATGCGCCCAGCATCATCTCGAGCGCGGAGGGGTGCTCATCGGTAGGGCGAAAACTGAGGGGATCGCCTATGGGGAAGGCGTGATTGCGGGCATGAACCGTAACGGTCCGTGCGGCCTCGGCGCGAACTCGCACCGTCCAGAGGAAGGGGTTCATGTCCTCCCCGCCCCGATATAGCGATAAAGACTGAGAGCTTGCATCACGGGTGACTCTTCAGGCAAAAGTGGGTAGCGACCGTTTCCGCTTGCAAAGCGATTGTGCAGTAGTGTTTGACATTGGCCCGCCGATTCCTCCTCTGCGCAGAAAAGCCAGGGGCCTTCCGTACGTGCAGAGGCGTCAGCATGGAACAAGTCGTTGACGGAGGCTGCTTAATCGGATATAATATAGGGGCTCTTTCGGTAGTCATTGCGCTACCTGGAGCACTCCATTTCAGGATATATTCATGCCTTTTCGCTTGCTGCGGCAGGCCGCCGCTATTGGCTTTATGGCCCTGCTGCTCTGGGCCGCGACCGCTCTCGCCGCGCCCGGCGCAAACCGCTACGTCAATACCGAGGATCATTACTCCTTTGCGCCGCCCGCCGGCTGGAAGCAGAATACACGGGCGCTGCCCAAGCCGTTTGTTCTCTTTGTCGGGCCTATCGAGCAGCAGTTTGCCGTGAACCTGAATATCTACAGCGAGCCTATCGGCAATATGTCGTTGGATCAGTACGTCGCGCTGAGCAAGCAGAAGGCGGCGCAATCCAAAATCGTGACGATATCTGCGGTTCGTCCTGCTAAGCTGGACGGCGTTCCGGCCTACCGCCTGAGCGGCACGCTGCAGATGGGAGCGCGCAAAGTGGCAAACCGGCAGGTCGTGTGCGTGCGCAACAAGCGCGGCTATGTGCTGACTCTCTCCGCGTCACCGGCCACTATCAAGAAATACGACCCGGTTTTCGATAAAATTATCGCTTCCTTTACATGGGAAAAATAAGAAGGATACCAACTCTCATGCGAGTCGTCACCCTGATACGCGCCCTTTTGGATCGAAGGCGTTTTAGCGTCTCCTGGGTAACGATCATCGTGATTCCGCAGGCGGCGCAGGCGGCCTAACGGTTCTTCCGTCCCACCGGCCCCGGCGTCGCCGTTCTCCCGCGCTCGGCCGAGACGCTCAGGCGTTCTCCGGCGGCGCGTTTTTTACGTCAACGGCTCTTTTCCAACCGATTTAGACAGGATGAACAGGATTTACGGGATTAGAGTTTAAGGGAGAAGCCGAGCTTGTCTGTGCGGCTAAAACCCGGTTAATCCCGTTAATCCTGTCCAAAGGGTTTGAAGGAATTCACGATGACTGCTCCCACGAGACAAGATACCGAAACGAAGGACGACTATCGCCAAACGCTCAACATCACCCTGAGCGATAAAGACCCCGGCGCCTTCCCGCAGCGGGGCAACCTGCCGGCCAAAGAGCCGGAATACCAGCGGCGTTGGGAGGCGATGGACCTCTATCGCAAGAGCCTGGAGAAGCCCGCCCCGCGCGGTTCCTTCATCCTGCACGACGGCCCGCCCTACTCCAATGGCAACATCCATCTCGGGCACGCTCTGAACAAGGTCGCCAAAGACATCGTGACCCGGTTCCGAACCATGCAGGGCTACCAGTCGCCCTATGTTCCCGGCTGGGACAATCACGGTATGCCCATCGAGAACGCGGTGGCGAAGCAGTTCCGCGAGCGGAAGCAGAACCCGGACCGCGTGACGCTGCGGCGCGCCTGCCGGGAGTATGCGGCCCATTGGGTGGACGTGCAGCGCGAGCAGTTCAAGCGGCTTGGCGTGCGCGGTGACTGGGACGACCCCTACCTGACGATGAGCCGGGACTTCGAGGCTAAGATCGTCGAGGTGTTTGCGGAGCTGGCTCTTCAGGGCTTCATCTATCGCGGCCTCAAGCCGGTGCTCTGGTGCGCCACCTGCGAGACGGCCCTGGCCGACGCCGAAGTCGAATATGAGCCGCACACCTCCAACAGCATCTACGTGCGCTTCCCGCTCTGGGAAGACCCGATGGGTGTCTTTAACCTGCCGGGCGCCGCGCCCGCCGGCCACGGCCACCCGGGCGCCGGCATCCCTGGCTATGCCGCCATCTGGACGACCACGCCCTGGACGATCCCGGCGAACTTAGCCCTGGCCGTCCATCCTGATGCGGAGTACGCGCTGGTCCGCGCCACACACGGCAGCACAGCAATAGAAGACGCGCAGAAGACGGATCAAAACCAGGAGGGAACGGATTCCCCTTCCGCTTATTACCTGGTGGCCGTGCCGCTGGTGGAGGCGACCATGCAGGCGATAGGCGCTGCCTCTTACGAGGTCGCCAAGACGCTGCCCGGCGTGGGGCTACAGGGCCTGGTCTTCAAGCACCCGCTGTTCCACCGCACGGCCCCAGTCGTGCAGGCCGATTACGTGACTATGGATACCGGCACCGGCGTCGTCCATACCGCGCCCGGACACGGCAAGGAGGACTTCGAGACGGGCCAGAAGTATGGCCTGGAGGTGCTCTGCCCGGTGGACGAGTCGGGCCGCTACACGGCCCAGGCGGGCGAATACGAGGGCCAGCCCTTCCAGGGCCTGCGCGTGGCGACGATTGGCGAGGAGAAGGGCCGGAGCAGCGAGGCCGATACCGCCGTGATCGCCGCGCTCAAGCAGTCGGGCAACCTGCTCGCGCACAGTCAGATCGAGCACTCGTACCCGCACTGCTGGCGCTGCCATAGCCCGCTCATCTTCCGGGCCACGGTGCAGTGGTTTATGGATATTGACCATCACCATCACCGGGAGAAGGCGCTGCAGGCCATCCAGGAGGTGATCTGGTATCCGCAGAACAGCATCAACCGCATCACCAACATGGTCGCCAACCGCCCGGACTGGTGCGTCTCCCGGCAGCGGTCGTGGGGCGTGGGCATCCCGGCGTTCTACTGCAACGCCTGCGGGGAGCATATCCTGACCAAGGAGAGCCTACAGGCCGTGGTGGAGCTGGTCAAGCAGGAAGGCTCGGATGCCTGGTACGAGAAGTCGCCGGAGGCGATCCTGCCCTGCGACTTCCGCTGCCCGCATTGCGGCGCGGCGCCGACGGAGCTGCGCAAGGAGACGGACGTGCTGGATGTCTGGTTCGACTCCGGCTCGACCAACCGCGCCGTGCTGGAAAACTCCCTGCACTGGCCGCTGCTCCGGTGGCCCGCCGACCTCTACCTGGAGGGCGGCGACCAGCATCGCGGCTGGTTCAACTCGTCGCTGATGATCGCCGTCGCCACGAAGGGTGCCGCGCCCTACCGTGCCGTCGTCACCAACGGCTGGACGCTGGACGAGCAGGGCCGCCCGATGCATAAGAGCCTGGGCAACGTCGTTAATCCCCTCTCCGTCATCGAGCGGTATGGGGCCGACGTGCTGCGCTGGTGGGTCGCCTCCACCGACTTTATGGAGGATGTCGGCCTGGGCGAGAACGTGCTTAAGCAGGTTGCGGAGACGTACCGGCGCATCCGCAACACGTTCCGCTTCCTGCTCAATAACCTCTACGACTTCGACCCGGTTCGAGATGCCGTTGCCGAGTCGGAGATGGAGGAGCTCGACCGCTGGGCGCTGGCCCAACTGGATCGCGTAGCACAGACCTCTCTGGCCGCCTATGAGGTCTATGCGTTTCATCGGGTCTACCATGCGGTGCATAACTTTTGCGCCGTGGAGCTATCGGCGTTCTACCTGGACGTGCTCAAGGATCGGCTCTACGCCTCCAGAGCGGACTGGAAGGCGCGGCGGTCGGCACAGACGGCCCTGCACCGCCTGGCAGATACGCTGGCCCGGCTGCTCGCCCCGATCCTCGTCCATACGGCAGAGGAGGTCTGGGACCATCTGAAGATGCCGAACAAGCCGGAGAGCGTGCACCTGGCGGAGATGCCGGAGCCGCGCACGCCCGATGCTGAGCTGCTGGCGCGCTGGGAGCCGGTGCTGGCCGCGCGGGAGGCGGTGAAAAAGGCGTTGGAGGAGGCGCGGCAATCTGGCGTGATCGGCAACCGGCTGGAGTCGCGCGTAGCCCTGCGGGCCGACGTCGAAACCTACCGCGCCCTGGAGCCGTATGCGGATCAGCTCCCGGCAGTGTTCCTGGTGTCTCAGGTGGAACTCAACAGCGCGCGCTCGGAACCGGGCCTGGAAGTGGAGGTGACGCCTGCCGAGGGCGTCAAGTGCGCGCGCTGCTGGCTGATCAAGACGGACGTGGGCGCCGACCCGGCCTATCCTGACCTGTGCGCCCGTTGCGCGGCGGCAGTTCGCTGACCTCACTCCGGTGGCCCTCGCCCCCAACCCCTCTCCCGGCGCTGCGGGAGAGGAGAAGCGGGGTTCCACCCTCATCCCCGTCCCTTCTCCCTGCTAGGGAGAAGGGGAAAGAGAAGCCAACGCTGACCCTCCCCTCCCCTGTTCTTGGGGATCGCGAGGCAGAGGGCTGTGGCAAGGCGGAGGCAGGGGCCCTAACCCTGCCGACGGCCAGTATTCGCAACCCTTCCACCTTGATGTTGATGTCGCAAGGCGGAGGCAGAGGCCGTAACCCTGCCGACCCTGGCAGTCCGTTGCAGGCCCGA
>DASRGZ010000196.1:0-2420 GCA_035650735.1 Chthonomonadaceae bacterium
CGGGATCGGCCAGCAGGCGGTCCTCGGGAGTACATAAACTGCCCAGCACTTGCTCGGCAAAAGTCGGTCGGAACCAGCAGCAGAACGATTCGACCGTCTCTCGGCTATGTATCGAGCTGGCGTAGCGCTGCCCCTGGTTGAGCACCAGGTAAGAAGAGTTATCTACGGCAAATCGCCCGCCTTCGACCTCATAGATCTCCTCGCCCTGGAAACAGCACTTAATGCCTAGCGGCCCGTCGTGCTCAGCAAAGGTAACATTGGAGGAGGTAAGCTGGCTGACAAAGCTATATTGAACCGCCGACGACATCGGACAGCCATTATAGGACAACGAGCATTTCTCGGCAAAGTGAAGCTTAAGCATAAATTCCGGTAAATCCCGTGAAATTGGAGCTATCCATCTGAACGGCAGCGCTGCACGTGAACAGGGTGTAAGATGAAACGCTGGAGAGGCAGCCGCGCTTGATGGCTGGGCTACCGGTCAAGATAGCATCCCAGGTATAGTGTAGCCGACAACTTCGCAAGATACTTCTCGATTCTTGCTAAGTGCGCCTAACAAAACCGCGGCGCCAGCAGGCGAGAAAGCAGGATGGGTGCCAGACATGGGATCGAGTCGAAGGACCGCGTAGGGCGCCACCGCTTTCCCGGAAAGCGGTGAACGCTTCAGAAGCGTTCCTCGGCCAGCGCGACGATGATGCCCGCAGGGCCTCGCAGGTAGCAGAGCCTGTATTTGTCCTCGTACTGGACCACCTCGCCAATGAGTTCGGCGCCGTGGGCGCGCATGCGGGCTACGGTGTCGTCGATGTCCTCGACTGCGAACATAATCTGTCGGAGGCCCAGCGTGTTCGGCGGGGCGATCGCCGGCTCGGCCCCGATCCGCTCCGGGTTGCGGAACTTGGTCAGCTCAACCCGCCCATGACCGTCCGGGGTTCGCATCATAGCGATGTCGGCCTGGACGCCTGCGAGCCCGCAGAGACGGTCCACCCCAGGGCCCTCGACCGGCATCTGACCTTCCAGCGCCATGCCGAGGGTGGTGAAGAAGGCGATGGCGGAGGCGAGGTCGTCGACGACGACGCTGACGTGGTCCATTCTCTTGATCGTCATGTCACTGCGTCCTTGTCCGCTTTTGCGGCGGTTTTGTTAGGGGTATTAAGTTGGCAGCGTGCGCGCTTGGATGCGTCGTTGCCTAAGAAATCAGGGAAGCTTCCGCAGGAGCGGCGCTCTAGCCGTACGCCCCAAGGCCGTGCAGGCCGAGAAGACGCTTGCGGCGCGGGTTGGCGCGTTCCAATATCTCCTCCGGCATACGGTAGTTGATAAATGGGTAGAACCGCTGCGCGATGAACCGGCGCCCATAGGGAGCTTGCTGCACCCAGCGCACGCGATCCGAGGTCCGATTGGGCGCTCCCCGATGCCAGGTCTGGTCGTGCCACATCACGGCGGTGCCTGCCGGACCGACCGCGCTGAAGACGCCGCGCCCTTCGTAAGTTGGGTTGCCGTCGGCGTCCCTATCCTCCGCGTCCGGCTGCCGCCCGCTGCGGTGGCTGCCGGGAATAAACTGCGTCGGGCCGAGCTCCTCGTCCACGTCGCAGAGGTAGTAGTTGAAATTGAGGACGAAGCAGGGCATGGGAATGCGCGGATCGAGCGGCACGCCTTTGGGACGCGGGAAGCGGATCGTCTCATCGGCGTGCCAGGCCGAGATGCCGTCGCCCGGCCCCGTCCTGAGCGCGCTGTTGGCGATGAGGTGGCAGTCCGCGCCGAGAATGGCCTCCACGACATCAATCACGCCGGGATGATCGATCAGCGCCTCGAAATCCGGGCCGCGCTCAAACATCTTCGGGCGCCATATCCTGGCCAGCGTCTCGCCATAGAGCTCGGCCTCCGCGCAGGGTTCGGCAAAGGCGCGCTCCACGCCGGCCCGCAGCCGCGCGACTTCCGCCTTCGACAAGACTCCGGGCAGCACGAGGAACCCGTCCCGGTGGAACTGCTCTACTTTCGCCTCTAACTCGGTCATAGATCTATTCCCCTTCCTGATCAACTATAGAGGATGCAGAATTACCCGTATTTCCTGTTCATCGTTCGCGCAGACAGGCCGCATCCCCTCCCCTAAAACCGGCAAAGACGGGGTTCTTCCGTCTTCATTTCGGGCGGCTCAGGACCTTTGATTGTCTTTAGGCCCGCGCAGGACAAAGCCTACCTGGTTCTCCAGCCGCAAGCCCAGCCAGGGCGAACCGGCAAAGCCCCGGTCGAAGATATGCCGCAGGCGCGCTCCCCAGGCGGCCACGCACTCCCGGAGCAAGCCCTCCTGGACGGTGCGGGCCTTTGTAGCCTGCGGGCCCCTTGTGCTAAACCAGCGCATGCAGGCCCCATGCGGCCTACCCTGCCTGCCACAGACCAGCAGGCACAGCCAGCGCAAGCCGGGCACG
>DASRGZ010000197.1:0-29210 GCA_035650735.1 Chthonomonadaceae bacterium
CAACCACCTGGTCACGGTGGTCATTCCCGAATTCGTGCCTACCAAGTGGTGGCATCATCTGCTGCATGGCAACCAGGGCTTGCTGCTCAAGTTTGCTTTGTTGGGGCGAAACGATGTCATCGTGGCCAACGTGCGCTACTATTTGCAGGAGTTGAATGCCTCGCCGCCCACCGATGCCCTAACCGAGGACGCGGCCCTTGCAGGACCGTTGGAGATAGTAGGCGGAGACTCGGCCCGTGATCATTAAACCACTGGCTCATTGAAATTGGTAATCGCTCCCAACGGTATTGACGTATCTCCTCAGCAGCAGGCTGCGTGAGATTGATCCACACGGCTGGGAGTGTCTACCTTGAAATTGGAATAGCAGGATTTCCCCCGGTTGGCAGGGAATGCTCCTGCCGACGACTACTACCTGGGAGCCTCTGCATAATGGATAGCACACGCCCGCTCGACCCACTCTGCGCGCCCGCCCCGCAGCGCGCCTTCACCGGGGAGAACCTGCGCGCGGTCGCCATGCCCCTCGGCGGCATCGGCACGGGAAGTCTCGCCCTCTGCGGCGACGGTAGCCTGCGGCAATGGCAGCTTTGCAACAACGTGAATCATCTCGCCTTCGTACCCCATAGTTTTTTCGCCGTCCGCGCTCAGCGCCAGGGGCAGCCCGCCGTCGCGCGCGTCCTGCAATCCGGAGCCCTCTATCACGAGGAGTTCGCCCCCATTCCCTCGGTCAACGACTACGTGATCCCGGAGGAATGCAAGCGGCTGCTGGAAGTTCTTCCCGGCGTGCAGGCGACCGAGTTTGTCGGCGAATACCCGACTGCCTCGGTACGCTACCTGGACGAGGCGCTGCCGGTTGAGGTCATGCTGACCGCCTACTCGCCCTTTTGCCCGCTGGATGCCCAGACCTCCGGCCTCCCCGCCGTGATCTTCCGCTTCACGGCGCGCAATCCCGCCGACCGGCCCGCAGGCGTCCACTTCGCGGCCACGCTCCAGAACTTCGTCGGCTGGGATGGCATTCAGAACATCGTCGGCGTGGAGTGCTCGCGCTACGGCGGCAACCAGAACCACGTCCTGCGCCTGCGCGGTCTGACGGCCGTCGTCATGGAAAACCTGAAACTGCCCGCCAACCACCCGCACAACGGTTCGCTCTGCCTGGCGACGCTGCAAGCCGATGCCAATGCCTGCCCCGCCTGGGACGACCTGACCACGTTCTGGAGCGATTTTACGCGCAACGCGCCCGTGCTGGCAGCCATTCCGGCCTGGCCCGCGACACCCGACGGGCGCACGATTAACGGCGCGCTCTCTGTCCCGGTACACCTGGAACCCGGCGAGGAGAAGACGGTCACTTTCGTTCTGGCCTGGCATTTCCCCAACCGCTACGTGGACTGGGGACAGGGGTTCAGCGGCATCGAAGACCGCAAGAGCCTGTTCTGGCAGGGCAACGCCTACAACACCCGATTCGCCAGCGCCGCCGCTGTCGCCGAGTACGTGCGCGATAATTTCGAGCGATTGGACGCGATCACGCGCCGGTTCCGCGATACCTTCTTCGACAGCACACTGCCCTACGAAATCCTGGATACGGTCTCCTCGCAGCTCTCGATTATCCGCACGCCGACCTGCCTCTGGACGGAGGACGGACGGTTCCACGCCTTTGAGGGCTGCGGTGGGGCCAGCACCGGCGGCTGGCTGGCGACGGGCGGCTGCTGCCCGCTCAACTGTACGCACGTGTGGAACTACGAGATGGCGCTGGCCGCGCTGTTCCCCGATCTGGAACGCACGATGCGCGAAACCGACCTGTTCCATCAGCTCCACCCCTCCGGATATCTGCCGCACCGCACGGTGCTGCCGCTCTATCTGCCCCGCGCCTGGGAACGGGGCATCGGCGGGCCGCACAATCCGGCGCTGGACGGCCTGCTGGGCATGGTCCTTAAGACCTACCGCGAACACCGCCGCTGCGCCGACCCGGAATGGCTGCCGCGCGTCTGGCCCCAGATCAAGAAGGCCATGCAGCACGTTATGACCGTTCACGACGCGGACGGCGATGGCGTCATCAAGGGCGAGCAGCCCAATACCTACGACATTTCGATCTATGGCCCGAACACGTTCATCGGGACGCTCTATCTGGCGGCGCTGCGCGCGGCGGAGGAGATGGCGCAACTGCAAGGGGAGCCGGAACTGGCGGCGCAGTATCGGGAGCGCTACGAGAAGGGGCGGCAGGGCTACGACGACCTGCTCTGGAACGGGGAGTACTGGATTCAGATCTATGACCCGGAAAAGAACCCGGAGCAGAACTACGGCAAAGGCTGCCACTCCGACCACCTGCTAGGGCAGTGGTGGGCGCATATTCTGGGGTTGGGCCATGTTCTTCCACCGGAGCGAGTCAGGAAAGCGGTCGAGAGCATCGTTAAGTACAATTTCCGGGAGAACTTCTTCGGGCACAAGCAGGTGCCTCGTGAATTTGCCAGTGACGACGAGCCGGGCGTCCTGATCTGTTCCTGGCCTCACGGCGGTCGCCCGGAAGTGCCCACGCTCTACTCCGATGAAATCTGGACGGGCATCGAGTACGAAGTCGCGGCCCTCTGCCTCTACGAAGGCATGCCGGAGGAGGGGTTGGCGATCCTGCGCGCCGTTCGCAGCCGGTACAACGGAAAACGCCGCAGCCCCTGGAACGACGTGGAATGCGGCGACCACTATGCCCGCGCCATGTCCAGTTGGGCGCTGCTCGACGCGGCCTGCGGCTACCAGTATGATGCTTCGACGGCCTCCCTTTCCCTCGCGCCGCGCCTGGGAGCCGACAGCTTTCGCGCCTTCTTCATCACGGCAACCGCCTGGGGCACGGCCTCTATCGCGCAGGAGGCAGGCGCAAGGGTCGTCCGCTTGCAGCCCGTCTGGGGCGAACTGGAATTAAAGACGCTTATCCTCCCCCATACCGGGGCGGCGCAAGTCAACGCGCAGGTCGCGGAAGCCGCTATTCCCTGCACCCTACAGGCGGAGGGGGATAGCGCGCGCCTTACTTTTGCCGAGCCGGTGCGCGTGCCTCAGGACGGTCGCCTTGCTATTCGCCTCTTGTAAGACTGTTTCTCCGACGCACAGCATGGAATCGCCCTTAAAGCGGGGAAGGTAGCTACGGCCTTACCCGAAAGGAAAGGCGAATTTCGATGGATTACCGAGAAGCGACCTACACGGATTGCCTGACGATTGCCACTCTCCATGCCAATAGTTGGCGGCGTACTTACCGCGGCTCCTACCGGGATGAGTTCCTTGACGGTCCCGTCTTCGAGGACCGGAGGGCTGTGTGGGAGAAGCGGCTGGCGGAGCCACCCGCGAATCAATTCGTCGTCGCCGAGGAGGAAGGCTACCTTGTTGGCTTCGCCTGCGCCTATGGTCGTGTCGATCCGCGATGGGGCACCCTCCTCGACAACATCCACGTGCGGCCAGCACAGCAAAGGCAGGGTATCGGAACCGCCCTTGTCGCGGAGGTCGTGGCCTGGTGCCATGCCCATTATGCCGACTGCGGGCTCTGGCTTTGGGTCGTGGGGCAAAACGAGCGTGCCCGTCGCTTCTATGAACGGCTTGGCGCGGTCAATAACGGCGCGGAACTACGTCCTCCAAGCGCCGGAGGGGGCGCGCCTCGAGAGGTGCATCGCTACTCGTGGGCGACTCTCGACAAGGTGCGTGTTGGTACACGCGGAAGCGCTGACCAGCCGCCTGGCGGGCAGCGGTGAGCCGTAGGGGAACGCCGGGCACCTCAAAGACGGTGCGTGCGGGTGCACGTCAACTATCCTGCGGCTGTTGGGCTGCCTGCTCCTGAATCGCGATAGCACGGTGGCGGCGCAAAATGTCCACCGCAACGGCTGCCGTGTTCTCCTCCGCCTTGATCGTTACCAGCGTTCCTCCCCGCCGCACGCCTTCGGCAAAATGACCTGCTTGTTCGTGAGGCATGCCCGCTGCCACAAGCGAACCGACCAGGCCGCCTGTTGCTGCGCCTATGCCTGCTCCCAACAGCGTCGTTACCAACCATCCCCCCGCCAGCACCGGCCCGACCCCCGGAATGGCTAACTCGCTCAATCCTATCAACAGCCCTGCCAGCCCGCCCACAGCGGCGCCTTTCTCCGCATCCTTAACGACAAGGTGAGCGCCCTCCAGGTTATCAGGAAGTGCCTGGCGTGAAGCGATGAGACTGATGTCCTCGTGCGTCCAGCCGCTATTGATCAACTCCTGCATGGCGCTTTGTGCGTCGGCAAGAGTATCGAACAGACCGGTTACGGTCGTTGTCATCTTGAATCTACCTCCTTATTGGCATCGGCAAACCCGCCGCCTGATAGTCCTGGCTTTCCTGCGCACCGGTATAGGCTTGTTCGGCCTCCAGGCGGAGAAGTCCTACTGCCGTTAGGATCTCTTTCGCGCAGCGCGAAGGAAGCCTGGCTTTCTGTTCCCATAGGGTAGACTTGGCCTTGCCTCTGCAACCATGTTATAATGGGGGACTTTCTCTCATTCCGGCATCAAGCTCGTGGAGGCGCGCGTTGCAGCAATGGGCGAGGTTAACGGCTGCCACACGGCTCACGCTGCGGGCCAACCAGACATGCGAGGTAACAATGTGAGCGTTACGCCTGACCTTACAACCCATCTCGGCCCCAACTTAACCCTCGCCACGCCGGTGATTGCCGCGTCGGGGACGTTCGGTTATGGTGAGGAGATTGCCGACCTGGCCGACTGCGGAAGCCTCAGTGCGCTGATCACGCCTACGCTGACGCTACAGCCGCGACGCGGCAACGCGATGCCGCGTACCGCCGAAGCCAGCGCCGGGCTGCTGCACGCCACCGGCCTGCCCAATCCTGGCTTGGAGGCCTTTATCGGCGCCTACCTGCCCGGCCTGCGCGCCCTGCCCTGTCCTCTCATCGTCAGCATCGCCGCCGAGGCCGCGCCGGAGTGGGCGCAGATGGCGCAGCGCCTTGCCGCAGCGGGCGGCATTGCCGCGCTGGAGCTGAACCTCACCCCATTTCCGCTCCTGGTTGCCGACCGCGCCGCCGCTCCTTACCCTGTCGAAGCGGCCCTCCTGGAGCGCATTCGAGAGGCGGTCGCCGCCGTGCGCGCGGTCACGGACCTGCCTCTCCTGGCCAAGCTGCCTCCCATCGGCGCTGACATCGGCGCCGCCGCGCAGGCCGCTGCCTCCGTCGGTGCCGACGCGATATCCGTCTCCCAGGCGTTTCCCGGCATTGCCGTCCGCCTGAGCCGCCGCCGATTTCGATTTCCGGGCGTTGTGGGCGGGCTGTCCGGCCCGTGCATCAAGCCGCTGGCTCTGTTCCAGGTCTGGCGCGCGGCGCTGGCGGTTCCCCTGCCCATCGTCGGCTCCGGCGGCATCATGACGGCGGAGGACGCCCTGGAATTCCTGGTGGCAGGCGCCTCCCTGGTCGCCGTCGGCACCGCCAGCTTCGTCCATCCTACCGCCATCGCCGACATCACCGCCGGCATCGCCGCCTATCTGGCCGCGCATCGCCTCGCTGACCTCCGCTCGTTGGTCGGCGCCGGGCTGCGGGCGGGCCGATAATCTTTCAGCATAAGCCTCGCATAGGGTCTTTCCGTTCTGGCCCCCAGCCCCCTCTCCCGGCGCTGCGGGAGAGGGGAGAGTCAGGATTGGCTTCTGCTCCCCTTCTCCCATGCAGGGAGAAGGGCCGGGGAGGAGGGAAGATAAAAGAGAACCGAAGGACCTGAGAGTGAGGTCTCTCCCCTCTCCCACGCTGCGGGAGAGGGGTCGGGGGTGAGGGCCGCATAAAAAATGGGGCGCACCCTCGGTGCGCCCCGCAAATGAGCCTGCCGATTGCCTCCGCCTACGGCTTGGGCAGCAGGCGGAGAATGTCGTTGTACATCACCAGGACAAACAGCACGCAGATGATCGAAAGTCCCACCATCTGCCAGGTAGCGACCTCGCGGCTGGAGAGCTTACGGCGGCGAATGCCCTCAATCGCCAGCAGCATCAGGTGCCCGCCGTCCAGGATGGGAATGGGGAACAGGTTCACCAGCCCCAGGCTGACGCTGAGCATGGCCGCCGTGAACATTACCTGCCGGAAGCCCTGCTTGCTGTCATCGTGAATGATCTTGGCAATGGCGACCGGCCCGCCAATGTTCTCCCGCACATGCGGGCTGAACAGGGTTTGAATCGTGCCGGTTATCTCAAAATAGGTGATGGCCGTGCCGCGCTTGACCGCCGCGATGGGCGTATACCGCTTCCAGTTGAAGACCAGGTTCGGCCCAATGCTCAGGCGCCCTTCTAGCTTGCTGACCTTCTTGCCGTTCTCCTCCACCGTTACCGGCACGGCTTCGGGCGTGACGGTATAGGGGATGGTCTGGCCGTCACGCTGGACGACCAGATGGATCGGGTGGTTTGCGTTTTCGTGGATCAGCTTGGCCATGCTCTCCCAGGTGCGAATGGGCACGCCATTGATCTGAATGATTTTGTCGCCCGCCTTCAGCCCGGCGCGATCCGCCGCCTTGCCCTTGACCACCTCGCCGATGGTATTATCCAGGTTCTCCAGGTTCGGCAGTCCCGTCGTAAAGCCCATCATGCAGAAGAGGGCGTAGCCGAAGAAGAGGCTCATCAGCGGCCCGGCAAAGATGACGGCAGCCCGCTGCCAGATCGGCTTCTGGTTGTAGCCGTTGGGATCCGGCATATCCATCGCCGCGCCCAGGATCGCCTCCAGATAGCGATGCTCATCGCTGTTGATGCTGGTGCTATGGAGAAGCGCCTGCAACTCCTCGCGGCCGTTGGAAGTCAACTGTGCATCACTGCCGATGGCCTGCTCGACCGCCTGCCGAACGCGCTCCGAGACGTTATCAAGCTGGATGCCCTCCAGCGCCTCTTCCCGCAGCCCGCGCAGCGTCTTCTCCGGACGGTTGGCCGTCGAGTTGCGCCGCTTGAAGATGGGAGCGCCGTTGGAGATGTCGTCCGGTTCCATGCCCGCGATCTTGACAAAACCGCCTAGCGGTACCGTGCGGATGTTATATTCGGTTCCGTTGCGTTCGCCGAGGCGGATCAGCCGCTTGCCGAAAAAGAGCGAGAAATCCTCGACTCGCATCCGGCAGAGCTTGGCTACGATAAAATGGCCCCATTCATGCACGATGACCAGCACGCTCAATACTAACAGAAAATAGACGACGGTTTTGATAATATCCATCGCTGACAGGCTCCTTGACTAAATTCCCCTACGCACAAATCGTTCCAACAGCGCTATTTCAAATTCTATCACTTAATGCGACCGGGCCATGAAAGACCCGTCTCGTGGGCCTGACGGCCAACCGTCCTGCGGACGGAACCCTCGGCTAGAGGCAGTGTCCGCCAGGACGCCTGGCGGCAAAGCCGCCCTATAGACGGGTCATTCATGGCCCATCTACCTAACGTGAGTAACTGACTTGCTGCCGCGCCCAGGCGTCGGCTTCTAATATATTTTCCAGGGTCGGCTCCACAGGAGCATGGCGCTCCATCGTCTGCTCGACACGGCGCCTCATCTCCGGATACGGTATCTTGCGCTCCAGAAACAGGCCGACCGCCGCTTCATTGGCGGCATTCATCACGGCCGGCATCGTGCCGCCCTGCGCCGCCGCCCACCGCGCCAGCCGTAGCGCGGGAAACTTGTCTTCGTCGGGGGCCTCGAACGTCAGGCTGGCAAAATCGCGCAGATGCAGGCGCGGCAGGTCGGTGTCCACCCGCTCCGGATAGACCAGCGCATACTGGATCGGCAGGCGCATATCCGGCAGGCCCAGCTGGGCCAGCGTCGAGCCGTCCCGAAAACGCACCATCGAATGCACGATAGACTGCGGGTGAATGACGACCTCCACCTGCTCCACCGGCACATCAAACAGCCACCGGGCTTCGATAATCTCCAGACCCTTGTTCATCAGCGTGGCCGAGTTGATCGTCACCAGGCCACCCATGTTCCAGGTCGGATGTTTTAGCGCCTGCTCCGGCGTGACGTCCGCCAGGGCCTCCTTCGGCACTGTCCGAAAAGGCCCGCCGGAAGCCGTCAGCAGGATGCGCTCGACGCTCTTTTCCGGCGCTCCCTGTAGGCACTGAAAAATGGCGGAGTGCTCGCTATCAATCGGCAAGATGCGCGCGCCTTTGGCCCGCGCCAGCGCCATGGTCGGCTCGCCCGCCGCCACCAGCACCTCTTTGCTGGCCAGGGCGATGTCCTTGCCGGCTTTCAGGGCCGCATGCGTCGGCGCAATGCCGATAGCCCCCGCCACCGCGACGACCACCAGATCGGCCTCCGGCAGTGTGGCTAGCTCACACATACCTTCGACGCCGCAGAGGGCGCGCGTGTTCCCACCGCACAGGCGGGCACGCAGATTTTCGGCAAGCCCGCTCGTACCTATGGATACGCAGGGAACCTGGAAAGAATTAGCCTGTTCCGCCAGCAGCTCTGTATTATTATTGGCCGCCAGTCCTACAATTTGGAACTGCCCCGGCAGCCTGCGGATAATATCGAGCGTCTGCGTGCCGATGGAACCGGTCGAGCCAAGAACGACCACTCGCTTCATTGGGTAGTCTCTATTCTACCACCGCGCCAAACTTGCGCGTGCGTTTCTGGTAGTCGGCAAGAGCGGCGATCAAATGCTCCCGGTTGAAGTCGGGCCAGCAGACCGGCGTGACGTGGATCTCGGCGTAGGCGGTCTCCCAGAGCAGAAAATTGGAGAGCCGCAATTCGCCTGCCGTGCGGATCAGCAGATCGGGGTCGGGAATGTCGGGGGCATACAGGTGGGCGGCAATGGCCGCCTCGTCAATCGCTTCCGGGGCCATCTCGCCCCGCTGCACGGCGTGGGCCAGGGCGCGCACCGCATCCACCACCTCCGCGCGCCCGCCATAGTTGATCGCCAGGTTGAAGGTCATGCGGTTGAAGTCGGCGGTCCGCCGCATGGCGTCTTCAAACTCCGCCCGCAGATCGGGGGGAAGCTCGTGCAGCCGTCCGGAGATCCGCACGCGGATATGGTTTTGCACCAGCTCCTCAATCTCGGCGCGCATGGCATCGAGCATCAGGTGCATCAGGCCGCTGACCTCCTCCTCGGGCCGGCGCCAGTTCTCGGAGGAAAACCCGTAGACGGTCAGGTAGCGCACGCCCAATTCGTCCGCCGCATAGACGATCTGCTTGAGCGTGCGATAGCCTTGCCAGTGGCCAACCAGCCGATCCTGTCCCCGGGCGCGCGCCCAGCGTCCGTTGCCATCCATGATGATAGCGACATGCGCCGGGATGCGGCCGGGGTCCAGTCCCGCACATTCGGCAGGGGTCAGCGGGTGGGAAAGTGCCATGCCTGTCAGACCTCCAGCAGTTCCGCCTCTTTGGCCTTGGTCAGTTGATCGATCTCGGCGATGTACTTATCCACCAGCTTCTGGACCTGATCGGCGGCGCGCTTCTCTTCGTTCTCGGAGATTTCGCTGGCCTTCTTGGCGGCTTGTAGATGCTTGATGGCCTCATGGCGATTGTTACGGATGGCAACGCGCCCCATTTCGGCCTTCTGATGCACCTGCTTGATCAGCTCCTTGCGGCGCTCCTCGTTGAGCGGCGGGATATTGAGCCGGATCGCCGCGCCGTCATTGTTCGGGTTCAGGTTGACATCCGACTTGAGAATGCCCTTCTCGATATGCGGCAGCGCGTTGCGGTCAAACGGCGTGATCAGCAGTTGGCGCGGTTCCGGAACGGTGATGGCGGCGACCTGATTGAGCGGCAGCGTCGTACCGTACATATCCACCTTGACATGCTCCAGGATGGCAGGGCTGGCGCGGCCCGTTCGAATCAGCGTGAATTCGTGGCGCGTCGCCTCTATGCTCTTCTTCATCTTTGCTTCGGTCTCTTTAAGTAGTTCCGGTATCATCGCGGTCTCCTTTGAGAATTTAGATACGGAGAATGAAAGCGCGCATCTGTGCGAAAATACCAATATTGCCAGAAGCGGCCCGACGAATCGCGCTCGATCTCACCCGTCAGAGGATCCATATATTCTACAACTTCCCTTTCCGTCTCCTGGCCTTGTCGGATATTTAGCACCACGACGGCATGATCTTGCGTCGTTGAGAGAAACAGATTCAGCAGAGTGGCAATAACAGGTTGGGCATCTTCTTCATCCGTAACGGCTGCGCGCAATAAATCTTGCGCCTCTGCTTCGGTTGGCGCTATCAGTTCCTCTATATCGAAGCCGGCCTCTCGCAAGCCATCCAGGGCTAAATCCAGTACGCAGCCTTCCGGCTCTTCTCTACACCACTCGGAAACCTCGCCCGGCGACGCTTGAACTTTATTCCAGAGCAGAACCGCGCGAACGGCAGTAGGCAGGCAACTATTGCTGCTCGGCGGCTGTCGTAATGGACGAAAGTTTTCGACCATGCAGCTTCTCGCGTATCTGTTCGCATGTCGAAGTCAGATCAGAAAGGACCATCCCGTTAGCATCCAGAACCACCTGTCCCAAATGTGCGCTATTACTGGCCACACCGAGAGGAACATACCATCTTTCGCCCCGAATTTTCGGGATACCTAGAGTGACTGCATCACCTAAATGCTGCCGCACCCAGGCGCCTGCTTGATAGCGCACGGCGTAGGAGCGCAGCCGCTGCGCTACCTCAGGCCATATACGGTTCTCAATAGTATCCTGGAACACGCCTGAGTTTTGCCTCTCAAAAGGAGAGGGGAGTTCGCTTTGCAGCGCCGCCTGGATGACGGGAGCAAGCTTACTGCGGTAGGCTGCCAGCCAGTCTGCAAAGGCGTTCTGCCGCTCCGCTTCCGTATGCGGCACGCGAAAGGAGGCATCTGCCTCGATTGCAGCGATCACTTCGGCGATGCATCGGGCAATTTTGGCGTCATAACCATCTCGCTCGCCTGGAAATTTTGCCGGGCTCATTGTTCTCCGCTCCCTCTACAGCTTATACAGCGGCGCTGCTGACGATAGTGCCGATGTCCTCACCAAGCACGACGCGGCGGATGTTGCCCTCCTGCGCGATGTCGAAGACGACGATAGGGATGTCGTACTCCTTGCAGAAGGTGAAGGCGGTCTGATCCATGACGCGCAGGTTATTGTGGATGCAGTCGTCGTAGGTCAGGTGCGTGTAGCGGCAAGCCTCAGGAAACTTGCGCGGGTCTTTGTCATAGATGCCGTCCACATTGGTAGCTTTGAGGACGGCGGCGGCGCGGATCTCATTGGCGCGCAGGGCAGCGGCAGTATCCGTAGTGAAGAACGGGTTACCGGTGCCGCCCGCCAGCACGATGACGCGGCCCTTCTCCAGATGGCGAATGGCCCGGCGGCGGATAAACGGCTCGGCGACCTCGGCCATGGCGATAGCGCTCATGACGCGCGTGGGCACGCCCAGCTTCTCCAGGGCATCCTGGAGGGCCATGCCGTTGATGACCGTGCCCAGCATCCCCATGTAGTCAGCAGCGGCCCGCTCCATGCCCGCTTCGGCGGCCCGCTCGCCCCGGATGATGTTGCCCGCACCGATGACCACAGCGATCTCGACGCCTGCCTGGTAGGCCGCCACGATCTCGCCGGCGATGGCGCGGATGGTGGCGTAGTTGAGCCCGACGCGCGGCTCGGTTCCCATCTCTTTAGACGCGCGGGCCGAGGCGCCATGTTCGGCGGCGAACGCCTCGCCGGAGAGCTTTAAGAGCACACGCCGCCAGCGCAGGGGGCGATCCGCACGGCGGGGAGACATGGAAACATCGGCGGCAGCCTGATCGCTGCGCGCCGATGTTTCCGCCCGATTCAAAGCCGTCTGTTTGGCAGCCTCCATTATCCGGCCTGTCCCTCCGGCGCCTCGGCCTGCTCCTTGATGGCCCCGGACGTGGCCGCGCCGACGATGTTCTCGCCGACCTCGTAGCGGACATAGCGGCGCAGGGAGATGCCCTCGCCCGCTTCCTTGATGATCTGGCTGACCGTTTTCTTCGGTTCGCGCATATAGGGCTGATCGAGCAGCACCGCGTCCTCGTAGAACTTCTTGACGCGGCCCTCGACGATCTTATCCAGCGCGGCTTCCGGTCGGCCCTCATTGCGGGCCTGCGTGCGGGCGATCTCGCGCTCGTCCTCCAGCACCTTAGCCGGAACCTCCTCGCGGGTCATGTAGCGAGGGCGGGACGCGGCGATCTGCATCGCCAGCTCCTTGCCTAGGGTGAGCACCTTCTCGCTTCTGGCGGCTTCGGGCGAGGGCGCCTCCAGTTCCACCAGCACGCCGATCTTATCGTTGGCGGGCACGTGGACGTAGGCGGCAACCGTGCCGTTCTGGTCCGTGGAGATAAACTCAAAGCGCCGGAACACGATCTTTTCGCGCAGCTTGGTAAACACGTCGTTGATGCGGTCCTGCACGGTCAGAGAGGCATTGGCGGCCGACGGCTGGGCCAGGACGGTCTCGACGCTGTGGCCGCGGGCGCGCACGACCTGCTCGGCCAGCTCGCGGGCCAGCGCCTTGAACTCATCGTTGCGGGCCACGAAGTCGGTCTCCGAGTTCAACTCGACAATGGCGGCGTCCTGGTTGTCCACGACATGAACGGCGATCACGCCTTCGGCGGTGGCACGCTCCCGCGTAGAGAGCTTGCCGCCGATCTTCTTGCGCAGATACTTGATGGCCTCCTCGAAGTCGCCCTGGGTCGCGTTGAGCGCCTCCTTGCAATCCATCATGCCCGCGCCGGTTCGCTCGCGCAGATCTTTGACCATCGCGGCGGTAATCACTGGCATGGCTAATCAATCCTTCCGTAGCGTTATATTATCTCTTTAACGCTCTCGCTCTATTCCTCTTCGGTCAGGGCGGCCATCTGGGAATATTCGTCCTCGATGCCGGGCCGGTAGACGTAATCCGTTTCGACGAGCTTTTCCTCGACGGCGGCCTCTGCGGGGAGAGCGTCCACATCCGGCTTCTCCGGCTCTTCCTCTTCCGGCACGGCGGGCTGGGCCGCCGCTTCCTCAGCATCCCACTCGGCCTGCTTGATCTCGGCAATAGCGTCGGCGACCTTGCCGGTAATGAGCTTGATGGCGCGGATAGCGTCGTCGTTGCCGGGAATAACGTAATCTACCTCATCGGGGTCGCAGTTGGTATCCACGAGCCCGACGATGGGGATCTCCAGGCGGCGGGCCTCCGCCACGGCGATGTGCTCCTTCTTGAGATCCACCACAAAGAGGCAGTCCGGAAGCGAGCCCATCTCTTTAATGCCGCCCAGGTAGCGCTCCAGCTTTTCCTTCTCTTCCATCAGCAGGCTGGCCTCTTTCTTGGTCAGCCGATCCATCACGCCAGTTGCCTGCATGTTCTCCAACTCGGCCAGGCGCTTGATGCGGTCGCGGATGGTGCGGTAGTTGGTCAGCATGCCGCCGAGCCAGCGCGCATTGACGTAGTACTGCCGGCAGCGCTGCGCCGATTCCTTGATGGCATCCTCCGCCTGCTTTTTGGTGCCCACGAAGAGCACCTTGCCGCCGTTGGCGACGACCTCCTGAACAAACTTCTGGGCCTCGTCGAAGAGCTTAAGGGTCTGGTGCAGGTCAATAATATAGATGCCGTTGCGGGCGCCGTAGATATAGCGTTTCATCTTCGGGTTCCAGCGGCGCGTCGGATGCCCGAAATGGACTCCCGCTTCGAGGAGCTCTTTCATAGAGAGTGAAGCCAAATTCTTTCCTCCTTGGGTTGATGGCGTTCCCTGCAAGTCCAGGGACCATGCGCCCCGGAACCGCGCCCGGGTTGGCCTCTTCCTTCAAGGACTTGAGCAGGGTAACGTGCCCTCCTGGCGCCTCATTCCCGACAGACAAGGGGATTGCCCTCACCCACCGCCGAGTCAGCGCCAGTGCGAGTTGTTGTGCGGCACGAGCAACAGGAATTTGCCGTGCCGACTCCATTTTGAGTCAGACACAAACCGAATAAGTGTACCTCAATTACCCGCGTAAATCAAGCAAAAATCGAGGCTGCATCGCGCGGCGGCCTGCCTTTTGGTTTGGCAAAGTAGGAAAGCGCGCTGTGCAGGGCGAATTCTGGGTTGGTATTCTCTACGTTTGATCTGGCCGTGACGCAGAAGGTCTGTACCAAGTCTGGAGGAGAGGCGCCGATGTGGAAATTGGCTTTGCATTCCGTCAGTTATGCCGGGGTCTGGGAGGGGCAGGCCGCCCTCTCGCTGGAGGAGTTCCTCGATCATGCGGCGGAGTTAGGTTATCAGGGAGTGATGCTCATGGCGAAGGGCCGGCATGCCTCGCTGCTGGCCATGCCGGAGGATCGCCGCCGCGCGATACGCGATCAGATGCAGCGGCGCGGCCTGGAACTGGCCGCCCTGGCCGCCTATAACGACTTCACCCTCGGCGTAGAGCGGCCCGATATTCCCCTGGTGGAGATGCAGGCACTCTATATCCGCGAATGCGCCCGGCTAACGCGCGACCTGGGCGGGCGCATCGTGCGCATCTTTACCGGCTATGAGCGCAGCGAGCTGACGCCCGCGCAAAGCTGGTCGCGGTGCGTGAAGGCAGTAAAGGAGTGCGCGCGCCAGGCGGCAGACTACGACGTGACGCTGGCCGTGCAGAACCACCACGATGTCGCCGTCCACTACGAAGCCCTGCGCGATTTCCTGACCGAGGTAGATGAGCCTAACGTCAAGGCCGGCTACGATGCCTGGGCGCCGACGCTCCAGGGGCTTAGCGGTGAGCCGTTAGCCGAGGCGGTGCGCCGTCTGGCTCCCTTCCTTGTGCAGACCATCGTCGCCGATTACGTGCTCCAGCCGCGCTTCCACTATAACCCTGCGCTGACCAACTATACGCCCGCCCAGGCGGAGGCGAAGGCCGTGCCGGTCGGCGAGGGCATCATTGATTATGCCTCGTTTTTCGCCGCGCTCCGCGAGATCGGTTACACCGGCTTCGTGACCTACGAGATGTGCTCGGCGTTGCGCGGCGGCGGCAGCCTGGAGAACCTGGACCGTTACGCCCGGCGTTTCCTACACTGGATGGAGCCGTTCCAGCCGGCATAGTACAGGGTGTAGGGGATAGGGGGTAGGGTGTAGGGGCGCGCTCACCCCCTACCCCCTCTCCCGGCGCTGCGGGAGAGGGGGGATGGGGGATTAGGCGATTAGAACGTATCCTGCTGTGGTGAGCGCCTGCCCCTTTTTAGCTGTATCAGCGTCAGGAACTCCAGCAGGTTCTCCTGGGTGAGCATGCCGATGAGCCGGGCGTTCTCACGCGAATCGCCCTCCATCACCAGGATGGGGCCGGCCACCTGCGTCTGCGCCAGCACCGTCTCCAGATCGTCCTCCGGCTGGGCCCAGGCGAAATCCCGTTCCATCGCCCCGGCAACATAAGCCTCCGGTCCCTCGGCAGCCAGACCGCGTATCAGTGCCGCGCGGGAGAGCACGCCGACCACTTCGCCGCCATGCACGACCGGGAAGTCCTGCTGGCTGCCCGCCAGCAACACCTCCGCCGCCTCATTGAGCGTATTGCCCACCGAGAGCGTGTGGAACTCGCGCAGCATCGCCTCCCGCACCCGATGGCCCATCATCAGCGCTTTGGTCTGGAACGCCATCGCCTCCTGCCCGGCTCCCAGATAGACAAAGACAGCGATAAAGATCAGGATGAGATTCCCCTGGTAAAGCCCGTACAGGCCGAGCAGGATCGCCAGGAACTGCCCGACACGCGCCGCAATGGCCGTCGCCTGCACATCATCAGAAGTGAAACGCGCGATCAGGGCGCGCAGCACCCGCCCGCCATCCATCAGAAAGGCGGGCAACATATTGAAGACGGCCAGCGTCAGGTTGGCCCACATCAGGTTGGCTGCCATGCTCGTCGGCGGGCCGGTAGGCCGGAACGAACCGACTGGTTGGTGAGCTAGACGCAGCGCGACATACAGCAGGCCCGCAATCACCAGGTTGACGGCGGGACCGGCCAGCGCTATCCAGAGTTCCTGACGCGGGCGCGGCATTGTCTCCAGGCTGGCGACTCCGCCGATGGGATAGAGCACGATATCGCGTGTGCGAATGCCGTAACGCCTGGCGGTGAGCGCGTGTCCCAGCTCATGGAGCACCACGCAGGCGAACAATCCCAGGACGAACAGCAGGCCCGTCCAGGGCTGAACCAGGGCTGGCTCGCCGGATTCCGGTTTATGCCCCAGACTGATGAAGGCAAACCAGGCCAGCAGCAGCAGAAAGGTAAAATGCAGGCGAATGGGAATGCCTGCTACGGTGATCAGGTGAAAGGAGCCGCCACTATCACGGGGCGGCCCCGCCGCCGGACGCGGAGAGGCGTTTTCGTCCCGGTTGGGCCGTTCCGGCAACGGTTGGTTCTCTCTTTGCGGCAATTCAGTTGGCATAGCGCCTCCAGACATTTAGCAAAAAACTTGCCTACTGGTTAATATACCGTCACGGCGCAGCCTTTTGTCCCCGCAGGCCGGGGACGAGGCTGTGAATTGCGTCACTGCTAGAGGATGATTAATCTTTTGCTACCGCAGGCCGGTTAAGGTAGATAGCTTGTCAGGAGATCAGCTCTTCGGCAGGCGTATAGGGATAGCCGTATTGCTCGGCAATGGCGGCCAGAGTCACCTTGCCCTCGGCAATGTTAAGGCCCAGCATCAGCGCGCGGTTCTCGCGCAGGGCGGTCTTCCAGCCTTGATTGGCGAGCTGGCGGGCGTAGGCCAGCGTCTCATTGGTCAGCGCGTAGGTGGAGGTGCCAGCGACGGCGCCGGGCATGTTGGCCACGCAGTAGTGGACGACGCCCTCGACGATGTAGGTGGGATGGCTGTGCGTGGTCGGATGCGTCGTCTCGAAGCAGCCCCCCTGATCCACGGCCACATCTACCACGACCGCGCCGCGTTTCATCGTCTTGATCATCTCGCGGCTGACCAGCACCGGAGCCTTCGCGCCCCGTCGCAGCACGCCTCCGATGACCAGGTCGGCGTCGGGAAGCAGGCGGCGGATGTTGGCGCGGTTGGAGAAGATAGTCGTGACGTTGGGTGGCATGATGTCATCCAGATATCGCAGGCGCTCCAGGTTGATGTCGAGGATAAAGACGTTGGCACCGAAGCCGGCAGCGATCTTGGCCGCGTTGGCACCCACCACGCCCCCGCCCAGAATAACGACGTTGGCCGGAGGAACGCCCGGCACGCCCGCCAGCAGGATGCCGCGCCCTTCCATCGGGCGCTCCAGGTATTTTGCGCCCTCCTGCACGGCCATGCGGCCCGCCACCTCGCTCATCGGCGTCAGCAGGGGCAGCGTGCCGTCGGGAAGCTGGATGGTTTCGTAGGCGATGCAGACGACGCCCCTATCCACCATTGCCCGCGTCAGCTCCTCGTCGGCGGCGAAATGGAAGTAGGTGAAGACGGCCTGACCCTTGCGCAGCAGGCCGTACTCCGATGGCAGCGGCTCCTTCACCTTCAGGATCAACTCCGCCCGCGCAAAGATGGCTTCATGATCGGCAACGATCTCGGCCCCAGCCTCTCGGTACTCGGCATCCTCGATGCCCGTGCCCAGTCCCGCCCCGGCCTCGACCAGCACGGTATGTCCGGCTTCAACCAGCGCTTCGGCACCGGCGGGCACGAGCGCGACGCGGTACTCATTATCTTTGATCTCTTTTGGCACTCCGACGATCATAGCTGGCTCTTTCTCCTTATTTCTGGCCGCTCCGCTCCCAAGGCACAGCTTTTGCCTCTATCGCTCAGTATACCGCAAAAGGGAAAAGCGGCTTTCTCGTTGCCTATCGGCAGCGCCTCCTGACTTTAACTACGCAGAAGGAACAGGTTTTGTGCGTTAGGCAGAAAGCTACCGGGCAAATACGAAAGTTAGGAAAGCGTCGGAGTGGGATAGCCTGCTGGCTCAGAGCGGATTGAGAGCGCGAGGTAACAAACGTTTTGCTTCCGGGAACCTTAGAAAAGACACCCGAACTGGCCTCAGGAGCCGATAGACAAAAACGGGTGATCAGCGCGCGGGAGCGGCCCGCCGCACGGCTGGCCTTTATAGATGGGTTGCTCTGAACCAATACCTGAGTGCGCCGCAGCGCCTCTATTTCGGTCTGTTCCCCGTACTGGCCGTCGCTATCGCCTTCAGCTACGGATTCTATCGTCTCTTCGAGAAGCCCGCGTTGGACTACTTCGCCCGCAGACGCCTCGCTGTCCCTGCCGCTCCTGCGCGGCATTTTCCCGCTCAGGCCGTCACCGAAACGAAAGCCTAACGAAAAAGGCGGCAGGGGAAACCCTGCCGCCATACAACGCCATACGCCCACCGACTGTCAGAGACTGTTATTCCAGCGCCTCCTCGTCCTCCTCGCCGGTGCGAATGCGGATCGCCTCCGCCACAGGAACAAGGAATATCTTGCCATCGCCGATCTCGCCGGTGCGTGCCGCGTTGGCTATTGTCGCGGCTATCGTGCGCGCCTCTTCATCCGGCACAACGATCTCCAGCTTGATCTTTTGCAGTAGATTGACCGTGTACTCTGCGCCCCGATAGTGTTGTGTGAACCCCTTCTGCTTGCCGGAGCCGCGCACCTCCGTAACCGTCATGCCCTTGATGCCGATGTCGGCTAGAGCGGCTTTGACCTCTTCCAGCTTTTGAGGCCGAATTAAGGCTTCCACTTTGATCATGGTATGTCTCCTTAGAAAGAAAGCCGCCCAGTGCCGGGCATTGAAAATACCCGTCTGTAGGGCGGCTACGCCGCCAACCGTCCTAGCGGACGGAACAATCATCCTAACGGCAGGTGGCTGCCTTTGTAGGCAGGAAGAGCCTTCCGCAACGGGGCGTCCGCGAGGACGCCTGGCCGTAGGTCCACCAGACGGGTAATTTATTGCCCGGCTTTTCATTGCACCCCGACCCAGGCAGCGAGAAGCGACCGATCTAGCAACCCTAAGTCGGCTGCGTGCTGCGCTCACCTTCCGGCAGCGATTGGACGGCTGCGGCGTGCGCGGCGGCCTCTATGCTCCCATGTGGGGTTGCCGATTGGGTCAGCACGAACTCAGGGTAAGCCGGAATGCCGTGCTCGTGCAGGTCCAGACCTTCCATCTCGCCCTCTTTCGAGACACGCAAGGTTCCGGTCAGTTTTACCGCGTACATCAGCGCCATAGCGACGCCAAAGGTAGCCAGGGTGATCATCAGGTTGCCCAGCACCTGCGCTTCCAGCAGCTTCATGCCGCCGCCATAGAACAGCCCGCGCAGGGCCGTGGAGTTATCCGGCGAGATCGGCCCGGAGGCCCCAAACTTACCACAGGCGAACAGTCCCAGCGACCATGTGCCCCAGATGCCGCAAAAGCCGTGTACGGGCACTGCGCCGATAGGATCATCAATGCGCAGCCATTCCAGGAAGTTCACGCCAGCGACGACGATCACGCCAGCCACCGCGCCCAGGAGAATAGAGCCGGTCGGCGTGACCCAGTAGCAGGGGCAGGTGATGGCGACCAGGCCCGCGAGGAACCCATTGACGGTAAAGCCTAAATCCCACTTTTTCGTCTGCGGATAGGCGTAAAACATAGCCGCCAGGCCCGCAGAACAGGCCGCCAGAGTCGTGTTAGTGGCGACGCGGCCAATGCCCTGAAAGTCCATTGCGGAGAGCGTCGAACCGGGATTAAAGCCGTACCAGCCGAACCACAGGATCAGGCCGCCGGCCGCCGCTACTACAAGGTCATGAGGAAGCATAGGGCCGCCGCCGTCCCGCTTGAATTTGCGGCCCAGGCGCGGCCCTAGCGCGATGGCTCCGGCCAGGGCGATAAATCCGCCGATGGTATGCACGACGGTAGAGCCGGCAAAATCATGGAAACCTGTGCCCAGAGACGGCAGGAAGTTCCCGGCGCTGCCCATCGTCGCCAGGAAGCCGTCCGGTCCCCAGGCCCAGTGCCCGATGATAGGATAGATAAACCCGGAAACGCCGATGCTATAGAGCAGGTCGCCGACAAAGCCGGTGCGTCCTATCATGGCTCCAGAGGTGATGGTCGAGCAGGTATCCGCGAAGGCGAACTGGAAGAGCCAGAAGGCCAGGAACGCAACGCCCGTGCTTTCGTAGGTGGCCGGGGTGTTTTGCAGGAAGAACCAGGTGTGGCCCTTGCCGTCTCCATTTCCGATCAAGCCGTTGCCATGCCCGAACATAAACGCAAAGCCCCAGGCATAGAAGAGAAGGCCGCACAGACAGGTATCAACGATACACTCCATGAGGACGTTGACGGTCTCGCGCGACCGGCAGAAACCGGCTTCCAGCATGGTAAAGCCGACCTGCATCCCGAACACGAGGAACGCCGCCACCAGCGTCCAGACGGTATTGATGGGGTTCACAATGTCGTTGCCCTTGAGAACCGGGTCATCGGCGTGCGCCGGAGAGCCGACAAAGGCTGAGAACAGGGCAAACGCCAGGTAGAGAATGGCGAGCGCCCCTACCTTTCCGATAAGCAGCGTCAGGCCGTAGCGCCGCCATTCCGGATCGCGCAGCCGCGTGCGCAGCCGGGCAAGCTTGTTGATGCGTGTATTTGCTGTCAAACTCACGATACTCTTCCTCCTTAGCAAGGTTGCAGATGAGATAAGTCGGCGACACCTCGCTTGAGATGGGGCCACACAGCCGGGGTGTCTGCCGAAGTTTAGGTATGGGCATTTAAAACTTATAGACTTCACCCAGGTAGATCGTATCCTGATCGGGCGTGATGTCGCCGGTATCGGCGCCGAAGAAGGCTGTGCTGGAGTGATCATGGCGATACTCCAGGCGTGAAATCAGATGGCCGCGCAGCGCGGCATATTCCAGGGTCAGCGTTGCCTCCCGCAGCCGCACGTAGCCCCCGCCTAGCCGCAGGCCGACGCCGCCAACGCCCGGAATATCCTCGAATTGCTCGGCGCGCAGGGCCACGGCCCATTGGGGAGTGACCTGATAGCGCGCGTAGCCTGCGAAGCCTATCCAGTTACCGGAAAGATGCACGCCGTTGACGTCCCCGGCGGCGCTGGCGTAATCCACCCAGGCAGCCAGCTTGAGCTTATCGCTTGCCTGGTAGATAGCCTGGCCTTCAAACAGGTTGGTCGTGATGTTGCCGGCTCCGCCTGTCGGCACGCCGGAACCATAGGCTCCTGTACCTTCCGAGCCACCCATCCAGCCCAGGATGCCGGTCCACCTGGCGTTGGGCTTCCAGGTAAACTGCGCGATGACGCTCTTGGCGTCGTTGTCGTCGGCGATGTTGTTCCAGCCGTTGACGACATATCCGGCGAAGGTAAGCTGATTGGTAAGTGGCGCGGTCAGGCGCACGCCTAGATGATAGAGCGGAATAGCGTACTGGAACAGGAAGCCGCGCGAGTAGTTATCGTTGCTGCTGCTCTCGATGACCTCGACGCCGAAGGGCGTGACGAAGATACCGCCATCCACGCTCATATCGCGTCCCCAGGCGCGGAAGGGATAGGTGAGATAGAGCTGCTGGACCGTCTGCCAGCTGCTAGTGCCGCCCGGCTCGGTGGCGTGGACGATGCGGGCGGTATCGCCGAAGGTGAGCGTGGCCGTCACGCCGAGCGGGAAGCCCCGGCCCGGCGTGCGGGTGATGTTGACTTCGCCGAGGCTGAAACTAGGCTCCCGGTCGTTGATGTCGAAGGAGCGCCCGACGTTGTCCACGCCGATGGTCTCGCCGCTGGGCGTGACGATGGTAGCGAAGGGGCCGCCCGTAGCCGAGCGGGGCGCGCGGGCGTTGATGCCGTAGTAGACATCCACCAAGCCGGAGATGGTGACGGTTCCGAGGGCTGGACCGGCAGGCGCTGCTGCCGCCGACTGCTGGGCCTCGGCGGGCTTGGTATCGCCGGATTGCGCGCCCGCTGGTTTGGTATCCGCGGGCTTGGTGTCGGCAGGCTTTGTATCCGCCGGTTTCGTGTCGGCGGATGGTTTCTGATCCTGGGCGCGGACGCTGGGATCCACCAGGCCCAGTATGGCGCACGCTAGCAGGAAAAGCCAGGACAGGCGCGCACGGCGATTGCCAGAGCGAGCGCATGCGCGATGGGTAGAGAGCATAAAGCAATGCACGGACCGTTATCCTCCTGTTATGGCAGTAATGGAGATGGCGTTCGGCCGATGGTGGCCGGATGCAGCGAAAGCGCGCAGGTGGGCGCTTCCGGAGAGTGACGAGAGGCGATTGGGGCAATGGCTTGCGCCATTTGCCAGGGCAATGCGGAATCAGACAGGAGCAGGAGATAGTGTGCCATTCGGCGGCAGCGCGATGGGGAAATAGGGGAGCGCTGTGCCGGGGGAGACAGGCAACGGCACCGTTGCGAGAGGCTCTATGCGGTTGAGCGGCTTGCAGACCACGGCTGCGTCGTCTGCAAGCACAATATGGACTCCGGCCCTCACTCCCAGCAGCCCTCACCCCCAACCCCTCTCCCACGCTGCGGGAGAGGGGAGAGGAGAAGCCGGGGTGTTCTGCCTGCGTAGGCAGGCAGCAGGCCGTAGGCCCCACAGCGGCAGGGTTTAGCCTATTGTGAGAGGTAAAAGCAGCGCGCTACGCCAGGCGAGGACGGCGCGGCGCAGGCACGACAGCGGCCATATCTTCGGTGAGCAGGATGGCTTCGGCAATCTCGCGCAGGGAGCGATTGGTAGCCAGCGCCTGCGCATGCAGGCGGCGATAGGCTTCCTGATCGCTAATCCCATGCCGATCCATCAGAATGCGCTTGGCCCGCCCGATCAGGCGGTTGGTTTCCATCTGCTCTTGGGCGGTATCCAGCGCGCCCTCCAGGGCCAGCATTTCCCGGTAACGTGCCATCGCAATCTCGATAGCCGGCTGCAACTCCTGCTGCCGGAACGGCTTGACGAGGTAGGCCAGCACGCCGGCGCGGTTGGCTTGCTCGATCATCGGCACGTCGCTATAGGCCGTCAACAGCATCACCGCACCCAGGCGCTCCCGGCTGATGATCTCGGCGGCTTGCAGGCCGTTTTGCCGGGGCATCATAATATCCAGGATGATCAGATCCGGGCGCAGGTTGCGGGCCAGATAGCAGGCGGCCTCGCCGTTATCGGCCTCCCCCACGACGCTGTGGCCCAGACATTCCAACATCGAACGTAAATCCAGACGAAGCACGGCGTCATCGTCGGCGATAAGGATTCTTCCTTGCTGCATATTGGCTATTTCCCGTTATCTACCTGCATCTGGCTTGAGAGCGCAGGCATAGAAAAACGGATGGGCGACGCGCTGACCAGGGGCCTATCCGCATACGCTCATCCGACTCGAGTGCGTTTGCTCATGAGGTTGATGGCGGGCAGATCGTACGTCCATCCAACGTAAAGAACGCAAACCCAGGATGGGCGTGACGAAGACAGGCTGGCGCGCGCCTGCTCAGGCGTCCGACAGGGCCGGATACGCCTTTCAGCGAAGCGCTGCAAACGTCGCCGTTTGCGATGTCGTTCCCTTCTCCCACCATTGGGGATTATAGCGTGGATTATAGCAGAAAAGAGGCCAATCGTCAAGCAGGCAGGAGAAGGAAATTTACAAATGATGTGCCAGAGGCGCCGCCAGCCAGCGCAAACCGGCAGGATAGCGAGGCAGTCGGGTCCTTTAGGGCCGGACTGCGGACGGAAAGCCCCGTGATGAACCTTGACAAATAAATCCGGTAATCGCAGGGCGGCTAGGTCCTTAGGTGTATGGCCCTACGAACCAGGGATTACCCGATGAAAAGGTCAAGGTTCATCACGGGGCTGCGCAAGGTAGATCGATTCCTAGCCAGACTACGAGAACAGGCCCGCGATGACCTTGCCCTTGACCAGCTCGCGCGGCTGGTTGAGGTGGTTATAGATGATGGTATCCGGCGAGATGCCCAGCGTGTGGTAGATGGTCGCCAGAATATCGGTCGGATGGACGGGATTCTCCACCGGCGAGGAGCCGGTTGCGTCGGACTTGCCGTAGATGCGTCCGCCGGGAATGCCGCCGCCCGCGATCAGCCCTGTGTAGCAGTAGGGCCAGTGGTCGCGCCCGTCCGGGGCATTGCCGTTGCCGGAAGTGCTGACGCCCAGGCGCGGGGAGCGTCCGAACTCGCCGATGGCCAGCACCAGCGTGTCCTTTAGCATACCGCGCTGATGCAGGTCTTCCAGCAGGGCCGAGAGCGCGCTGTCGAGCTTGGGACAATGAAGGTTCTTCAGCGGGCCGAAGTTGGCCGCGTGGGTGTCCCAGGCGGTCTTGGTCGGATCGCCGTTGGCGACGGAAGGCCAGTTGACCTGGACAAAGCGCGTGCCTGCCTCGATGAGACGGCGAGCTAGCAGCGCCGCCTGCCCGAAGGTATGGCGTCCATAGCGGTCACGCACCTTGGCTGGCTCCTCATTCAGGTCGAGCGCCTTGCGCACCCTGCCAGAGAGAATCAGCCCCAGCGCCTTCTCATAATACTCATCCAGGGCGTAGTTGCTGATCGCCTTCTCCAGTTCCGGCATACCGTCATCAATCACCTTGCGCAGGTTGGCGCGGCGCTCCAGGCGGGCCTTAGAAATCTCGGCGCGCAGGGTGAAGTCGTCCAGCTTGATATGATCCATCTTCGTTTGATCCATATCGTCGCCGGGCGGGTAGAGATAATAAGGATCGTAGGCTTTGCCCAGGAAGCCCGCCGTTCCCGCCTTGCCGATGACGTTGCTCTCTTGCAGCGGGCGCGGCAGCATCACAAAGGGCAGCATCGGCACGTCCGGCGGGCGGAACTTGGCGATATGGCAGCCCAGGTTCGGGTAGTCTGCCGGGGAAGGCGGCTCCAACTGGCCCGAGGGGGAGACGCGGTCGGCCTGCTCGCCGGTGAGCATCTGGTACATCGCGGCGGTATGGTTGAAGAGGCCGTTGGGCGTATAGGAGACGGAGCGAATGAGCGTGGCCTTGTCCATCTGCTGAGCCAGCAGCGGCATGACCTCGGAGAGCCAGATGCCCGGCACGTTCGTCTTGATGGGTTTGAACTCGCCGCGCACGTTGGCCGGGGCATCGGGCTTGGGGTCCCAGATGTCAATATGGCTCGGCCCGCCCTGCAGGTAGAGCAGAATGACGGATTTGGCCCCGCCGAAGCCGCCTTTGCCGCTAGGCTTGGGACCGCCCGCCGCCTGCGCCTCCAGCGCCAGGAACCCGGGCAGGCTCAGGCCCAGCATCGCCGCGCCCCCAATGCGGATAAACTCACGGCGGCTCAGGCTATCGCAAAAACGACCTTGTTGACCGGGAATAGATAGCATGATCTCTCTCCTCAGCGGTTGAACAGGAAGGCCGGGCTGTTGATCAGCGCCCACATCAGGTCTTGCGCGCCGTCCGCGCGGCTTCCGGCCTGCTTGATGGTCTGCAGCGCCGTGTTCATCTCGCGGGCGGTAGGCAGCCGCGACAGCGCCGCCAGGAATATCTCTTCAACCAGCTTCGAATCGCTGGGAACGGTTTTGACCAGTTGCGCGACGCGGCCCTCCGGGCTGTGGATAGCGTCGGTGACCGTCGGGCCGTTGATGAGGTTGAGCGCCTGTCCCAGGCTCACCGCGCTGGAGCGCTCGCACTCGCAGGGCGTCTCGCGCGCCGGCCTGCCGAACAGATCCAGGAAGCCCTCCCCGCCGGAGACGGCATCCGGCAACTGCGCGGCGCGAGCGCCCGAAGGCAGTCCCTCAAATTTGGAGCGCGTACCGGTCGCCAGGTTGATCGCATCCAGAAGCTGCTCGGCCTCCAAGCGGCGCGGGATGAAGTGCGAGAAGTTGGCCTTATCGTCCTCGTTCCACTTATTGGTTTTGATGCTCGACTGATAGGCCCGCGAGAGGACGATGACCCGCATCATGTGCCGCAGGTCGAAGCCGTGGCTGACAAAATCCTGATTGAGCGCCTCCAGCAATTCGGGGTTGCTGGGCGGATTGCTGGCGCGAATATCGTCCACCGGGTCAATGATGCCCCGGCCCAGGAAGTAGCTCCAGAGGCGGTTGACCATCGCCCGCGAGAAGTAGGGATTATCCGGGGCGGTCAGCCATTGGGCAAAGGCGGCGCGGCGGTCGGCAAGGCTGGCGGTGCGCGCCAGATGGCCTACCGGCACCTGCGGAGCCACCACTTTGCCGGTGCGCGGGTGGGTGACTTCCCCCTCGCCCTTGTTGAAGACGACCTCATCGCCCTGCGCGTCGCCGGACTTGTAGCCGACTTGGGCGAAGAAGGCGCCGAGTTGATAATACTGGTTCTGCGTCCACCGCTCAAACGGATGGTCGTGGCATTTGGCGCAGGAGAAGCGCACGCCCAGGAAAAGCTGGGTGATGCTCTCGGTCGCGGTGGAGGTATCGTGGACGACCCGCAGGTAGTTGGCCGCCGGGTTCTCGTAGGCGTCGCCGGTGGCTGTCAGCATCTCGCGCACGAAGCGATCATAGGGCTTATTGGCGGCAACGGAGGAGCGAATCCAGGCACGGAACTTGCGCACGCCGCTCTCGCCCAGGTATTTGCTGTTGGCGTCGAGCAGGTCGGCCCACTTGTTCGTCCAGCGCTCCACGAACTCGGGCGAACCGATGAGTTTGTCCACCAGCTTCGCGCGCTTCTGCTGCGTGGGCGTGCGGTCGGCGAGGAAGGCGCGCACCTGTTCCGGCGTGGGCGGCAGGCCCGTCAAATCAATCGAGACACGGCGCAGGTAGGTGGCGTCGTCGCAGAGGCCGGCGGGCAACGCCCGGATTTTCTGGAGCTTCTTATCTACCAGCGCGTCAATGTAGTTGAAGTCCGGGGCTTTGACCCACTTGTAGCCCGTGCGGTCGCCGAGGACGGTGATGCCGTTGGTCGCGTAGGTGCCCTCATAGCGGACGAGCAGGGCGGCCTCGCCCCGGCGCGCGGCGGTGATGGTGCCGTCCGGGGCGACGGCGGCGACCTCTGGCAGGCTGCTGGTCAGGACGGCCTCGCGGGTGACGTCGCGGGTCGTGCCATCGGGATAGTGGGCGATGACCAGGGTTTTCTGGGTCATGCCAGGCAGGGTCACGTGCGGCACGGCGGGCAGCACTTCCAGGCGGACAACGCGCTTGACCTTGGCAGTATCCGAGCGCACGCCCTCCACGATCCAGCGCTTGAGGATGTTGTAGTAGGGCGAGCCGACGGTAAAGAGCACGCCGCCGCGATGCGGCACGGTGCCGGTCGGCTTGAGCAGCATAAGGCTCTGAGAGGCGTCGGCGCGATTAAAGCGGCGGCCCGAGACATCGGCGATCAGGGCGTGGTAATCGTAGTCGGGATCGTAGCCGCGCAGGGAGAGCTTAAACCCGTTTTTGCCTTTGGCCGAGCCGTGACAGGTGCCCGCGTTGCACCCGCTTTTGCTCAGGATGGGCATGACCTCGCGCACGAAGCTGATGGGCGGGTTGGCGACGCTCTTGACGGTGACGGGAACGGTGGCGCGCTGTCCCGCCGCCGTGACGATAAGAGAGGTCTTGCCGGCTTTCACGGGATAGATATAGCCGTCTTTGCCGATGCGCACCATGCCGGACGCAGGCTGAATTTTGGCGCGGGGCGAGAGGTCTATATCGTAGCCCGCCTGCGTGTGCCCGGTGATGATCACCGAGCGGGCGTCCCGCAGGTTATCGAGCGTGAGCGTGGCCGGCTGCACGGAAAGAGAGAGGACTTTCGGCAGCGGCGGCTTTTTGGGCGCGACCTCCTCGGCGCGGCTGGGCGCGCTTCCTGCCAGACAAGCGATCAGCGCTGCCAGCAGCGGCAGGGCAAGGCGTCGAAACGGAGCCGGTAAGTTCATGAGTGCGATCCCTCTGCAAGATCTGCCGGGCACTAAAAGTACCGGGCTATAGGACGGTTACGCCGCCAAGCGTCCTGACGGACGCATCCGATAGCTGAGTTTCCGTCCGAAGGACGGCTGGCCGAAGGCCCTAGAGCCGGGTACTTTTAGTGCCCGGCTAGCTGTACCGTGGTGACGTATGAGCTTCACCAAGTTGGAGCAGCGTCGGAGCGAAAGGTTGCAAGTAATTTCGAGAGTTGTCTTACATTATGGCACAATTCATTCCATCGCGGCCAGACCTTATTGGCACGGAGTCGGGTTCAATCGCGGGCCGCGCGAACCTGAGTCGCTTTGCCGATGGGAACCGGCACGAACGCCTTCGCCAGCGTGCCCGCAGGCAGGTTATAGATACGCACTGTCCCGTCGAATCCGCCGGTGGCGATCTGTTTGCCGTCTGGCCGGAAGGCGAGGGCGTAGATGACGCCCCGATGCCCGCGCAGCGTCGCAAGCCGCTTGCCGTCCAGGGCGCTGTAGAGGTTGACCTCGCTGCCCTCGGTGCCGACCGCGATCTGGCTGCCGTCGGCGCTGAAGGCCAGGGCGGTAATCGGGGCAGGCTGTCGGTCGAAGATGCGCAGCAGGTTGTGGTCTTCCTGGTTCATGGTGCGCGCAGCGGTACGGAACACTTTATAGAGACGCGGGATGCCGTCCTCGCCGCCGCAAAGCACCACGTCCGGCTGGAACTTGAGCGTCTTGCCGCCCTCAGAGAGGGTGAGGGTGCCGACGACGATGCGCCCGATGTCGCCGTTCTGAGTGGCGGTCGGAGGCTCCGTCTGGATGGTTTTCGGGCCGACGCTGATCTCATAGGCGCCCTCAGGCACGGCGTCGGGCAGCGTGATTTCGAGGGTCGGGCCATGCGCGCCGGCAGGGGTCGCCGGCAGCGGGAAAGTAAGGTCGCCGCCCGGCACGCCGGGGCCGTTGACATGGACGAAGACCTCGCCGGAAATGTCCCGGTGCATATCCCGCACGAAATCCAGGCGGAAATGGCGCGGCCCAAGCGCGGTAAAATCAGCGTAGGATCGCGGGTTGCGGACGAGGCAGCGCAGGGCGCTGGTGTGCGTGTTGATGTCGTCTATGAACGAGCCGCTCTCCACCAGCGTCAGCTTGATCGCCTGGTCGCGGCTGGCGCTGAGCAGGTACTTGCTGTCCATCGAGAAGGCGGTGGCAAAGACCCAATCGCTGTGGTTGTCAAACTTGAGAACCGGCTTGCCGTCCGGCACGGTAAGCACGCGCACGGAGTTATCGGCGCAGCCGAAGGCGATCTCCTTGCCATCCGGGGAGAAGGAGGCGCCAAACAGCGTGTCATAGGTAGACTGCACGGTATTGATCGGCTTATTGGTCGCCGTGTCCCAGAACTGGACCTCGCCGAAGCGGGCGGGCGCGCCGCCAACCGCCGCCAGTATCTTGCCGTCGGGCGAATAGACTAGCGAGAGGATGTCCTGCGCCTTCCCGACCAGCCGCGCTATCCGACCGGAGCCGTCGGCGTGATGCAGCAGGATCTCGCGGTAGCCGGAGACGGCCAGCGTGGAACCGTCGGGGGAATAGGCCAGGGCCTTGATGACCGGCGGGGCTGTATACATGGGC
>DASRGZ010000198.1:0-118373 GCA_035650735.1 Chthonomonadaceae bacterium
CTACGAAGATGCGCTGCTTCGGAAGCATGGGATGTCCTTCTTCAGCACGGAGCGTTTCGGTCCGCACGGGGAGTACATGCCCATGGAGGCGCGTGTTGATCTGGAACTGAAGAAAGAGGCCATCGAGAGCGCGGAGGTCAAGCGGCGGCTGCGGCAGGAACCTCTGGGGTTTATCAAGAAATTTGCTATCCAGACAGTCACCTTCTGGTATATCGTCGAGACGCGCAAGAAGTCGCTGGTCATGGGCGGGATCGCTCTATTAGCGCTGACGCTGGCCGGTTTCGGTCAGTTGCAGGCGCGGCGGAAGGGCATCCATACGTTCCCGGCGCTTTCTGTGGTAATCTATTTCAACCTCATGTATGCGGCTATTCTGGCGTTTGGCCGCTATTCGATGCCGGTCTATCCAACGCTGTTAGTGTTGAGCGCCTATGGCCTGACCCAACTGTGGGCTGCGTGTCGTCCGCACCCGGCGAGCAACGTCCCATAAGGAGTTTAGTTCCATGATTGAAAACGAGATGCATGCGCAAGAGCGTGAGCAGGCCGAGGAATCGAGCGTGCCGTCCGCGACCGCGGCAGGGCCGCTGGCAGCCGGCCAGGAGGAATCCGCCGAGATGAGCAAGCGCCTGTCGCGCCTGGCGAAACGCCCTCCGCAGGATTATGTGCTTTCCGTCCTGATCCCCGTCTATAACGAGCGCGAGACGCTGCTGGAGCTGCTGGAGCGCGTGCGCGATGTCGAGATACGCAAAGAGATCATCCTGGTAGACGATGGCTCTACGGACGGCACGCGCGATCTCCTGCGGGAGCAGATCGAGGGCAAGTACCCCGACGTACGGGTCGTCTACCACGAGAAGAACCAGGGCAAGGGCGCCGCGATCCGCACGGCCATCCAGCACGCCACCGGCGATTACATGATCATCCAGGACGCCGACCTGGAGTACGACCCGCGCGAATACTACGCCCTGCTGGAGCCGATCCTGGATGGGCGGGCGGATGTGGTCTTCGGCAGCCGGTTCCTGGGGGGCGGGGCGCATCGCGTTCACTTCTTCTGGCACCGCATGGGCAACGGCCTGCTGACGCTGCTTTCCAATATGCTGACGAACCTGAACCTGACCGATATGGAGGTTTGCTACAAGGTCTTCAAGGCGGAAGTGCTCAAGAATATTGACCTGAAGAGCAACCGCTTTGACTTTGAGCCGGAGATCACCGCCAAAGTCGCCAAGAAGCGTTACCGCATCTACGAGGTGCCCATCTCCTATAGCGGGCGCGATTACGAAGAGGGCAAGAAGATCGGCTGGCGCGATGGCGTGCAGGCGATCTGGACGATCTTCAAGTACCGCTTCATGGATTAGCGATTCCCTGCCGCCAGGCTCCCTGCCTTCCGGCGGGGGATACGGCGGCATCCGATAGCGGCCTGGGCGAGGAGGCCCATGCCGTCTACGTTTGCCCGATAGAGAGACAATCGGCAGGAGGCGACCTCGATGCTATTGGTTACCGGTGGCGCCGGGTATATCGGCAGTCACTATGTGCTTTACGCCAGGGAACGCGGCGAGGATGTCGTCGTGCTCGACAACCTGGTTTACGGCCACCAGGAGGCTGTGCCGGAGGGCGTGCCGCTTGTGGAAGGCAACATGGGCGACCGGGCGCTCCTGGATCGCGTCTTCACCGAGTACCCCATTGATGCCGTCGTCCATTTTGCCGCCTATGCGTATGTGGGCGAGTCCGTCACCGATCCTTCCAAGTACTATAATAACAATACCGGGGCGGCGCTGGCCGTGCTGGATGCCATGCGCACGCACGGCGTCAAGTACTTCGTCTTCTCATCCACCTGCGCCACCTACGGCGAGCCGCAGTATATCCCGATGGATGAAAAGCACCCGCAGAACCCGATCAATCCTTATGGGGAGAGCAAGTACTTTGTGGAGCGCATCCTGAAAGCCTATGACCGGGCCTATGGCCTACGCTTCGTGTCCCTGCGCTACTTCAACGCGGCGGGGGCCGACCCACAGGGCCGCATCGGGGAGAGCCACGAGCCCGAGACGCACCTGATCCCGCTGGTGTTGCAGGTGGCGACCGGGCGGCGCGACCACGTTAGCATCTTCGGCACCGACTACGACACGCCCGACGGCACCTGCATCCGCGACTACATCCATATTCTAGACTTGGCGGAGGCGCACTCCCTGGCGCTGGAGCGGCTGCGCACGGGCGGCGCGAGCGAATTCTATAACCTGGGCAGCGAGCAGGGCTACTCCGTCCGGGAAGTCATCGCCACTTGTGAGCGTATTGTTGGCCGGCCCATCAAGCAGGTCGAAGGGCCGCGCCGTGCCGGAGACCCGCCGCGCCTGGTCGCCAGCGCCACCAAAGCCAAGACGGAGTTGGGCTGGGAGCCCCGCTTCCAGAACCTGGAGGCGATTATCGAGACCGCCTGGAACTGGGAACAAAATCGCCGTTTCTAACCGAAAAGGAAGAAAAAGCATCTTGGTCTCATCAGCTAACTCCTTGACTTACCTCTAGATGCCGGAAAGGCAGAAACAGCGCATGAAAGGGATCGTCCTGGCCGGCGGAAGCGGCACGCGCCTCTACCCGGTGACGCAGGCAGTGTCGAAGCAGTTGTTGCCCATCTACGACAAGCCCATGATCTACTATCCGCTCTCCACGCTCATGCTGGCGGGATTGCGCGACATCCTGCTCATCACAACGCCGCACGACTTGCCGCTCTTTCAACGGCTACTGGGCGATGGCAATCAATATGGCCTCAACATCCAGTATGCCGAGCAGCCTCAGCCGGAGGGCCTGGCGCAGGCGTTTCTCATCGGCAGGCGATTCCTGGATGGCGGCCCGGCCTGCCTGATCCTGGGTGATAATCTCTTCTACGGACATGGCCTGTCTGAGCAGTTACGGCAGGCGGCTCGGTGCACTCAGGGCGCCACCATCTTCGGATACCGGGTGAAAAATCCGCAGCGCTACGGCGTCATCGAGTTTGACGCCAACGATGCCCCTGTCTCTATCGTGGAGAAGCCCAGAGATCCGAAATCCGATTACGCGGTCGTCGGCCTCTACTTTTACGATAGCCAGATCACCGAGATCGCGGCACAGGTAAAGCCCTCCTGGCGCGGCGAGCTGGAGATCACCGACGTAAACAACATCTACTTGCAGCGCGGGCAACTGCGGGCCGAAAAGCTGGGACGCGGCATCGCCTGGCTGGATACCGGAACGCATGAAGCCCTCCTGGCGGCCAGCAACTTCATCGAAGCCATCGAGCAGCGGCAGGGGCTGAAAGTGGCCTGCCTGGAAGAGATCGCCTACCTGTGCGGCTACATTGATGCCGAGCAGGTGCTGGCGCAGGCCGCAAAACTCAAAAATACCGAGTACGGCCAGTATCTTGAGCGTCTGGTTCAGGAACGCCCTCAGCCTTATATTGAATAACTCCCATAACGTAACCGGGCCCTGAATGATCCGTCTGGTCCGCATCCAGACGGGCATTGAAAACCCCCGTCTGGGGGGCCTACGGCCAAGCGTCCTGGCGGACGCCCCGTTGTGGAAGGGTCTTCCTGCTCTACGCAGGCAGCCGCCTGCCGCCAGGATAGGTGTTCCGTCCGAAGGACGCTTGGCGGCGCAGCCGCCCTACAGCGCCGGGGGTTGAACCCCCCCGGCTATGTGGCCTGCGGCCAACCGTCCTCGCGGACGGAACTTTTGGCGAGAGGGAGCGTCCGAAAGGACGCTTGGCGGCGCAGCCGCCCTACAGACGGGTACTTTCAGTGCCCGTCTGCGTAACAGGAATGCATCAGAATAGATGGAACTGGAAACAACGCTGCCCGGCGTTATCATCAAATCTCTCAAGCGGTATACCGATTCGCGCGGCTGGCTGATAGAGCTTTTCCGCCAAGATGAGCTGCCCGAAGGCTTCGAGCCCATCATGGGCTATATCTCCCTCACCCACCCCGGCGTGGCGCGCGGCCCCCATGAGCACCGCCACCAGGCGGACGGCTTTGCGTTCCTCTCTGGGACCTTTGAGATCACGCTCTGGGAGAACCGGCCCGGCAGGGAGCGCGCCAGGCAGGTTCTCCGGGCGGGAGAGGACAATCCGATCTTTCTGGTGGTGCCGCCGGGCATCGTCCATGCCTACCGGAACGTCGGCACGCAGGATGCGTTCGTGCTTAACTTTCCCAATCGCCTCTACGCCGGATGGGGCCGCGCCGAGCCGGTGGATGAGATCCGCCATGAAGAGAGCGACTCGGAGTTTCAGCTATGAGCGGCGGTTTTAGCAAGACGGTGCTGGTCACCGGCGGGGCGGGCTTCATCGGCAGCAACTACTGCCGCTATGTGCTGGAGAATCATCCGGATTACCGGGTCGTCGTCCTGGACGCGCTGACCTATGCGGGCAACCTCTCGACCATGGCGGACATGCAGGGCGATCCGGAGACCGCGCCGCGCTTCCGCTTCTATCCCGGCAAAATTCAGGATGAAACCGTCGTCAACGGGCTTCTTCGGGCGGAGCCGATAGACTACATCGTCAACTTCGCCGCCGAGTCCCACAACGACCGCAGCATCCTCGATCCCGGCAGCTTCATCCAGACCGACGTGTACGGCGTGTTCGTCCTGCTCGACGCCGCGCGCCGCCATAACGTCGAACGCATCCTCCACGTCTCGACGGATGAGGTGTACGGCACGATAGACGAGGGCCAGTTCACCGAGCGGCACCCGCTGGAACCCAATACGCCCTACTCGGCGAGCAAGGCGGGCGGCGAACTGCAGGCGCGCGCCCATTACATTACCTACGGCACGCCCGTGATCATCACGCGTTGCGGCAACAACTTCGGGCCTTATCAGTACCCGGAGAAGCTTATTCCGTTCTTCGTCACCCGCCTGATAGACGACAAAAAGGTGCCCCTCTACGGCTCCGGCCAGCAGGTGCGCGACTGGGTCTACGTCATGGATCACTGCGCCGGCATTGACCTAGCGCTGCATCAGGGCCGCGTGGGCGAAGCCTACAATATCGGGTGCAATTGGGAGCGGTCCAATATCGAGATCGCGCGCCGCCTGCTGACGCTGCTGGACAAGCCCGAGTCGCTGATCAAACCCATCGGCGATCCGCGCGGCGGCGCCCACGATAAGCGCTACAGCATCGACTCGACGAAGCTGCGCGCGCTGGGCTGGAAGCCCGCCTACGACTTCGAGAAGGGCCTGGAACAGACGGTGCGCTGGTACGTGGATCACCAAGCCTGGTGGCGCGATATCGTCGCCAAGCCCGACTACCAGGCGTTCCTCCGGCGGTTCTATGGGCCGTATCTAGGCGAGGACTTGTAACTGGCCGATAATAAAACCCCTAGCGGTAAGGTTCATCAGGAGATGGGCGAGGTCGTGCGCTGCTGGCAGGCGCTGGCGGAAAAACTGGCGGCAAGGCGGGTCGAGGGCGCGCGCATCGTCTCCACTAACGGCGTCTTTGACGTGCTGCACGTCGGGCACGTGCGCTACCTTCAGGCGGCGCGCGCCCTCGGCGATCTGTTGGTCGTCGGCGTCAACGGCGATGCCGGCGTCCGCCGCCTCAAAGGGCCGACCCGTCCCTTCGTGCCGGAAGACGAACGCGCCGAACTGCTGGCGGCACTGGCCTGTGTAGACTACGTTACGATTTTTGAGGAACCAACTCCCGAAGCGCTGCTGGAGGTCGTTCGCCCGCACATCCATGTTAAAGGCGGCGACTACTGCGTGGAGGACATGCCGGAGACGGCGGTCGTGCGGCATTATGGCGGCGAGGTCGTCACCGTGCCGTTCGTGGCCGGGCGCTCGACAACCGGCCTCGTGGAACGCATCGCGGAGAGGTTGGCAGAAGCAAATAAAGCGGAATTAGAATGACTCATAGTAATTTTGAACTGCAGCCCAAAGTCAAAACGCCGGAGGGGACTGCCGCCTATACCCCGAAACGGGAACCAGAGCCCCTGCGACGGCGGAGCGCGCTCTCTATCGCCAGGGCGCTCCTCAAAGGGATGCGGCTCAAGCAGGCAACCAAAAATCTCTTCGTTTACGCTGCGCTGGTCTTTGCCGGACATCTCTTTCGTCCGGCGCTCTTTGGGACGGTGACACTGGCATTTCTGCTATTTACCGTCGTCTCCAGCAGCGTCTACCTGCTCAACGATATTCTCGACGTCGAGCAGGATCGGCAGCATCCGAGGAAGTGCCGACGCCCTATTGCCTCCGGCGAGCTGCCCGTTCCGGTGGCGTGGACGGCGATGGTGGCGCTCTCCTTGGGCGGGGTGGCCGCCAGTTTTGCGCTGCGTCCGCAGTTTGGCCTGGTCGTCGCGGCGTACCTGGCGCTCCAGATCGCCTACTGCTTCTCGCTCAAACATATTGTGTTGCTGGATGTATTTACGGTGGCGGCGGGCTTCGTGATGCGGACGGTGGCGGGCGGGCTGGTTATCCATGTCCCTATCTCGCAATGGCTGCTGCTGTGCTCGCTGCAACTGGCGCTGTTCCTGGGCTTCGGCAAGCGGCGTCAGGAGTTAGTGCTTTTGGGCAGCAACGCGGATAAGCACCGCGCCATCCTGGAGGAGTACAGCCTGCCGTTTCTGGATCAGATTATTAACATCGTCTCAGCCGTCACCATCGTCTGCTACTCGGTCTACAGCGTCGAATCCAATACAGCCCGGCTGCATCCGCATCTGTGGCTCACCGTTCCGTTCGTCATCTTTGGCGTATGCCGTTATCTTTATCTGGTCTACCAGAAGGGCTGGGGCGGCGCGCCCGACGAGGTTCTGCTCAAAGACCGCGCGCTGCAAGTATCCATCGCGCTCTGGTTTATCACCGTGATGCTGCTGTTCTGCTATGATAAGCCGGGACAGTCGCTCTTCCCGCTTTAAAGACAGGAGGCAAGCCATGCGCGTTCTCGTCACCGGGGCCAACGGTATGCTCGGCATTGACCTGTGTTCCCTGCTGGAAGCGGCGGGGCATGAGGTCGTTCGAACGGACATCGCCATTCGCGAGGGCCTGAGCGTGCCTGCCTGGGAGCCGCTGGACATCACGGACACGCAGGCGGTGTTTCATGCGGTGCTGCGCCATCAACCCGACGCGGTGATTCACACGGCCGCCTGCACCGATGTGGACGGGTGCGAGCGCCACCCCGATACGGCCTACCGGCTCAACGCGCTGGGCACCTGGAACGTGGCGGCGGTCTGCGGCGGGCACCACATTACCCTGATCTACCTGAGCACCGACTTCGTTTTTGATGGCACCAAGACGACGCCCTACACCGAGTTTGACACGCCCAACCCGATCAACCACTATGGCGCCTCCAAGCTGGCGGGCGAACGCTTTGTAACGCAGCTTTGCCGCAAGCACTTCATCGCCCGCACCGCCTGGCTTTTCGGCGTGCATGGCAAGAGCTTCCCCAATACGATCCTCAACCTGGCCAAAACGCGCACCGAGCTGCCGGTCGTCACCGATCAGATCGGCAGCCCCACGCACACCGTAGACCTGGCCCGTGTCCTCCTCTCCCTGCTGGACTCGCCGCTTTACGGCACCTATCACATCACCAACGCAGGCTCCTGCTCCTGGTTTGAGCTGGCCCGCAAGACGCTGGAGCTGGCGGGCATCACGAGCATGGAGGTCAAGCCTATTCCGGCCAGCCAGTATCCCTCCCCGACGCACCGCCCCGCCTACTCTGTCCTGCGCCATTATGCGCTGGAACTGCAAAGCCGCGACAACCTGCGTCCCTGGCAGCAGGCGCTTGCCGATTTTCTCGCCCTCCGGGAGCAAAGCAGGCAGTCGGCAGTCGGCAATCGGCAGTAGGAAAAACGGGTGCCGCCTTAGACGCTTTAGCAGACGGGTTGTACCTGACGACAGAGCGGGTAGGAAAGAGACAGACTCGGAGAGGCATCGCTATGTTGCGTACTACCGTCGTGGGAAGTTGGCCCGTCGCCAACGCGTTCAAAGACCGCCTCCATCGCTATCACGCAGGCCAACTGACGCCAGGACAAGCAGAAGCGCTTCTCTGTGAAATGGCGGCAACGGCCATTGCACAGCAACAAGGCTGCGGATTGGACGAGTATACAGGAGGCGAAACCTGGACGGACTGTTTTATTCTGCATTTTCCCAGGCTGCTCGACGGTATTGCGCCTACCATGAATCGTGCGGCTTGGGATGGGCGGGGAACCTACCAGGTGGTCGGGCCGTTAGGCGCTCCCAGGGGATTAGGGATCGCCTCTGCTTATCGGCGCGAAAAAGCCATCGCGCCGGGCATCACGAAAGTCAATATCCCCGGCCCTTCTGAAATCACCATGATGATAGAGCCAAAGGAGGCCAGAACGGCCCTTTGGCCGGATGCCATCCGACTCATCCGGGCGGAAATGGAAGCCTGTATCGCCGCTGGCGTTCCGGAAGTGCAGATTGATTTGCCCCATGTGGCAATGAGCCTTGTAGAGGGCCGATGGGAGACGGAAGCCGCAGTCAATCTCATCAGCCAACTGTTTGGCGGGTTTGAGGGTATCCGACGCAGCGTTCATTTCTGCTACGGAGACTTCCAGGCACAGACATGGACGCGGAACCGCAGCTTTCATCCCTTGCTGCCTGCCATCCAGCGACTGGACGGCATCGTAGACCGTATGGTACTCGAATTCTCCCTGCCGGAGCAGTGGAAGGAGCGCGCTCTGCTGGCAGAGATCCCTGCGAGCATGGAAGTGGCGGCAGGGATCGTGGATGTGAAATCCCCTACCATCGAGTCGAGCGAGGAACTCGATTATAAGATCGAGGAACTGCTGCGCTATATGTCAGCAGAACGCCTGCTGATTTGCCCGTCCTGCGGGCTGGGGCGTCGCAACGTCGAGTTGGCTATAGGCAAAGTAAGCCGGATGGTAGAGGCTGTGGGAAAACGGCGCGGTCTGCCCAAGCAATGACGGCCCCCTCGTTTGAACGCAAGGAAGCCCTCCGCGGCCTGGCGCAGATGGTAGGCGTACCCCTGAGGAAGGCATCCGCCTCAGGCAGGAGACAGTAGATGAAGGAGACAAGCGAGCGTGCGGAACCAGCAGTTGACTCCTTGTTCCCATGTTGGCACAGAATTTGCATTCCTGGGTGTATCTATCCTCCGCTCTGTAAGCCGGGGAGTGCAGGAAACAAGGAGGAGCCAGGATGAAAGCCAAGACGCTTGCTTGGCTGCTGACGGGCAGCCTGCTTCTGCTCATCCACGCCCAGGCGCTGGCCCAGACCATCGCCTACTACCGCTTCGAGGAGAGCACGCCCGGCACAAAGGTGCCCGTGACACCCGACGCGCTGGCCCCGGCAGGCAGCCCGGTGCTGGATTACTCCGGCCACGGCAACAACCTCAAGGCCTTCGCGGACTTCTCCGCACCTACCTACTCCGCCAACGTGCCGGCCGCCTTCATCCCGCAGACGGGGGCGACGAACCAGCACAGTATGAGCTTCGTCCCTAACGAGGACCTCTACTCTTTGAACGCGGTCGGGGGCGGGCCTAACGGCGGAACGCTCAACGATCACGCCTTTCCCACCTTTACCGTTGAGGCTTCGGTCCAATTCAACAGTGTTGACGGGTTCCAAACCTTTGTTGGACGGGATCGGCCCGGGTCCACGCTGGGCTTGTTTTACCTGCGCAAGTGGGGCAGCTTCGGAGCCAGCGACCCAAACACCAACACCTTCAACGTCACTGTCGTCGCCGACGACAACACCACCTTCGATCTCTGGAGCACGGGAACAGGCCCCAACGACACGATCAGCACGGTCTCTCCGGGTGTCTGGTATAATGTCGTGGCCGAAAGCGACGGTTCGAGGCTGAGCCTGTTTATCCAGAACCCTACCACCAAGGTCTACGAACTGCAAGGCAGCATTCCGATCACGACCCCACTCTCCAGCACAGGATTCACGAACTTCACCATCGGGCGGGGCTGGTTCAACAGCCCGACGGACTTCGTCAACGGCACCATTGACGAGGTGCGCATCAGCGACGTCGCTCTGTCTCCCTCGCAGTTTCTCTTCGCTGCGGTTCCGGAGCCTTCTGCCTGGGCGTTGGCGCTCACGAGTGTACTGACCGGCACCGGCCTGCTCTTGCGCCGCAGACGCGCTGGTGTGTAGAGCCTGGCCTCTATGCCTCCCCTTTCCAGCCTCCCGCCTGCTCGGTGGGAGGCTGTTGTTGTGTGTCTATTGACTTCGGGACGTTGCCCATGAAGGACCTTCGCAGCCAGGCAGTGCTTGGCCATGAAAGTTATCGGCTTGAGGCTTCTCCGGCCCACCGGAATACTCGTTGGCCGACTGAGGTCGCCTGTTGTTGCGAAGGAGCGAGTACTGGCTTTTCGAACTGCCAACTACCGCCGCTAATCCAGGGCAAAGAAATAGAGGCTGCGGCGCTTGCTGTCCGCCGCGTTGCCGGTCAGGACGAGCAGGCCGGTCTTGCCGCTGCCCTTCGCATCCAGCAGGCCGACGTCATAGACCGGGCCGTCGAGCTTGGGCGTGCCCCAGAGTTCGACGCCCTTGGGATCGCGCGCGTTGTGAAAGGCAATATAGTAGGAACGGCTCTTGATGACGAACTCGGTCTTGTTGGGGTCCTTCGGGTCCGGCTGCGTATCGAAATCCTGTGCGATCTTGGCATAGTAGAGGAAGAGCGCGCCAAAGTTACGCACGTCCCAGAGCCCGATCAAGCCGCCGGCCCCAATCGCCTCCGACAGCCCCATCTGCGTGAAGAACTCCGGCGTGCCGTGCATATCGCCCCAGGCCACCTGCGAGGAAGGCGGCGCATCTATGCCCTCCGTAAGCCAGTGCTCGGCGGCGGGGTCCACACGGTAGGCTTTTGCGGCGTTGGTCCCTTCCGACAGCAGGACGCGCTCCTCGCCGCTGCGCAGGCGGGTCGCGCCGAGCAGCGCCAGCGGCTGCGCCGCCGGCTTGTGCGCAAACTGCTTGCCGTTCCAATACCATAGATCGCCCGCCGTCACGATAACCGCCGGGCGGTTCGCGCCCGCGAACTTTCCGACCGCCAGTTTATCCGCCGGTCCCTGCGCCGACGCCGTAAACTCCGTGACGAACGCCTGCCCATCCCACTTTCGGACGGCCAGCGTCGCGCTCCCCTTTTGATCCGACGATTCGCTCAGCGTCACCAGGCGGGCCTTGCCATCCCCGACGACATCGGCAACGGCAGCGCGCCGCGCCGGATCGGTCAGCTCCTCTTTCCAGGCCAGGTGGAAGACGGGCGGCGCGTCCTTCCCCATCACGGTAAGCTCGTTATAGCCGGCAAAGGAGTGGTCGTGCGCGGCATAGTACTGCCCGCGCGGATTACGTTCCGTAGTCTCGGTGATGCCCGTGCGCGGGTCAACGGCGCCCGGTGTCGGGCTTTTATGGCAGTACTGGCAGGTCTTGTTCTCCTTGAGGGCGTACTCTGGCTTCGCTGCCGCGCGCCGCGCGCTGCCTCCCAGTAGCGCCATCACGCACAACGCCCCCAGTGCCGCGCCAGAAAGGGCCATTATAGACCTATCCGAGGTCCAGATTTTTCTCACAAACATATACAAAATCTCCGAGTGCAATTCAACGGAATTTCCAAAACCAACGCAATCTGCCGGCAGCCCTGCCCTCGCGCATGGCTGCCTCTCGAAGCTTTCCCTACACCCTATACCCTACCCCCTTTGGAAAGGTTTCAGGGCGGCTTGCAGGTCCGCCCAGAGGTCGTCGGCGCTTTCCAGCCCGATATGCAGCCGGATCATCCAGCGCGTTTCGCCCGGCTTGCCGCCGACGATGTGCGCCGGAATCCCCATCGGCAGGGCCAGGCTCTCGAAGCCGCCCCAACTGCACCCGATGCCAAAGTAGCGCAGCGCGTTGACGAAGCGATAGGCTGCCTCCCGACTCTGCTCTTTGAGCTCGATGCTGAGCAGGCTGCTGGTGCCGTGCAGTTGACGGCGGGTCAGTTCGCGTTGGGGATCGGCAGGCAGGCCGGGATAGTGGACGACGGCGATGGCCGGATGGTCGCTGAGGGCCTGGGCGATACGGCGAGCGTTCTGCTGGTGCCGCTCCATACGGATCGCCAGGGTGCGCAGACCGCGCAGCAGCAGCCAGGCAGCGAAGGGGTCCAGCATTGCGCCGAGCAGAGCGCCCTCCCGCTCCGCCAGCGGTTCCATGCGGGCCTTGCTGCCGACCACCACGCCGGCAACGATGTCGCTGTGCCCGCCCAGGTACTTCGTCGCCGAATGTACCACCAGATCCACGCCCCACGTCAGCGGGTTCTGGAAGTAGGGCGTGGCCCAGGAGTTATCGCAAAGGGTGGCCGCGCCGCACTGTTTTGCGATAGCGACCACCGCCGCTAAGTCCTGCTGCTTGTACACGACGCTGGAGGGCGACTCCAGGTAAAGCAGGGTCGTGTTGGGACGGAGGGCGTCCGCGTAGTCCTGTGGGTCGCTGCCGTCCACAAAGGTCACGCTGATATTAAAGCGGGCCAGGTAGTCGGCAAGAAACGCCCGGGTCGGCCCGTAGGCTGTCTCCGGCGCGACCACGTGGTCCCCGGCCCGCATGCAGGAGAGAATCGCCGCCGAGATCGCCGCCATGCCGCTGGAGAAACAGCGTGCCCGCTCGCCCTTCTCCAGCGCCGCCAGCTTGGCTTCAACGATGTCGGTGGTCGGGTTGGCGATGCGGGTATAATTATAGGCGTCCGGATTGCCGAATCGATCCTCGCAGGTCGGCGTGGTGAACAGTGAGTTCTGGTAGATGGGTGGAATGACCGCGCCCTGGTAGCGGCGAGGGTCCTCTCCCCAGTGGGCGCAAATCGTCTCGAAGTCCGGCATGGCGTCCGGGTTTTGCGGGATTTCAGGCATCCAATCTCCCTTTTCCTGGCGGCGCTTCTCCTGCGTAGCTTTAGAGCTTGGTCATCTTATCAATGATGTCGTCTACCCAGAAGCCGTAGTCCTCCGGGTTCTCCTTGAGGACGTAGTCCAGGACGTACCACTTGCCGTTGTGCTGGGTGATTTTGAACTGGCGGACACGTATCACCTTATAGCGGCCATCTTCATCCTTATAGGTGCCCTGCTCCTGAACGGCGACGTGCCACTGTCCCGGCTGGGTCGGTTCCGCCGTAAGCACCTTGTAGGCCGTGGGCACGAAGGAACCCCGCGAGGTCTCAAACAGAATGGGCTGGTGCTTGGTGCCGGGCATATCGTGGGGGCCGTAGCCGCGCAGCCATTGGTAGCGTTTTTCCAGCGCCCAGGCGTCCTGGGTCGGGACCATCAGCTTCATGATCATGGTCTGCTTGTCTTTGCGCTGATACGCCTTCTCAAAATCATCCACCACCTTGAGCACCGCCGCGCGCGGCCCGCCCACGTTCTTCGCCGCCTGATGTCCGGGCGAATGCGCTTTGCGCTTTGCGCTCACGGTGTGCGCCGGACCTGCAAAGGCCGACGCCGCCACAACGACCGAGGACAGCAATGCTGCTGCGAGAGTTTTCCGCGAGTTCACCTTCCTGACTTCTCCTTTTCTTGCCAGCATGGGCGTCTTGATAACGCCCGACCGCCGGGTATTTCACCGCCAGCGCGCCAAAACCCTGCTTCGCCCCTGTAAGCCCTCAGGGCTATTCCGTTAGCGCATACGCGATGGCCTGTTCCAGCAAGAGAGAGCGGCCCGCCTCAAGGTCAGCCTGGTAGCCGTCTTCACCGAGCGCGGCCCGCAGGTCGGCCTGGATACGGTCGTGCTCTGCACGCTCGCTCGGCGGCAGAGGAGCACCGATGGCTTCGCGCAGTGCTTGCGCTGCCCCAGAGAGCCGTACGGCCCGTTCCGGCTGATGTTGCGCATGGGCCAGTTCAGCGAAGGCTTGCAGGGTATACGCGGTAGTACGCTTTTCTCCCAACTGATGGCAGATAGTCAGGCACTCAGCCAGGAACCTGCGAGCAGCAAGATAGTCGCCCTGTTTGCACAGGAGCGGCCCCAGGTTGACCAGTGAGGTAGCTATGCCCCCCTTATCACCCAATTCTCGCTGAATACCTAGACTCTCTTCATAGAGCGTCCGTGCCGCAGTATAATTACCCTGGACGCGGGCGACAATGCCTAGGTTGACCAGCGAAAAGGCTATGCTTTGCTTGTCACCCAGTTCCCGTGCGATAGCCAAGCTTTCTTCATAGAGCGTCCGTGCTACGGCATAATCGCCCTGTTGATGGGCTATATTGCCCAGCCAGATGAGCGAATTAGCAATACCTTGCGTGTTGCCAAGCTCCCGCGCGATAGCCAGGCTCTCTTCGAAGAATGCCCGCGCCGCAATATAATCGCCCTGGATATGGGCCACAATACCCAAGTTGCCCAGCGAAGCCGCAATGCCTTGCTTGTTACCCAGTTCTCTTCGGAGAGCTAGGCTTTGCTCATGAAACGACCGGGCCGCCACATAGTCGCCTTGCCTCAAAGCTAGAACGCCCGCTCCATTCAAGGCATAGGCCCGTGCTTTACTCGGCTCAGAATCCGCCGCTCGCTCCAATGCCTGAACCAGGCGCTCCCTCCCCTCGCTCAGATACCCTCGTGCTTCCCAGAAGCGCTGCAACGCCCCTGCCAAACTCAGCCCGGCTTCCGTGCCCTCTTCTTGTTCCTGGCAGTAATCCAGGGCGGCTCTCAGGTTATCATGCTCGATCTCCAGCCTCTCTAGCCACTCCGCCTGCTCAGGGCCTTTCAGTTTCTCTTTGGCCTCCTCCGCCAAAGCCAGGAAGAAATCCCGGTGCCGAACCCGCAACTGCGCCTCTTCCTCCCTCTCTGCCAGCCGCTTCAAGCCGTATTGCCGGATCGTTTCCAACAGACGGTAACGCCCTTCGGCTTGATCCTCCTGCTCCTCAAATACCGCCAGCGACTTGTCCACCAGCGAAGTCAGCAGGTCGAGGACTTCCCATTCCTGGATTCCCTCGCCGGCACACACCCTCTCTGCGGCTTCCAGCGTCCACCCACCGGCAAACACCGACAGACGCCCCAACAGCAGCCGCTCCTGCTCTGAGAGCAGGTCGTAACTCCAATCCAGCGTCGCCCGCAAGGTCTGCTGGCGTGGTAAGGCCGTTCGACTTCCGCCAATCAGCAGCCGGAACCGGTCGTCTAGGCGGGAGGCGATCTGGGCCGCCGTCAAAACCCGGATCCGGGCTGCCGCTAATTCCAGGGCCAGGGGAATGCCATCCAAGCGGTGACACACCTGGGCCACGGCAGGCCCGTTCTGCCGCGTCAGCGCAAAGTCGGACCGATGTGAACGGGCGCGCTCGACAAACAGCCGTACAGCATCGTAGTCCAGCAAGACAGCGGCCATATCCTTCTCCGCAAGCGGCAGAGCGTCAGGGTCGGGTTGCAGGAGTGAGGGCACACGGTAGGTCGTCTCGCTTGCCACATTTAACGTCTCCCGGCTGGTTGCCAGGATCTTTAGCTGCGGGCACGAGCGCAGCAGCGTATCGGCTAGGCGAGCACAGGCTTCCACCAGGTGCTCACAGTTATCCAGGAGAAGCAGCAAGGACTTAGATTGGAGGTAGTCGGTCAGCGTCTCGGTCAGGGAACGGCCCGGTTCCTCCCGCAGGCCCAGGACCGCCGCAACCGTCTGCACGACCAGAGACGGGTCTGAAAGCGCCGCCAACTCCACCAGCCACACGCCGTCGGGATAGTCCTCCACTACCTCGGCAGCCACCTGGAGGGCCAGCCTTGTCTTGCCACAGCCGCCGGTTCCGGTCAAGGTCAGCAAGCGGGTGGAGGCCAGCAACTCCTTGAGTTGGGCCATTTCCCTCTCTCTGCCGATGAAGGAGGTGGATTGGATGGGCAGGTTGGTATTGCGCAGAGAGCGCAACGGGGGGAACGCGGAAGGCAAGTCAGGGGCGGCCAGTTGAAAGACGTGCTCCGGCTGCTGCAAGTCCTTGAGACGATGGCTGCCCTTGTCCGTCAGAGGAGCATCCCCAGGCAGCAGGTCGCGCGTGGCCTGAGAGAGCAGGACTTGCCCGCCGTGTCCGATAGCCAGCAGACGGGCCACGCGATTGAGCGGCGGCCCGAAATAGTCCCCGTTCTGCTCCTCGGCGTTTCCGGTATGCAGGGCCATCCGGACACGCAGGGAGAGTCCGGCAGGCCAGGCTTCTGTGGTCAAGGCGCGTTGGGCCGACAGAGCGGCGGCAAGGGCATCCGGAGCGATGGCGAAGGCGGCACAGAAAGCATCCCCGACGGTCTTGAAGACGTGACCATTATGGCTCTCAACGGCAGTTTGGAGCAGGGCGTCATGGTGGGCCAGGGCTTGTCGCATGGCCTCCGGGTGCTCTTCCCAGAGCTTGGTGCTGCCTTCGATGTCAGTGAACAGAAACGTGACCGTTCCGGTCGGCAGGGTCATGGTACGTCTCCCCTGGATGGCTATAGGCGCATTAGGGTTCGTCAGGCAGGAAGGCTTCTCCTGCCGGGTCCAATAAGCGCAGCAGGCGCCCCATTTCGGACTGCCCAAAGCCGCCAACATGCCGATCTCGCGCGCCTCGCCCGTGAGCCGGGAGATGCTAATTTGGACTCTGGAGCATGCTGAGAGCCTGGAGTAGGACGCGCATACCCGCCAAAAGTTGGGGGGCAACGGGTGACTTTATACATGATAAGAAGGCTATACGATAAATCGAGTAAGCATGTTTTGACAAATAGCAGCGCGCTAACCTGAAATTTTTAACAGATGGCATGCTTCTTGCAAAGTAAAGTGTGGATGGGCGTCATCGGCCCATGCGTTACCCATCGAAATCAGGCAGTACACGTAAGGCCCGGTTGGCCGCGATGCCCGGTTCATAATGTCGTGTCCCTGTGGAAATAGCGGGCGGCTATCGGCGAGCGCGGCCTGCCTGTACTGGCAAGCACGCAGGAGGCACAGTATGCGATTTCGCTATCGCAGCAGTGGAAGGTTGTGTGCAGGGGTTTTAAGCGCCGCCCTTTTGGCCGGGGGCGCGCCGCGTTGTCTGGCGGCGGAACCAGACTACGGCCTGACCGAGAACGCGAATGCCACCACAATCAGCCAGGACAGCAGATCGGGAGGTAAAAACTCTGCGACTGCGGGGATACTGCTGGCGCTGGCGGCGGTTGCCGGCCTGGGCCTGGCAGGCGGCGGCGGGTCGCATGGAGGGAGCGCCGCGCCGCCCGACAGCGGCGGACTGGATCTAAGCGGATCGAGCCTGAATCTGTCCTCGGAAGATAGAGCGACCTCTTCCGACAATCAAACCCAGGCTCCCTTGCCGGGCAAGACTTCCTTACCGGACGTGACTTCCTCGCCGGGCCAGACTCTCTTGCCGGGGCCGGGAACGCCGGCCAATGGCGGAGAGACTCTGGCCTTTATCGGCAGCGGCCAGACCTCTCAGCCTGCGCTTCCGGCCTTCGGAGGGGTCGCTCCGATATCGGCTCTTCCGAGCGCTCCTATGAGCGGACCGGTCAGCACGCCGGGCGGCACTCCCCATGCGGACCTGCCCGGCTCCATCACGCCGCAACAGGCCCCGCCCTCCGTTCCGGAACCGTCCGGGGCTCTGATGGGCATTATGGCTGCCGCGCTGGCCGGTGGTTGGACCTGGCGCAGGCGCGCGCAGCGGGCGCGTTAGGGGCTGAGTCGCAGGAAGAGCAAAGCCAACGCCGCCAACCGGACACACGTAGGCCCGCAAGGTTAGACTGCCCGCCTGCGTAGCGTCCGGCAGATGCGGGAGGACATGCGCTATTCAATGCAGCCTATCAACGGATAAGTCAAGTCGGCGCAGGCTAGCCGAGCTTGGCCATCTCCGCCTTCAGATGGTCTATGGCGCCGATGTCGGTGGGACAGATGCCGTTGAGATAAGCCAGGTAGATAGTCAGGAAATCGGCGAAGTAGATCAGGTGGAACATGCGGGCCAGCAGCGACTGCCCGCGCGCCCAGACCTCATGCACCTGCGCCACGGGAGCGATAAGCTCTTTGGTCACCTCGACGCGGCGGGCGATGCGCGGCGTTTCCGAAACCTCTTCCGGGTCGCGCAGGAAGATTACCGCCCAATTCTGCGCCTGCCGCGCTGCCAGCGTCCAGGCGAGAATTTCGTTGTGGTTCTGCTCCGGGAAGACATTGGCGAAAGCGGCCTGCTTGGCGTTTTCGTTAAACTGTGACTTCCAGCGGTAGGCCACGGCGCCGCGATAGCCCTGCGAGCCGTAGAGGATGGGCAGCTTGCCGTGCAGCGCGACGGCCAACTGTTTGGCCGGGTTTTGCTCTATGGGAACCTCCGGGCCGAGTGCGGCGATCAGAGCCTCCAGATTCGAGAGCGTTTCGGCGAGGTCGGCGGCGAGGTCGCGGCCTAGCAGGCCGCGATGCGCCAGGTAGCCGATCAGTGGGAAGAACATATAGCCGGTGGCCGAGCGCGGCGGCTGCCCGCCCGGCACGAGGGCGACCGGGACGCCGTCGGCCTTTGCCATCTCGCCAAGCTTGCCCCCGCTGGTGACCGCCATCAACTGCGCGCCCGCCGTCCTGGCTGCCGCGTAGGCCGCCAGCGTCTCCTCCGTGTTGCCGGAGTACGACCCCGCGATGACCAGCGTGTGCGGCCCCACGAAATGCGGCAGCGTGTAGTCGCGGTTGACCAGGAGCGGCACGGGACCGTAGGCGTCGGTAAGGCAGCGCGCAAAGTCGCCGCCAATGGCCGATCCGCCCAGCCCAGTCACGACGATCTGCCGGACGTCGGCGCGTCCCGGCGGCTCCGGCGCAAACTGCCTGCCGATGGCGACGGCCTCGCGGCACTGCTGGGGAAATTTCAGCGCCAGGCCCATCATGTCGTGCGGGTCCAGCACGGCAAATCGCCTGGGATCGGTCAGGTCATCTAGAATCGGGTGGGTAGGCATCCTTCACCTCCGTCCTCATCAAGAATTAAGGTGCAGGGACGACAAACCCCTGCCCTCAGGCAGCGAGGTAAAAAAGAGAGCGCCCGCAGCGTTGGTCGCTCTCTTTTTGTTCCTTGATTTCGCGCGTTCTCACCGCGCGCCGCCGCAAATTCTGGCGGGAGTGCATGGGAATCGAACCCATCGGAGACGGAATAGCCGCCTCCCAAACGGTTTTGAAGACCGCGCCAGGCACCAGCCCAGATTCACCCCCACGTCTCTACTTATTTACGCTCTGGCTATGCACTTTTGCGCCCAAAAGGACGCCCCCAAATGTTTCGCACGCCAAAATCAAGACAAACACCGCCAGATAGATCAGTGCGAGGAAAGGCCCTAACTCGATGGCGATCTCGCGGATGAGCGGCCCTATCACCGAGAGCGGCATGAAAATCAGCAGCAGGCTCCACCACAACAGCGGACGTCGCTTGCGGCTCGGCCCGACGATCAGCCCGACGGTAACCCCCCAGGTGAACTGGATGCCCAAGATAGACAAGATATAGATGTGCAATACCCAGTCGGGTAGTGGATCATAGGCATTGCGGTATAGATAGAGCCACACCAAACAGACGAACAGATGGGCCCAGAGCAGCAGCTTCGACCAGAGACGCAGTTTTTTCATGGCCTGGCTCCTTGCGCCCGATACCTGCGGCGCGCTTGCAACCCGAATGCCGAAGCAGGGAGTATAGAGGCTACTGAGAGGGCCTGTGAGGCCCGAAACGGTTTCCTACACGCCCAGCAGTGGGCACGGCCTGGAAGGGGTTGCTGATTAACCCATTAGCCCCTCGACGTTGACTCATGGGCTTTTTGGCTTCTTTGGGGCCGGGCGCAACAGTTGGTCGGATGGTTCCCCGGAGAGAGCTGCCGCGGCAGCGCGCAGCAATTCGCCCGGCAGTCCCGCCGGTACAGCCTGCGCTATGGCACGCAGCAAGGTCTCCGAATCCGAGGTCGTCTCGCCCTCCAGAGCACGTATCAGGGCGCGCGCCTCCGCGCCGACGGCCAGCACGCCCTCCGGCTCGCGCAGCGGAAGCCCCTCCGTGCGCACCTGTCCGGAACGCACCATCGCAAACAGCCGCAGGTCGCCTGCCCGTCGCCGTTTGCCCTCGGTAAGCACCTGGGAAAGCACGAGATCGTCCGCTTGCACCGCGCCGCTGGCGATCCGCCGTAAGAATTCGTTGAACTCCACCGCGATCACCGTTCCATCGGCCTGGATAAGGATCAATCCATAGCCGCGCTGCGCAAACGCCCAATCGCCGAGCACCGTTCTCGCCTCCCGTATCCCCTCCCTGGAATTTCGACGTAGTGAGGCGATTCTCCTCTCACGCTGCGCCGGAAGCAGGTTCCTTGCGTTTTCTTTCCGGACGGCTGAAGCCGCAGCAACAAAAGCACTAAACCCGCCTGCGCGGGTTCTGCCCTCACCCCCTTCCCCTACTGCTAGGGTCGGGGCTGCAACGGACTGCAAGGGTCGGCGCTCAACGGTTCGGCCACTGCTAGGGTCGGCAAGGTTACGGCCCTTGCCTCCGCCTAGCGACAGCCCTCCGCCTAGCGATCCACGCTGCGGGAGAGGGGAGGATGGAGTCGGCGAGGGGCGACTTCGTGCCTTGGTTGCCGCGAATTCATCCGCCCGCAACCGAAAACGAAATGCCCCTGGCCGAAAGAGCCAACTAGAGGACGGTAATAGTCGGCGTTGCCGAGGCAAGGACACGCCCGATGATCGCCCGCGTCGCGACGTTGTGCGCCTCCAGTTCCGACAGCAGGCGCGGCGCCGCCTCGGCCTCAATGCAGATGGCGAGGCCGCCGGAGGTCTGCGGGTCCAGCAGCAGGCTCAGGCGGGACGGCGTGGCGCCGTCCCGGACGATCAGGTTCTCGCCCAGATAGGCTCTGTTCTCGCGGTCGCCGCGCGTGACGTTGCCCTCCGCCGCCAGCCGTTCCGCTTCCGGCAGGGCCGGGACGGCGGCGCTGTCAATTTCCAGGCCGACGCCGCTGGCCCTCGCCAGATGATAAAGATGGCCCAGCAGCCCGAACCCGGTCACGTCCGTCGCCGCGTGGATGGGCTCCTCCGGGCCGATGCCGATAGCGCGCATCGCCTCCGCCGCGCCCGCGTTCAGCGCCGCCATGCTGCGACAGGCGGCCTCCAGCGTGGCCGCGTCGCAGTCATCGAACTTGGCCGCCGTCGTGATAATGCCGGTGCCCAGTGGCTTAGTAAGCACGATTACGTCGCCGGGCCGCGCGCCCGCGTTCGTGGTAACGTGGTCTGGATCGATCAGGCCGGTGACGGCCAGGCCAAACTTCGGCTCGGAGTCCTCCACGCTGTGCCCGCCGACCAGCACCGCCCCCGCCTCCGCTACCTTTTCCGCGCCGCCGCGCAGTATCTCCGCCAGCTCGTGCGGATCGCGCTCCTTGATGGGGAAGCAGAGGATGTTCATGACCGTGATCGGCCTGCCGCCCATCGCGTAGACATCCGAGAGCGAGTTGGCCGCCGCGATCTGCCCGTAGAGATACGGGTCATCCACGATGGGCGTAAAGAAGTCCACCGTCTGAACGAGGGCGAGGTCGTCCGTGAGGCGATAGACGCCCGCGTCATCGCCGGTCGTCAGCCCGACGAGCAGGTTGGCATCTGTGGGTATTTTCAGGTCGCGCAGAACCTGCGCGAGTTGGGCAGGCCCAATCTTGCTGGCTCACCCGGCGCAGCGCACCAGATGCGTCAGCCTGGGCCGCTGGTCTATCAATTCGCTCACGCAGCCTCACCTCCTATCTTGAGCGAAGTACCCTTGCTATAAGCATACCCGTTTCACGACCGTTACCGTATTGGGCGTGATGCCTGAAGCTGCGGGTGGTCAACGGTTTGCAGCAACGCCAGGGTCGCCCAGCAGGTGCCATTGAAGGAGGCATACTGGGACTGGCCGTGCGGGAACCCGGCATCAAAGTAGTTGTTGGCAGGCAGGGCGCGCTTGTTGACAAACCACGAGCCGTCCTCGTCCTGCGTGCGCAGCAGGAACTGCACCCCGCGCGCATAGACAGGATCGGTGACGGCAAGCCCGCCGGCCAGATGCAGCGCGTAGAGGGCCTGTCCTGTGGCGTAGGCGTCGCTCTGCAAGGTGGGCAACTGTGACCAGCCCCCATCCGGGCGCTGTTCGGCACGCAGCTCCTCCGCTGCCTTCTTGCACTCCTCCGCGCTCGCCCCGGCCCACTTCAGCCCGAGCAGGCGGAAGGCCTTATCTTCGCTCGTCCTGGTCGGCGTGGCCAGCAGCCAGGCCTTGGCGCGGCTGATGCGCTCGTCGATCTCCTTCGCGTAGGCCGTCGGGCCGTAGGCGCGCATGGCCCGGATGACCATGGCCGTCATCGTGAAGTAGCTGGACTGCATGGGCACCCGCGGGAGGCCGAAGAGCCAGTGCCCGTCGGGCAACTGCGTTCGGGCGGCAACCATCGCCATCGCGCCGGTCGCCTCTGTTGCTGGCTGCTTATGCGCCGCCATCCCGGCGAGCACGACCCCATAGTAGTAGGGGATGTCCCCCATCTCGATCAGGGGGACCTGCTTCATCATCTCTGGATTCTTCAAGGCCTGAAGATGCACAGGACGCAGCGCGCTCACGGCCCCGTTAATACGCTCCAACTGTGCCCGCTCGACCGCCGGGTCGAGGGCAAACCCGCGCTCATGGGCCGCGCCGGTAGCTATCCGACCGAGACCCTCCTGGTGACAGGAGACGCAGCCGGTCCTGCGGTCGAACTCTAGTATGGAGTGCTGGATCGCTTTGAGGCTGAGTTGAATGGCCTCTCTCGGGGCGCGCTGCGAAGCGGCTGCCGACGTATCTGCTGCGTCCCCCAGCAGGCCGGCGCACTCCGTATGCCCGCGCGCCACAGCCAATGCATGCGCGGTACGCTTCCTGGAATCGGTGGCGCGCGCATCTGCGCCGCCCTGCAAAAGCGCGCGCGCCACGTCCGAATGGTCTCCATAGGTGGCCGTGAGAAGCAGCGGCGTGCGTCCCTTGTCATCCCGTGCGTTAGGGTTGGCGCCCTTCTCCAGCAGCAGCCGGACCGATTCTACGTGCCCGTTGGCGGAGGCATACATCAACGGCGTCCAGCCATGCCTGTCGGCGCCGTCCACTTTCGCGCCTGCCTCCAGGAGAATGCGTGCGACCTCCGTCTGGCCTTCGCGACTGGCGTAGATCAACGGAGTCGCGCCGTCGTTATCGCGGGCGTTGACATCGGCCTTCCGGCGTATTAGCTCAGCGGCAATATCCGTCAATCCGTGGCGGCAGACCAGCATTAACAGGTTGATTCCGTCCGGACGGACCGCATTGATGTCAGCGCCACGAGATATCAAGAGCTGGATGTTGGGCGCGTTTCCCGTCAGGGCGGCGAACAGCAGCGGCGTTCCGTAAGGGGTAACGGGCTCCAATTTTGCTCCAGCCTTTAGCAGCGCCTCGACAATGGGCGGCGGTGCGGCGGCGGCTGCAATCTGCAGCGGGGTCATCTGGAGGGCGTTGCGGGCGTTGGGATCGGCGCCCTGTTTCAGCAAGGACTGGACGCCTGCGACATTGCCCTGGGCGACCGCAAGGAACAGGTCTTGGCCCAGCTTGCCTCGGGATGTTGCGAATCCGTCGGCGCTCGAACGGGTGATCTTCTTCTGGCTAGGCGTGCTCTGTGATGACGCCGGTGGGGCGGCGCTTGAGCGGGCCAACGCGGTTACTGCAGCGAAGGTAAGGGGCAAAAACAGCAGGGACATTCGGAGTCGATAACAGCGCGTCATTGTCATCATCCTTTCCCAGCTTCTCTGGTCCCAGCTTCTCTGGGCACGTGGTCGGTCCGCACCGGGACCTCCCGTTAATGGAAACCGCCGCTTCCCCTCAAGGAGCACAGGACTTCTTTTTTGCTTAGAGGGCTGGCTACCCAAGTAAGATGTGGCTTATTGCACATATTTGCTACCCACTTAACTGTTCCTGCCAGCTTCATAAACTAATTAACTACAGTACGCATAAGCGTGCAGGCGTTAGCTTGGGCTATCTGGCGGGTAGGCTCCTATCGGGAGAAATGCCGGCGATGCGACACGACAATACAGCGCTAGCGCGTGTCCTGATCAATATATCAAATAAGGAAAGGGATATGCTGTAGCAAATTTCACACCGTTTCTATCATATAATGCACAATCTACCTCAAGGTCCTTCCGTTCTCGCCCCACTCAGTCCTGTAGCTACCCCTCTCCTTGCGAAAGAGAGGCAGCGGCGGTGAGGGCAGCGCAGACATCGCCGGGAGTGAGGTGCAAGCCGCGTGCCCAATCGGCGGCAGGCATGCGGCGTCCGCTCTCCGGCTGGACCTCCGTGAGCAGCAGGGCCGTCCCAGCGCCCGCAGCGACCAGCACCCCGGAGGGCGCCCTGCTCAGAGCCAGCACCGTGCCCGGTAGGGCGTCCCCGACTGACGCCGAAGCGACTTGTGCCGACCAGACCTTGACGCGCCGGCCTTTGATGGCCGCGAACGCTCCCGGCTTGGGCGTGACGCCGCGTAGGCGGTTGCGGATAACTTCTGCCGGCTCTTCCCAGCGCAGATAGCCGTCTTCCGGGGTGATCGCGGGGGCGTAGGTGGCCAGAGAATCATCCTGCGGATGCCGGGCAATCGTCCCGGCAGCCAGACCGTCCAGGGTGTCTACCAGCAGACGCGCGCCGAGCGCGGCGAGCTTGGGCGTGAGCGTGCCGGCGGTATCGTCCGGCTCAATAGGCACCGACTCGGCCAGCAGGACATCGCCCGTGTCCAGCGTGGCCTCCATCCACATAGTCGTGACGCCGGTGACGGTCTCACCCGCCATGATGGCGCGCTGGATCGGGGCCGCACCGCGATATTTGGGCAGCAGCGAGCCGTGGACGTTGATGGGGCCAAGCGGCGGCAGATCCAGCAGCGCCTGCGGGATGATCTGCCCAAAGGCGGCCAGGGCCAGAACGTCGGGGGCGAGGGCGCGCATCGTCTCGATAAAGCTTGCGGCGCGCACGCGCTTGGGCTGTAGAACCGTCAGGCCGTGCCGCTCTGCCGTCTTCTTCACCGGCGAGGCGGCAAGCTGACGGCCCCGGCCCTGCGGCTTATCCGGCTGCGTGACGACCGCCAGGATCGCGTGCCCGGCCTCCAGCAGCGCCTCAAGCGAAGGGACGGCGAACTCCGCTGTCCCGAAAAAGACCACGCGCAACTTGCGCCGCTCCATGCGTCTCCCTCCGCGCCCCGCCGCTACTCGCGCGGCGCTCCGTTCTCATCATCGGCGGCAGGGTCGATCACCCACTCCAGCGTGTCGGGGTCGGCCCGGTCAATGAAGAGGATGCCGTCCAGGTGATCGATCTCGTGCTGGATGACGCGCGCCTCCAACTCCGAGGCCCGGCGCGTCACCTGCCTGCCGCGCGGGTCAAAGCCTTTGACTCGTATCTCCATCGCACGGCGCACGCGGCCTTGCAGACCGGGAATCGAGAGGCACCCTTCCGGCGGGTCCCACTGTTCCCCCCGCATCAGCACAATTTTCGGGTTGACCAGCACGCGCAGCCCCTCGCCGACATCATAGATGATGACGCGGCTGGAGACGCCGATCTGGGGCGCCGCCAGGCCCAGGCCGTTGGCCTCCCGCATGATGACGGTCATGCGCTCTGCAAGCTTCTGGATCTCCGGCCCAAAACGCCCTACCGGGCTGGCGACCTGCTGCAAGATCGGATGGCCCAGCTTGACAATGGCCTCATGGCGCTGCCACGCCTCCCGCAGTATAGGCGGAATCTCAAGCGGCAGAGTAGAAGTGCTCGTCGGCATGATGACGGTATCCCTCACGTCCCGCACAGAGCAGGGACAAATCTGCGTACATTATACACCACAATCCGATGGAATGCAGGCCAAAGCCGGCAGCCAATCAGAGGAAAACGCGCAGAGCGTGCGCGTCTGGCGCAGGCAAGAGCACAATTCCGCTCGGTTTGTTGAAACAGATCGCGTGGTCGTTTCGTCAAACAGATCGAGAACGTATCCATGCCTGGATATGGATAGACACCCTCAACCGTGTGGCTCCCTCTCAAAAGGTGTGCGCTTCAGGAGAGGCGTCAATACCAGGGGGAGGGAGGACCTGGATGTGTGGCAAGAGGCGCTAAGGGAGGGAACCCACCATGCCTGCCGAAGATGCCGAAGCTACCCGCATGGTGCGCGCGCAGATTACGCGCCGCTATGTGGATTCTTCCCAACTCGATGTGCGTGTCATACACGGCACCGTCTATCTGCGGGGCGTCCTGCGCCCCCTGCGGACCCACCGGGACATAGACCTGCAAAAGGAGATGGAGACCATCTCCCATATCCTGCGCCAGAAACCCGGCATCCGCGAAGTTGTCTGGGAGGCGACCATCCGCGGCTGAGGCCGTTTTGCTGCCAGCGCGCGCCGCTTCCCGCGACCAGTTTCCGCACTTCTCTTCCGGGGCCGGCAAGGAGAACCCTCCTTGCCGGCCCCTGTCACGCGCTCCATTCTCAACTAAAGGACAGGCCCTGGTGATAGACCAATCCCTTTCCCATACTCTGCGTATCGTCGGGTTGATCCCGGCACGGCTGGCGGCAACGCGCCTACCGAATAAGCCGTTGATAGAGATAGCAGGCTGGCCGATGGTGCGCCACGTCTGGGAGCGGGCCCGCCGCGCCCGTGGGCTGACCGAAGTCGCCATCGCTACCCCGGATGAAGAGATCATGCGGGCCGTCGAAGCGTTCGGGGCGCGGGCTATCCGCACGGCGGCCAGCCACCGCTCCGGCACGGATCGGCTGGCGGAGGCCGCTTTGCATCTGGGATTGGCCCCGGAGGACATCGTCGTCAACATCCAGGGGGATGAGCCGCTGCTGGCCCCGACCGCCATCGAAGCCGTCCTCGCTCCGCTGCTGGCCGATCCCGGCCTACCGATGGCAAGCCTCATGTGTCCATGCCCGTCCGAAGACCTGGAGAACCCCGCCTGCGTCAAAGTCGTCTGCGCCCTCAGTGGCGACGCGCTCTATTTCTCGCGCGCTCGCCTGCCCTATCCCCGCAATCCCGATGCCGCCGCGCCCGTGATGCAGCATATCGGCCTGTACGCTTACCGCCGTCACTTCCTGGCAGCCTATGCCGCGCTGCCCCCCACGCCCCTGGAGCAGGCCGAATCCCTGGAACAGCTGCGCGTGCTGGAGCATGGATATCGGATTCGCATGGTGCGCGTGGAGACAGCTCCCATTGGGGTAGATACCCCGGAAGACCTGGCGCGCGTCCGCCGTCTGCTCGCCGCATCCCCTCCACCGGAGAGCGCCGGATAGCCCTTTTTGCCTGACGACGCCCGGAAAGGGAGGAATTCGGCCCCGCTATGCCTGACTAGAAAGCTGAGCCGAGGGCCGCCTGCCCCGTCATCGGTGGCGGGCGAATGAATTCCTTGCAACAAAAGCACCAAGTCGGCCTACGCCGACTTAACCCGAACCCGCGCAGGCGGGTTTTGTGCCTTGGTTGCTACTGCCAGTGTCGGCAGGGTTACGGCCCCTGCCTCCGCCTGGCGAGGCTTTCGCCGCCCGAAAAGAAAACGGCAGGACTCTGGCTATCGGCATAAGAGGCAGGAGAGAATTACTATATGGATAAGGTACGAGTCGGAATTATCGGAACGGGCGGCATAGCCCAGGGTCACATCAAGCGCCTGATGGCCAATCCCAATGCCGAGGTCGCCGCCCTCTGCGACATCCGGGACGAAGCCCTCAAGCGCACGGTCGCCAATCATCCCGGCCTGGAGAAGGTTCCCCAGTTCCACGACTTCCGGGACATGCTGGCGAGCGCGAATCTGGATGCCGTCCACATTGATACCCCCCACACCACCCACTACGAGCAGATCATGGTCAGCCTCGACCACGGCAAGCACGTCCTCTGCGAGAAGCCGATGGTCTGCTCTGTCGAGCACGCGCACAACGTCTTGAACAAGATCAAAGAGACCGGCAAAGTCTTTGTGCTCTCTTACCAGCGGCACTACCAGCCGGAGTTCCTCTATATCCGCGACGCCATCGCCGAGGGCAAGATCGGCGAAGTGCAGTTCGTGCAGGGGTTGCAGTGCCAGGGCTGGCTCAAGGGCTGCCGGGGCAGCTGGCGGCACGACCCGGCCTTCAGCGGCGGCGGCCAGCTCAACGACTCTGGCTCCCATCTGCTGGCCGTGCTGCTCTTTACCACCGGGCTGACCGTGGATCGCGTGGCCGCCTTCATTGATAACCTCGGTGTGCCAGTGGACATCAACTCCGCGCTCACCATCGAGTTCGTCGGCGGCGCCCAGGGCAACATCTCGGTCGTCGGCAACGCCCCAACCTGGCATGAGGACATCACGATCTGGGGAGACAAGGGCATCTTCTTTATGCGCAACGGCAAGCTGGAGGTTTGCGGCGCCGACGGCAAGCGCTTCATGCCGACCGCCGAGCAGATGCCTCGCGGCAGCGCGCCCGACGATAACTTCATCAACGCCATCCTCGGCAAGGAAGAGGTCGGCTCGCCTGCCATCTGGGGGCTGCGCGTCATCGAGCTGACGGAGGCTGCCTGGCAGTCTGCCGCCGAGAACCAGATTATGCAGGTCAAGCACATCGGCCTCTAGAGAGTGAACCTAGACCTCACCCCCGACCCCTCGTTAGGGTGTAGGGTATAGGGGGTAGGGGATAGGGGGTAGGGGGTAGGGTCGCCCTCATCCCCGGCCCTTCTCTCTGCCAGGGAGAAGGGAGAGTAGAAGCCAACAAGGTCTCTGCCCACGTAGGTGGGCAGCGGGCCTCGCTAGGCGGAGGGCTGTGGCAAGGCGGAGGCAGGGGCCGTAACCCTGCCGACCCTGGCAGTCCATTGCAGGTCCGACCCTAGCAGCGCCCCACAGCGGCAGGGTTTAGCCTGCCGGGGAACAGAAGCCAAGTCCCCCTCTCCCACGCTGCGGGAGAGGGGAAGGGGGTGAGGATATCCCTATCCCCTACCCCCTATCCCCTACCCCCTATACCCTACACCCTATACCCTAACGAGGGGCCGGGGGGTTAGGTCAAACAGAATCCCTGGCGGTGGGCACAAGGGGCAGGTCAGATGCGAATGGGAACGCGCTGGCCGGTAGTAGCCGACTCGATAGCCCCGAACACCATCGCCAAGCTCTTAATGTTGTCGTGGCACTCGCCCATCGGGGTGGCACCGGTCTTAAGGGCATGAAGAAAATCGCGCAGCGACCCGGCGATGCCGTGGTGTCCCTCCTCTACATGTGCTGCGTGCGCCTCGGTCTTATGGTGGAACCCGGTCTTTTCGACCACCACGTCGGCTACGGGCGCGCCGTGCCCGTCCCAGGTCGCCGTGCCGTTGGGGCCGACCGCGCGCCATTCTCCCTCCCAGGAGGTATGTCGTCCCTCACTGCACCAGGAACCGGCATACAGGTAGCGCAGGCCGTCCGTCATCTCGAACAGGGCGTTGGCGCAGGCATCGCCCTGGTACCAGCTCCACGCCGGGTTATACTCCTCGCAGTAGACGGAGATGGGGTCGGCGTCGCTGAGGTAGCGCGCGGCGTCGAAGGTATGGATCGCCATATCGAGCACGAGCACGTGCGCCATCTCGTCTCGGAAGCCGCCAAAGTGAGCGCCGAGGAAGAAATCGGACTTGAGGATGCCCAGCGGCCCGATAAGCTGCTCGATTAGCCCACGGAAGGCGTGCAGGCGGGGATCGTAGCGGCGGCTCTGGCTGACCATGTAGAGCTTGCCCGCTTTCTCGGAGGCCGCGACCATCTCCCGCGCCTGTTCCATCGAGGCGGCCATCGGCTTCTCGCCCAGGACGGGCAGCCCCGCCGCCAATGCCTGTAGCGTGACGTCGCGATGCGCCTCCGGGACGGTGACATCCACCACGAAATCGGGCTTCGTCTCCGCGATGGCCTTGCCCAGGTCGTCCCCGGTATAGATACCGGCAAATCCCAGCTCGTCGGCGGCCGAGGCGGCCGCTTCGGGGCGAATATCCACCCAGCCGACTACCTGCGTCTCCTCGCAATCCTTGAGGTTGCGGCCCCACGAGCGGCCCATGCCGCCCGCCCCGACAATCAACGCCTTAGCCATGATTCCCCTGCCCTCTCCCTATTGGTAATGAATGGAACGCTTGCTCCGTCGCGCACCGGAATTTGGAGACCTTGCTGCGCGCTGCGTCGCACTCTCAATGCTGGAATGACGGGAACGCTCACTCCGTCAGGCCGTGCCGCGCGGCCAGCATGGCCGCCTCCGTCCTATCGTTGACCTGGAGCTTGAACAGAATATTGCTGATGTGGTTTTTGACGGTTTTCTCCGAGATATACAGGGCTTCGGCAATCTCCCGGTTGCGCTTGCCGGTGGCGACCTCCTTCAAAACCTCGATTTCCCGGTCCGTCAGCTCGGAAAAGAGTTTAAGGTCGGCGGCGCGCTGCGCGCTGATGCGGTTGAACTCGGTCAGGACACGGGCCGCGATGGAGGGGTGCAGCAGGCCGTCCCCGTGTGCGATAGCGCGGATGGCGGCCACCGTCTCCTCCGGGGGACTGTCCTTGAGCACATAGCCGAGCGCGCCCGCCTTGATGGCCTGGAACACGTTGGCGTCGTCATGGTAGATGGTGAGGATACAGACGCCTACGTTGGGCATCTCTTGCTTTACTTTCTGGGTAAGCTCAATGCCGTTCATTTTGGGCATATTGATGTCGGTCAGCAGCACGTCCGGCGTCTTTTCGCGCACCAGGCACAGCGCCCGCTCACCGTCTCCTGCCTGCCCGACGACCTCAATATCGTCCTCCAGCACCAGCAGCCGCGCCAACGCCTCGCGCGTCAGCCGCTCATCCTCCCCAATCACGACCCGAATCCTGGCCATGCCTGTCCCTCCGCCGTTAGTCCCTAGATACCTGGCTATTCGTTGCAGCGGGGTTACGTTCCTGCCGCCTGAAATCAGCAACAATCCCTGCGCCGAAGCGTTGGGAATAAGCTAATCTCCGCCAGCTCTCAGCGAGGAGTTATAGAAACATAGCTTTACCTTTCCGCTCTGGCGATCACTCCGGATTCCGGCAGGATATGCGCGGCGACATCGGTAGGGATGTCCGGCAGCGACAGTGGCAGCGCATGCCCCTGGCAGACAGCGGTTTGGTGTCCCGTCACTTCGCCACGCCAGGTATCCCACCACTCGATCCGATATCGTCCGTCCGGCAGGCCGTGCACCACCGTCTCTGCGCCGCTAATCGCCGGGATTGGCTTCTTCTCGGCGACGTTCTTCCAGTTATGCAGCGCGTTTTGCGCCCAGAGGATCGCCTGCCTGCCGTTGGAGAGCGCGTAGAGGTTCATCTGCGGATACCGGCTGCTGCGGTAGCCCGTGAGGGTAATACGCTCCAGGCTGGCCCAGTCCCCCTCCACATTATCGAGTGTGATGGCATGTTCGCCCGCAGGAACCTCAATGCCATAGTCCTTATGGTACTGGGCGACCCAGTTGCCGTACTGCTTATTCTGTTCTGTCTTCTCGTATTCCGGCTTGACGTTGGGATCCGAGGAGGGCGCGGCGGCAAGCGCGATCTCGCGCACCGGCCTGCCGTCCAGCAGAAAGCGGATGCGGGCAAAGGTGGAAACCTCGTTCACGCGAACGATAAACCGGCCCGGATGCGTGAAACGGACGTGGAAGGTCGGCGTCGTGCGCAGGTCCGCTTTTCCCGGTGAATAGAGGTACTGGGGAAGCGTGGCGCTGCCCGCCAGGCCCTGCGGCGTGATCGTGAATTCCGAAAAGTTGTTTTTGCCCCAGCCGCTATTGACGGGCAAGGTCAGGTCGGTGAAGGTTTCCGGGCCGCTCAGTACGCGCGCCGGGTCCACGGCAAGAGGTTTCCAGACGCCGCTCGTCCAGGGAACCGTGTCGGCGAAGCGCCGGGCTGAGGTAAACGGCGCGTAAAGGTGCAGGGGATGGACATAGTTATCCCACCACCAGAGCATCGCCGTTCCCGTATCTCCGGTCGCCATCGCCGCCCACATGCCGTTATGCATATTGACGCCGTGCCCTTCCGGGTCGTACTTGCGGTCGGTATCGCGCCAATCAATGCCGAACTCGGCCATCAGGTGCGGCTTGTCGTAGCCAAAGAAGTGGCGCGCGTCGCTGGCGACGACCGGGGCGTGATCGGCGATGTCGCCGGTTCCATAGTGGTGGGTCTGCGTGAAGTCCACCTCCGGAATCTTCCAGATCGCGTCGTTGCCGTAGGTGTTCGTAATCAGGTGCCGGTAGGGATCCAGGATATGCCCCTGGAACGCGCCCGTTCCTTTCAGAAACTGCGCCATTTCGCCTACCCAGAAGGCCGGAGGATTGGCTTCGTTCCAGAACTCCCACGCCTGAATGCCCGTGCGATAGCCGTACCGCGCCACGATATAGCGTAATCGGCGCCGATAGAGTTTGCGCGCCGTGGGATTGGTCCAGAAATCCTCCGGCCTGGCGCAGGGGCCGCCATTGGCCGCATTATAGGGATTGTGCGGCCACTGCCCTTCGCCAAAGAAGCCGCCCGTGGTAAACTCGCCGTAGGTTCCGAAGGTGAGCATGGTGTAGATGCCGTGACTCTCTGCCAGGTCCAGGATTTTATCCAGCTTCCAAGCGTTGGCCAGGTTATAGACGCCCAGGCCGTGATACCATCCGGTGCTCCACTTGTCTTTGATGTCCTGCATCCACTCCAGGCCCGTGTTCCAGGTGTTCATCCAGACCCGAATCCAGTTGCCGCCCGCCTTTCCCAGCGCGCTCAGCCAGTCCTCATAATCATAGGTGCCGCGCGATCCGCCCCATCCCATGTTTTCCCCGACCGCGAAGTAGGGCTTTTCGCCATCAAAGGCAAACACATGCGGATTGCGACGGCTCCGGCGGATAAATCCCGGATTGCGCGAAGGAATCACCCGGAAAGTGCGGGCCGGCAGGCGCACGGTTCCTGTCCTGTCGCGGGCCGCGATCCGGTATTTCCAGACGCCGACGGTATCCGGGGCGAAGCGCACCTTCCAGACAGGCCGGGCAGTCGGCTCCAGGGTTTCGTTCCTGCCCTCCAGATGCCGCACGTACTCCTGGTACAAAAAGCCATCTACCGTGACCGTCTTGCCCTGCGGGCTCGTGAATTGGGCCGTGACAGCGATCTCTTCGGGATCGAAGGGATTGGCATAGTTGGCGCGGAGATCGAGCGTCAGATCCAGCTTGTGGTAACGCGGCACTGTCTGAAGGTTGCTGGTCACGGAACGGAGGGCTAATTTCTCATGATCGGCAAAAGGCGTTTCCGCCTGCGCGAGAGGACCGAACGGCAGCGTCAGCGCTGCCGCCAGAAGAAGATACATGGCACACTCCTTAAAAGATTCACCACCCACCTTCGGCTAGAGACACAGAGGCACAGAGACAGACCGGAGAATCCGCGAAGAACGCGAACATTCATCCGCAGTTTGTGGTGAGGAAGGCCCAGGGAAGATATGGGTAGGTACGCCTGCGGCATATTCTGATTCTACCGCAACTAGTGTTATTTTGTTTAAGCAAATTTTCATATTGCGGAGGAGGCAGGGAACCTATCTTGCGCGCGCAGTCTAAAAGGTAGGCGACTACAAATGTAGCTGTGGTGCGAGCAATACTGACTACAGCCGTCGTCCAGCAAGTAAAAGGAGGAGGATGCCATTGATAACAGGATGAGCGTTACCATCTGTTGCTGCCATCGTCGTTTTGCTGCTTTTGCCCAACGCGGCTTCAGGGAAATCGAGAGATTTACTTCATCAGGGAGATTTCTGCCATCTCAGAAAAGAGGAGATTCACCCATGCGTTACTTGCTTCGAGGAATGCTTACCCTCATTGCGTTCCTGATGTGCCTGCCTACCTTAGCGCAAACGCGCTATAGCATTATCAAATTAGCCATTCCTGCCGGTTATGAGAGCGCCTCTGTCCAGGGCATCAATAACCGGGGGCAGGTGGTCGGCAGCGCGACCCGTGCGGATCTAACCCCCTACTACCACGAAACGACCCACGCCATCCTCTGGGACCCGATCCAGGGGATAAAAGACCTCGGCACGCTCGGCGGTAGCAATAGCAAAGCGGCTTCTATCAACAATCTTGGACAGGTCACGGGGCAGTCAGAGACGAACCTGGTGGCGCCAACCGGCCAGGTCATCACCCACGCCTTTCTCTGGGACCCTCTTCTCGGGATGCAGGATGTCACTCCCCCGTCCGGCTATCTCTTTGGCTTCGGCTTTGGCATCAATGATCTGGGGCAGATAGCCGGCCAGGCGATACGCATCCTGGGACCGAACGCCTCCGTGGCTGTCCGCTGGGATAGTCCCACCAGCGCCCGCAACCTCGGCACGCTGGGCACAGGCGACTCATCCAGTTACGCTTTAGGCATCAACAACTTGGGCCATGTGGTCGGCCAATCGGGAATTTCTGTCCGGAATAGCTTCGGTTATTTCCCGTATCACGCCTTCCTCTGGGACAGCGTGCACGGCATGCGCGACCTCGGTTCCCTGGCTCCGGCGGCAGGGAATTACAGTGAGGCGAAGGCAGTGAACGACCTCGATCAGGTCGTCGGATGGACGGAAACGCCCGAAGACGGCCCGCAGGCTTTTCTCTGGACAGAAGACGCAGGAATGCAAAACCTGGGCGTTCTTCCCATCCCAGGAGGAGGCGGAAGCAGCGCTGTTGCCATCAATAACGCAACCCAGGTCGTTGGGGGGTCCATCATTCGCGGTGGCCTGGGCCGGGCCTTCCTGTGGGATCGCGCACACGGCATGGTGGACCTCAACTTCCTGATCCCCGGCGGCAACGGATTCGTGATGCTCGGCGCACTCGGCATCAACGCACAGGGCCAGATCATTGCGGCAGGCAACGACAACAACGACCCCATAACCAACGGCCCTCCCAATAGCGTCTTTCTGCTGACGCCCAATCCGCCTGCACTTACCTTCGCGGTGGATAAGACGGCGCAGGTCCGCGTCAGTCGCTCCGGTTTTCGCGGGAACTATGCCAGCTTCACGCTTTTCCAGACACTGACGCTCAAAAACGTAGGCAGCACGCCAATCCAGGGGCCGATCTCTGTGGTTCTGGACGGCCTGGACCCGGCGACGCTGGTCGCCAACCGCAGCGCGGCGACCAACTACATCGCTCCGCTATACAGCCAGTACATCAACGCCAACCTGGGGCCAGGGAATCGGCTTGCGCCGGGCGCGTCCGTCAACGTCAGACCCCAATTCTTGCCCTATGGCGACCTCTTCTACAGCACGCGAATACTGGCCGGCCCCGGCGCACGCTGATCTCTGCCCGAAAGGAACATACGATAGAGGCAGGTCGGTTCGCCATTCTCTGTTTGCTGATCTTCAAGCCGAAAGGAATAGATTTCCATGAACAGAATCAGAAGGTGGTTCTCTTTTTTCCTGGCGACAGGAGCGTGCGCGACGCTGATCGCCCCTGCAAAGGGGCAAGCGCCTGTGTTCCTCCATGTGGATCTGGATACATCCGCCCTGGTCGGGCTGCCCAGCCCGCCAGCGCCCTTCTATCTGGATTTTCAACTCCTTGACGGCAGCCTGACTCTGGACGCGGTCAATACGGTAAAGATAGAGAATTTCCAATTCGGAGGCGGTATGCCTTCCGGGACGCCGCTCCCTACCGGCGATGCTGTGGGGGATTTGTCCTCAACAGTTACGCTTCAGGATGATTTCTCTACCTTCAATGACTTTGTCCAGCCCTTCGTTCCAGGGAACAGGCTGAGCTTTGATGCCGTGCTGACGACAAATGTAGATGCGGGAGGCACGCCGGACGAGTTCTCCTTCGCAATCTTGCAGCAAGCCAACAACTTCTTTGGGTTCGCGGAGATACCAACGGAAGGACCGGGGGATGCTCTGCTCACCGTAGACCTGGACGGGCCGATCCCCACCTTGAATACCTACGGGTCGGACCTGACGCGGACAGACATCGCCCTGCCCGCGCCCGTTGCGCTGTTCGTGCCGGGACCGGGCGTATCTACGCTGCTGGCAAGCTTAGCTCTCTGCGGCGCGTGCCTTTCGCCCCTGCTCCGCCGCCGCATCTGATCGCCGTACCCCAATACAGCAGCCCTCCCTGCGCGGTTTACCTAACCCCCCGCCCCCCTTCCCTACTCGCTCGTACCTCGCTAGGGAAGGGGGGGACACAAGCTTGTGCCTCTGATGGCGGCTCCTCTTGACTTCCCCGTGGCGTACCGCCTTCCGACACCCCCTTCCCTACGAGGGAAGGGGGACGGGGGGTTAGGTCAGGAAGAGCCGGGGGTGAGGGCTATTTCTGGGCGGCATGTTGCGGTTCGACGGAGGCCAACACGACCGATCTCGGAATGCAGGCTGTAAGCAATGCCCTCGGTCAGCGGAACAGCTTTGGGGCGAACTCGATCAGATAGTTCCGCCAGTTGATCCAAGTGTGCCCGCCTGGCGACTCCGCGTAGACCACATCGAAGCCATGCTTCTTGAACAGGTCTACCGTAGCCTTGGTGGTCGCAAGCAGAAAATCGTCTTTTCCCGTGCTAAACCACAGCAGCTTCAGGCCCTTCTTCAGGTTGGCGTCGTCCAACTCGGCTCGGTGCTGCTCTTCCCAGGGAAAGGGCGCGTTTGCGGGTGCGGCAGAAGCCTCGGAGCCTGCCGGCCTGGGTGGGCCGACAATGCCGAAGAGGCCCGAGCTGTAGACGCCGATGTAGGCGAACTTGTCCAGGTGGGGAATGGCGATGTTGAGGGTCTGGCTTCCACCCATGGACAGCCCGGCGATGGCGCGGTTCTGCCGATCATTGAGGGTACGGTAGTTCTTCTCCACGTAGGGCATGATGTCGGTAACGAAGTCCTGCACGAACTCATCCACCGGCGGCGGGCTGCCGGGGCGCGGGGGCGTGAATCCGCCGAACGGGCGGGTGTGCCCGGCGGGCATCACGACAATCATGGGCTTGGCCTTCCCGGCCGCGATCAGGTTATCCAGGATGAACCCGGCGCGTCCGACGGAAGGCCATGCATCGTCGCTGTCTGAGGCCCCGTGCAGCAAGTAGAAGACGGGGTACTTGCCCTTGCCCTGCTCGTAGCCGGGCGGGGTGTAGACGTGCATCCGGCGGAATTTGCCCAGGGCCGTCGAATAGTAGGTCACGGAGGCTACCGCGCCATGGGGGACATCCTTCGTGTCCATGAAGTCCGAGCCGGGGACGTAGACGAGGCTCCAGACGTTATTGTTGGACTCGCTCACGGACGGGCTGCGGGGGTCCACGACCGGGACGCCGTCCACGTTGAAGGTGTACCGGTACGCGCCGGGGTCGAGAGGGCCGAGCGTGACCTCCCAGACCCCGTTCTCGCCTTTGGTCATCGCTACGCCCGGCCCGACGCCCGGGATGTCGCTGCCCGTGAGGCGGACCGCCTGCGCCTGCGGCGCGAAGAGGCGGAGCGTGAGGCGCCGGTCCGCAGAGACCTCCGGCGACACGACGGGCGGGGGCGGCTGTTCGCGACCGGGCGCCGGGGGTTGGGCGCAGGCGGCCGCCGCCAGACCGACTATCGGAATGAGGATGCCCGCGATACGATGGAGCATCATGTCGATGTTCATGTTCTCTCCTTCCTGGGATGTCATTTAGCGAGTCGCGGCGCCCTGTAGCTGCATTGTGCCGGCGAGGGGAGTTGACCGCGACGACCCGCCCACAAACACCTTGTATTCTCCGGGCACGAGCTCCCAATCCTCCTTTTCGGCGTTGAAGATGGAGAGAAACTGCGGCTCCAGCACCAGGGTGATCGTCTTCGAGGCGCCGGGGGCCAATTGCACCTTTTCCCAGGCGACCAGCCGCCGGGGCGGCTCGTTCGCCACAGAGGGAAGTCCAATGTAGACCTGCGCGATCTCCGCGCCCGCGCGCTTGCCCGTGTTCCTCACGGTAAACGTCACGCGGCCCGGCGCCGCCTCCAGCCCGGAATAGGCGAAGGTGGTATACGAGAGGCCATGGCCGAACGGGAAGAGCGGCTCTTTTCCCTCGGCGTCGAACCACTTATAACCGACCTTCAGCCCTTCGGTGTAGTCTATGTCGAAAGGCGGCAGTTGCGGGAACTTGGGCGCGTCGGGCGGGGCGCCGGGGAACGCCACCATTCGCGGGGTGAGCGTGGACCCGGGAATCTGCGGGTGCGGGAGGTCGGCCTCCGTCCGGGCGAAGGTGACAGGCAGCTTCGCCGACGGGTTGACGTCACCGAAAAGAATGTTGGCGAGGGCCTCCGCGCCGCGAATGCCGGGATACCAGGCGGCCAGCACGCCGCTCGCCCGATCCACCCACGGCATCGTCACCGGCCCGCCTGTCTCCAGCACCACAATCGTGCGCGGATTGGCCGCGGCCACAGCGTCTACCAGGGCGTCCTGATGGTCAGGGAGGGCCAGCGTGGCGGCGTCCCGTCCTTCGCTCATCGGCTGATTGACGAAGACAATCGCAACCTCCGCCTGGCGGGCCAGGGCTGCCGCCGCGGCCGGATCGTCTCCCGAATCGTAGGTGATCTGGGCTTTCGGGGCCTTCGCTCTCAGCGCCTTGAGCGGCGAGGACGGGTAGTAAACCACGCGACCGAAGAAAGGCGGGCTTCCGGGAGGGGGCGGCGGAGGCGTGATCGCGTTGCCGCCGGGCGGATCTACCTGCGCCGAGCCGCCTCCGGAAAGGACCCCCACGTCCGCATGGGAGCCGATGACGGCGATGGAGCGAATGCGGCTTGCGTTCAACGGGAGCAGGCCGCGCTCATTCTTCAACAGCACAATGCTCTGCTCCGCCACGCGCTGGGCCACGTCTAGGCCGCCGAAGACATCCACGACCTTAGGAACGGGAGGATAATCCACAATGCCGGAGGCGAACTCGGTGCGGAGGATGCGGTGAACCATATCGTTCAGGCGTGACATAGGAACTTCGCCGTTCTGAACAGCCTTCTTGAGCGCTTCCCCGAAGTACTGACCGCCGGGCTGCTCCTGGTCGAGGCCCGCCAGCGCGGCCTTCACCGTGCTGTGCGTCCCACCCCAGTCGGAGAGGACGAAGCCCTTGAAGCCCCACGCCCGCTTAAGCACGTCCGTCAGCAGATAGCTGTTCTCCGAGCAGTAGTCGCCATTCACGCGGTTGTAGGCGGCCATCACCATGCCCGCGTCTGACTCCTTGAGGGCGATCTGAAAGGCCAGGAGGTCGGTTTCACGCAGCGCGCGCTTATCCAGCCTGGCGTTGGCGACGTTGCGGCCCGTCTCCTGGTCGTTTACGGCATAATGCTTCAGGTCGCCGATGACGTGCTGCTCTTGCAGGCCCCGCATCAGATGCCCCGCCATCCGGCCCGCCAGGATCGGGTCTTCGCCCTGGTACTCGAAGTTGCGTCCGTTGCGCGGTTCCCGCGCAATATCTACCCCGCCTGCTAAGGAGACGTTGTAGCCCTGATCGCGCAGCTCTCGGCCAATGAGCGCCCCGTATTCCTGCGCGAGGTCTGGGTCCCAACTGGCCGCCAGAGCGAGGGTCGAAGGCAGCGCCGTCGAGTAGCGGCTGCGCAGCGCCCCTCGGGTGACGCCGACCGAGGAGTCGGCCATGTTAAGGTCCGGGAGGCCCAGCCGGGGAATGCCGGGCACAATACCTGCGCCGCCATTGGAGCGGGCAAGCGCCGCGGCGGAAGCGGGGTCCGAGGGAGTCCCGAAGCCGGGGAAGCCCGCGCCATGCACGAGACTGATCTTCTCGTCGAGCGTCATCTCTGCAAGGACCATATCGGCGCGTTGGTCAGGTGACAGGCTCCTGTCCATCCAGGGGCCTTTGGGCGCCTGCGGCTGCCGCTGCCGAAACTGCCCGAGCGCCGGCGAACAGGCTGCTATCATGAGAAACAGACCCAGAACAACCCCAAAGCGAGAGACGTGCTGCAATGCCATGGTTCATCCCTCCTTTTCACCGGCAGCCTCTCCCTGGCCTCGGCGGTCATAAGCCTCCTGAGCGGCAAGCACTTCCGGATGGTGGTCCTCCGCCCACTTCTGCAACACCGCCAATGGCCCACAGAGAGTTCTGCCCAACGGCGTCAGGCGGTACTCGACGCGGGGCGGCACCTCCGCAAATACCATGCGCTGAACGAGGCCACTACGCTCCAGGCGTCGCAGCGTCTGCGTGAGCCTCTTCTGAGATACCCCCTCGATCTCGCGCCGGAGCGAAGTAAACCGTTTCGGTCCCCCTGTCAGCAGCCCCATAACCATCAATGTCCATTTGTCAGCAATGAGGTCCAACAGGCATCGGGTAGGACTGCCCTCGGCGTAAACGCACTGTGTTCTTTTAGTTTCCATAAAGTTACTATACCCCAGTTTGGGTTACTATTATCCATAATTTATCTTGCAGTGGAAAAGTTAGTAGCCTGCAAGGATTCGGGTAACATCCTATATGCGCAGGACGTATTACACGGTTAACACGTTCATTGCCTTTAAGTTCATAGCCTTGATTCTAGGCCCGGCTGCCTGAAGGGATAACGCCATGAGCAACCCTGACATTCTCGGCATTCACCATGTTACGGCTATTGCCTCCGATCCACAGAAGAACGTTGACTTCTATGCGGGGGTGCTTGGCCTACGGTTGGTAAAGCGAACCGTCAACTTCGATGATCCCGGCACCTACCACTTCTACTATGGAGATGAGGTCGGCACACCGGGGACTATCTTGACCTTCTTTCCCTGGCCGGGCGCGCCGCGCGGCCTCCACGGAACGGGACAGCTTACCGTCACGTCGTTTTCTATCCCTGCGGCCTCGATGGGCTGGTGGAGGGACAGGCTGAAGGCCCGTGGGGTGCAAACGGAGGGGCCATATTCGCGGTTTGATGAGGAGGTTTTGGACTTCATGGACCACGACGGGTTGAAGCTGGAGCTTGTCGCGCACCCAGGAGCCGACCTCCGCCCCGGCTGGGAGGGCGGCAGCGTGCCAGGGGATCACGCCATTCGCGGATTCTACGGCGTTACCCTCTCCGAGGAGGGATACCAGCGCACAGCCGGGCTGCTGAGCCGGGACATGGGCTTTAAAGAGGGTCCCTCATTCGGCAACCGGTTCCGCTACACGGTGGGGGAAGGGGACGCCATGGCACGCGTGGACCTCCTGTGCCAGCCCGACGACCGGCCAGGCACGGTGGCCGTCGGCACGGTCCATCACGTGGCTTGGCGCGCAGCCGATGACGGCGCGCAGCTTTCCTGGCGCACAAGGCTCGTGGACCTGGGCTACAACGTGACTCCCGTCCTGGACCGACAGTACTTCCACTCCATCTACTACCGTGAGCCTGGCGGGGTGCTTTTCGAGATCGCGACCGATCCGCCCGGCTTTACGACGGATGAGTCCATCGCAGAGCTTGGGACGCACCTGCAGCTTCCCCCCTGGCTGGAACCGCGCCGCCGCGTCATCGAGCAGATACTGGAGCCTATCCGACAGCCAGATAGCGAGGTGCCCACTCGATGATTCCCGACCTGCTCGGATTTCGTTACCGATTCCTTCCGGTGGCAGGCGACCCACGCCAGGCTCCGACGCTGCTCCTCCTCCATGGTACGGGCGGAAACGAAGACGATCTTCTCGGGCTTGGGCGCGAATTGCTGCCAGGCGCCAACCTGCTCAGCCCGCGCGGCAAGGTGTTGGAGAACGGCATGCCCCGCTTCTTCCGGCGTCTGGCCGAGGGGGTATTTGACGAGGAGGACCTCCGCCTGCGCACCCACGAGTTGGCCGACTTCGTTGCCGCTGCCGCAGACAGCCTGGGACTGGACGCGGCCCGCGTGATCGCGGTCGGGTTCTCCAACGGCGCAAACATCGCCGCCGCCCTCCTGCTGCTTCGGCCGGAGGCGCTGTCCGGGGCCGTGCTCCTTCGCGCCATGGTTCCGCTAGAGCCGGAGAGGCTGCCGGACCTCACAGGCCGGCGCGTCCTGATGTGCGAGGGCCGCCATGACCCCATCGTGCCGCGCGACAATGCGGAGCGGCTCGCCGAGATGCTGCGCCAGGCGGGAGCGGAGGTAACGCTCGCCTGGCAGGAGGGTGGCCACGCGCTTTTACAGCAAGACATACGTGCTGCCAGGGCATGGCTGGGCCCATCGGTGCGGAACGACCCCGCTTGAGAAGGAGACCGGCAAGAGGAGGCGCAAATGAACAGGACAGTCGAGGGGAACAGAGAGCGTGAGGATACGTGGCCGAGTCTTCCGCTGGCCGCATGGCAGGACACGTATAGCACGCTCCATATGTGGACCCAGATCGTGGGCAAAGTGCGCATGCGCCAGTGCCCTTTTCTAAACCACTGGTGGCACGTGACCCTGTACGTCACCAGCCGGGGCCTCACCACGGGGCCGATGCCCTATGGACCGCTTACCTTCCAGATCGATTTCGACTTCCTATCCCATAAGCTGGTGATCAGCACAAGCCAGGGATGGCGGCATACCATAGCACTCGCTCCCCGCACGGTGGCGGCGTTTTACAAGGAAGTTATGGCCGCCCTCCGCAGCCTGGATATTGACGTGACAATATGGACCATGCCACAGGAGGTGCCCGACCCGATTCCTTTCGAGCAGGACGATCAGCACGCCTCCTATGACCCGGAGTACGCGCAGCGCTGCTGGCGCATCCTCGTGCAGGTGGACCGGGTGTGCCAGCAGTTTCGGAGCCGCTTCCTCGGAAAGTGCAGTCCCGTGCATTTCTTCTGGGGCAGCTTCGACATGGCGGTGACGCGCTTCTCCGGCAGGCGCGCTCCCGAACATCCCGGCGGCGGTCTGCTTCCAACCTGGATCACCCGCGAAGCCTATTCGCACGAGGTATCAAGCTGTGGATGGTGGCCCGGCAGCGGCCCGATCCCCTACCCGGCGTTCTATGCGTATGCCTATCCTGAGCCGACGGGCTTCCGGGAGGCCAATATCCGGCCAGCCACGGCGTTCTATGCGTCCGACTTAGGCGAGTACATCCTGCCCTACGACGACGTCCGGCAAGCTGACGACCCGGACGCCGTACTGCTGGACTTCCTACAGACAACCTACGAGGCATCCGCCAACCTGGCCCATTGGGATCGGGCCGCCCTGGAGCGAGCCCCGGCTCCGTAGTAGGTTTGACGGTCGCTGCTCTCCTGGGAGCATAGCGGGCGGCTCCTTAAACTTCACAAGGGCATTCCTGTTTTGTCGGAGTCACTCTATGGATGACTTATATTCTGAATTGGATCAACGGCTCGTGAAGGCAATACAGAGAAAGTGCGTTTGCTGCTTGATCAAGGTGCCGATCCTAATGGCGACCTACGCTTCAGCCGGGAACCATTACCGCCTGCCATATGGTCAGGGAACATGGAAACCGTCCGTCTTCTTTTAGAGCGCGGTGCCAATGCAAACGCGCAAACTCAATACCACTGTCCGCTCACCTGGGCAGTCGGTGATGGCTCCATAGAGACGGTTCGTTTGCTCATCGAATGGGGGGCAGACGTTAACCCAGAAATTGTTGACTACAAACCATTAATGCAGGCAGCAAGACGGGGGAACAATGCGAGGGTTCGCTTCTTGATCGAACGAGGGGCCGACGTCAACGCCCAATCAAAAGACGGCATGACTGCCTTGAAATACGCGATTCTGAAAGGTCACCATGATACAGCCGAATTGCTTCAATTGCTTCAGCGCTTTGGAGCAAAGGAGGCTCTCGACCGTGGAGGAACATGATAACAGACCGCAGGCAGGCAGGAAAGCTGTCCTATCTGGGCGAATACTCCAGATAAGTGAACGCCAGTAGTTCGGATTTTTTTATGAATCGACCCAGTACCATTGAACTCTTCGGCGGCCTGTGTGTCAAACAGGGCGATCAAACGATCGCGCGCTTCCGCACGCAGAAGACCGCCGTATTGCTTGCCTATCTGGCCTGCTTTCTCCGAAGGACCCATCCCCGCGAAGAGCTCGTCGAGCTCCTATGGCCCGATACGGATATCGAATCCGGGCGCACCAGCCTGCGTACGGCTCTGGCGTCGCTGCGCCGTCAGTTGGAGCCGCCCGGCACGCCGGAGAATAGCGTGTTGGTGGCGGATAGGGCCAACGTTCGCCTTAACCCCGATGTCGTCTCCACCGATGTCGCTGCATTCGAGACGGCCCTGCGCGCGGCAAAGCATACGGAAGACCCTGCCGAGCGCACAGCGCACCTGACCCGCGCGGTCGAGCGGTATCGCGGCCCCCTGCTGCCCGGCTTCTACGAGGATTGGGCGCTGCGCGAGCGCGAACGGCTGGAGCAGCTATTTATCGGGGCCTCGCGTGACCTGGCGTTGGCGCTGGAGCAGAGCGGTGACTTTAGCCGTGCGATAGACTATGCGCATCGGGCCGTCACCGCAGACCCGCTGTCCGAAGAGGCCCATGCCTATCTGATTCACCTTTACGCCGCCGCCGGTCAGCCCGCCGCAGCCCAGCGCCAGTACGCCGAGCTAAAGCGCATTTTGCATAAGGAACTGGGGGAAGTCCCTTCGCCCGCCACGCAGGCCCTGGTGGAGCGGCTCTTGCAGGAGCCGAGAGCGAGTACTCTCCGGAGCACGCCGACAGCCTCCCAGAGCCAGCCTCTAAGCCCCTCCATGCCCACAGCGCCGCGCGCTCTATCGCTCGCTCCTCTGGAAGGGATCGGCTCGCCCCAGCCGCGCCTGCCGCTGCAATTGACCCGGTTCTTCGGGCGGAAAGAGGAGATCGCGCGCCTGGAGCAGATATTCGGTTCCGGCGAGACTCGCTTGTTGACCCTCACCGGGCCGGGCGGTTCCGGCAAGACACGCCTCGCCCTAGAGGCCGCCCGGCGGCTGACGGAAACTTTCGAGGGGCGCGTCTATTTCGCGCCTCTGGCCGACATCACCGACCCGCGCCTGATCGCCGGAACGCTCCTGGAGGCGCTGGGAGTGCAGCCCGCCGCCGAGGTCGAGCCGCTGGCGCAGGTAGCGGGGGCGCTGGCAGGACGGCCCGCGCTGCTGATCCTGGACAACTTTGAGCAGGTGGCGGAGGAAGGCGCGCAGGTCGTATGGACGTTGCTGGAGCGTGTCCCCACCCTGGCCTGCCTGGTGACTTCCCGGCATCGGCTCGATATCGGCGGTGAGCGCGAGTTCCCCGTGCCGCCGCTGCCCGTACCCTCCATGCCGGGCGCGCCGGAACGCCTGGCGACCTATCCCAGCGTGCGCCTCTTTGTAGACCGGGCGCAAGCGGCACGGCCCGATTTTCAGATCACCCGCGACAATGCGGCGACGGTCGCCGCGTTATGCGAGCGCCTTGAGGGCATCCCGCTTGCCATCGAGTTGGCCGCCGCCTGGGTCGGCACGCTGACGGTCGCCCAGATATTGGCGCGCCTGGAGCACCGCTTCGACCTGCTGACGAGCCGCCGCAAAGACCTGTCTCCCCGTCACCGCACGTTACGCGCCGCCATCGAATGGAGCTACCGCCTGCTGCCTGCGGAGTTGCAGCGCTTCTTCGCGCGCCTGTCCGTCTTTCAGGGCGGCTGGACGCTGGAGGCCGCTGAAGCCGTCTGTGAAGAGCCGCAAGCGCTGGAATTCCTCCAGCAGTTGCGCGAACGCTCGCTGGCGCTCTCGGAGGAGACGGCGTACGGGATGCGCTTCCGCCTGCTGGAATCGATCCGAGACTACGCACAGGAACAGTTGACGGAGGAGGAAAAGGAGGCTCTCAAGGCGCGGCACCTGGACTTCTTCCTCCAATTTGCCGCGGAGGCGCGCTGGCGCCTGCATGGGCCGGAGCAGGAGATGTGGCTGGAGCGGATCGAGCAGTACCACGACAATATCCGCGCGGCGCTGCAATGGAGCCGGGAGACGCCGGGGCGGGCCGCAGAGGGTCTGCGCCTGGCAAGCTATCTGCACTTCTTCTGGTACGTGCGGGGCCATCTTGCCGAGGGCTATCGCTGGATTACCGACCTGCTGGCCCACTGGCGCGCTTCCGGCACGGCGCAGGAGTGGATAGACCCATCAGAGGCGGCGCTGTTGCAGGCAGAAGCCCTGCAAGGCGCGGGCGAGCTGGCCTTCGCGCAGGGCGACCTCGGCGCGGCCCGCGCGTGCTTCGAGCAGACTCTAGCCCACTGGCGTGCTCCAGACGAGCGAAAAGGGATCGCCTACGCGCTCTGCTATCTGGGCATCGTGATTGAGGCGCAAGGAGAGGCAAAGCAGGCGCAGCCCCTCTTTGATGAGAGCCTGGCGATCTGGCGGGAGATGGATGATAAAGGCGGCATTGCCCACACGCTCAAATGTCTTGGCGCGAACGCCCGCGTCCAGGGCAACCCGCAGCGGGCGCAGAGTCTGTTCGAGGAGGGACTGGGGCTCTACCGCGAATTGGGAAACCGACGCGGCATCAATATGATGCTGGGCGAGATGGCCCATCTGCTGATATGGCAGGGCGAGTACCGGCGGGCGGAAACGCTGCTCCAGGAATGCCTGCTCCTCTCGGAAGAGCTAAAGGATATGGGGCATACCACGATCACGCTCTGGAACCTGGGGGACGTGGCCCGCTGTCAGGGGGACTATGTGGCGGCGCGGGCCTTCTATGAGCAGAGCCTGGCGATTGTGCGGGAACTGGGAGACAGGCGCGGGGTCGCCACGACGCTCAACTGCCTGGGCCTCATCGCGATGGAGCAGGGCGACTATACCGCCGCCTATGCCCTGTATGAGGAAGGATTGACGCTCGTGCGGGAGCTAGGCGAGAAAGAGAGTCTCGCCTCCCTGCTCAACAACAAGGGCCGGGCCTTCCAGAACCAGGGCGACTATGCCGCCGCGCACGCGCTGTACGAGGAGAGCCTGGAGATCTATCGGGAACTGGGCAATATGTGGGGCATTGCGACGATGCTGCGCACCCTGGGCAATCTGACGACCGACCAGGGCGACTATGCGGCGGCGCGGGCGTTTTATCAGCAGAGCTTAGCGATTGCGCGGGAGTTAGGCGACAAGCACGGCATCTCGATGGCGCTCTACGATCTGGGGGATATCGCCTGGCAGCAGGGCGATGCGCAGAAGGCGCGCACTTTATGGGAACAGAGCTGCGCCCTGGATCAAGAGCTAGGCATCAAAGGAGGCAGCGTGCTGGGCGCGCTCGGCACGCTCGCCACCCAACGCGGCGATTACGAGGAGGCCCGCCGCCTCTGGGGCCAGAGCCTGGCCGAGCACCAGGAGATCGGGGACCGCAAGGGCGTGGCCGAAAGTCTGGAGGGCCTGGCCGCGCTGGCAGCGGCGCAGACGCAGCCGGAGCGGGCGGCACGGTTGTACGGTGCGGCGGAAGCCATTCGAGACGCCCTCGGCTCGCCGGTCCCGTCTAACGAGCGTGCGGAATACGAGCGCAGCCTCGCCGCGCTGCGTTCCGCCCTGGGAGAGAAATCCTTTGCCGCTGCCTGGGCGCAAGGCCGCAAGCTGCCGCTGGAACAGGCCGTCTCGCATGCGCTGGCTTCCGGCTAATAAGCCCGCGATTGAACAAAGCAGAAGTAAGCATTTATCCGGAGCCGGGCACAGAACGTGCCCGGCGGCTCCCGCGTCTATGGCACGTTCACCTCTATCTTCGACGTAGCTGTGCTGCCCGCCGCGTTAAACGCCTTGACCTCCAGGGTGTGCTTGCCCTTCGCCAGCGGCCCGGTGGAGAGGGTGAACGCCTCCTGCGGTGTGTCGAAGAGGCCGTCCTTGGGCACCGCCGCGATCCAGTCGCCGCCATCCACCCGGTACTGCACTGCCGTCACCTCGATGAGCGGCTGCGAGACGCTGCCCTCCAGCTTCACGCCTCCATCTGGCCCGACAACCGGTGAGAGCATCGTCAGTTGGGGCGGCGCGTTGCAGATGATGAACGGCTCCGAGATGGCCTGCGCCGTCTGCGCGTCTACTGGGTTGCTGAGCCGATCCGAGGCGACGACCTTCAGCCAGTAGGTTCCGTCCGGCAGCGTTTTAGTGTCCCAGGTTTTGGAGGTCTCGCGCATCGTCGTTGCCCCAGCGGCCTGGCTGTCCGCGCTCTGCCGGTCGCGGACGCTCTTGAGGGCCATCTCCTTGAGGGCCGGCGGGATGCTGGGATCGTTCTCTATCCGCTTCCCCAGATCGGTCTTTCCGGCGGCAGGCGCAGCGGACTTTGCGCCGGTCGACGTGGCCTGGCTCGTCTCGGCGGCCTTGCCGTCGGTTGGCAGCGGCTTCCAGGTCGCGCCCGCGTCGTTGGAGTAGTAGAGCGCGTAGGTCAGCGTATCCTTGTCCGGGTCCTCGCCGTTCCAGCGGATCGTCTGCGTCTTGGCCCAGCGCTCGCCGCCCGTCGGGGCCTGGAACGACACCTTCGGCGCCTGGTTGCGCGGCATGTAGCCGATAGCGACCTCCCGGACGGCGGGCTGCGCCTGCGGACTGGTCGTCTCCAGCGTCAGCCGGTACTGGATAAAGCGGGCGGGCGGGCTGGTAACCGTTCCTTCGGCGGGGTAGCCGCTCACCATCTGCACCGGCGACCAGGCGCTCCAGGTCGAATCGGGCTCGGCCACGTTGCCGGTGCGCGTCTCCACACGCACGCTCGTTCCGGTCGGCGTCTGCGCGTTCCAGCGCGCCGTGCCCCAGCGGCTGATCAGGCGCGCGTCGTGGATGACCGACTCGTAGGTGCCCGTCTGGGCGCCCTGCTTGCCCGCGTTGAGCGAGGTCGTATAGATCTCGCCGACGTTGCCGGTGCCGGTATAGACGCTGCCGTCCGGGGCCACCGTTAGCGTCAGGAAATCTACCTCCTTCGGATTGTCAAGGGACTGGATGGTCGTATCCGAGGCATCTCCACTTGCCGCCGGCAGGATATGATAGATCGTGTTGACGGTGGAGGCATAGAGGGTGCCGTCCGGCGCGAGTTTAAGCCCCGTGTAGAAAGCGGTGGCGCGGTCGTAAAGGACCGCCGCCGTGCCGTCCGGGGCGATGCGGTAGAGCAGCCCTTTGGGGCCGGTGCCCGCATAGACGTTGCCGGCACCGTCCACTGCCAGCGCGGTAATCGAATTTTCCTTGGCGTCGTAGAGGACGCTGCTCTTGCCGTCCGGCGTCACCTTATACAGGGTGCCCTCGTTGCCGGTGCCGACGTAGAGGTTATCGCCGGAATCCACCGCCAGCGCCATGACGTGATCGGCGTTGGTCTTCAGGAAGGGGGTGGCCGTCGCGCTGTTGTCCCCGGCGGCGATTTTGTAGACCGTGCCGCCGCCGCCCGGCCCGATATACAGGTTGCCCTTGCTGTCCTCGGCCAGCGCGAGGATGTATTTCTCCGGCAAGGAGCGCACCAGCTTGTAGGTGCCGTCCGGCGCGACTTTAAAGAGGCTGCCCTTGACGCCGCTGCCGGCCCAGAGCATGCCGTCCCGTCCCAGCAGCAGGCTCTGCACGGCCACGACGGGTAAGGACGCGAAGGGGATGATCTGGCCCTCTTTATCTACCTTCAGGATCTTGCCGGAGGTGCCGGTGCCGGCGTAGAGATTGCCCTTGTCGTCGGCAGCCAGCGACCAGATGTAGGTCTCCGCCGTGGAGGCCAGGCGGCGCAGCGTGGGGGCCAGCCGCAGCTCCCCGTTGGCGGAGACGCTGGTTGCATAGAAGCTGCCCTGCCCGAAGTCCGTGCGCGCCGACTGCCGCCAGGTCTGGAGCTGCCTTCCGACCGGCTTATCGCTGCCGGTGTCTTCGGACTTGGCGGTAGAGGTGGAGGCCGTCTCGGTGGAGGCTGCGGGCGCGGCGTCTGTTGCCGGCTTGCCCTTCTCCGGCCTGCGCTTTTTGTTCTCCTTCTTCGTCTTGGGTTGGGAGGGCGCTTTGCTCTTGCTATCTCCGGCGTCCGGTTTGGTCTCTTCCGCCGCCATCCAGCGGTCTGCCGATGTGCCCCCGCCCTCCACGCGCGCCCCGGGCAGGCTATCCACGTCCTGCGTGCCCTCTTCATTCAGGTTGCCGGAGGGCGGATTGCCGGGCGTCGTCGGCGTCCCGCTGCCGGGAGGGTTGGGCATAGTCGGCCCGCCAAAGCTGGCATTGCCGCCGGACTGCTCCTGCGTGCTCTTGCGCACGACCGTGACAACGAGCTGCTGTGTGCCGGTGAGCACGTAGTCCGAGGGCTGGGTCGTGCGTATCTCATCCCGCTCCAGGCGCACGCCGGAATTGCGCTCCGAGCGCATCAGCGCGGAGAGATTAGGCGGCAGTTGCGAGAGCTTCTCCCCCTCCAGGGCGGGCGCGACGCTGTTGAGGATCAGGCGAGCCACCATGTCCGTGTTGGTCTCGCGCTCGTTGAGGCGAGCCACCATCTGCCGCACGTTGACCGGCGGCGTTTGCTGGTCGGTGCTGCCTCCGGAGAGAATAAACGGGCCGAGGCGCACGATGCTGGGCGCGCCGCCGCGCACGATCAGTTGATAGCGGCCCGAGGGCAGGTCGCTTGGCAGCTTGAGGGAAACCGTGCGCAGGATCGGGTCGCGGCGATAGGGCTTGAGCACAACGCCCACCTCCAGGTTATCGCCGGGCTCATAGTGGCCCTGTTTGAGGAAGATGCGCTCGACTGTGGCCGTGTTGTGGCCAGGAGTAATGTCCACCGTCATAGAGCCGCTATGGATGGGCAGCGGATAGAAGGGGTTGCCGCTGACGATGCCGGTGATGTCGGAGAGATCCTGGGGGACGGCGCCGGAAATATCGTCGGCGTCAAAGACTAGGTTCGTGCGCGTGACGCGCCCGACCTCATCGGCGTCCAGGGTCGTGGTCACGCGGGCCATCGCATCGCCCGGTTCGCTGTGCAGAATGGTCACGGCGGCGCGCGCCACATAGCGCAGCAGCGGCGGCGTCAACTCCGGATGCTGGAAGACCTGGCTGCGGAAGGTCTGGCTGCGATGATTCATGTGGTCGCGAACGGTGACCGTAAAGGGAATCAGGTGCGGCATACGGCCCAGCTCGCCGCTGACCGAGAAGTTGCGATCCTGCATCAGCGTGCCGAGGACCGACCCGGTAACGGCCATGATATGCGAGGTCTCGTAGCCGGGGAAGACGTCCACGACGTAGGCGGAGGTAATGGCCGCCTCCAGCGGCCCCAGCCCCATCAGGGGATGGCCGAAGCCGAGGATGCGGTTGCCGCGCCGGTACGTTACGGTGCCGTAGGCGGTAAGCTCGATATCGCCGGTCGCCAGCGAGGTTCCAAAGACGGAGCCGGGGCGCAGCGGAGCGGCCTTGAACGGATGCTTGCCTCCGCTGCCACCCCCGCGCACGATCATCACGTTATAGCCGAGGCGGGTGAGCTCCTGTTGCAGCCAGGCGCGGTCCCGCTCGCTGCCGCCGGTGATGGACATCATGGAGGTCGCCGGGTGCATTACGGCCATCGTGGCGGTAGAGTGGCGCGGGTCGTCCAGGTGCGCGTTCAGGACCAGCTTCGAGATGCGGCGGTTGCCAACCACAATCGGGTGCGGCAGCGTGGCAACGCGCGTGCGCAGGGGCGTCGGCCAGTTCGCTCCGACCCTGGCGCCTTCCGAAGCGGCCTTGGGCGCATTTTTCTCGGCGGGCTGGAAGTAGCTCGGATGCTGGGGGATGGCGGGGTCCCACGCCTCCAGCATGTCCTCGATGGGCGTCACCATGCCCAGCGGCTCTTTCGGAAACTCCTCGCCCATGGAGAAAGCCCCGATGATCTTGTTGCCGATATAGATCGGGCTGCCGCTCATGCCGTGGATAAGAAGGGCGCTGCGCCGGGTGATCGGCCCGCCCTGCATTCGGATCAGGATCAGGTCGTGGCCGACGTTCTCTTTGCGTAGGATGCCGATGATTTTAACCTTAAAGCGCGAGATAGTGTTGCCCTTGAAGGTGGTCAGGCCGTAGCCCTCCATACCGGGCTTAACCCGGCTCAGCGGCAGGATATCGGAGTAGCGGGGCGCGGCGGCCCGCGCAGAGGCCGTCGGCAGTAACAGGCCCAGGCAAACCAGAGCCCAAAAACCCACGACGCTCGACGTGACGCGCCGGGGGATCAACGCTTGATAAAGGGCGGACATGGAGATTCTTCCCTCCTGATGGAACCTGTAAGACATGACGGATAGGCAGCGGGGCCAACCCGGCGGGGTCAGTAGGGGTTGACCAACGGCTCGGCAACGGTCTCCAGTTGCTCGCCGTCGGCGCTGACACGGCGGAAGAAACAGGAGCGATAGCCCTCATGGCAGGCCGCACCCACTTGCTCGACCTTCACCAACAGGCAGTCCTGATCGCAGTCCACATAGACTCCTTTAACGTTCTGAACAAACCCGGACGTTTCCCCTTTAACCCAGAATTTCTGGCGAGAGCGGCTCCAGAACGTGACGCGCCCACTGGCGAGGGTGCGCTCTACCGCCTCCTTGTTCATATAACCAAGCATTAACACATCGCCGTTGGCCGCATCCTGCACGACGGCGGGGATGAGGCCGTTAGCGTCAAATTTCAATCCTTGCGGAACCTGCACGAATCCATTCTCCTTAAATGTATACGCAACTCACCGGCAATTGGCTCACCTTCTTAGCCTACCCCCCCGGCCCCACTGCTAGGGTCGGCGCTACAACGGTTCGCGCCTCCGCCTAGCGATCCTACGAGGGAAGGGAGGGACCCGGCTTCTGTTCTCCCTTCTCCCTAGCAGGGAGAAGGGCCGGGGAGGAGGGTAGAACAAGGCTTCTCCTCTCCCCTCTCCTTGCGAAGGAGAGGGGCCGGGGGTGAGGTCTACCGAAATCAGCGCACACAGACGCCGTGCGCGGCCAGATATGCCTTGATCTCGGCAATGGTATGGTGTCCATCGTGGACCATAGAGGCGATCAGGGCCGCGTCCGCCTTGCCTTCCGTGAGGGCTTCCAGGCAGTGATGGGGCGTGCCGGCGCCCCCCGAGGCGATCACCGGAATCTGGACGCGCTCGGCCACGGCGCGGGTCAATTCCAGGTCGTAGCCGATCTGAGTCCCATCCCTATCCATGCTCGTAAGCAGGATCTCGCCTGCGCCCAGCGCCTCGGCCCGCTGCGCCCACTCCAACGCATCCACGCCGGTAGGCGTGCGCCCCCCATGCACAAACACCTCCCAGCGCGGTGAGCCGTCCGGCTTTTCACCCACGCGCTTAGGATCAATGGCCACTACCACGCACTGCCGCCCGAACTGCGCCGCCGCCTCGCTGAGAATCTCCGGGCGCTGGATGGCGGCGGTGTTGACGGCGACCTTATCGGCCCCGGCGCGTAAGATCTTGCGAAAATCGTCCACCGTGCGGATGCCGCCGCCGACGGTGAAGGGAATAAAGACCTGCTCGGCCACGCGTGCGGCCACCTCCACGATGAGGTCGCGCCGCTCGTGGCTGGCCGTGATGTCCAGAAACACCAGCTCATCCGCGCCCATCGCGTCGTAACGCGCCGCTAACTCGACCGGATCGCCTGCATCGCGCAGGTTCAGGAAGTTCACTCCCTTGACGACCCGGCCCTCCTTTACATCCAGACAAGGGATAATCCGTCGCGCCAGCATAGTAGAGTTCATTATAGCACACCCTGCCGCCGTTGACAAATTGGCGCTGACGGGCGTAAAATCACGCGGGAAAGCCCGTACTATTAGCGACAGTCCAAAAGAAGCCCGTTCCCTTTAGAGCGTGGGATGCACTTGGGTCCTCTTGAGGAGATAGGCCAGCCGCTCATTAGAGGCTTGGTGCTCGCTTTTTAGCGAGCACCAAGCGGTCATCAGCCTCCAAGTCCTCTCTCGAAGCAGGCAAAAAAGGGCAGGTAGACACTCCCAGCCGTGTGGATCAATCTCACGCAGCCTGCTGCTGAGGAGATACGTCAACACCGTTGGGAGGGATTACCAAAGTGCATAACACCCTCTAGAAAAGAAGACGGCTTGTTAGAAAAGAAGACGGGCTTGCTCGGCTCGTCGTTATCCCTATAATCCTGATAGTTTGGAGAATTTGTGCTTATGCGTCCTCTGTTTGCCTTTGGCGCGCTCATCGGCGTCGCCATTCTGATCATGGCGCTGGCGACCTTATCGCGTCCCAACGATGGGAGAACCTTTGCCCCCAAAGAGGAGGCCGAGAGCCAATCCAGCGCCGCCTCGCAGCCGCCCGCGCCCAAACCAAGCGCCTTCAATCCCGAGCGCGCTCAGGCTTTTGACAAGTATAAGGCGGGCGCGGTCCGCGCCACGCTCAGCGTCGAGAACCGGGGCACACTGACCCTGGAGCTCTATCCGAAGGCTGCGCCCAAGACCGTCGCCCACTTCGTAGACCTGTGCAAGCGGCATTTCTATGACGGCATCAAGTTCCACCGCGTCGTGCCCGGCTTCGTCGCGCAGGCCGGCGATCCCAACTCAAAAAGCGTGGACGGCGCGGAGTTGGCCGCCACCAGCCCCGACGACGTTCCGATGAAGTTCGGCCTGGGCTCCGGCGGGTCCGGCAAGACCGTGCCGCTGGAAGCCCACCTGCCGCACCTGCCCTACACGCTCGGCCTGGCGCGCTCGCAGGACCCGGACACCGGCGACAGCCAGTTCTATATCAACCTGGCGAATAACGCACGGCTAGATTCAGGCTACTGCGTGTTCGGCCGCATTGTCGCCGGGGAGGATATCGCCTCCAAAATCCAGCAGGGCGACCGCATTACGCGCCTGAGTGTGCCCTAGAAAACGATTCGACTAAAGGAGTAGATCACCGCATGTTTCGACAGCTTTTTTCCGCTGCGGCAACAGCTATCGCGCTGGCCGTTGCCGCCCAGGGCGCTCCGGCAGCCAAACCGCCGGCTTCCCATGCGGCCAACCCACGCGTGAGCATGGTTATCGAGAAGCGCGGCACCGTCGTTCTTGAGCTCTTCCCCAAAGATGCCCCCAAAACGGTGGCTCACTTCCTCGACCTGGTAAATAAGAAGTTTTACGACCGCGTTCTGTTCCATCGGGTGGTGTCGAAATTTGTGGTGCAGGCCGGCGATCCGAAGTCTAAATCCGTCAACGGCGCCCTGCTGGCCGACATCCCTGATACCGAGGTCGGCCCCCGGTTCGGCCTGGGCGCAGGCGGTTCGGGCAAGACCGTGCCGCTGGAGGCCAATCGCCCCCATTTGCACGGGACATTAGGCCTGGCCCGCTCCATGGACCCCAACAGCGGCGACAGCCAGTTCTTTATCAACCTCAACGACAACCACCCCCTGGACTACAAGTACTGCGTGTTTGGCCGAGTCGTCAAGGGGATGGACGTGGTGGATAAGATCCGCCAAGGCGACCGCATCCAGTCCATCCGTGTTCTCACCGGCAGCAAGGCCAGGAAGTAGGCGCATTGCCCCTGCGCGCACCTAAACCCGGCCCTCCGTTTTGCCGATATGATAGGCAGACGGAGGGCTTCAATTCGTATGGACCTGAAAGCTATCGAGGTCAAGCTGGCGCGGGCGACCACGCTGCCTATTTTGCCTAACGTGGCCTCTCAATTGCTACGCCTGACGGAAAATCCGAACGCCAACGCCCGCGACTATGAGCGGATCATCTCTCAGGATGCGGCAATGGCCGCCAAAGTCCTGCGCACGGCCAATTCCCCCTATTTTGGCGGGCACGGCCAGATCACGACGCTCCAGCGCGCGCTCGTGCAGCTTGGCGCCAATACCATCCGGTCCATCTGCCTGACGGTAGCCTTCCAATCCGCCTTGATGAACAAGCCGTTCAGCAAGCGCTTTCGGGTCGTTGAGTTCTGGAAGCACAGCCTAGCCGTCGCCAGCGCCGCCAAGGTGCTGGCCCACATCAAGCGCAGCCCGCACGCCGAAGAGGCGTTCGTGGCCGGCCTGGTGCATGACATCGGCAAGCTCGCCCTGGCCCTGTTCCTGCCGATTGAAGCCAACCGGATCTATAGCCTGGTCGAATTAGAGAAGATTTCCGATTACGAAGCCGAAATGCAGACGCTGGAGCTGACGCATCAGGAGATCGGGCTTCTGGCGGCGGAGCGCTGGAGCCTGCCGGAGCTCTACTTTGCGCCTATCTCCAAGCACCATACGCCGCTTGAGGATGTCTTTGAGATCGATCCCCTGACCGCGTTCGTGCATGTCGGCAATGCCCTGGCCTACGAAATGGACCTGGGCTTCTCTCCGCCCGGCATCTGGAATAGCGCCGACCCGATTGTTCTGGATTTCCTGGAAATTCCCGAAGCGCAGTACGAGCCGATCCGCCTGGCCATCGCCAAGGAGATACAGGTCATCAGTAAATATATCGGCCTCGAAACCTAAGATCCTCCGCCATTCCGGACCGTCGGGCCACCCGCCTGGCGGCTGCGGCAAGGCGGCTTGCAGAGGGCAGACCGTTGCTTCCTCCCCAAAGGCGGAAGAAGGAAACGGCAAGGCGGCTTGAAGACGACACATCCTCGTTCCTGATGGAAGAGCGTTCCTGACGGAAGAGGGTGTGTCTGTTTTTTTCGGGCAGGACTTGCACGTACTTTTGCCGAATTGCCCTGCGGGATCGCTCGGGTTTGCATGGCCCTCAGCGAAGAATAGTGCCAGCCTCGATCCTCTCTATATCGCAAATCCCAGGTAGTGTCCCTCTACAGAGTTGATAAGGTCATCGGCGACGAAGTATCAACTCTCTATGGGTACACTACCCAAATCCCAACACGCATAAAAGGAGTTGGCCACGATGACCGATGGCAAAATAGGGATCGCCCTGCTCTCCTTCGCTCACGTTCATGCGCGCGGTTACGCCGATCAGGTACGGGATCATCCCGATTGCCAGACCGTCGCCATCTGGGATGAGGACCCAGAGCGCGGCCAGGCGGAGGCCGCCAAGCGCGGCGTGCCCTTCTACAACAGCCTGGAGGCCGTACTGGCGCTGCCCGAAGTGGAGGGCGTTGTCGTGAATGCGCCCACCAGCGAGCATAAAGACATTCTTATAATGGCGGCGCGCTACGGTAAGCACATCTTCACCGAGAAATCCCTGACCATTACGACCGCTGAGGCCAATGAGGTGGTGCGGGCCGTAGAGGATGCAGGCATCCGGTTCATGATCTCGCTGCCCTCGCGCACCCGCCCGGAGATCCTATTCGCGAAGAAGGTGCTGGACGAGGGCCTGCTGGGCGATGTGACCCTGATGCGCGCCCGTATCGCCCACATGGCCGCGCTGGACCGGTGGTTTTCCGGCGGGTCGGCCTGGTTCGGGGATGAGGCGCAGGCCGGCGGCGGCGCCTTCTTTGACCTGGGCTGCCATCGGGTGGATGTGATGCGCTGGTTCCTGGGCGAGCCGGCCTCCGTCGTGGCGCAGATGAACAACTTCAGCAGCGCCTACGACATTGACGATAACATGGTCGCCGTCGTTGAGTTTCGCAATAAGGCCCTGGGCATCCTGGATGTCTCCTGGGTGCATCGGCACGGCCCTAACCCGCTGGAGATCTACGGCACGGAGGGCTACCTGGGCATCGAGAGCGCGGCGGGCGGGCCGCGCATCCAGCTCATCAGCAACAAGCTGCGCATGGGCGATATTCAGGGCTATATCTCGCCGACCAACCTGCCCCCGGCCCTGCCCTCGCCGCTGCATCAGTGGATCTCGGCGATCAAGGACGGCACGACTCCGACCATCTCCCTCTACGATGGCTGGCATCTGGTTCAACTGCTGGAGGGCTGCTACACGGCGGCCCGCGAAGGCCGCCAGGTGATTTTTTAAGCAGAAGTGATGGAAGAGCAGGATAATTTCGAGGCAGTCTATGCCTTTGTTCGCAGCGTACCGCCGGGCAAAGTGGTGACCTATGGGCAGGTAGCGGGGATGGTCGAAGGCGTTTCGCTGACGGCCCGCCAGGTGGGCGCGGCCATGCACGTCGCGCCCAAGGATGTTCCCTGGCAGCGTGTCGTGGGCGCGGGCGGCGCGCTGCCCATCGCCAAGCGCAACCCGGATCTCAAAAAGCTGCAACGGCGCCTGCTGGAGCAGGAAGGCGTGCGCTTTCTGCCCGGTGAGGAAGACCGGGTGGATATGGCGCGCTGCCAGTGGCGACCGCAAGGCCAGGAAACGGAACAGGGCAGTCTGTTCGCCGAGGAAGAATGAATCGGACGCGCAACCGCAGAACCCGGCAGGCTGTTGCGACGGCACGCCCGCGCCGTGAGGAGCGTCCGCCACCTCAGCCCCAACCGCCGCCCGACGCCCCGCGCGTGCTCGTCATTTTCGGTCCCACTTCTTCTGGCAAGACGGCCCTCTCGTTGGAGCTAGCGGAGAGCCTGCCGGCGGCGCTGGGGCAGGAGATCGAGGTCGTGAGCGCCGACTCACGGCAGGTCTATGTCGGGATGAACATTGGCACCAGCAAGGTCAGCCGTGAGGTCATGCTTCGTGTGCCGCATCACTGCCTGGACATGCGCCCACCGGATCGGATGGTCTCTCTGGCCGAGTACCAGGCACTGGCGATCCGGCGCATCACCGAAATCCACGCACGGGGCCGCCTGCCGGTGCTGGTCGGTGGGACTGGCTCTTACGTCTTGAGCGTCGTCGAGAACTGGAACGTGGGCGAGGAGTTGCTAGCGGAAGAGACGAACTATCGGGCGCGCGGCAAAGGGCCGCCGCTCTTCCGCGCGGCTTTCATCCGTCCCGCGACGAGCCTGGACGCGGTGATGCGCCGCATTGATCGGGCGGTGGAGGCGATGATCGAGGCGGGATTGGTCGAGGAGGTCGTCAGCCTCGCCGAGCGCTACCGTTTGTGGGACCCGGCACGGCTGAACCGAAATGCCCTCTGGCATACGCACGGCTACCGCGAGTTCCTGGAGCGAGCGCACGCACAGCCCCCTATCCGCCTGCGCCCCACAAAGCGCGATTTGCCCGGTATCATTGCCGCCATCCAGGAGCATACGCGCGCCTATGCACATCGGCAATGGAGCTGGCTCAAGAAGATGCCGCCTGTAAAGCCCGTCGCAAGCGGAAAGAAAGCCGTGGAAGCAGTCAAAGAGTTATTGGCAGCCGATGAATGATAATGACAATAAATGGGCCGGATAAAAGCCTTTCTTGAAATATCGTAAGGAACTCTGAGACCCATGGCGGTCTGCTGGTATTTCTATCGTTTCGACTATGCGCGATACCTGGCGCTGCGCCCGGCGCTCCGCTCCGCGACCCAGCCCGCCGCCTTCGCCGCCATCGCCGAGGGAGCGGAGACGGAAGCGATTGTGACCTCCTTAGAGGAGGGAACGCTCACCCTTTCGGAGGCGCGCAACGCCTTTGTTCAGGCGGTCTGCTGCCTGGGGGATCCGCTGATCCTGGAGCGGGGCCTGCCGCGCTTCGTTGCCGCCCTGCGGCGTCGGCGGGGCGCGGAGGACGCGGCGGAACTGCTGGGCGAGCTGCTGACTGGCGGCAAAAATATGGAGACCTGGCTTCTCCCTGCGTCGGGACTGATCGGCTTTCTCACGCCGGAGGAGACGCAGATGCTCCGGAACTACTACGCGACCGTTCCGCGACGTGGGAGCCTTCGATGGGGCACGGCCCGGCGTCGGGGGGTGCGGCGCGGCGGCCTGGTGGGGGCGTGCGTTGGCTTCGTGGCCCGGCTGTTCGACCGGGGGCCGCAGTTGGAGGAGATGCTGCCCCTGCTTGGCGATCTCATCGAGGAGGCCGCCAATGCCAGCGAGGGCCTGGCCGTCGTTGCCGCCTGATGTCAATTCTGCCGGGCCGGGAGTGAGGTCACTTCATGAAAGGAACTTATGTCCACACGCAACGTTCAGCTTGATATTGGCATCAATGGGGCGTTTCTGACCCGGCGCTGGGAGCAGCCCGACAACTGGATGCGCCTGACGCGCGAATGCGGCTATACCGTCCACTCGTTTTGCGGCGACGTGCTCGACCCCTTCTTTTCCGGCGAGCGCTCCTTCCAGTTGGAGCAGGCGCAGGCCACGCGCGAGGCGGCGGCAAAGTACGGCGTGACCATCTGCGACCTCTATACCGGCGTCGCCACGCACCGCTTTCACGGCCTCTCGCATAGCGACCCGCGCCCGCGCCAGCGCATGAAGGAATGGATCCTCCAGGCGGCGGAACTGGCGGTCGCCATGGGAACGGACGCTCTCGGCGGCCACTGGGACGCCTTCTCCTGCGAAGTCCTGGCCGATCCCAGGCTCACCGCCGAGGCAACCCAGCGGCTCTACGCCACGTTCCGCGACCTCTCCCACGAACTTAAAAGCCGGGGCGTCCGCGTGCTGATGCAGGAGCAGATGTATATTCCTAGCGAAAAGCCCTGGACGCTGCAGGAGTGCCAGGATTTCGTCCTCGCGGTCAACAAGGACAATCCCGGCGGCATCCCGGTACTGCCGACCCTGGACGTGGGGCACCAAGCGGGCATGCACTACGGCCTGGACGGCGAAGACCTGGACTACCTGGCCTGGCTGCGCCGGTTCGCCTCCGTCGCAGAGGTCATCCACTTGCAGCAGACCACGCCGGACGCCTCACACCACTGGGCCTTCACGCCGGAGTATAATCAGCGCGGTCATGTGGACATCGAGAAGGCGCTGGAGGCCATCCGCTACAGCCACGAGCACCATCACGAGCAGCCGTTCGCCTCCTTCCTCAAGCCGGTAGAGCGCCACTGGCTCGTCGCCGAGATCATCCCCGGCTCCACCAAGACCGAAACCAAGCTCCTGGCCGAGCTCACGGAGAGCGCACGCTTCCTCCGCCAGTTTGTTCCCGAAGGCGGCCTGAACTGGACGCTCACCGGTTAAGCCGGGCGCCCCTGATTCTCCGTTAGGAAGCGGGCAGGCGCCAGAAAAGCCCGCATATCCCCGTGGGACTATTCCGAGCGGCGCATGGAATAGTTTGGCTGTAGTGCGTTGCTGGACGGTGGAGAGCGCTGCTGCGCCCGGTGAAGGACCAGGAGCATACGCAGCGTTTCCCAACCGCGCCCCCTGTGGGCCGTGAGGCGACCTGTGTCGTCGGAGGGGCGGCGGTGGTCGCCAGCCTGTCGTATTGCCCCCGGAGAAGGAGCCTGTATTGTGAACGAGCGAAAACAAGAACGTTGCCTCTGGCTGACCCAGGAGGAGGCAATGGGCTTGCTGGATATAGCCGTGCTGGGTATTGGCGAGCTTTCCCCTGATCAGCGCGCTGCCATCGGGAAATTGAGTGACTTCTGCCGACAGTTCTTGCGCGAGGAGTGCGAAGCCGCCCCGGCTGCCACGCTGTCGCGCACCGGTGCCGTTTCGGTCTCGGTGCCTTACGCCGCCTAGGTTACGCCAGCCCCGCCGTTCCGTCCGCAGGAAACCCATGCCTGGCCGGACGGAACGGTTCCCATCCTGCCACGTATTTCCCTGAAGAATGAGGGGGAGAACCGGCATGGAATATCGAACGCTACACGATTGGAACGTGACGCAGGATCAGGCGAAGCGCATTCAGCGGGAACTGGCCGGGCAGGTGCGCCAGGAGCCGCTGGACGTGGATTCGGTGCGCCTGGCCGCCGGTTCCGACATCTCCTTTGAGTCCGCCCTCGAACAGACCTCTGTCCCGGTTTACGCCGGCTTTGTCATCCTCCAGTTGCCGGAGCTGACCCCGGTGGAGCGCGCTGGCGTCGCCACCATCTCTCGCTTCCCCTATATTCCCGGACTGCTTTCCTTTCGCGAAGTCCCGCCGCTGCTCGAAGCCTGGTCGCGCCTGACGCGCCGCCCAGAGGCCCTGATCGCCGATGGGCAGGGCCTTGCCCATCCGCGCCGGTTCGGGCTGGCCTGCCATCTGGGCCTGGTGCTGGATCTGCCGACCGTCGGCGTCGCCAAGAGCCTGTTAGTCGGCAGGCATGATTCGGTCCCAGACGAGATCGGGGCCTGGGCGCCGCTGGTAGATAAGGGCGAAATCATCGGGGCGGCGCTACGGATGCGCCTGGGGGCCGCGCCGGTCTACGTCTCGGTGGGTCATCGGATCGATCTGCCGAGCGCCATCGCGCTGGTCCTGCGCTGCCGAGGCAAGACGCGCGTACCTGAGACGACGCGCCAGGCCCATCTCTTCGTCAACGCCCTGCGGCGCGGCGAGGAGATGCAAGAGATGCTGGAGCTCTAGGTTTGTCCAGCTTATTAGTCTGGCAGTGAGGATACGGGCCAGAGTTGGAGCTTACTTTGTGGGCGGAATGACGAGAATTACCGGGTGATCGCTGATGGTCAATGGGAGCGAGCGTATCTCGCGGTGAGTCTGGATCGGCTCTACGCCGATCGTCGGATCATGCACGGAGAGGGACCGGAACGTGCGCCCCAAGTTCACGGTGACACGATTGGAACCCTTTAGCTGTTCTCCCCACACGATCAATGCAAACGTGCCATCACTCTTCTGCAAGAGCATATCATGCACGGTGGTCGGTTCTTGCGGGATCGAGTAGTCGAGCTTGCCCGGCCTCTTGAGAAAGCCCGCGTCCGCCAGGATCGTCGTCAAATTATGCAGATACACGGCGGCTTTTCGCGGAGTATAATCTGGCCGGTAAAACCCGAACTGCTGATTGCCTGCCTCATCAACCCGATCTCTTAATAGGTAGATGGCTGTGTAACTCCAGCCCCGCTTGAACTGATCGAGGTATATGCTCAGCAGATTAAGGGCATGAATCTCCTCCGTGACCGGCCCCCCAATAGCGGCTCCCGTCTCGGTAGTAACCCGGGGCAGCCTTATAAGGTCGGCTTCCGAATAGCCGGAATAGTGGCGTGCCCAGGTTCGACCGTGCTCGACAAACAAGCCGTCCACCTTGCAGGCGGAGGTCGGATCGGCCGCGTTCCACGCCTTGTTGTCCTCCAGGCCCGGCGCGTTCGGATGATAGATATAGTTGTGAACGTTGACGTAATCCGCATATTTCGTGCCTTCCGGCATCACGGTGCCGGCGCCTTTCGGGATGGTCAGGAACTGTAAGCCCACGTTGTCCGTTTCGGCGCCGACTTCACTGGCGGACCAGACCGGAAACCGCTTCAGCAGTGGATCCTCCTTGACGGCCCGGTAGAGATCGCGCTGTAGCTTCGCGACGGGCGCCCAGCTCTGATCCCTGCCGCCGGCCTCGCCTTGATAGGTGATGCCCCAGTTGTTGGGCTCGTTTGGCCCTTCAAAGGCCAGCAGAGCGCCAGCCTTCGCTATTTGCCGGCCCGTTTCAATCAGCGTCGCGATATCGGAGCCGCCGCTTCCCAGGCCCCAACTGAACCGAACGCCGGTCTGTCGGTGCAGGTCAATGCAGGGCTGCACAGCAGGGCCGTCGCCTGCCCGGAACCAGCGAACGCCGAGGTACCGGGCGCACTCGATGGTCTTCGGAAGGTCCTCTCCACGCGTAAAGATGGAGGAGTTCGTGCCGATGGAATTAAGAAAGTCCGTAGCTCGCACTGCGGTTGTACCGGATGCGGCCAGAGGGGACCCCATCATTGCAGTGAGAGACAGGCCCAGCATGAGCCAGGAGGGCAAGCGCGCAAGCCGGTGGAGGAAAGCGCAGAGGGGCATGGAATGTATTCTCCCAGGACCTTGATAGGAACCGTTCTTAAAGGACGTTCACGCGCTCGCCCTGCGTGCGCTCAGCGTTTGGGTCGGCGCACGGCGTGCGGTCTGGTTCGCAGCGGGACGGAGCGCTCTTTGCGCAGGAAGACGAGCTTGCGCAGAATAGCCGTGCCGGGCAGCGTAATCTCGGCGACACGCTCCAGCCGGCCACCCTGGGCGGATAGGGCCGGCCCTGCCGAGGCGATTTCTGCGTTGGCCTCCTGGCTCTTGTAGGCGACGGCAAGGCCGCCCACGCGCGCCAGCGGCAGCAGCCATTCGGCCAGCACGGGCATCTTCGCCACGGCGCGGGCGGTAACGACATCGTAGCGCTCGCGCTGGGACGGATCGCGCGCCAGCTCCTCGGCGCGGCCATGCAGAGTCCGCACGTTCGCCAGCCCCAGTTCCGCGATGACCTCATCCAGAAAGGCAAGGCGCTTGCGCGTGGCGTCCAGCAGCGTGACCGCCAGGCCGGGAAAAGTGATCGCTAGGGGCATTCCGGGGAAGCCTGCACCCGTGCCCACATCTATCAGGCGCGTGCCGGGCGTCGGCTTCCAGAAGGCGGCAAGCGCCAGCGAGTCGAGGAAGTGCAGCGGGACGATGTCCTCCGGGGCGATGCGGGTCAGGTTGAGGCGTTTGTTGCCCTCCTCCAGCAGATCGGCAAACCAGGCGAAGCGGTCCAGCGCGACCGTATCCAGGTCTATTCCCCACTCCGCCGCCCCCTGCTGGAGTTGCGCGCGCTGCTCAGGGCGAAACATCGTAACGGCGACTCCCTCTAGCCTGAAGCCGGCTTTGGTCTGGCTCACTCCTTGCCTGCCTCAAAACACGGGCTTGTGCGGGACGAGAGTGACTTCGAGCACGCGGCAGAGATGCCCGTACAGCGCCACGTTATCCACGGACTTGAGCGTTCCGTCGAAGGCGATAAGGCGGGGCAGCAGAGCGCGCGTGGTGTCGCTATCCTCCACCGCCTGTGCCGCCATCGTCCACCAGACAAGCCGCTCCAGGTCACCTTCCGTAGCGACAGCCCTGGGAAGCTTGGAAACCTGACCGCGCAGGCGGCCCCACAGGGCGTGATGGCGCGCGTCCGGCGGCAGCCACGCGATAGCCATTAGCTGGGCCATCTCGTCGGGATACCAGACCATCGGCTGCTTTGTGTCGAAAATCGCCCCATCGGTCTGGAGGCCGACAAGATAGTGCCCGTTCCCGGCATCGGTTTCGCGCCAGAGCTGCTCCCGAATCGCCTTGAGGCTGGCCTCCGCCTGCCGCGTGTAGGTGAGCGCGTGGTCGAAATCCGTGCCGGCCAGCGCTTTGGCGGCCATCCAGCCGCGATAGACCTCGGCGTTATCCATCGTATAGATCACGGGATAATCGGGTTTGGCGGTCGTCAGCCCTGTCGGCTGCTGGGTCAGGCGAATGGCGGCGACGGCCCTCGCCACCATGCCGTAGGTCTGGCGCCGCCAGGCTGCGTCATCGGTGGCGCGGTAGACCTCCCAGGCCGCGTCCAGGAATGTTGCCGCATACGAGTCGGTCGAGTCGGCAATGCCGGTAGAGACCCAGGACTGTGGCGTGCCGGTATAGTCGTAGATCGTGGCGTCGGGATTCAGGTGAGCGATATACCAATCCAGCCAGCGGCGGGCGGCCTGCAAGTGGCGTATGTCGCGCGTAATGTGATATGCGCGCGCCAGGCCCAGGGCGGCCAGGTTGGCAAAATAGGGCGAGACGCGCAGCGGAGGGCGCGTCGTCTCCCCCATGACGATGGCCCCGTCGGGCTGCTGATGGCGCAGGATGGCATCGGCGGCGCGGGTCAGGGCGGCGCGCGCTTCCGCCAATTCGTTGGCAGGCAGGACGGTCGCGCTCTTCAGGGCTGCCGTCGCTTTGCCAAGCTCATCCCCCGGCAGAGGCGCGGCAGTACCAGATGCCATCCCGACCGATGTGAGCGCAAGCAGCGCGGCAAAGCGCCAATGGCGAGCAAGAGACTGTTTCAAGCGGCGGACCTCCCGGCAAGTACGCATTCTTCCCGGACTTGATTCCCCATCGGCACGGCCGAATCCTGTCGCCGCTACTTGACGCGAGCGGGCGTTGGTGTTAGGCTATAAGTGACTGCAATTGCCGTTATGACGAAAGGACAGAGACATGAAACGTGCCGGGAAACGGATTGCGCTGGCGGTGGGTGCGCTGGCGGTGGCGGCGGCGCTGCTGCCGCGCCCTGCGGGAGCGGAACATTTCGACATCCTGCTGCGCGTGCAATCCCCGCAGGGACAGGCCGAGACTTTCATGGATACGACCCCGCCCATCGGTGGCCTGAACCCGCGCCCTGTGGTCAAGGCCAGGGTGGGCGATATCCTCCGCATCGCCTGGCGCATGAAGAGCGCCTTCCCGCACGGCACCATGAAGAACGTCACCATCCATTTCTTCATCGTCCGGGAGCAGCAATTGGGCCAGAAGCCCGTCCCGGATCCAGCGGGGCCAGCGGGCGTAGTGGACAACAGCTTTGTGATGGACTTTGCGCCCGACGCCGCCGCCACCGGCGCGCTGCGCTACAAAGTGACGGAGCCGGGCGACTATCTGATCCGCGTCCAGAGCGAGAACACGCATGAGGAGCACGAGCACGAGCATTTTTCGGCGATTGACCTGCACGTAGAGTAATATGTACCGCCGGAATAAGCAGGAATACGGTTGGTGGTGGGCGAATAAAGCGCTGCGCCCGTCAGGCTCGGGTGCTGGTCGCTTAAGCAGAGGGGCATCTCGTCAGAAAGGGAAAAGGCTTTAGGGGCCGCTGCGGTAATCCCATTCTCCGTGGCGCCTGCCTTACCCACAGGAGGACGTAACATGTTTCATCATCGGAAGGGCTTTACGCTTATCGAGTTGCTCGTCGTGATCGCCATTATCGCCATCCTGGCGGCGATCCTCTTCCCGGTCTTCGCACAGGCCCGCGAAAAGGCGCGCGCGATCTCGTGCCTGAGTAATCTCAAGCAGGCGGGAACAGCCCTGGTCCTGTACGTGCAGGACTATGACGAGACGTTCCCCATCAACATCTATCTGAGCAACGAGTCCAACGGCAACCCCTGCATTATGACCTCCTACCAGGAGCTCACGCCTTATCAGAAGAACGCGCAGATGCTGCGCTGCCCTTCGGACGGCTCCCCGCTGGATTTCCCGCTGGCCATGAGCGTCATCAGCCTGCCGCCGCCCTGCTCCGCCGCGCCGCCGGTGCAGTTTGTCAGCTACCAGGCCAACTACGCTCTGATTGATGACGGTGACCCCAACCCGATTTTTGGCCCCGAAACGGATCGCCCCGTGAAGAGGATGGCCGAGGTTGAATACCCCGTGGAGACCAGCGCCTTCTCGGACGCCAACGTGACGCTGCCGGGCGGCACCGCCGACTTCAGCCTCTTCGACTCGCCCATCCAGGCCCGACATAGCGGCACTGTCAACTCTACTTACGCCGACGGCCACGCCAAACTGGTCCATACCAAGCCGAACCTCGACGCCAACGGCAGGCAGCTAGGCGGTTATGCGCTTGACGGCAAGCCACTCCTGGATTGGATCATCACGGACTCCGGGCCTTACCAGAACCGGGATGAGCTCTGGGGCATCCCCTACAAAAACTCCGACGGTTCCTGGGGATTGCGCAACTGAAAGGCAATGCGTCCACTGCCTGATTAACGCAGAGAGCTCAAAGGAGAGAGGGAATGGCGTCAAACGGAGTGCGTAAGGAGCTTCCTTCCTGGGCGTTGCCCGTGGCGATTCTGGTCGGCGTGCTGGCGCTGGCATTTATTGGCTGGAAGGCTTTTACCGGCACGAACAGCGCGCCCGGCCCGGCCAAAGAGGTGCATCCGGGCATGTATGACTTCCGCAAGGAGGTACAAAGCGGTAACGTGGGGCGTCGGCATCGCGTGGATAATTCACAGTAAACGGGAGACTTCGCCCGGCCCTAAAGGACCGGGCTGTAGGCGGCAAGCCCCCTGAAGGGGGCTAACCTCCCTTCTGGTAGCCCTAGCAGGGAACGGCCCCCCCCTCTGGCAGCCCCATTTATGGGGCTTGCCGTCCGCAGCCTACTCCTTAGGGGTGGGCTGCCAGAAGCTACCGTTCCAAAGCAAATGAGGCCAGTGCAATTCAGCACTGGCCTCAAACTTTGGCAGCCTTTGGCAGCCTACTGCCCGGAGACGATGGTTTCCGGCTCGCGCGGCGGCGCTCCCATGGAGGGCGGTTCCGCCTCCTGCTCCTGATCCACAATGGAGCCGCGCTTGCTGAAGATGATCGCGCCGGCCAGGAATAGCGCCGCGACCACCACGACGATAACGCGCGCCGAGAGACCGATGGGTTGGATCACGATGCCCGCGAGCAGGATGCCCGTCAGGTTCATGACTTTGATGAGCGGGTTGAGCGCGGGGCCTGCCGTATCCTTGAAGGGGTCGCCGACGGTGTCGCAGATGACGCCCGCCTTGTGGTTTTCCGTCCCCTTGCCTCCAAACAGGCCGTCCTCGATCTTCTTCTTCGCGTTGTCCCAGGCGCCGCCGGCGTTGGACAGCAGCACGGCCATCAACTGTCCGCTGATGATCGCGCCCGCCAGGTAGCCGCCCAGCGCCGCCGCGCCCACATCGGGCCGACGGAAGCCCAATCCGAAGCCGACCAGGATCGGCAGCGCGATAGCCAGGATGCCGGGGCCGAGCAGCTCCTTCTGTGCCGCCGCCGTGGAGATGGCCACACAGCGGGCATAATCGGGCTTGCTCGTGCCCGCCATGATCCCCGGATCGGCGCGGAACTGGCGGCGTACCTCCTCAATGAGATAGAAGGCCGCGCGCCCGACCGCGTTGATGGCAAAGGAGGAGAACAGGAACGGCGCCGCGCCCCCGATCAGCAGGCCGATGAAGACCTCCGGCACGTTGAGCGGGATGCCGAAGATACGGCCCTTGGCCGTTTCGGCGGCCAGAATCGCCGGGTCGGTGGGCGGCAGCAGCTGCGCGTCGGTCATGAACGAGCGGAACAGCGCCACGGCGGCGATGACGGCGGTGGCGATGGCAAAGCCCTTCGTCAGCGCCTTGGTCGTGTTGCCGACGGCGTCCAGGCGGCCCACAATGCGGTCGCCGGAGAGGCCGCTTTCCGTTGTCCCATGTCCGTGCTCGCGATCCTCCTCCAGCACGCCCGACATCTCAAAAATCCCGTTAGCATTATCCGTGATGGGGCCGAAGGTATCCATGGCCAGGATGTAGCCGGTCGTCGTCAGCAGGCCCAGGCCCGCCAGCGCGATGCCGTAGGCCGCCAGCAGCGCGTTGCCCGTAAATACGACCAGCGCCACCAGCAGCGTGAGGGCGATGGCGACCACGCTCCAGACCGAGCTTTCCAGGCCGAAGGAGAAGCCGGAAATGATCATGGTCGCCGGGCCGGTCTTCGAGCTATAGGCGATCTCGGTGACGGGCTTCCTTTGCGTGGAGGTAAAGTACTCGGTCAGCTTGCCGATGACGACGGCCAGGATGATCCCGGCGAGGTTGCAGATAAAGAAGGGCACCCAGCTATAGCGGATATTGCCGCTGCCATCCGAGGCGGGCACCTCGACCCCGTGGCGGAAATACCAGGCGGAGGCCAAGCCGAACAGCACCGTTGCCAGCGCCGCCGAAACCCAGAAGCCTCGGTTGATCGGCTGCATCGGATCCAGGTTTTCCCGGTCCTCGCCGCGAACGGCAAAGACGCCCACAATGGAGGCGATGACGCCGACGGCGCGCACGATGAGCGGATACATGACCAGTTGCAGGGCGCTCTGGCCCAGGACGGGATCGCTCTCCCAGAGGGACATGGGGATGATGGCGGCGCCGAGGATGATGGCGGCCACCAGGGTCACCTCGTAACTCTCGAAGACATCGGCGGCCATACCGGCGCAGTCGCCCACGTTGTCGCCGACGTTATCGGCGATGGTGGCGGGGTTGCGCGGGTCGTCTTCCGGGATGCCGGCCTCCACCTTGCCCACCAGGTCCGCGCCCACGTCGGCGGCTTTGGTGAAGATGCCGCCGCCCACGCGCATGAACAGCGCCGCCAGCGAGCCGCCAAACCCAAAGCCGACCAGAATCAGCATAGCCTTTTCTCGATAGATGAGAAAGACCAGGCACGCCCCGATCAGTCCCAGGCCGACGGTCATCATGCCGGAGACGGCGCCCGCCCGGAACGCGGTCTCCAGCGCGCCCTTAAAGGTAGTGCGCGCCTGGTTGGCGGTGCGCTGGTTGCCGATGGTGGCCATGCCCATGCCGATGTAGCCGGCGCCATAGGAGGCGGCAACGCCGAGAATGAAGAAGAGGGCGACGCCTATCGCTTCGCGAACGCCATAGCCCAGCGCCGTCTGCCCCTGATAGAGAAAATAGAGCCCGATGGCCAGCAGCACAACCAGCACGACCATAGTCCGGACCTGCTGGCGCAGATAGGCCAGCGCGCCGTCGCGGATAGCCCGGCCAACCTCTTCCATCCGGGGAGTGCCGGCGCTCTGGCTGGCAACCTGCCGGTACCAGACCCAACCCATCAACACCGAAAGGATTCCTGAGGCCAGCACAACCCAGATCAGCGTCATCTCCGATGACCCGAACGTTGGCAATCGTACGGCCTCGGCTGCGTGTGCGGCGCGTGCAGGCAGCAGCAGCCCTAGAATCGCCAAGAGAGGGAGCCAACGCGCTCCCCGTATTACTCTGTTGGGCCACCACAGCCCTGTCCGGCTCTTACTCATGGTGATGCCGTTCCTCCTTCGTCGCCCCCTGATTATCCTGTCCAGCCCGTCCAGGGGCATATTCTGCTTTTAGTGGCAAAATTATATGCGAATTACAGCATTAAGTCAAGGCTCAATACGAGGAACCGAGGAAAGCGTTCCGTTATCCAATGCGGCGCGGAAGGCCCCCGTGCCTTAGCTGAAGACAAAAGTACCGCAATTGTAAACCGTCAAGCTCCATGCCTTCTAGCAGGGGAGGAATCACTCATGCCGCAGCGCGTCTATCGGGTTGAGGCGGGCGGCACGCACGGCGGGCGTGACGCCGAACAAGAGGCCCACCAGAATACACACGCCAAGCGCCATCCCTACCACGCCCGCGGTGATCTGAGGCGTCAGCGGCGAGTAGCGGCCAATCAGCGTGCAGATCGCCTGCGAGAGCAGCAGGCCAACCCCGCCGCCCACCAGCGCAAGCACAATGGCTTCCGTCAGGAACTGCTCGAAGATGTCCACACGGCGCGCGCCCACCGCTTTGCGCAGGCCGATCTCGTGGGTGCGCTCGGTGACGGCGACCAGCATAATATTCATGATGCCGACCCCGGCCACAAACATCGAGATAGCCGCGATCAGCACCAGCAGCGCCTCCGCCATGTTGAGCAGCTTGAACACCAGCGCCAGTCCCTTCTTCTGGGTGATGACGCCGAAATCTTCCTTGCCATGGTGCGCGGTGAGGAGGGCCGTATTGAGAGCGGTGATCATCTCCTCGGCGGGATGCCTGTAGTCGGTCTTAAGGACAATGCGGTTAATCTGGCCGCCCGGCAGTTGTCGGCGCGTCGTGGAGATGGGCAGGTAGATCAGCGTGTTGAGGCCGAGCATGGCGTGGCTTAGCGTGCCGTCGTTATCCGGCTTGCCCAGGACGCCGACGACCTTCCACTCTCTATTGCGGATGCGCACGGTCTGCCCCACCGCCGGGCCATTGCCGAACAGGTCGTGGCGGGGCCGGTCAGCCAGCACGCAGACGTTGCCCTCCGTATCGTCGAAGTAGCGGCCTTCCGCTAGCGGCGTGGGGTTCATCATTACGCCGTCGCGATTGGTCGCCACGATAAAGGCGCTGGCGCTCTTGCCGGACTTTAAATCCACCGTCCCGGAGACGATACAGACCGGGGAGAGTTTGGCCACGCCGGGGACGCGCTGGAGCGCATCCACATCCTTCTGCGTCAGGGTCGAGAAGCCGATCATCGCCGCCGGGTTCATCTGCCCGTTCTCGTCGAGCTTGCTCGGCACGACCAGCACCAGATTCGCGCCCAATCCTTCGACCTGCCGGGCGATCTCGGCCTTGACACCGTGCAGGATCGCCACCAGCGTCACGATAGAGAGCACGCCGATGATGATGCCCGTCATGGTCAGGAGAGAACGGAGCCAGTTTTGCCGCAGGGCGTCGAAGGCGCTGAAGATGTTATCCCGGAGCGCGCCCGCGATCCGGCGCGGCGCCAGGCGGCCGCGCTCGCGTTGGGTCAGGGTATTTGCTTGGAGAGTATCCATGAACTTGCCAGGATTGCGTGCTAATCAGGAGCCATGGGCCGATGCTGCCAGAGAAGGCGCAAAATCGCCCGATGCTAGCATGGATGCCCTCCCAGCAGCGATGACGCCAGAGAAGGGCATACGGTCCCCTTATTATACCCGAAGTGCGCCTCATTTGAGAAAGAAGTCACAATCTTGGTTAGGCGCGCAATGCTTCTTGCTCCCACCCTTCTTACGGATTTTGCAGGCGGAAATACTCAGGAATTTTCAGCGCCGGGGCAGGCGCAGCTTATGGACTGGAATGCCCTCTGCGGCCAGCGTATCCTGCGGATGGGCGCGCCGATAGCGGGGCACCAACAGCGGGGCCAGCTTGTCTTCGGCCAGGTACCGCCCGATGGCCTCTTCGCGCCGCGCCTCCGGGATACGCTGGAGCTGCTTGTCGCACCACTTGAGCTTGTAGTGGGCCGCCGCATCGTCCGGATCGGCAGCCAGCGCGCGGCGATAGACCAGCGCCGCCTCCGCATAGCTGCCCAGCTGGAACAGCGCCAGCCCCAGGTCCTTCTGGAGGGCGACATCCTGGGGGAACCGCGCCGTCAGCGGCGTGAGCAGACGCAGAGCGCGGTCGTACTCGCCCTGCTTGTTGGCGACCGTGCCAAGCTCGGCCTGTGCGGCGGGATCGCCGGGCGCCAGGCGCAGCGCCGCCTCGAATTGGGAGCGCGCCGAGAGCAGCGCCGCCTCTTTGAAGTAGGCACGGCCCAGGCCCAGGCGCGGTTCCGGGCGGTCGGGAGCCAGTTCCTGAGCGCGTTGGAAAGCGCGCAGAGCGCGGGGCAGATCGGGCGCTTCCGTGGGAGCCAGCAGCCCGACGCCATATTGCAGGAACCGCGCCGCCGTCTCCCCTGCGGGCGCGCTGACGCGCGCTCGTTCCGCCTTTAAGGGCAGCGTGACGCTGGACTCCGCGAGCGTTATAATGGGTAGGACGGCCCTCTCCCCTCGTTTTTGACCTAACCCCCCGGCCCCCTTCCCTGGGAGTGAAGGGGGTGACCCGGCTTGAGATGGTGCTGGCCCCCACCCCCTTCCCCCACGAACAGGGGAGGGGAGAGACAGAGTTGGCTTCTCGGTTCCCCCTCTCCTGGTATTGGGAAAGGGGGACAGGGGGTGGGGGCCGCTCCCCTCTCCTTGCGAAGGAGAGGGGAAGGGGGTGAGGTCAGAAAGCGCCCAGCGCGCGAAGTCGGGGCGCAGGTGACGATAGCGCAGGCGTGCCGCCAGGCGCAGCGGGCCGACAAGCGGCGCTCCGTCCAGCCCACGCTGCGGCAAGATCAGCTCATAGCGGGCGATGTCGGCGCTGCCGGGAGCAATGACGCGGTCATAGGCCATCGTCACCATCGCGGTCAGCTCGTGGCGCGTGAGGGCGTTTCCCGCGCGATCCAGCGGCACCATCCGGTAGGCGTGCGTGTCGGGCGGCAGCGGACTCTCGTCGGAAGGCAGAAGGCCGCTGGCCAGCAGCAGCCGTCCCTGCCCATCCCGGAGCGTCACCTCCAGCCAGGCGTCCCGGATATCCGAGTAGCCGGCGGGAAAGCTGTGGCCCACGCCGCGATTGCCGACCACGACATCGAGCCTCAGCCTCTCGTCGGGACGCAGGACGGCAGGCGCGGCATCCAGCGGCGCGATCCACTCTTCCGGCCTGTTGGGGCCGCGCTCGCGCCGCAGCGCGAACAGATCGAGCGTGATGCGGCCTGCCTGCAAGAACGCTTCCGTCTGCCGGACGCGCGCCTGATCGCCGGCCAGAGCCGGAACGGCGGTGTTCGCGCCCAGAGCGGCATGGGAAGTATGCCCGGCAATATGCGGGAAATGGCAGTCCTGGCAGGTCTGCGGCGGAACGGCCAGCAGGCCCGGCGTCCGCGCGTTGCGCCCGGAGAACGGCCCCGCCTGCCACGCGCCGTATTCATCCGGCCCGCGCACGAACTGGTAGTGATTCTGGGCCACGCTGAAGCTCTGCCGGTGGCAGGCCGAGCAGAATTCCGCAGAGCGGTGCAGGTCGGGCTTGAGGAAGGCGCGCTGATGCGGGCCGGGGCGCACGCGGATCAAGAAATCATGCAGGCGGCGACGCCAGCCGCCCACAGCCGCGCCGAAGGGGTAGTTGCCGGGAACGGCTAGGGTGAACCGCCCATTGCCGGTGCGCGTCGGCGTCCCGGCAGCGGCATGGCAGACGACGCAGGAGACGCCTTCAGAGGTAGAAGACGAGGACAAGACAACAGGGGAGAGAAACCCTTCTCGCTCTTCTCTCTTCTCAGCGCGAAGCGCACTCTCCGGCGCATGGCAGCCGGCGCACCAGCGCGCCGCCGTCTCCCCCGAACGCGCCGCGTACTCCGCCTCCACGCGCCGATAAAACGGATCGGCCTCGGCGAAGCGGTGGCCGGAGGGCAGCCATTCGCGATAGGCGTCCTGATGGCATCCGGCGCGTCCGCAATAGGCGGCGGGGAACGCGCGTAAGCCCTCCACGGCGCTGCCCTCCGCCAGGCGCACGCCGGCGGGAAAAGAGGGGTTCTGCGCCTGGAGGGCATTGGTCGCGGTCAGATCGCGATAATAGGTGTCCTGCGTGTACTCCGGCAGGGCGGCGGCAGCCCACACCGCGCACGGCCCCAGCAGCAACAGCCCGGCCAGAGCGGAGGCCGTTCGCGGGCTCGATCCGCCCGGAGACGAAACGGCAAGCCGCCTGCGCCGCAGCGCCCAGATGCCCGCCGCGCCGACTCCGGCAAAGCCTGCCAGCACATGCAGCCACCAGAGGACGGCATCCCGCGCCGTGCTGAGGCCCAGCGCCGCATACAGGAACAGCATCAGGCCCGTCAGCGCGCAGGCCAGGGCGAGGAAGGCCAGCAGCGCCAGGAGAGACCGCGCCGCCCGTCCTGCGCCCCACGCCCGTTGAAGGCTCCTCCAGAGCGCCATCCCGACAGGCACGCTCAACGCCAGACCCAGCCCGATATGGAGCAGGACGGCGCACGCCGCGCCCGCGCTCATCGCATTCCAGGCCGGGCCGATGAGATAGAGCGCGGTCAGCGTCAGGAGGATAAGGCCCAGCGTGATTGGCTTCTTACCCGCCTGGAGGCGGGTGGCCTCCGCGCGGTATGCGGGGATAAGGCCCAGTGTGATTGGCTTCTTACCCTTGCCCATTTCGAAGAGAAGCCCCAGCGATAGGAAGGACTGGGACGCGGTCATCCTCACGCAGTCGGCCATCTTGCCCATTTCGAAGAGAAGCCCCAGCGATAGGAAGGGATAAGGCCCAGCGTGACTGCTTCTTGCGGCTCATACTCGTTCTGGCACGACGAAGGGAGCGCGGTAAGGCCGGGTCAGCAGGGCGTTGGCCTGCGCGTTATGGCCGAAGTTCTCCGCACGCGGGTTAAACTTCAGGCTCGGCCCCAGGCGGTAGGACGTCTCCTGTAGGGCAATGCCGTTATCGGCCAGATGCTGCTCGAAGCGCCCGAACGTCTCGTAGGCTTCTTTGTCGTCGCCGAACGCCTTCGTCTTGGCGTTGAAGGGCTGCAGCGTGCCCAGCCGGTAAGAGATGTTGCCCAGGTGGCAGAGCGCGCTGGAGAGGTGGCCCTCCAGAATATCGGCACGGAGGTCCATATACCGACGGCTGCGGACGGCATCCAGGAAGTTGCCGAAGTGGTCGCCCCCACCCTCAAATTTACGGATCGCGTTGTCGTGGTTGTCGAAGGCGACGGCGACGCTGTATTCGCTAAAGACGACGTAGCCGTCCGTGCCGTAGATGATATTGCCGATTTTGGCGCCTTTCAGGGGATCGGTCTTGAGGCCGCGCACCTCAAAAATCAGGTGGGCGTCGCCGTAGTCGTAGAAGGTCAGCTCCGTGTTGGGCGTCTCGCCGTCATCCTCGTAGCCGAAGCGCCCGCCGAGTCCCAGAACGCTATGGGGCAGCGTGTCCTTGTTGAGCGCCCAGCGTGCCACGTCCATCTGATGGATGCCCTGGTTGCCCAGGTCGCCGTTGCCGTAGTCCCAGTGCCAGTGCCAGTTGTAGTGGAAGCGGTTGCGGTTAAAGGGCCGGACGGGCGCCGGGCCGAGCCAGAGGTCGTAGTCCACGCCGGGCGGGACGGGGCTATCCGGGTACTTGCCGATGCTGGCACGCGGCTTATAGCAGAGGCCGCGCGCCAGCGTAACCCGACCGATCTGGCCGGAGTGAATAAACTCGATGGCATCGCGCGATCCCTGCATAGAGCGGATCTGGGTTCCGGTCTGGCAGATACGCCCGTACTTGCGCGCCGCCTCGACCATACGCCGCCCCTCGCTGACGTTGTGGCTGACGGGCTTTTCAACATAGACATCCTTGCCCGCCTGCATGGCCCAGATGGCTGCCAGAGCGTGCCAGTGGTTGGGCGTGGCGATGGAGACGGCATCCACTTCCCTGTCGTCGAGCAGGTGGCGCAGGTCCTGCACCGCCTTCGGCGTCGGCTTGTTCTTCTCTTCCACGGCCTTGCACGCTCTGCCGATCACGCTCTGGTCCACGTCACAGATGGCGACTACCTCCGCATCCTCACGCGCGGCGTAGGAGCGGACGTGATCGAGGCCCCGGCCATGCACGCCAATGCAGGCGACGTGAATTTTTTCGTTCGGGCCAACCTTCCGTCCCCGGCTTGGCCGCCCGGCAGCGTCCACTGTCTCCAGAGAGCCGAGGCCGGTGAGGGCGGCAGCCGAGAGCAGGGATCGCTCCAGGAAGCGCCGTCGGGTCATCTTGTCCATAGATCCCTTCCTCCTGCGTAGTTTGATTCACAGGCTACACTCAACCGCAAGTCATGCCGCTGCCATTGATGCCATATCAATGACGAAGCGATAGCGAACGTCGCCACGGCCGAGCCGTGCGTATGCCTCGTTGATTTGATCTGCCCGAATGACTTCCACATCCGCCGTAATGCCGCGTTCGGCACAGAAATCGAGCATCTCCTGTGTCTGGGCAATGCCGCCGATCAGAGATCCGGCCAGTCTGCGGCGGCCGAAGAGAAGCGGAAGAGAAGGGACCGGTATCGGCTCGGTGGCTACGCCAAGCAGCACCATTGTTCCATCCTTCGCAAGTAGATTGAGCAGGTCGTTGATCTCGTGCGCCGAGGAGACGGTGTTGATGATGAGATCGAATCCGAATGCGGACGCCTCCATGGCTTCCTTGTCCCGGGAGATCAGAAAGCGCTTCGCTCCCATGCCCAGAGCATCGTCCTTCTTGCGTTCCGATGTGCTGATGACCGTCACCTCAGCGCCCATGGCGGCTCCCAGCTTGACGGTCATGTGACCGAGCCCGCCGAGCCCGACCACGGCCAGCCTGGCGCCGGCCCCTACCCCCCACGTGCGGAGCGGCGAGTAGGTGGTGATTCCGGCGCATAGGAGCGGCGCCGCTGCATCCATGGGCAAGCCTTCCGGCATACGCAAGACGAAGTGTTCGTCCACGGTGACCTTGGTCGAATAGCCGCCCTGCGTGGTAGAGCCGTCGCGATCAACCCAACTGTAGGTCAGGATGCAGCGCGGACAGTACTGCTCTTCTCCCTGCTGACAGCTAGCGCAGGTGCGGCATGAGTTCACCATGCAGCCGACGGCTACAGGATCCCCCAGTTTGAAGCGAGTGACCTCAGAACCCACGCGATCCACCGTGCCGGTGATCTCATGCCCCGGCACGAGCGGATATCGCGTCAACCCAAGGTCGTTCTTAACGAAGTGCAAGTCTGTATGACAGATGCCGCAGTACTGAATGTTGATTGCCACATCTGTCGGCCCTGGCTCGCGACGCTCAAGGGGATAGGGACGCAAGGGAGATACGGAGTCAAACGCTGCGTAGCTCTGTGCGGGGATCATGGTAATTCCTCCTTCTTAACTCGCCGGTGCCAGCTTTGACGCGACTTCGGTCTTGCACGCTCTGGCTTTCCATACGGCATCGGAGAGGCATCTTCCTGCTGAATGGAAAATCCTGCGAGCAGAATAGCTCGTATAGGGCCAAGACGGGCCAGCTAAGGGTAAAATGAGAACAATGAGAACAGCGTCCACTTAGGAGAATGGGCAGGGAAGGACGAAGGAGCGCAGTAGTGGCGGAGTATCAGGCTGTAGAGAAGCGGTTTGCAGGGTTTCGTCTGGCAATATGGCTAGTGGCGCTGATGATCGGCTGGGTCTTTTTCCGCGGGAAATATCCGTTGGCCTGGCAGGTTGCCGCCTTCGGCGCCGGGTTCACCTCCCTGTTCGCCTTTGCGCTGCGCCCGAAGCCCACTTCGCAGCCCGCCGTGACGGAGGGCAGCGAGGCCCCCTCCGAAATGCCGACCGAACAGACGCCGCTGACCGGCAGCGCGTTCCCCCGCACCATGGACATCGGCGTGGATCTGATCGTGGTAATCGCGCTGACGAACGTGACCGACGGCTTCTCCAGCCCCTTCTCGCCGCTCTACTTTTTCCCCGTGATCGAAGCCTACGCGCTGCTGGGCGCGGCGGAGGCCGTCTATACGGCGCTGGCGGCGGCGCTGCTCAGCCTGGTTCACTTCCGCCTGGGGCCACCCTCTCTCAACGCCGCCGTGCTCTACGGCGTGGCGATGGGCACGCTGGTCGTCACCGCCGTGCTGGTTGGGCTGCGACAGACCGCCGCGCTGCTGGCGGGCACAGAGGCAGGAATGCCGCTATGGGGCAATCGGCAGCGGCAGGTAGGCCGCTCCACGCTCATGAAGCAGCGCACGGTAGAAGAGCTGGAGCGGCAACTGGAAGAGCAGGAAGCCGCTTCCCGTCAGCTAAAGGCGACCTACCGCGAGGTGGCGCAGCGGCATCGTGAGCAGAGGACACAGATTGAGCGGCTGCGGACGGCGGAGCAGCTTTTCGAGGCCAGCGCCGCGCCCATCGCCAACGAAGATGCGGCTGCCGCCTATACGCGCCTCCTGCATATCCTCACGGACGCGCTGGAGGCCGGCGGCGCGGCGCTCTGGCTGCGCGAGCGACAGGGGGACACGCTGAGCGTGCAGGCGATGGTGGGGCGCGTGGCGCCGCTTCTCCGTGACACGCCGATCCCTCGCGTCGCCGAGACGCCGCCGGGCGAGCTGCGCGCGCTCTGCGAGGAGCGACTGCTGGCCTCTGCGCCTGTATCGCCTGCCCGTAAAGCGCCTCCCGCGCAAGCATCGGGGACTGCGGAGGGTGCGGAGCCGGAAACGGAGGCGGCAGCCGGCAATTCGGCGGCCCGGCCGGTGCTGGTCGCGCTGCTGCGCGCGACGGAGGAGGATGGCGCCAACGTCGGCGCGATCATCGGGGCGGTAGGCGTGTGCGACCCGCGCGGCGCCGCTCGATTCTCCCCCTCCGATGCCGAAACCCTTCAGGCCCTGGCCGCGCCCTTCTCCGCCGCCCTCGCCAACGTCGAGCAACGCCGCCGATTGCAGCGGCGTGTGCGCGAGATCTCCCTGCTCTACGATTTGAGCCGCCTGGTCCAGACCGCTACGGACATGAACCAGGTCTACAACGCCGTCGTGGCGCAGGTGCAGCAGATCATCCCCTGCGAGAACTGCACCCTCTTTCTGCTAGACCCAACGCGCAGCCGCCTGGAGCCGAAGGCCACGCGCGGGCGCGTGGTCAACCTGCTGGATCACATCGCCTTTGAGAAGGGGCAGGGCGTCTCCGGCTGGGTCGCCAGCCGGGGCAAGCAGTTGGTCATCGCCGACCTGAAGCAGGAGCACAACCTGCTCAACGTCGAGATGATTCCGCCGCGCGTGCGCTCCTTTGTCGCCGTGCCGCTGATGGTGCAGGAGAACGTGATCGGCGTGCTCAACGTCAGCCACTCCCAGCCTAACGCCTTCACCGCCGAGGACGTGCAGCTCCTGACGATTCTGGCGGGGCAGGCGGCGGTCACCATCGAGCGCACCGAGGTCTTTCACACGCTGGAAACCCTGGCTATCACGGATGGCCTCACGCAGGTCTACAACCACCGCTATTTCCAGATGCGCCTGGAGGACGAACTGCGGCGCGGGCGCCGCTATAACCTGGCCGTCTCCCTGATGCTGGCGGACGCCGACAACTTCAAGAGCATCAACGACCACTACGGGCACGCCACCGGCGATAAGGTGCTGCGGGAGCTGGCGGCGCTGCTGCGGCGGTCGGTGCGCGAGACGGAGATCGTGGCCCGCTACGGCGGAGAGGAGTTCGCGCTGATTCTGCCGCAGACGGGCGCGGAGCAGGCTCTGGTCGCGGCGGAGCGCGTGCGCGCCAACGTCGGGGCCGCTACCTTCCAGGCCGCCGACGGCCAGCCGATCCACCTCACCGTCAGCATCGGCATTGCGACCTTTCCTACGCACGGAGCCACCCGCGCCAAGCTGATTGAGCAGGCGGACGGGGCGCTCTATGCGGCCAAGCGCCGGGGACGCAACGCCGTCTGTCTGGCCTCTGCCCTGCCGAGCCCACAGAATGAGGCCCAGCCCTAAAGGACCGGGCTGTGGGCGGCAAGCCCGCTAAAGCGGGCTAAGAGAGGTTGGTTAGTCCCCTGCGAGAAGCTCTCCAGGCGGAGCGCTTGGGCGCCTTTGCCTCTGGTAGAAACCGATCCGCTCTGCGTAGCCCCGTTCACGGGGCTTGCCGTCCGCAGCCCATTCCTTTAGGGATGGGCTGCCCGGCCCGATCCGGAAAGCCCTGGGAAGATGCCAAACGCCAACCTCTCCGCCTTCCTCTATGCCCTGCTGTTCGCGCTGCTGGCGGTTGCGGCCCTCCTCCTCTTTTTTATCAGCCCTCCCGTGGCCGCGGCAATTGTTATCCTGCTGGTCCTCCTGGGGCTACAGCGTCGGCGCCGCCGGTGGCTGGCCTCTGCCCCGCCGCCGCACAAGCAATCGGGCGTGCGGGTCTATGGCAAACGCTCCTGGGCCGATGAGCAGAATCGGCTGCACTATCTGGTGGAATTTGCGCACCCGGAGTGGGGAGAGCAGACGCTCACCTACGAGGTCCCAGAGCTGGCTTACAACGCGCTCCAGGCGGGCGATACGGGCCTGTTGACTATTCAGACGCAGTTCTGGGGGCAATCTACAGAAGAAGCCGCCTTTGTCTCCTTTGAAAAAGAGGAGAGCGTTGCACGCAAGGAGGAATCCTGCTGAGTGATGCCGAAATAGCGTTCTATCCCCGCCCCGTACGCCAGTACGGGCACTAATCCACGCTTTTAATTGCAAAAATGGCCGCAAGCAGTGGCTAATTAGCGAATCGGGCGAGCGAATGGACACAGGGCGAACGAACGCGCGGCCCGAGCGCGTCGCTATCACTGAGAGGCAGAGGCACGTAGATATGGCAACCAGCGTCTGGAAACTGGCAGAGACTTTGATGGCCCCCGCCGTTCCAACCGGCGCAGCAGACATAGAGGAGCGTCAGGAGGAGCGCGCCTGGCTGGATCGCTGCGCCGCCGGCGAGGAACGCGCCATCCGGTGGGTGCTGCAACGCTATCGGGATCGGGTCGTGCGGCTGGCCGCGCATGTGCTGCACAACCCGCGCGAGGCCGAAGATGTGGCTCAGGAAGCCTTCGTCAAGGCGTTTCGCCAGATCGGGCAGTTTCGCGGCGAGTCGGGCTTCTATGCCTGGCTCTATCGTATCGTGATCAACCTCTGCCTGGATCGCATGCGGCGCAAGTGCGTCTCCGCGGAAATGCCCCTGGAGGAGGGAACGCTGCCCTCGCTGACAGCGTATACACCGGATGTGGACAAACGCCTTGCCGTAGTCCAGGTGCTCGAGTCGCTGACCCCGCCCATGCGGGCCGCCCTGGTGCTGCGGGAGGTGGAAGGGCTGGAATACGCCGAGATCGCCGCCGTCTTACAGATTCCGGTGGGAACCGTGCGCTCGCGGCTCAATACTGCTCGCGAGCAGTTCCGCCGTCGCTGGGTAGCTATTCAAGAGGAGTCCAATCATGTCTGATCGATGTCGGTTTTGGCGGCGACAGCTTTCGCGCCTAGCCGACGACACGCTGCCGATGGCACAGCGGAGCGCGCTGGAAGACCACCTGGCGCGCTGCCCGCGCTGTCGGGCCGCAGAAGAAGCGGACCGTGCGCTCCGTGAGGCTCTCAGAGCACAGAGGGAGGCACTGGATGCCACCGCCGCCAATCGCTTTGATAATCGCGTTCTAGTGGCGTTGCGCCGCAGCGCCGTGCCCTCCTCTCCTGCTGGCCCTGCTCTCCTTCCTCGCCTTCTTTGGGTGCACCTTCGCTTGAATGTCCTGCCGCTTGAGTATCTGAGCCAGATCGCCTGCGGCGCGCTGGTCGCCGCCCTGCTCACGGCCCTGTGCCTGACCTCCGCGCTGCATCCAGCCAGTTCGGGAACGACCGGCCCGGACAGTCCGGCGCGGGGCGGCCTCATTACCGTGGAGCGCAATGAGCCACCCGTGCCGCTGGAGTCCCTGCTGCAAAGCCCTTCGCCGCGCGCCGCCCTTTTATGGACGGCTCCCTCCGCGCCGAGAACAGGCCGCTTTACGCGGACCAGGCAGTCTCCTAAATCCGGCAAGCCCGCGCCGCAGCGTCCGTCAGTGCCCGTCAAGCAGCGCAGCGCGCTCATCGCCGACATCGTGAAGAGTTGAGGCTGGAAAGCCGAGGGAGAGGCAAGCGCCGATAATGATTCACGATGGTTATTCCGTCCAGACGCCAGGGGTATCGCCGCCGGATACTCCTGGCGTTTTCGCCTCGGAGGAGAAGCGCTCGGCGCTCAGGCCACGTCCGCATCCCCGCTCCGGCTGGCTTATCGGCGCCGTGTGCGGCCTGCTGCTCGGGCTGTGGGCGTTCCCGCCGGTACGCTACATCCTGAGCGCCCAGTTACAGCTTGCCTTTGTCGAAGATAGCGTTCCCTGGGTGCGCGTGCTGGATTCCCGGCGCGGCGAAATCGAGATACAGCGCCTGGATGCCACAGCGGCTGCCGATCCCGACGACTATCTGATGCAGATAGGCCGCGCCACCGCCCTGGCCGAGAGCGGCAGCATCCACACTTCCTCCATGTCGCCCGCAGAAAGCGCGGCGGCAGGCGATGACCGCACCCTGGTACGGCTGGGCATCATCGCGCGGGACTTCCCCACCGCTCCCGGCTCCTACGCGCACCTGGCCCGCTATATGATGCTGGATCGCGTGCGCATCCAGCGCAAGGAGCTCTACGCCCCTGGCCCACCGGCGCCGCGATCCCAGACAGATCCTGCCGGGCCGGCGCCGACGCTCGATCCGACCCTGCACTCCATCCCGGCCCGCCATAAGGACGTGCGGCTGATGGAGTGGGCGCTGCGTTCCGGCGAGGCGCGCGACCCGGAGAACGCCTTCTGGCCCGCCATGCGCGCCATCACCTATTTTGCGGCCCTGCGCGACGCCGACGCCCTCCGCGCCCTGGATCGCGCGGCCCACAAATCCCGCTGGGACGCCTATATCTATGAGGAGGTGCTGGGGCAGTGGCGGCTCTACTCCGCCGCCTATGGCGACATCGGCGCCACCCAGAAGATCGCCCCGCTCTCCCTGGTCGCGTTTCCGCATCTGCGCGAGATGCGCCGCATGGCCGAGCTGGCCCGCTGGTATGCCGAGCGCGCCGCGGACGAGGGCCGCACGCAGGAGGCGCTGCGCATTCGCCGCAACATTACTCGATTGGGCCGCACCCTGCGCGACACCGCGCAGTGGTCTATCGAAGCCCTGTTTGGCACCGACCTGTTTTTCATCGGCAACACCGACTCCGCCGCCAACCTGGGGCCGGCGGCCATCCGTGATGTCAGCCAGTGGGAGCCGCAGGCGCGCAACTATCTGGGCCTGCTGGAGCGGTTGAATCATCGAGGCACCATCGCCTGGCTGCGTCAGGAAGCGGCGGCCAGCTGCGCGCTGCGGCAGCGTGTGGATGTCGCCCGCTTCGATGCCTCCTATCCCGGCACGCCGCCCGGCATTCCGCTGGTGCCGCTCTTCGGCAACTGGATGGTGGGCGTTAGCCTGCTCCAGCAGGCGCTGGCTCTGGGAGCGACTGCGTTGCTGGCTACCCTCTGCTATCGGCACCTGCGGACCCGGCCTGTCTACCAACCGGGCCTGGGCTACCCGGTCGTGCTGGCCTTCCTCCTCGCGTTCACTCTCCTCAGCGGCTTCTTTCTCTTCTCCGGCGAGCCCTCGCCGCGCATTGCCGTCGGCTTTCTTCTCGGCAGCACTATCTTGCTTATCCTTGGACTCGACGCGCTTGGGAAGGTAGAGGGCGATGCGGGGGACGTGGAAAGCCAGTGGAACCACGGCACGACGGCGCAGTTCCTGGCCCTGCTGCTGCTTCCCGGCCTGGCGGCGCTCTATCTGCTGCGGCCTACCCTGAGCAGCCTGCATCCGGTTGCCGTGCTGCTTTCCAACCTGATGGGCGTTCCCCGCGCCCTGACGCCGGCGGGCGCGCTGGAAATAGCCCTGCTGGCAAGCGCGCTGCCGCTGGCGATCGCTCTCACCGCCTGTCTCTGGGCCGTTTTTCGGCGTCTGCCTCCGCTCGTCGGGGCGCTGGTCGGGCTGCGGCGCATGGCCTTTCCCGCGCTGATCTGCCTGGCGCTGGCCTACCTGCTGATCCTGGGCCGCACGCTGCGGCTGGATGCGACGGCCAGCCGTGCCATCAACGAAGCCGCGCAGAATGACCTGCAATGGGTGCTGACGCATAGCTCCCCACCCACCGACGATTGAAAGTCCCTGCCTCCGATTTTGCCGGCGCCCCGACGTTTTCAGGAACACGCGAGCGCGCCTCGCTGTCAATACGCTGGATCGTCCGGCCAATAGCATCTGCATGCCGGCTGGCGATAAGCCTAGCGAGAATCCCTCCCGATAGTGCTGCCTCCTCTCCTGGAGCGCACACCTTTTAAGAGGGATTTATACAGTGGGGAGCTATCAGACCGAGTGAGGACAAGACCCATGCCATCCGATAAAGCGAAATTGACGCCGCCCCTCTCCGAGCCACACGAGCACCCGGAAGTTAGAGCGCAACATCAGGCGCAGATACAGGCTGCCGAAGAGGCCACGGATGAGGAGAGGCTGCCGGAACAGAAGCACACCAATCGAGGCGTGCCGACGCGCGGCAAAAAGAACCGATCCCTGACGAACGTGGTGGAGGGGTATGCCACGCGAGACACGTCAGAAACAGAGGCGTACGAAGCAGAGGGCGCCCGGCCCGAGAGTCCTCCCGAGACGACGCCTCCTGCCGAGGAATGAGGAATAAGGATGAAGGATGAAGGCGGAAGGAGGAAGAAAATCCTTGCTCTTTTCCTCTTCTCGCCTTCCTCCTTGCTGTGAAGGATGAGGAGGAAGAAAGGCCCGTACTCTTTTCATCCTTCCTCCTTCATCCTTTAGTTATTTGCGCATGGCAAATTCACGGGCGGAGGTCAGTTGCCCCGCCGCGCCGAGCAGCTGGTTGCGGCTGGCGATAAACTTGGCGTACTCGGCCATGAAGACCTTGCCCGGGCCGCGCAGGTCAAACTCGGACGGATGGTTGCGGAAGAACTCGCAATGCACGCGCGTCCAGACCAGGCGACCGTCCGTGTCAATGTTGATCTTGCAGACGCCGAGTTCTGCGGCAGGCCGGTACTGCGCGGGATCTACGCCCTTGGAGCCTTGGATGGAGCCCCCCGCGGCGTTGATGCGCTCTACCTCGTCCTGCGGCACCGACGAAGAGCCGTGCATGACCAGCGGGAAGCCCGGCAGCCGCTTCTGGATGGCGGCCACGCGGTCGAAGTGGATGCCCTGGTTGCCGGCGAACTTGTAGGCGCCGTGGCTGGTGCCGATAGCGCAGGCCAGCGAGTCGCAGCCCGTCCGCATGACGAACTCGTAGGCTTCGTCCGGGTCGGTCAGGCAGGCGTTCTTCTCATCCACCTTGATGTCTTCTTCCACCCCGCCCAGCATCCCCAGCTCCGCCTCGACGGAGATCCCGTGCGCGTGCGCCGCCTCGACGACGCGCCGGGTGATCGCCACGTTCTCCTCGAACGGATGGTGCGAGGCATCGATCATCACCGAGGAATAAAACCCGCTTTCGATGCACTCATAGCATGTCTGCTCGTCGCCGTGATCCAGATGGACGGCAAAGAGGGCTTCGGGAAAAATCTGCTCCGCCGCGCGGATCATGGCTTCCAACATCCGCTTATCGGTGTAGGAGCGCGCTCCTTTGGAAATCTGGATGATGAAGGGAGCCTGCGAATCCATGCAGCCGTGGAACAGCCCCATCGTCTGCTCGGCATTGTTGATGTTGTACGCGCCCAGCGCGTACTTGCCGTAGGCGTGCTCAAATAGAACGCGAGTCGGAACAATCATTACAGTCTACTTCTCCTTTGGCAATGCCTACCACGCCTGCGACGGGCAGACAAGGATCAAAAATGGGTTAAAAAGTCCTCTGGAGAGGGAACAGCCACCACAGGCAAACCTGGGGCTTTTCGCGCCTGGCGTGAAAGATACCGCCCTGCACCCGCTGAAATGCTTCCGGAGCGAGGAGGAGCCGGATCTGACGCCCGCGTGTGCCGCGCCCTATGCCTTCCAATTAAAATTGCTATGGAGCACGTTTCTATTATAGTCGAATTTGCGGTAAAGTACAAGACTTTGCACCAATAAACCGCACAGAACGGCTCTATTGCTTGAGATAACAACGCTTGCATGCTCTATCACCTGCGCGCCGAATCCCTGCAAAGCCTCCAGGACCCACCGTTCACCCAGTTGCATAAAAATGCCTCTCCCCTCTCCTTCTCAAGGAGAGGGGCCGGGGGTGAGGTCTATTTTCACAGCGACAGACACGCCGGCAACGACAAGCCCGGAGCCGCAGGGCCGAACGCCAAAAGAAAACCGGCTCCCATTTCACCGGCAAATGTGCCGGTTTTCGAGATGGAAGCCGGTTTTTGGCAAACCTGCCGGGGTAATCCGGCGGGAAATGATGAATAATAGGGCTAGTTCCAGGAAAGGAGATGGGCCTACCCCATGGACAGTACCCACGCCACGTCCCGTTTCTCGCTGCCGCCCTGCCAGCACTGTGGCGGCGAGTGCCAGCCGCAGCTAATCACCCTTACCCTGCGGCGCTCGCAGTTTAGCTACGCCCTCGTCCGCAACGTTCCTGCCGATGTGTGCCAGAACTGCGGCGAAATGCTGTTTACCATGCCCACCGCAGGACAGTTGATCGCTGCGCTCCAGGCAGGCCGCACTCCCGATGAGCTCGCCCTGATCCCTATCTACGACCTGGCCGTCGTCGCGCCCTAGCCACTCACCGTTGTGTGGGCGCCTCTGCCGCCGCGCGGCCGGCATGGACGAGGGCGCGCGCATAACTCTCTCCGGCTCTCTGGTAGGCCAGCAGGATAGCCAGAGCTAGCGGCGCAGCGTAGCTGCCCCCACGCTCGACAAGCTCCCAGATCGGCGCTCCCGAGAGAGGATAGAGCAGTTCCGTCAGGACCTTCCAGCCCGCCGCGAACAGCAGGATCGGGATCGAGGGCGCGAGAAGTACCTGCAGGCCCAGCAGGATCTCAAACGAACCCACCGCCTGTACCAGATCCTGAGGCTGGAGGCTCCAGGCATCCAGCCTGACGGCGGCATACTGCTGAGCGAGCATCTCCTTGTGCAGAAAGGCGCCAAAGCCGCCGTGGCCGATCAGCAAGAGCCCGACGGTCCAGCGCAGGAGGATCGCCAGCCTGCCGGCCGCCTCCAGATGCAATAACGGCGCCTTGATTTCGGAAAACCACTCGCGTGCGGTCCGGCCCCATCCGCTGAGCAGCAGGAAAGCCAGCGGCACGCCGTAGTTGCCCGCACGCTCCAGCGTCTCCCAGAAGGACTCGCCGGAAAGCGGCCGCAGCAGCGCGGTCATGAGCCCCCAGAAAGCCATATAGAGGAGCGCGGCGCGGCGGGGGCTCCACAGAGTGAGAATCCCCAGCGAGACATCTATCGAGCCGACAACCGGCATGAGGCGGTAGGCCCACTCGGGCGAAATGCCAAACACTCCGAAATAGGGCACCCAGGCCGCCTTGGTCCGGACGCCGAACGCGCCGTGGCCGATAAACTCGGCGGCAACGGCGATGCGGAAAATCCAGTGCAGCCAGATGGATGCGGGCGATAGGGAAACCGCCGTAACCCGGGCGCCCTGCATTGGAAGGGTAGAGCCGCCGGTCGGCGTCGCTCCCGCGGGGAGTGCAGAGGGGGCCGTGCGCGGCGGCAGCGCTCGCGCCTGCATCATGGGCAATGCAAACCGGCCCAGGTGAGAAAACGGCAAATGCTTCAGGCTCATGACGACTTCCTCCTTGTGCTGAGCCTTTTGGGGCCATTGTATTCTGGCCCCCACCCCTTTATCCCACTGCAAGGGCCGGGGCTGCAACGGACTGCCAGGGTCGGGGCTGCCATGGTTCGCCCCACTGCCAGGGTCGGCAAGGTTACGGCCCTTGCCTCCGCCTTGCGACACCTTGCGATCCCCAAGAACAGGGGAGGGGAGACTTAGCTTCTCCGTTCCCCCTCTCCCGCAGCGTGGGGGAGGGGACAGGGGGTGAGGGCCATAGAAAAACCCGAGCCTAACCGGACCGCGATACCTGCTCCAGACGCGCCCGATCCAGCACTACGATATGGCCTCGGTTGCGCTTAAGGATGTTGTTTTTCTCCAGTCGGTGCAGGTTCCGGGCCACCGTCTCCCGGCGCACGCCCACCAGGTGGGCGATCTCCTCCTGCGAGAGCGGTGGGCAGAGCCGTCCACTGGCCAAGTCCGCGCGTGCCAGCAGCAGCTTGGCCACCCGCGACAGCGACGAGTCGGAGGTGACCGCCACCAGGTTCTCGCTGGTCTGATTCAGGCGCTGGGCCAGGTTATGGAGCAGGGCGCGGGTCAGCTCAAACGAATCGCGCAGGACGGCGTAGAAGCTCTCCTGGTCCAGCAAAAGCAGCTCCGTCTCTTCCGCGATGGTCATGGCGGTGGCGGTGCGCGTGCCGCCGATAAGCAGCGCCATCTCACCAAAGAAATCGCCTGCCGTCATCAGCGCCAGAGTCGTCTCCTGCCCGCTGCCTGCGGCACTGCGGTAGATCTTGACGCCGCCGCGCACCACGATATAGAGCAGCGAGCCCGGATCGCCTTGAAAGAAGAGATGGACGCGCCCACCGTAGACGCGACGGCGGCAGGCAGCGGCAATGCGTTCCCGTTGGTCGTCGCTCATGCCGGCGAACAGTTGTACCTGCTTGAGGTAGTCGGCAGTGCTGGTCATCCCGGTTGTCTCCTTAGCAAGTTCCTGGCGCGCCTGCATCAGACGCGCGCCTCCGTCCTCCCGCTCGCCATGTCAGGAACCACCGGCTGGCGAAGGGAGGCGGAAGAGGGCAGCATCCGCGCGCTCCTTCGCCCCTCTGTTCATAAGGAGCGCAACGGCTCTATTGTAGGGAGACTCCGTGACCTTTGCAATGATCAAGATCACATCTGGAATTGGAAATTGATCACTCTGCGGCGCGGCAGAGGTCGTTTTCTCACGCGGCAGCCGTCTGCCGTTCCCGCTCGTCCCGGCGCATTGCAGCAATGAGGGCGCGCAGCGTCTCCTCGGCCGATTCGTAAGGAACCTGGCAGGTGCCCGCCGACTCATGGCCGCCGCCGCCAAAGGAGCGCATCAGTGTGCCGATGTCGGTATGGGAGGTCCGATTGATAATGCTATGGCCGCAGGCAAAGACGCAGTTCTGGCCGCGCAGCCCGTCCACGATCCAGATGGAGGTGTTCTGTTCCGGATAGAGGGCATAGACGAGGAAGCGGTTGCCCGCATAGATGGGGCTGACGCCGCGTAGATCGGTGATCACCACATTCCCCTCCGTCCACGTATGCTCGGTGAGCATCTGCCGGAACAGAGCGTCCTGCTCGAAGTAGCGCGTCACCCGCTCCTCGACGTCCGGCAGGCTCAGTATCTCCGTGATGCTCAGGTGCGTGCAGGCGTCAATCAGTTCGTACATGAGCTGGTAGTTACTGATGCGATAATCCTTGAATCGGCCCAGCCCGGTGCGGGCATCCATGATAAACGAGAGCAGCGGCCAGCCCGTCGGATGCAGGATCTCCTCCCGCGTGAACTGGGCCGAGTCGGCCTTATCCACTGCCGCCATGATCTCGTCCATCGCCGAGCCGAACATGGCCCTCCCCCCGTAGTAATCGTAGACGACGCGCGCCGCGCTGGGCGCCAGCCGGCAGGCGCCCCGAAATTCCAGCTTGCCGACGACGCGCTCGAACTCCGTCAGATGGTGATCAAACCAGAGGCCGCAGCCGGGCACATAGGGCACGTTGGTCAGCACATCGTCGGGAGTCACCTCAAATTTGCCGTCCTGCAAATCCTTCGGGTGAACGAACTGAATGGAGTCGATAGTCTCTACCTGCTTGAGCAGCACCGCGCAGACCAGGCCATCGAAATCAGAGCGTGTAACCAGGCGCATAACCTTCTCCTTCATCGTAGCCGCTGGCGCCTTCCGCCTTCTGCGGCAGAAGATTTATTCCATACCCGGGCCGTATTTATCAGGGCAAATCCCGCCGCACCCGGAACATCCGATCACGCCGCCGCGTCTAATGAGCGATCTCAACCACCGGCTCCAGTGTCCAGGCTGCTCCTGTGCTTGAGGAGCGGCCCCTGGCCGAGCGTAATAGCCCTATGATACTTCCACGCGGGAGCCGGCGCGGATGGATTCGGAGATAGAAAGATGCACGCCCGGAAGTTGTGTGCCACTTTGGGGCTGAGTATCCTTCTCGGCGCTCCGTTCCTGGCCCTAGCCCCCGGAGCCAGCGGGCAGACGCGCGCCAAGGCGGGCGCTCACGATCAGAGCAGCACAACGGGAACCAATTTGCAGGATAGCTCCAACGGAACGAAATCGCAGGCGCAGATCCGGAATACCTAACCCAAGTTGCTACCTAGGAACACGTTTGAGAGAGAATCGCTCTGGAAACCGGCTTTTGCATCACCGTTTGCCTTCTCGAAGAGGCAAGGTAGCAACTTGAGTTACCTATACGGCTCCCGCCGTTGGCGGCCGGAGTCCACTGCGCTATCGCCCACGCACACGACTCCAGGGAGATCGGATGGTTGGCGGGAATCGGCAGGCGCGGCAACGCGGCAGCCGCACCGCTTTCCATCGCCGGTCTGGCCGACGGCACCATGCCACACGGCAAGCGCAGTATCACCGGGCACGCTCACGCCGCACCCGTCTTCCCGGTGCGGCAGGCAATCAGAGCTGGAACGCGCAAACCCGGGCGAGAAAATTCTACACGACCAATGCCGGCGGTGGCTCTAGCCCCCTGGCCTATAGCCCGCGCACCCGGCTCCAGGGCGACCTGATTGCCAACCCACAGGCCACCCCCAATCGGGTACAGCAGAGCAATCGGAGCCAGAGCGCGCAGGGCCGTCGGGCACACAGCCAGCGTCGGCACGGTCATCGGGCCCAGAGCCGAGGGGCCAGCCCGGGCTATTGATTCTAACACGGATGGGACGGATTAGACGGATAACACGGATAAAGCCAATCCGTTGAATCCGTGGCATCCGCCCCATCCGTGTTTAGGATTATAGGGGCAGAGCCTGGGAAGATTTTCGGAGGTATTTCGGGGTAGACGGCGGAACGAAATCCGGGCTAATCCGTACTGAAGGTAAGCACGGCAATTGATTGCCGGCTATACGAACAAGGAGGAGTCGTATGCGAATTCGCCTTTACCTGTGCGCGCTTATCGGCCTCTGCGCCAGCCTGTTGGCCTTTCCTGCCCTGGCCCAGGGGAGGCAACATCGCCCCACGGTCGGCCATGAAGTGCGGGCTGCCGGGCATAATGTGCGTGCTAGTCTCAAGCGCACAGGTCATCGGGTACGCGCCCGATTGAAGCACCATCGGCATCACCGGCGCCATCATCACCGACGCCATCATCGGTAATACTACCGACCCGGACCCAAACAAGACAAGGAGGGCAGGGATTTGCTCCCTGCCCTCGCGCCTTTCCAAGGCCTCTAACACAATGAGTTCGGAATTGGCTTAGCGCCGGGCGCAGACATAGATGCGCGCGTACAGCGGTTCGCTTAGGCGGCTGACGGCGACGCCGCCCCGGCTGGAGGAGGAGTGGATAAAATAGCCGTTGCCGATATAGATACCGGTATGCGTCACGCCCGCCCCGTTCTTCTTGTGACCGAAGTAGAGGCGGTCGCCCGCCTGTAACTGATCCATGGGGACCGGCACGCCGTAGGCCATCTGTTCGGTCGCCGTGCGCGGCAGCCGGTAGCCGCAAGCGCCGAAGACGTTCTTGACAAAGCCGGAGCAGTCAATGCCGCTATAGCCGTTGCCGCCCCAGACATAGCGCACGCCCATATACTTGTAGGCTTCCTGGAGAATAGCTTGGGCCTCGGTGACGAGCAGCGGCTGGCCGGTATGGGGATAGACATCTCCCTGATCCATGCCGCTCGGCATCACCGGGCTGCCATTAGAGACGACCTGGTAATCCAGTAGCTTCACGTTCTGGACAGGCAGCCAGCCGGTCGAGCCGTCGGCCATCAGCACGCCGCACCACGCGCCCGCGTCCTGCTGGATGGCGACATAGGTTCCGGTCGGGGCCACGGTCAGCAATTGGCTCTGCGTGCTCGGCTCCCGATAGATGCGGCTCTGCCGCTCCAGTTGCCCCAATCTCCCCACGATCCGCTCCACGCTGCCGCCGCGCGAGGCATACCGCCCGCGCATCCTGGCTGATCGCCTGCGGCTCGCCGCACGGGAGCTCCTGGGCACAACCGTCGTGCGGGCTTTTAACTGCGAAGCCTGGGAAGCCTGCGATTGCCGCATTGCCAGCGCGTTCTGCGAGGGCGGCAGTTCCAGCGTCAGCGTCCCATCGGCGCGCGACGCAGCGGGAATGCCGACCAGCCCCAGCAAGGCCGTCGCGCCCCATCCTAGGCGCATCCACCGGAAAAAAGTACCAGCCAGACCGCTGGCGCGGAGAGATCCCTGAGCGGACTCAGGAGGCGTTAACGAGGTAGGCCGTGAGCGCAATCACCTGTCCTCCTTTTGCTTACTATTTTGGGAAGGCGTTCCGTGCGGCGGGACACGAGCGAAGGGAAAAACCGCTGGCGTGGGGGGGAAGGCAACAGAAGACCGCCACACGGCACCATTATCGGCAAGTAGAGGCCGATTCTGTATAGAAAACTCCCGCAGACGCGGGCGAGCGTATTCTCTTACCTAACCCCCGTCTCGCGGCAGGCTAAACCCTGGCGCGAGAGAGGGCGAGGGTGAGGGCCATAGCCGCCCGCAAAGCTCCGTCGGGGTTACGTAGATACTGACGTAGGATAGACGCCCAAAATGCGCGCGCGTTACGCGGATTTTGAGCTGGAGGAGGGAAGAAAAGCCAATCGGGCAATGTGCCAATGCGGCTCCATTGCCCCGTTGACCTAGGAACCTTTGACTTTAGCGCTTGCTGAACTGGAAGCCGCGACGAGCGCGCTTGCGACCGTACTTCTTGCGCTCCTTGACGCGCGGATCGCGGGTCAGCAGGCCGGTGCGGCGCAGACGCGGGCGCAGTTCGGGGTCTGCCTCCAGCAACGCCCTGGAGATACCGTGCCGGATAGCTCCCGCCTGGCCAGATATGCCGCCGCCCTTGCAGCGCGCGATCACATCAAAGCGGCCCACCATCTCGGTGACCTCAAAGGGCTGCTGCACCAGGCGCTCCAGCACGGCGCGTCCCAGGTACTTGGCCGCCGGGCGGTCGTTGATCATGACCGTGCCGGTGCCCGGCGTCAGCCATACACGCGCGATAGCATCCTTCCGATGTCCGGTTCCGTAATAGCGAATACGAGCTCCGTCTGCCAACCTTATTCTCCCCTACCTTTCGCTTGCTGTGTACCGCCGGTATAGACAATCGGCTTCTGGGCCGCATGAGGGTGATTCGGGCCTCGATAGACCCGCAGCTTCTTGATAATCTGGTCGCCGAGCTTGGTGTGCGGGATCATACCGCGCACCACACGCCGGATAGCCTCCTCGGGCCGCTTCGCCAACTCCTCCTGGCGCTGCACGCTCTTGAGCGCGCCCGGCCAGCCGGAGTGATGATAGACCGGCTCGCTGCCTTTGTTAACTCCGGTCAGGACGACCTTCTCCGCATTGATAATAATCACATGGTCGCCCGTATCCACATGCGGCGTGAATATCGGTTTGTGCTTGCCGCGCAGGAGCTTGGCGGCATCCACCGCCAGGCGCCCCAGCGGGACTTCGGCTGCGTCCAGGACATACCAGACCCGCTGCTTTTCCATATCCTCCGGACGCGCCGAGATGGTCGTCTTCATCATTTATCCTCCAGCCTACCCTATCCCTCCCCAGAGTCCCTCCGTTCTGGTCCCCACCCCTTTATCCCCTCCCCCAACTCTAGGGGAGGGGCGACCCGACTTCTCCTCTCCCCTCTCCTTGCGAAGGAGAGGGGCCGGGGGTGAGGTCTGCTGGGGTGAGGGCCTCACGGAGAAACCGGAGGGATCAGGGAAGGTTGTTGTTCCAGGTTCTGAGAGCGCGCGTAGACCTTACGCACGCCGTAGCGCACTTTCACCAGGCAAAGGCCCTGCGGAGGCGCCGAGGGGCCCGCCAATTTCCTCTCGCGCGAAGCCAGGAGCGCCGGCAACTCCTCGGGAGCGCGCTTTCCCGTCCCGAGCTCCAGCAGGGTGCCGACGATAGTGCGCACCATGCCGCGCAGGAAAGCGTTGGCCTCAATGCGCACGATCACCAGCTTGCCATAGCGTCCCACCTGACAGCGCATCACCTCGCGCATCGTGGTCTGGCCCGGCTGAAGCTCGTTGGCGAAGGCCGCAAAGTCCTGCTCGCCCAGCAGATACCCGGCCCCAACCCGCATGGCCTCTACATCCAGCGGGTGCGGACTGAACGCGCTGTAGCGGCGCAGCAGCGCCGAGGGCACGCGCCGATTGAGTATCAGATAGGCATACAGCCGCGACGAGGCGGAGAACCGCGCATTGAACGCCTCGGGAGCCTCCTCAACATGCCGCACGGTAACATCCGGCGGAAGCGCGCTGTTCCAGGCCAGCGCCATTCGCTCCACCGGAATGCGCGTCTCCACGCGAAAGCTCACCACCTGCCCCAGCGCATGGACTCCGGCATCCGTGCGGCCAGCGCCGGTGATGCGAGCAAACTGCCCGGTTCGCTGGAGAAGGGCCTCTTCCAGCACGCCCTGCACCGTGCGCGTGCCGTGCTGCCACTGAAACCCGGCGAAGTCCGTACCGTCGTACTCGACCGTCGCCTTGAAGTTGGGCATAGCGTGGCCCCCACTCCTATGGTTTCACCTACTCTATCCCTACTTCCGGCGGCGTCCCAGGCCGAACAGGCCGCGCCGTCCCTTCTCCGTCGCTTCTACCTGCGGCGCCGGCACGTTCTCCGGCTCCCACCCCTCGACGAACTCCAGCAGCACCAGCGGCGCGCCGTCGCCGCGCCGAAAACCGACCTTCGTGATGCGCGTGTAGCCGCCGGGCCGGCCTATGTAGCGCGGCGCGATCACCTCAAACAGGCGAGGCACCACATAGTAGGGGTTGCGCGCGATCTTTGCGCCGCCCTTGGGCCCGCCGGGAACGCGCACGAACTCATCTATATTGCTATCTACATAGCGGCGCACCATGCGACGCGTGTGCAGGCGCATCGCCACGGGCGCATCCGGCCCGCCCTTGCGGGCCAGCGTAACCAGCTTCTCCACGATGGGCCGCACCTCCTTGGCGCGCGCCTCGGTAGTGACTATCCTATCGTTGAGAAGCAGGTTGCGCGTCAGGCTCTTGAGCAGCGCGCGCCGCTGGTCGCTCGGCAATCCAAGCTTACGTCCCGACCTCCGGTGACGCATGTGTCTCTATCCTTTCCAAGTCCTGCTTATTCGTTGTCCGGCTCGGCTTCCTGCTCGTTCTCTTCCTCTTCCGCATTCTCCACGTTGACCGTCGAACCGCCCTTGAGGGACAGGCCCAGCTGCGCCAGCTTCTCGCGCACTTCCGTCAGCGACTTCTTGCCGAAGTTGCGGATCTGCATCAGATCGTTTTCCGTGTACTGCACGAGCTCGGGAATGGTGAGGATATTGGCCTTCTTCAGGCAGTTATAGGTGCGTACCGAGAAGTCCAGCTCCTCGATCCGGACATTGGGCGCCGTCTCCACCTCACCGGAAGGCAGCGCTATATCGGTCCCGATGGGCTCGCCATCCCGGCGCGGGAAGGAGACAAACAGGCGGAAGTACTGATCCAGAATATCCGCCGCCTCGCTGATCGCGTTCTCCGGCGTGATCGTGCCGTTGGTCCAGACCTCCAGGATCAGCCGCTCCAGGTTGGTGTTCGACTGAACGCGGGTCTGCTCGACCGTATAGTTAACCTTATGGACCGGCGTAAAGGCCGCACCCATCGGGATCACGCCGATGCCGATCTGGTTGCGCCGCTCCAGCCGCTCCGGCAGGACATAGCCCTTATTGACTTCCACCGTCATCTCCATCGAGAGGGTTGCGTCCTCATCGGAGATGGTGGCGATATAGGCATCCGGGTTGACGATCTCGACATCTTCCGGGCACTGCACATCGGCGCCGGTGACGCGGCCTTCGCCTTTGACGTCTACGCGGATCGTCTTGGGCTCCAGCTTGGCGTCGCTGCCGTTGTGATGCACCTTGACGTGCAGCTCCTTGAGGTTGAGCAGCAGCTCGGTCGTATCCTCTTTGACCCCGGGAATAGTCGAAAACTCATGCAGTACCTTATCAATTTTGACATAGGTGATCGCTGCGCCAGGAATAGACGAAAGCAGTACTCGCCGCAGCGAGTTGCCCAGCGTCACCCCGTATCCGCGCTCCAGCGGCTCGACCACAAACTTCCCATACGTTGGGTTGGTCTCCAGCGTTTGGATGGTCGGCAGGGTCAGATCCATCTTTCACACTCTCCTTTTGCCGCCATGCGCCGCATCTTGCGCGGGACGTTCCCTCCACGACAGAGGCAACCGGCCCACGCCAGAACGATGCACGTAAGGCGATAAGGCAAACAGGCGCACAACGGCGATAGGGCACAGAGGGGATAGCTCCCCGCAAGGAGATCGCGCCTCCTGGGCCCGGCCGATTAGCGCGAATAGAACTCGATAATAAGCTGTTCGCGGACGTTGGTATCGATCTGGTCGCGGGTCGGAATAGCGATCACGCGGCCCTCCAGCGTCTGCGGATTGAAGTCAAGCCACTGCGGCAGGCTGCGCGCATGGATACGCTCGCGCGCCTCCTTGATGGCGCCGCTCTGCAGCATACTTTCGTGGACGCCGATCACGTCGCCGGGCTTGACGCTATAGGAGGGGATATTGACGCGCCTTCCGTTGACCGTGAAGTGGCGATGACTCACCATCTGCCGGGCCTGCGCCCGTGAGGAGGCCAGCCCCAGGCGATAGATGACGTTATCCAGGCGCAGCTCCAGAAGCTGAAGCAGGTTCTCGCCGGTAACGCCGGGCCGCCGCAGCGCCTCGCTCAGATAGTTGCGGAACTGGCGCTCCAGCACACGATAGATGCGGCGCAGCTTCTGCTTCTCCCGCAACTGCACGCCGTACTCGGTCAGCTTCTTCTGGAAGGCGGGCGCAGCATGCATCCCCGGCGGCTTATCGCGCCACTTGGTTTTACCGTCTCGGCTGGTTTTATCCAGCGTACATTTGGTGTAGCACTTGTCGCCTTTGAGGTAGAGCTTGACTCCCTCACGGCGGCACTGGCGACACCTGGGATCATGATCAACTGCCATGGTTAAACAGATGCTCCTTGTGGTCTGGTTGCCATCAAGTGACAGGCGCAGCCGACGGGCTCTCCGCCCGCAGGCTCCTGGGTGTTTACACGCGGCTCAGGCGCTTCCTCCACCCGCGCATCACTTACTGCTTACTGCTGTGAACATAGCCCTCACCCCCTGCCCCCTCTCCCACGCTGCGGGAGAGGGGGGCACGCATTTATATACAGGAAGGTGAACGACTCTAAGTTACACGCGGCGGCGCTTCGGCGGGCGGCAGCCGTTATGCGGAATGGGCGTCACGTCCTTGATCAGGGTGACCTCCAGGCCCACGCCCTGCAAGGCGCGGATGGCCGTCTCCCGGCCCGCGCCCGGTCCCTTCACGTAGACATCCACCCGACGCAGCCCATGCTCCTGCGCGGCGCGGGCCGCGCGCTCGGCACAGATCTGAGCGGCAAACGGCGTGCCCTTGCGCGTGCCCTTAAAGCCGGCCGCGCCCGCGCTGGCCCACGAAATGACGTTGCCGTTCGTGTCCGCAATCGAAACGATGGTGTTGTTAAAAGTTGATTGAATATGGGCGACGCCCTGGACGATGTTCTTCTTCTCGCGAACCCTCTGTCGCCCTGCTGCGGCTCTTGTCGTCTGTTTATTGGCCATAGTTGCTTCCTGTCGAGCAGCCTTCCTCCGAAATGGACCTTCCGGGACAGCGCACGCCTGCGCCCGCCAGTCAGCCCGGAGGCTGCCGCGTTACTTCTTCGCCTTCTTCTTTCCGGCGACGGCGCGCTTGGGCCCTTTACGCGTGCGCGCATTGGTCTTGGTGCGCTGCCCGCGCACCGGCAGGCCGCGCCGGTGACGCAGACCCCGATAGCAGCCGATCTCCATCAGACGGCGTATGCTCAACTGGTACTCGCGCCGCAGATCGCCTTCCACCCGGTAATCGCGCTCCAGGATCTCGCGCACCCGGGCCGTCTCCGCTTCGGTCATATCGCGCACGCGCGTATCCGGGTTGATGCCCGCCGTCGCCACGATTTTCTTGGCGCTGGGCAGACCGATGCCATAGATATAGGTAAGCGCGTATTCGATTCGCTTGTCGCGTGGCAGATCCACGCCCGCAATACGTGCCAAACCGAATCCTCCTTTGATGCGTCGGCCCGCCGGCAGCCCGCCTCAAGCGCGCTGCCGGGGCGAGCCGCTTAACCTTGTCGCTGCTTGTGCTTGGGATTGACGCAGATGACGCGCACCACGCCCTCACGCCGGATCACCTTGCACTTCTCGCAAATTTTCTTAACCGAGGCACGCACTTTCATGGCCGTACTTCCTCCTCCCTCATCCAACAACCTGTAGCCAGTTCCCCAACAGACCTCACGCCCACCCCCCCTCCTTCTCAAGGAGAGGAGAGCAAAAGCCGGGCCACCCCCATCCCCTCCCCCAACAACAGGAGAGGGGCGCAGAGAAGCCGGGTCACTCCCTTCCCTCGTAGGGCCGCTAGGTGTCGCGAGGCGGAGCCGGAGGCCGTAACTCCGGCGACCCTGGCAGTGGCCCGAACCATTGTAGCGCCGACCCTTGCAGTGGGGGCCGGGGGGTTAGGTACCCTCCCGCAGACGCGAAAAGACGGGCAGCGGCGGAAAACGAGCTTCCTCCGCTTCCCGAAAGGCATCTATAGCGCGATACCGGCAGCGCGCCGGGCGCAAGCGCTTCTCGCGCGCCTCAGATTAGCTGCGATAGCGATACCGGATGCGCCCGCGCTCCAGATCGTAGGGCGAGAGTTCCACGAGAACCCGGTCGCCGGGCAGGATGCGGATAAAGTTCTGCCGCAGCTTGCCAGCCACATGGGCCAGAATCGTCTTCTTCTGGTCACCGACGGGTATCTCGACGCGGAACATGGCGTTTGGTAACGCCTCGACAATGACGCCCTCGATCTCAATGCCTTGCTCTTTACTGGTCTCCTCAGGCTGCGGCTTGCGATGCGCCGGGGCGCCTCCAGAGGGACGCGGGGGACTTCCTCCCGGTCGTCCTCCGCCACCTCCCCGCCGCTGCGGTCCACCGCCACCGGGGCGCTGTGGCCCGCCTCCCGGGCGCTGCGGCCCGCCTGGTCTTTTGGGTGCTGGCATTCAGTCTCCGTTCGTTAGAATGGCTGCGCCATTAGGAGTAATGGCGACAGTATGCTCAAAATGGGCGGACAGGCTGCCGTCCGCCGTAACAATGGTCCAGCGGTCGTCAAGGTATTTGATGTCCTTGCGGCCGGCGTTGACCATCGGCTCAATCGCAAAGGTCATTCCGCATTCCAGAAGCGGCCCTTTGCTGCCTGAGACGAAATTAGGAACTTGCGGCTCCTCATGCAGCGATCTGCCGACGCCGTGCCCCGTCAGCTCGCGCACCACCGAGTAGCCATGGCTCTCCGCATGGCGCTGCACCGCGCGGCTGATGTCCCCGATGCGCTTGCCGGGACGTGCCTGCGCAATGCCCTTGAACAACGCCTCGCGCGTGACGGAGAGCAGACGCTCGGCCTCCGGCGAGATGCGCCCCACCGGAAACGTCCACGCGCTGTCGGCGATATAGTCGTTGAGCTCGACGCCGCAATCCACCGTCACGATGTCGCCCTCCTGGAGGACGCGGCGCCCCGGAATGCCGTGGACGATCTCGTTATTGACGGAGATGCAGGTCCACGCCGGATAGGGCGGATGTCCCACCGGCGCATAGCCGAGGAACGGCGACGATCCGCCGCTTTCCGAGATGATCTGGCTGGCCAGGTCTTCCAGCGTGCCGGTCGTGACGCCTGGCTGGACGGCCTCGCCTACCTCCTTCAAAACGCGATGAACGACGCGCCCGGCGGCCCGGATCTTAGCTATCTCCTCGCGCGTCTTCAGGATAATCATGGGATAGAATTCGCTCTCAGTGCTCATGCGCGGCTGCCCTGCGCCGGGCTCTTGCTCAGCCCATCCAACAGCGTCATCACCCGCCCGAAGACGGTCTCCGGCTCGGCGTTCGCGTCCACAGGATAGAGCAGGCCGCGCTTGCGATAATAGTCCAGCAGGGGCGCGGTCTTCTCCGCATAGACCTCCAGGCGGCGCTTGACGACATCTGGCGCGTCATCGGGCCGCATCACCAACTGCGATTTACAGATGTCACAGATCCCGGGCTGCTTGGGCGGATTGCTGACGATATGATAGGTCGAGCCATCCACCGGGCAGACCCGCCGCCCGCTAAATCGCTGGATGATCTCCTCCATCGGAGCCTCGAAGTCCAGCACGGCGTCCAGGCGGCAGCCCAGCTCGGCCAGCAGCGCGTCCAGTGCCTCGGCCTGCGGGATGGTGCGCGGAAACCCATCCAGCAGAAAGCCTTGCCTGCAATCCGGAGCGCTGATGCGCTCCCTCACCGCACGCACGACGATCTCGTCGGGCACGTATTCGCCCCGCTCAATCTTATACCGTTGAATCAGGCGTCCGAGTTCCGTACCACGCGCGATAGCCTCACGAAACATGGCCCCGGTCGAGATAGTCGGGATCTCATAATGCACCGCGATTCGCGCACCCTGCGTTCCCTTGCCTACGCCAGGCGGTCCCAGCAGCACCAGTATCATACGCGCTCACCCTTGCAACGCCTGCCGCCGCCATTGGTGTAGGCATCCGCTCATCTCAGCGTAGGGGACGGAAGGCTAGATAGGTCACTCACACGCCGGGCAAACCGACCTAACCCCCCGGCCCCCACTGCTAGGGTCGGTGCTGCGCACGCTCGCGCCACTGCCAGGGTCGGGCCTACAATGGACTGCCAGGGTCGGCGCTACAATGGTTCGCGCCTCCACCTTGCCACAGCCCTCCGCCTTGCGACACCTAGCGGCCCTACGAGGGAAGGGGGGGGACCCGGCTTCTTTCCCCTCCCCTGTTCTTGGGGGTCGCTAGGCGGAGGCCCGAACCATTGCAGGGCCGACCCTAGCAGTGGGAAGGGGTGAGGGCCAGATCGGTTTCCGCATTCCTGCGCGCTTCTCTAACTGCTGGTCTTGATAAAGCCCTCGTAGTTGCGCATCAGCATCTGGGCCTCGATGGCCTGCATCGTCTCTATCGCCACACCCACGACGATCAGCAAGGAAGTGCCGCCGATGAGCGTGAAGGTCTGAAAGCCCGTCCAGGACGGAATAATGTACTGGAGCACCGCGATGATCGCCAGGAACACCGCTCCCGCCAGCGTAATGCGCGAGATGACCCGCTCCAGATAGTCGTAGGTCGCCTTGCCGGGCCGGATGCCGGGAATATAGTTGCCGTACTTTTTCAGGTTGTCCGCCATGTCCTGCACGTTCATCACGATGGCCGTGTAGAAGTAGGTAAATACCACGACCAGCAGGGCATAAAAGAGCAGCGCGATGGGATGCTGTCCGGGGCTCATGTACATGGACTTATCCTTGAGCCAGCCGATAAACCCGGTCTGAATCGGGATCGTGTTAAACAGCGTGGCCGGAAGCAGCATCAGCGAGATGGCAAAGATGATCGGGATGACCCCGGCGGTGTTGACCTTGATCGGCAGGTACGAACTGCCCGCCTGGGTCTGCCGCATACCAATGACGCGCTTGGCATGCTGAATGGGAATGCGCCGCGTCCCCTGCGTGATATAGACAACCGCGTAGACGGTCGCGATAAACGCCGCGATCAGGACCAGCAGGCTGCCGACGCTGGCCGTGCCCGCCTGTACCTGCTTGGCGATCAGGCCGATCTGATAGGGCAGGCTGAGCAGGATGCCCGCGAAGATGACCAGCGAGACGCCGTTGCCCACGCCCCGCTCCGTCACCTGCTCGCCCATCCACAGCAGGAAGGACGACCCGGCTGTCAGCGCCAGGCAGATCTGGATGCGCTGGAGGAACGGAATGTGCGCGCCGCTCTGCGAGAGAATATAGGTCATGCTGAAGGACTGCACCACCGCCAGCACAACCGTCAGGTAACGGGTGATCTTGGCTATCTGCTTGCGCCCGGCCTCACCCTCTTTAGAGAGCGCGTCCAGGCTTGGCAGCGCCATCGTCATCATCTGCATGATGATGGAGGCGTTGATATAGGGCGCGATGCCCATGGCCAGGATGGACATGCGCCGCAGGGCGCCGCCGGAGAACACATCCACCAGGCCCAGCAGGTTGCCTGCGCCGCCGCGCATCAGCTGGGCCAGCCGATTGTGATCAATCCCGGGCACGGGAATATGCGCCCCGACCGCAAAGATCAGGAACATCAGCAGCACAAAGCCGATGCGCCGCTTCAGTTCGGGAATGGATAACGCCCGATGGACTGCCTCTAACATATGCTTACCTTCTTCTTGTCTGCGCCAATACCTCGGCCACGCCGCCAGCCGCTTGCAGCTTCTCCTGCGCGCTCTGGCTGAACTTATGGGCGCGAACGGTAAACCGCTTGGTAACCTCGCCGTCGCCCAGGATCTTCAGTCCATCCTGAAGACCGTGGACGATGCCCCGTTCCATCAGGACTTCCGGGGTAATCTCGGCGCCCGCATCAAAAAGCGTCTCTAACTCGCCGACATTGACCACGGTATAGGTCGTCTTATGCAGGTTCTTGAAGCCGTGCGGGTTGCGGCTGCGCACGCCGCGCAGCTGGGGCAGGCGGCGATGGAGCGGGGTCTGCCCGCCTTCAAAGTTCGGGTTGACCTGGCCGCGCGCCTTGTTCCCCTTGTGGCCGCGCCCGGAGGTCTTGCCATGCCCGGAACCGATGCCGCGCCCGACACGCTTGCGCCGGTGCTTGGCGCCTTCCGGCGGCTTGAGTTCATGAATTCCGATAGGCATTCTGGTCTCTCTATTCCTCCGTCACCGGCTCGACCTCGACCAAGTGCTGAACCTTGTGGATCATGCCGCGAACGACGGGAGTGTCCTCACGAATCACGGACTGTCGCAGCTTGCGCAGTCCCAGGGAGCGAACGGTGTCCTTCTGCGTCTGCTGGTTGCCAATGGGGCTGCGCCGTAGGGTAATTTTGAGTTTATCCGACATGCAGGGTCGCCTCCTCCAGCTTCTTCATCCAGGGCGTGAGCTCTTCTACCGTCTTGGAGCGCAGTTGGGCCACATCGCCGGCGCGCTTGAGCTGTCGCAGGGCCTTCAGGGTGGCCCAGGCGATGTTGATGGCGTTGGCCGAGCCAAGCGACTTGCCCAGCACATCGCGCACGCCCGCCAGCTCCAGGATGGCGCGGACGCTGCTGCCCGCCACGATGCCCGTACCGGGCGAGGCTGGCTTGAGCATTACCTCCGCCGCGCCCTCGTGCGCCAGGATCTCATGCGGGATCGTCCCGCCGACGATAGGCACCTCGATAAGGTTCTTCTTGGCCGCTTCCCCACCCTTGCGGATAGCGTCCGGGATGGCGCGGGCTTTGCCCAGCCCCACGCCGACGTGGCCGTTGCCATCGCCCACCACGACCAGGGCGCTCCAACTCATGGTGCGCCCGCCCTGGGTCGTCTTCTGGCATTTGTTGGTGCGGACAACGCGCTCTTCCAGATTGAGCGTATCAGGATTGATTCTTGCCAATGGTCACTCCTTCAGAGCGGGATCTGAGTTCCAGTCCCTCTCGTGCCGGGCATGGAAAATACCCGTCTGTAGGGCGGCTACGCCGCCAACCGTCCTTCGGACGGAACAACCGGCATGGCGGCAGGTGGTTGCCTTCGTAGAGCGGGAAGAACCTGCCGCAGCGAGGCGTCCGCTAGTCGCAAGGCAGAGGCGCGAGTATCGCCAGGCGGAGATCGCCAGGCAGAGCCGCGAGCCGTTGAGCGGCGTCCCTGGCAGTCGAGCGTGCCCAGTCCCGACCCTTGCAGTCGTAGCGCCCCGTCCCTTGCAGTCGCCTGGCCGCAGGCCCCCCAGACGGGTCATTTATGGCCCGGCTGGATTGCATGGCCGCATAAGCCCGGTTGAGTATAGCGATTTAAAAGATTAAGCCGCCTTCGCGCGCGCTGTCGGCCAGCGCCTTCACGCGGCCATGATACTTATAGCCGCCGCGATCAAAGACCACGGTGGTAATGCCGGCGGCCTGCGCACGCTCGGCGATCAGCTTGCCGACCGCCCGGGCCGCCTCGACGTTGCCGCCGGTCTTGAGCGCATCCCGCAGGCTCTTATCCAGCGTAGAGGCCGCCGCCAGGGTATGGCCGCGCGTATCATCAATGAGCTGCGCATAAATATGTTTGAGGCTGCGCGCAACGTTCAGACGCGGTCGCTCCGCCGTACCGCTCACCTTGGCGCGCACGCGCCGATGCCGCTTCTTGCGAAGCAGCTCCTTATCTTCAGCGTGCATGTTGAGTTCGTTTCCTCTCGCGCTGGATTTCCGACCCAGCGCACAGCGTTGCGTGCCGGATCGTCTCCGGCACGCAAGGAACTATTATACCACAATCCTGGGCACGGCGCTATTTCTTGCCGCCCTTGCCGCCCTTGCCGCTGGCTTTGCCCGCCTTGCGGCGAACGACCTCGCCCTTGTAGCGAATGCCTTTGCCCTTATAGGGCTCCGGCTTCTTGAGCTTGCGGATCTCGGCGGCAGTCTGGCCGACCCGCTCCTTATCAATGCCGCTGATCGTGATGACCGGGTTGCGGGTCTGGGGATCGGTTGCGACGGCAAAGTTGATGCCCTCGCGCGGCGCCACCTCAATCAGGTGGGAGAAGCCGACCGCAAGCTGGAGGTTCTGGCCGGCCATCTGGGCGCGGTAGCCGACGCCCTGGATCTCCAGTTGCTTCTGGTAGCCGTTAGTGACCCCCTCGATCATGTTGGCGACCAGCGTGCGCGTCAGGCCATGCAGCGCGCGCGACTCTTTCTCATCATTAGGCCGCTCGACTACCAGCGTGCCATCGCTCTGTTTTATGGTGATGCCCGAGTTAAATCGGCGAGCGAGCGTGCCCTTGGGCCCCTTGACCGTCAGAAGACCCTCTTCTCCTGGGGTGACGGTCACATTCGCCGGGATCGGAATCGGACGTTTGCCAATTCGTGACATAGTTCAACCTCTAAATCTAGGCGTGCTTTTACCAGACGTAGCAGAGCACTTCGCCGCCAACGCCGCGCCGACGGGCCTCGCGGTCGGTCATGACGCCCTGCGACGTGGACAGGATGGCGATGCCCAGGCCGCGCAGCACGCGCGGAATCCGTTCCTTGTTGCAGTAGACGCGCAGCCCCGGCTTGCTGATGCGCCGCAGGTTGGTCAGCACCTTCTCGCGCTTCGTGCCATACTTGAGGTTAATCTTGATCTTGTCCTGCGGGGCCTGCTTGATCACCTCGTAGCCTTTAATGAAGCCCTCCCGCTGCAGTATCTTGACGATCTCCAGCTTCAGGTTCGAGGCCGCGATTTCCAGCGAGTCGTGGTTAGCGTTATTGGCGTTGCGGATGCGCGTCAGCAGGTCGGCGACAGGATCAGTCGTGTAAGCCATGGACTTTGCCTCCCTTACCAGCTCGACTTGGTGACGCCGGGGATCAGGCCCCGGTGCGCCATCTCGCGGAAACAGATCCGGCACAGGCCAAAGCGCCGAATGTAACCGCGCGCCCGTCCACAGACGTTGCAGCGATGGTAGGCGCGCACCGCGAATTTCGGCTTGCGCTTGGCCTTCTCAATCAATGCTTGCTTTGCCAAAAAGAACCTCCATTCCATCTATCGGGACATTTGCCCTGCCAGGGAAGAAGCCCTCCCTCGTGTTAGACCTAACCCCCCGGCCCCCTTCCCTCATAGGGAAGGAGGTGACCCGACTGCTCCCCTCCCCTGTTCTTGGGGATCGCTAGGCGGAGGCGCGAACCGTTGAGCGCCGACCCTAGCAGTGGGACGGGGGTGGGGCCTCAACCGGAGTGAGGGTGCTTCCCAGCCAAGAATCTGCGGAACGGCTAGTGTTCCGCCTCGCGCTCCTTCTTGTGGTTCGCGATGATCGTCTGCGCAATATGCGCCGGGACTTCCTCATAATGCGATGGCTCTACGCGGAAGGTGCCGCGCCCTCGGGTAATGGAGCGCAGGTCAATCGCGTAGCGCAGCATCTCCGCCTGCGGCACGGTCGCCTTGAGCCGGGTCTTGCCGGCCCCAGCCGACTCCGTGCCGAGGATGCGTCCCCGCTTGCCGGTCAAATCGCTCATCACGTCGCCCAGCATCGTTTCGGGGATCAGCACGTCCAGAGTTACAATCGGCTCCAGCAGGATCGGATTGGCCTTCGGAGCCACGTTATTAAAGGCGATGGTGCCCGCCATGATAAAGGCGGCTTCCGACGAGTCTACGTCATGGTAGGAGCCATCATAGCAGGTCGCCTTGAAGTCCACCATCGGATAGCCCGCCAGAATGCCATGCTCGGCTGCCTGCCGGATGCCTTTTTCAACAGCGGGGATGTACTGGCGCGGAATGGCGCCGCCGACGATGGCGTCCACAAACTGGATTCCCTCGCCCCGGTTCGGCTCCATGCGAATCCAGCAATCGCCGAACTGGCCGCGCCCGCCGGTCTGCTTCTTGTGGCGGCCCTGGCCTTCCGCCTTGGTCGTAATCGTCTCGCGGTAAGGCACCTTGCGATCCACGACCTCCACGTTCGCGCCAAACTTCTTCATGCGCTCAACCACGATAGAGAGGTGCGTCTCGCCCGCGCCGGCGATGACCGTCTGGCCGGTTTCGGGTTCCCGATAAAAGCGGAACGCCGGGTCGGAGCCGGCCACGCGCTGCAAGGCCGGCCCCATCTTGTCCTCATCCACCTTCGTTTTAGCAACGACGGCCTGCTCAAAGATCGGCTCCCCGAACTCGATGGCGTCCAGGACGATGGGCTTGCCCGGGTCAGACAGCGTATCGCCGGTGCGGGTATCGGCCAGCTTGGCCGTCACGCCGATGTCGCCCGCGCGGACCTCGTTGGTGGCCTCCTGGTTCTTGCCGCGCGCAAAGTAGACCTGGCCGATGCGCTCCTCCCGCCCTCGTGAGGTGTTGAGCACGGTCGCCCCGCTCTTCAAGACGCCCGAGAAAACGCGGAAGTAGTTGAGCGTGCCCAGGAACGGGTCGGCGATGGTCTTGAACACCAGCGCGGAGAGCGGCGCCGTCTCGGATGCCTGGCGCGTCTCCTCGGCCCCGGTCTGCGGGTTCTTGCCGTGAATGGTGCCGACTTCCAGCGGGTTCGGGAACTCCTGCACGATGATGTCGAGCAGGTCGGTCATGCCGATATCGCGCAGCGCCGAGCCGCAGAGCACCGGCACGACTTTGCCGGCATCAATGCCCTCGTGCAGGCCGCGCACGATCTCATCGTGGGTCAGTTCCTCGCCGTTCAAAAACTTTTCAATGAGCTCGTCATCACCTTCCGCCGCCGATTCGACGAGAAGCTCGCGATACTTCTGGGCCTCCTCCAGGCACTCCGCCGGGATCTCCGAGCACTCGACGTTCTTGCCGCTGCCAATGAACGCCTTCATCTCGACGAGATCTACGACACCCTTGAACGCTTCGGCGGAGCCGATAGGTATCTGAAGAGGCGCGATGCTGTTGCCGTACCGGGCGCGCAATGCCTGCACTACCTGAGCGTAATCGGCGTTCTCGCGGTCCATCTTGTTAACGAAGACGGCGCGCGGCAGGTTTCGTTCCGCCGCCAGATCCCAGGCAATCTCGAAGCCGACTTCCGGCTCGCCCTGCGCGGGCGTGACCAGGATAGCGGCCTCGACGACGCGCAACGTGCTGCGGACTTCGCTCTGGAAATCCAGATAACCGGGCACATCTACGAAATTGATCTTCGTGTCGTGCCACTCGCAGGGAGCCAGCGCGGCATTGATACTGATATGCCGCCTCTGCTCCTCCGGGTCGAAGTCGCAGGCAGCCGTCCCGTCATCGGTACGTCCCAGGCGATCCAGCGCGCCGGAAGTAAACAGCAGGGCCTCGGCGAGCGAAGTCTTTCCTGCGCCCTGATGCCCAAACAGTCCGACGTTGCGGATCGCCTTGATTGCGTAGCTTTTCATCGCGTACTCTCCTCGCCTATGTTATTGACACGCGGCGCAGCATCACGACGGCGCAGCAAAATGTCCAGGGGTTGAACTGAAGGCCATTCTTCCTCGTTCCCCTTGCGTCGTCGCGTCCGCCCGATGCCGAGCGAACGCGGCGGCGAAGGCAGAGCGTCTTCATTATTCAGTTATCCTTACCTAATCCCCGTCCTGTGGCCCTCACCCCCTGTCCCCTCTCCCACGCTGCGGGAGAGGGGGAACCGAGAAGCCGGGTCACTCCCTTCCCTTTTAGGGAAGGGGGCCGGGGGGGTTAGGTCATCTCTCCCGGAAAGGCATGCCGAGCGCCTTGAGCAGCGCGCGGGCCTCCTCGTCCGTGCGTGCGGTCGTACAGATCGTGATGTCCATACCGCGCACTTTGTCAATCTTATCGTAGTCTATCTCTGGGAAGACAAGCTGCTCCCGCATGCCCATCGAGAAGTTGCCGCGTCCGTCAAACGAATTGGGCGAGATGCCCTGGAAGTCGCGGATACGGGGCAGCGTAGCGTTCACCAGGCGGTCGTAAAACTCGTACATGCGGTCGCCGCGCAGCGTCACCTTGCAGCCGATGCGGGCGCCCTGGCGGATTTTAAAGTTAGAAATGGATTTGCGGGCGCGGGTAACGATTGGCTTTTGGCCGGTGATGGTCGCCATATCGCGCACCGCGCCATCCAGCTCTTTCGAGTCGCCGCCGGTCTGCCCGGCACGACCGACGCCCATATTCAATACGATCTTTTCAAGCTTGGGAACCTGCATGACGTTCTTATAGTTGAACTGCTTCATGAGGTTGGGCGTAACTTCGCTTGTATAGCGCTCTTTCAAACGGGCAGCCATGTTTCTCTCAATCTCCCTTGACGTGCCGCCGATTTCCGACCGGCGGCGGGAATGAATTACCTAACCCCCCGGCCCGGCAGGCTAAACCCTGCCGCTGTGGGGCGCTGCTAGGGTCGGGTTCCTCAACGGTTCGGAAACCTCCGCCTAGCCAGGCCCGCTGCCCACCTACGTGGGCAGAAAAACCCCGGCTTCTGCTCTCCCCTCCCCTGTTCTTGGGGATCGCAAGGTGTCGCAAGGCGGAGGCAAGGGCCATAACCTTGCCGACCCTGGCAGTGGGGCGAACCGTTGAGCGCCGACCCTGGCAGTGGGGACGGGGGTGGGGGCCAAAGCAGAAGGAACCTCTTAGCCCTCAATCGGTTTGCCGCAGTCCGGGTGCTTGCAGACGCGGTACTTGCGGCGCGAGGGCTTCTCGTCTCCCTCGCGAAAGGCGTAGCCGACGCGGGTGGGGCGATTGCAGTTCGGGCAGACCAGCATTACTTTCGAGGCGAACAGCGGCGCTTCCTTCTCGATGCGCCCGCCCTGCTGCATCTGGTTGGCCCCGGGGCGCGCGCTGGGACGGGCTTTCTGGTGGCGAATAATGATGTTGGCCCCCTGCACCGTCACCTTGTTCTCTTTCGGGAAGGCGGCCAGAATCTGACCGCGCTTGCCCTTGTCCTTGCCCGAAATGATCTCGACGGTATCGCCCTTCTTGACGCGCAGCTTAACCGGCTCCGCCGGCTTGCTTGGTTTGACTCTAGGCATCTTAAAGCACCTCCGGCGCCAGCGAGATGATCTTCATGAACTCCCGTTCCCGCAATTCGCGGGCGACCGGGCCGAAGATGCGAGTCCCGCGCGGCTCCAGGTTATTCTGGATGATGACCGCCGCGTTGTCGTCAAAGCGCAGCACCGAGCCATCCGGGCGCCGGATCGGCTGCTTGGTCCGCACGACCACTGCCTTGACCACGTCGCTCTTCTTGACCTGCTGGTTGGGCGTCGCCGACTTCACCACGCCCACGATTACGTCGCCGACATTCGCGTAGCGGGCATTCGAGCCCTTCAGGACGCGAACGCACATGATCTCGCGCGCGCCGGAGTTATCGGCACAGCGCAAGCGGCTATAGATCTGAATCATGGGGATATCCCCTTCCTATTTCCTGCTACTTGGCTTTCTCGATGATGCGCACGACGCGCCAGCGCTTCTCTTTGGAGAGCGGGCGCGTCTCCATAATCTCGACGGTATCGCCTTCGTTGCACTCATTGCGCTCATCATGGGCTTTGAACTTGGTGGTGCGCCGCATGATTTTACCATAGAGCGGATGGCGTACCTTATTCTCGACCGCCACCACGACGGTCTTCTGCATCTTATTGCTAACGACCCGGCCCACGCGCACCTTGCGGCGTCCGCGCACGGCGGGCTTCTTCTCGGTGCCGAAGTCTACCGGGATGGCCTCCGGGGTCTCCGGAGCCGCAGCGGGCTCTTCCGGCGCAGCCGCCCTGCGCCCGCGCACGCCGGCTGCCGGCATGCCGGTAGCCTCCGGCTCCACGACGGGCGCCTCCACATCCGGGGACGTGGGCGCAGCGCCCACGCCCGGTACCGCCGGTGCTTCTTCCGCCAGCACGCCCATCGCCTCATCTGCAGGCGTCACCTCCGGCGCGTTGAGGGCTTGCTCGCTCGGAACGGTCTGCTCCGGCGCCGCCACCGAGTCAACGATCTCATCCGACATATCTATTTAGCCTCTTCCTTGCGGGCAAGTTCCCGCTCACGTAAGATGGTGAGGGCGCGCGCTATCTGCTTACGCGCCGTGCGGATGGCCGCTGTGTTCTCTAACTGCCGCAGCGCATTGCGGCGGCGCAGGTCATAGAGGTTGGCGCGCTGCCGGGCGATCTCCTGCCGAATCTCGTCGTCGCTCATCTCCCGCAGTTGAGCGCGTACCTGAGTTAGTTTCAGTTCTGCCATGCCTCTACTCCGTATTCTCCGCTGCGGGAGCGGTTGCGGTCTCCGTTGCCGATGCCCTCTCCGTCTCTTCCTCCGCCTCCTCCACCGCCAGCGGCTCCTGCTTGACCAGGAATTTGGTTGCAATGGGCAGCTTGTGCGAGGCCAGGCGCATGGCTTCCCGCGCTAGCTCCTCGCTGACGCCGGACATCTCAAACAGAATGCGGCCCGGCTTGACGACGGCTACCCAGCCTTCCGGCGCTCCCTTGCCGGACCCCATGCGGGTCTCGGCGGGCTTCTTGGTGAACGGCTTATCCGGGAACACGCGGATCCAGATCTTGCCGCCGCGCCGGATATGCCGGTTGATGGCGATACGGGCCGCTTCGATCTGGTTGGCCGTCATCCAGCAAGACTCCAGGGCCTGCAAGGCATATTGGCCGAAGTTGATCGTGTTGCCGCTCATGGCTTTGCCGGCCCGCCGCCCGCGATGCTGCTTTCTATGTTTGACGCGCTTGGGCATCAACATGGTGATTCACTCCTAAGGCGGCAATCGGCAATCGGCAGACGGCAATCGGAAAACGAAAGTGTCCCGACTGCCGACTGCCTACTCCCGACTGCCCAAGTTTACTCCGCCGAGGTCTCGCGGTCCTGCTTGGAGCCGCTTTCGCCTTTCTGCGCGCGCTGATCCTGAGGCCCCTGTGGGGCCTCACGGCCGCTGCCGCTCACATCGGGACGCGGGCCGCGCTGGCCGGTGGGCCGACCGCCGCCACCGCTGGGGCCGCCGCCCGCATTCGGGCGCGACTGGCCGCCACCGCCGCCGCTGGGCCGAGAACCGCCCATGCCGCCGGTGCGCGGACCGCCCTGCTCAGCGCCGCCAAAGCCGCTCGAACGCCCGCCGCTGGCGCCGCCGCCACGTCCGCCACGTCCGCTGCGGCTGCCGCGCGAGCGTCCACCGCGCTCCAGGGCGCGATCCGTGCGCTCGCCGGAGCGGTCGGGACGTCCCGCCGGAACGCGGGCCGCTTCCACCTCGCTCTGACGCGGCTGGCCGGGCAGCACATCGCCCTTATAAATCCAGACCTTGACGCCGATATTACCGTAGGTGGTAGCGGCTTCGGCAAAGCCGTAATCAATGTCGGCGCGTAGGGTTTGCAGCGGAATCTTGCCCTGGCGGTCTTGCTCGCGCCGGGCCATTTCCGCGCCGGCCAGCCGCCCGGAGCAGACCACGCGAATGCCGCGCGCGCCTAGCTTCATGGCGCGCACGACCGCCTGGCGCATGGCCCGCTTGTAGGCGATGCGCTTCTCGATCTGCTGGGCTACCGACTCGGCCACAAGCTGCGCGTCCAGGTCCGGATGGCGGATCTCCTGGACGCTGACGTGAACCTGCTTGCCGGTCAGCTTCTCCAGCGCCGCTTTAAGCTCATCCACGCCCTTGCCGCCGCGCCCAATAATAATACCCGGTTTGGCGGTGTGGAGCGTCACTTTCACGCGGTTGCCCGCGCGCTCAATCTCTATGCGCGAGATCGCGGCGGCGTACAGATGCTTCTTGACATATCGCCGGATCTTATAGTCTTCGTATAGGGCATCGGCGAAGGTCCGATCCGGGAGATACCATTTGCTCTCCCAGTCGCGGATGACGCCGATACGGTAGCCGATGGGGTGAATTTTCTGTCCCACAGTGTTATCCTTTCGGTGGTTAGGCTTCGCCTGTTCCCGTCTCCGGCGTCTGGGCCTGCTCAGGCAGGGCGAGCGCCTCCGCCGCTGTCGTCTGCTCTGTCACCGCCGGAAGCTGTTCCTCGGCCACGGGAGCCGGGGCTGCCGGCGCGGGAGCGGCCGGCGCCTGCGGGGCCTGCTGGCGTGCCTCGCGGGCAGCCTGCGCGCGCCGTCCGGCAGTGGCCTTACGGGGCTTGCGCGGCCTGGGCGCGACCTCCTCGACCACGACGACGAGATGGCTCATGCGCTTGAGGATGCGAAAGGCGCGGCCCTGGGCGCGCGGCTGAATGCGCTTGATGCGCGGCCCCTCATCTACGCGCGCCTCGACCAGCTTGAGGTTCTCCGGGTCGAGGTTATGGTTGTTGGCCGCGTTGGCCACCGCCGAAGCCAGTACCTTCGAGATATAGCCTGCGGCGCGGTTGGGAATAAAGCGCAGGAAGGCCAGCGCTTCCAGCGCATACTTACCGCGAATCTCATCCATCACCAGGCGCGCTTTGCGCGGCGGGACGCGGATGAACTTGGCGACCGCCCGCGCCTGATTCGGGGCGACCTTGCGGCCCAGGTTCTTCTTGCGGTTCTCGCGGTGTTCGCGCGGGCGTTCCGGCGCGTTCGTCACGGTGTCTGCCACGGTTAGCGTCCCTTTCTATTTGATGCCGGAGCGCCGCTCGACCTGCTGCCCGGCATGGCCCCGGAAGGTGCGGGTCATGGCGAACTCGCCCAGCTTGTGCCCGACCATGTTCTCGGTGATGAAGATCGGGATATGCTTGCGGCCGTCATGCACCAGCAGCGTGTGCCCGATAAAGTCCGGGAAGATGGTCGAGCGGCGCGACCAGGTCTTGATCGCCTTCTTCTCGTTGCGCGCGTTCATCCCACGGATCTTTTCCAGCAGCTTGGGGTCGGCATACGGCCCCTTCTTCAACGAACGTCCCATCGTTATCTCCAATATAAGCTGAAGTACCGCCTTGCTTACCCGGCAGGCTAAACCCTGCCGCTGTGGAGCCTACGGCTCGCTGCCTGCCTGCGCGGGCAGAATACGTTCTTTTTCAAGCCGTCCGCTAACAGCTAGGGTCGGCCCTGCAATAATTCGGCCCCCCGCCTAGCGACACCTCCGCGGGCAAAACACCTTTCTCGCCCACGCAGGTGGGCGACGGGCGCTTTGCGCCCCCGAGCGGCAGGGTTTAGCCTGCCGCGTCAGGGGGGGACCTTCATCCCTCATCCTTATATTATGTGCCGCGTCTGCGGAGGATAAACTTATCCGTCGCCTTGTTGTGGCGGGTCTTATGCCCCAGCGCCGGCTTGCCCCACGGGGTCGCCGGGCCTTTCTTGCGTCCAACCGGGCTTTGCGCCTCGCCGCCGCCGTGCGGGTGATCGCGCGGGGTCATGGCAACGCCGCGCACGTGCGGCCTTCTGCCCATCCAGCGCGTTTTCCCGGCCTTGCCGTAAGACTCGTTCTCGTGCTCCGGGTTGCCCACCTGGCCGACGGTGGCATGGCAGGTCAGCAGGATCAGGCGCGTCTCGCCGGAAGGCAGGCGCACCTGCGCGTACTTGCCCTCTTTGGCCATCAGTTGCGCGCCCACGCCGGCAGCGCGAACCAGCTGACCGCCCTTGCCCAGATGCAGCTCAATATTATGGATGACGGTGCCGATCGGGATGGCGCGCAGGGGCAAGCTGTTGCCGGGCCGAATGTCGGCGGTCTCGCTGGCGATAATGGTGTCGCCTTCCTTGAGCCCGATGGGCGTCAGGATATAGCGCTTTTCTCCGTCGGTGTACTCGACCAGCGAGATGCGGCACGAGCGGTTGGGATCGTACTCAATCGTGCGCACGACCGCCGGAACGTCGTACTTATCGCGCTTGAAGTCAATGATGCGGTACATCCGCTTGCTGCCGCCGCCCCGATGCCGGGCCGTGACGCGGCCCTTGTTGTTGCGCCCGCCGGTCTTCTTGAGCGGCTCCAGCAGGGGCTTGTGCGGGTCTACCGGCTTCCTGGAGCCGGGCTTCTTGGTCAGTTCCTCAAAGGTAGAGACCGACCGGAAGCGCTTGCCTGGGCTCGTGGGTTTATATTGTCGTAGTGGCATGGTCTTGGTCCTGATTAAACGCCTTCGAACAGCACGAGCGGCTTATCCGTAGTCACAATCGCCTTCTTCCAGTCGGGCGAGTAGCCGGGCTTGCCGCCGCGCACCAGCGCGCGCTTCTTCTTGCCTTTGACGGTCATGGTATTGACCGCCAGGACGCGCACGCCCTCCCGCGCGTAGATTTTCTGGATGGCCTCTGCGATCTCGATCTTGTTGGCGTCTTTGGCGACGCGGAAATGGTACTTGTTGATGGCCGCCTGGTCCGTGCTTTTCTCGGTCAGCAGGGGCCGCTCGATGATCTCGTAGGGGTCTCTCATGCCGCTACCTCCTCAGCCTCCGCTTCCTGAGCCGCCTTCTCCGACGACCAGACCGCCTCCATACGCGCCACCGCGTCCCTGACCAGGACAATCTTATGCGCCGTCATCACGTCGCGTACAGAGAAATTGGGCGCGAAACGCAACTCGACGTTGGGCAGGTTCCGCACCGACAGGAGCAAGACCTTGTCGTAATCCGGGATGATGATCAGCACGCGGCGCGTCTCGGCCAGATTGAGCGCCTTCAGCAGCGCCACCGCCGTCTTGGTCTTGGGCTTGGCATCAAAATGCAGGGCCTCCAGGCCCAGCATCGCGCCGTCGGCGACTTTGGCGGAAAGCGCAGAGCGCATGGCGGCTCGGCGCATCTTGACCGGGAACGCCTTGCGGTAGTCGCGCGGGGTCGGCCCACCGACCACGCCGCCGTGCCGCCAGTGCGGAGCGCGCGTGGAACCCTGCCGGGCGCGGCCTGTGCCCTTCTGCCGCCAGGGCTTGCGGCCGCCGCCGCGCACTTCGGAGCGGCCCTTCGTATCGGCGGTTCCCTGCCGTCGGTTGGCCTCTTCGGTGACGATGGCCTGATGCACCAGTGCCTCGTTGAACGCAACGCCGAAGAGCGCGTCCGGCAGGGGCAACGTCCCGACCTCTTGACCGTCTGTGTTAAATAATGGAATGGTTGCCATTGTCCGGAGTTCTCCTAGCGCATCGGAAGGCGCTGAATAGTGAGCAGGCCGCCGTCGGCGCCGGGAACGGCGCCCTCGATCAGCAGCAAATTCTTCTCGGGATCCACGCGCACGACGCGCAGGCCGCGCACGGTCACCTGCTTGTTGCCCATCTGGCCGGGCTTGCGGGTGCCCTTGAAGGTGCGGGCCGCATCGGTCGCGCCGCTCGACTGCGGCTTGCGGTGGATCATGGAGCCGTGCGTCATGTCGGCGCCGTGGAAGTGGAACCGCTTGACGACTCCCTGGAAACCTTTCCCTTTGGAGATGCCCGTCACCTTGACCCGCTGGCCCGGCTGGAAGATGTCGCACTTTATGGCGTCGCCCAGCTTATACTCGCCGGTGTCGTCGGTGCGGATCTCGCGCAGATGGCGGAGCGGCTGCTGCAAGCCCGCCTTTTTGAAATGCCCCATTTTGGGTTTGTTGACAAGCCGGGGACGGATCTCGCCGAACCCGACCTGGACGGCGTTGTAGCCGTCTTTATCAACACTCTTGAGCTGCGTGACAATGCAGGGGCCTGCCTCTATCACGGAAACCGGCACGACCTCGCCCGTCTCATCGAAGACCTGGGTCATGCCGATTTTTCTGCCCAGAATTGTGTCTACCACAATCAATCTCCTTTATTCCGCGGAGGGAATTAAGAGCAGTTGCCAGGAGTCGGGATGAGCCTTATGCCAGGCATCCTCTAATTTTTGAAGCAGGACGGCTTTATCATAGATATCCTGCTTATCTTCCAGTCGGACTGCGAAGTATAGCCAATCGTTGTCCTGGCGGTCCAAACTGGCATAGAACCCTGAGACTTTTCGGTTCTTCCGAGCCTCTTCGCGCAGCCAGTTGATGATGTCTTCTACCTCTTGTGGAGAAGGAGACGCCGCTTGTCTCATCTGTTCTTCTCCTGCGGTAAGATGCTCTCTATTGTCTTGTGGAGATAGCCCGCATCTTTCCGCTCTATCCAGATCAGTCTGTTGGACCTGAATACTACCTAACCCAAGTTGCTACCTAGGAACACGTTTGAGAGAGAATCGCTCTGGAAACCGGCTTTTGCATCACCGTTTGCCTTCTCGAAGAGGCAAGGTAGCAACTTGAGTTACCTACATAATCAGCATAGACCCGTAGCTTGTAAAGCCGCCTTAATCGGCCTGCAAGGTCGTTCCTCTTCTTCCTGGAAACGAGGACCGATCTCAAATGATATATCAGCATACACGGAGTATCCACATGCGACCAAGCTTCGCGTCCGCTAGGAGGCTGCTGGTTCAAATACAGAAGAACCGCAGTCGCGGCCTGATAGGCCGCATAGTAATAACGGCTGATGCTAGAACGTGGATGGTCTCTTTCCATCTTATGAGCCGCTCTTAGCGACTCATCCGCCATTGTTCGCCATGATTTCCAGTCAGCCACACAAGCATCCTACGAGTACTTATAGCTTGATCTCGATGTCTACGCCGCTGGGCAGGTCGAGCCGCATCAGCGCGTCAATGGTCTTGGGGCCGGGTTCGAGAATATCAATCAGGCGCTTGTGCGTCCGCTGCTCGAAGTGCTCCATAGACTCCTTATCAATCGTCGTGCCACGATTGACGCAAAAGATCGCTTTCTCGGTCGGCAGCAGCACCGGGCCGGCAACGCGCGCACCTGTGCGCTTGGCCGTATCCACGATCTTCTCCGCCGATTGGTCCAGGATGCGGTGATCGAACGCGCGCAGGCGAATCCGCACCTTATCCTGACGTCCCAGAGTAGCCATACTCTCTCTTTTCTCCTCGCTTGTGTCTCGCTCTGTCGGAGTGAGGCGTATTCCAGTCAAAGAAAGGGGCCAGTCGCCGTCAGATTTGCCGACGACCGGCCTCTAGGTGTGTGTCTATTCCATAATCTTGGTGACCACGCCGGCCCCGACCGTGTGCCCCCCCTCTCTTACCGCAAACCGCAGCCCCTCCTCTAAGGCAATCGGCTGGATGAGCTCACCGGTAATCCGGATGTTGTCCCCCGGCATCACCATCTCCACTCCCTCCGGCAGCATCATCGCTCCCGTCACATCCGTGGTCCGGAAGTAGAACTGCGGACGGTACCCACTGAAGAAAGGCGTGTGACGCCCCCCCTCTTCCTTGGTCAGGATGTAGATTTCCCCCTGGAACTTGGTGTGGGGCTTGATGCTGCCCGGCCTGGCCACCACCTGACCCCGCTCCACATCCGTGCGGTTGATGCCGCGCAGCAGGATACCGGCGTTGTCCCCGGCATAGATGATGTCACAGGTCTTGTGGAACTGCTCCAGGCTCGTGGCCACCGTCTGCCGGGTCGGACGCAGCCCAACAATCTCGACCGGCTCGTTGAGCTTGAGAGTGCCCCGCTCCACCCGGCCCGTGACCACCGTGCCCCGGCCCGTGATGGTGAACACATCCTCGATGGGCATCAGGAAGGGCTTGTCCGTGTCGCGCTCCGGGGTGGGAATGAAGCTGTCGACCGCATCCATCAGCTCCCAGATGCGCCCGTTCCACTTGTCGGCCCGGCTGGTATCCTCGCTGGCCAGCGCCTCGGTAGCCGACCCTCGGATGACGGGCACCTCATCGCCAGGGAACTCGTACTTGGAGAGAAGCTCACGCACTTCCAGTTCTACCAGGTCCAAAAGCTCCGCATCATCGACCATGTCGACCTTGTTCAAGAAGACGACGATGTAGGGCACGCCCACCTGCCGGGCCAGCAGGATGTGCTCCCGGGTCTGAGGCATGGGGCCATCGGCGGCAGAGACGACCAGGATGGCCCCGTCCATCTGGGCGGCGCCGGTGATCATGTTCTTGATGTAGTCGGCATGGCCGGGGCAGTCAACATGGGCATAGTGGCGGGCATCGGTCTCGTACTCGGCGTGGTAGACGTTGATGGTGACGCCTCGGGCCTTCTCTTCGGGGGCGCTATCGATCTCATCGTACTTGAGGGCCTTGGCCTTGCCGGCGTCGGCCAGGACGCGAGTGATGGCGGAGGTGAGGCTGGTCTTGCCGTGGTCGACATGGCCGATGGTGCCGATGTTGACATGGGGCTTGGTCCGCTCAAAACGCTGCTTTCCCAT
>DASRGZ010000199.1:0-31705 GCA_035650735.1 Chthonomonadaceae bacterium
GGGGAGAGACCTCCTCCCCGGCCCTTCTCCCTGCCAGGGAGAAGGGAGAAGCGAAGCCGGGTCCCCCCCTCCCTGATGCGCTCACTACGTTCGCAGGGAAGGGGGCCGGGGGGGCTTATAAGGGTAGGGATACCGTTGGCGAATTCGTAATTGCCGTCTCAACGGGAGCTTCGGCTGTTCGATCCGAGGGGAAGCACAAGGTCCAATTCTAGCCGGTGTGCGCGTCCGGGGCCTTTAGCGTGGGAGGCCCTCCCGGTAGCCTCGACGCTCCGGCGCGCCCAAGAAAGGCAGGCCGGGCGGAAGGAATGGCGGCGGAGGCTGCCGCCGTTGCGTGCCGACCTGCCGCCCCAGACCGGCGTCCTGGTCTTCGCCGACCGGGGCTTCTAGGCCCGCTGGCGGTTTCGACGGATCGGGCGCCTGGGAGGGCCTCCGCGGCGGCGCCTCAATCCCCCAGGCCGCTTCCGTCCCAAGGGACAGAGCGGCGTTCGGCCTTGCTTGGCCCTGGGGGCGGGGTCGGAACCGCCTGCACGCCCCAGGACTGCCCCCTAGACTCCACGGGGTTAGCTTGCTGGCAAGAGGGCTGCCAAGACCCCGGGCGGCTCTTGACCGACTTGCCCCCGGAAGCCGGAGACGCCTGCGGGTATGGCCTGCGCGCCTGGATCGAGCAGAGCTTCCAGCTCCTGCAGCGCGCGGGCTGGCAATGGCCCAAGACCCGCAGGAGCGCCCCCAAGCGCGCCGAGCGGCTCTGGTTGTGTGGGGCGGGGGCCCCTTATGGCTGCGCTCGGTCGGAGGCGAGGCCGATGCGGCCCTTGTGGCGGGGACGCTCCCGACCCTGTCCCTGCGGCCTGGGCGCGCGCTCTGGGACGCGCCTGGGGTGGGTGAGCGTGTTCCGGCAAGGCTGGGTAGGCCTGATCACGGCGTTGCGGACCCAGCCAGCCTTCCCTGCGGGCCGGTTTCTGCCCGAACCCTGGCCCCAATCCGTTGCGGGGGCAACGGCGGCCCAACCGCCTCCCAAAACGCTACAACAGAGGGCCGCGTGAAAAACCTTCCCTTATAAGGCCGGGGGGTTAGGTCAAGATGGGCCTGAACTCACGCAGCGGTGGCCGTTTGCTTCGCTGTGAGCGGCGCCTCTGCGGTCGCCGGGGCCTGAAAGAGCTTCAGGAGAGCAAGCTCTTCTGGCTCATAGTCGGGTTGGTAGCGGCGAATGTAACGCTCGGCTTTGCGCCGGAAATCCTCCAGCGTCACTCCTTCCTGGTAGCGCTCGAGGACGACCGGGTGGATATAGCAGCTGCGGCAGACCGTCGGCGTGTTGCCCAAACGCTCGGCGACACGCTTGACCGCCTGGACGATGTTGCGCTTGGCCTGCCTTTCATTTTCCGGCTTGCCCATCTCGGCCAGCGCGAGCGCCGCGCGCAGCGTTCCGCCCCAGGTGCGGAAGTCTTTGGCGGAGAACTCCGGTCCGGTCGCCGCTTTGATATAGTTATTCACGTCATGCGGCGTGATAGGACGGGCGTTGCCGTTCTCATCTATATATTGAAACAGCCGGGCGCCGGGCAGCGCCTTGATCTGGCGCATCAGATCTGCTAAATCTGCATCCACGATCACCCGTCGGTGCTGGATATGGTGCTTGCCCACAAAACGGAACAGCAAGTGGCCCTTCGGCGTGATCTCCAGGTGGCGGTTGCGCAGCGTGGTCACCCCGAACGTGCGATACCGCCGAACGCTCTCCTCGGAGCCGAGCCGAAAATACAGGTCGTTGATAAGCCGGATGACAATAGCCAGCACGCGCTCGCGCGGTAGGCCCTCCAGCGCCATGTGCCGATTGGTCATCTGACGCAGGGTGGGCAATAGCTCGCCGAAGCGCTCGAGCTTGGCATATTTCTGTCGCTGCTGCGCCGCCTGGAAATCCGGATGGTAGCGGTACTGTACCCGCCCGCTCGTATCTATGCCGAGGGCTTGAAGGCGGCTGCGTGGCGAAGGCGCAATCCGCACTGAAGTCCACGCGGGCGGAAGGGCCAGGGCGCGAATGCGCTCCAACTGCTTCTCGTCGGTGATGCGCACGCCCTTAGCATCCTCGTACCAGAATCCTTTCTCCTTCGAGCCGCGACGGCGCCACCAGCGCGCCCGCGCGCCTTTCTCAAGAACGCTCTGCGCTCGCTCTGGCGCAGACAGGTTCGGTTTTATTTTAGTTTTTGCCATAACGCTGCCACGAACCGGTACCTAAAGCGCCGGGTTTCCTTTCAGGCAAAGGACGATACGTTCTGCCGATTGGTTCCAGCGGGCAATTGAGAGTGGCTCATACCTTGCAGGAAGGATCGCTTGTGTCATTGTCGTGCCGAAAAAACACGTCTTCAACCGTTTGGGCACTCCCAGGGCAGTTGCGGCGGCTGGCAAATCCTGGCGGCGTTGAGGTACAATACCTCACTATGCGATTGCTGACACTGCTCAAAAGCAAGATCCATCGCGCCACCGTTACGCAGGCGGACGTCAACTATATCGGCAGTATCACCATTGACCGTGACCTTAGCGAGCGTGTTGGGCTGCTGCCCGGCGAGCTTGTCCATGTCTGGGACATAGATAATGGCGAGCGGTTCGAAACCTATGTCATCGAGGGCGAACCTGGTTCGGGCGAAATAATCGTCAATGGCGCGGCGGCCCACCGCGTTCGTGTCGGCCACAAGATCATCATTGCGGCCTTCTGCCTGACCGACGAGCCGATAGAGCCGAAAATGATCCTGGTAGACGAGAACAACCGCTACCTGCGCGACCTATAAAGCGCCCCTGGGGTTCCCATCTCTCTATGCACCGGAGGACACAGCGATGCCCTTTCACTACTCCGACCAGCTTCGCGAAGAGTACTACACCGACGGCTTGACCATCCTGCGCGGGGTCATGCCTCCGACGCTGCTTGCGGACCTGCGCCGCGAAACGGATAAGGCGCGCGTGATCGCCCGCAAAGAGCGCGGCCCGCAGGCCCAGCGCTTGCAGCCGGTCTACCACTACGAGGAGCTTGATCATCAGGTCTTTCGGGACTTCCTGACGCTGCCCGCCATGCAGGAGACGGTGGAGAAGATCCTGGGGCCGGGGCACAAGCCCTCTCAGATCATGGGCGTGCTGCTGGAGCCAGCGAATGAGGCGTGGTGTACCTCCTGGCATCGGGATTGGGGCTACAACCTGCCCGGAATAGACCTGGAGGATTTCTTTCAGGCCGTGCATAACCCGCGCCTCTTTAACCAGATCAATGGCGCCCTCTACGACGACCATTCGCTCTGGGTGGTGCCGCGCAGCCATATGCGCAAGGACACGGAGGCCGAGCGCGCCGCGTTCTCGCGCATTCCGCCGCCCGCCCCGGAGTTGACGGGCCTATCGCCGGAGGAACGGGAGCTGGCCTGCGCGGAGTACGTGCGCCGGATGCCGGGCGCGGCGCCGGTCGTGCTCTTCGCGGGCGACGTCGCCTTTTACCGCAACAGCACGTGGCACCTGGGCACCTACGTGCCTTACGTCAAGCGGGCTACGCTGCATGACGGATATTTCTGCGATGAGGACTATGCCTGGCAGGCCAAGGCGCGCAAGACGGCGGCGGAAGGTGCGGCGCGGTGATCTATGCCGTTGGGGATATTCACGGACAGGTGACGATGCTGCGCGCGATGCTGGATCGCCTGCGCAGCCTGCCCCTCCGCGACGACGACATCCTGATCTTCATCGGCGACTATATTGACCGGGGTGAGGACTCGCGTGCCGTGATCCAGACGCTGCTGCAACTGCGGGAGGAGCGCAGCGGCGTCGTCTTCCTGCGCGGCAATCACGAGCAGTTGATCCTGGAGGCGCGCAAAGGCCCGCCGCCCGAACCGGCGGATCGCGAGGGCTATATGCTGCTGGCCGAGTCGCTGCTCAACTGGCTTCAGAACGGCGGCGCCGAGACGCTCTACTCCTATGGCGTCGAGGATTTTATGCGCTGGTGGGAGTTTATCCCCGAATCCCACTGGGAGTTCATCCGCGCTACAGAGCTGGAGTACATCACGGAGCACTACCACTTCGTCCACGCGGGGCTGCTGCCGCCCGGCAAGACCTGGGAGGGCGCGGATTGGGATCTGGACCCGCGCCTCTGGATCCGGGAGCCTTTCCTCAAGAGTAAGGCCGACTTCGGCGGACGGCGCGTCGTCTTCGGGCATACGCCGCAGACGAGTGGACGCCCGCTCCTCCAGCGCAACAAGATCGGAATAGATACGGGCGCGGTGTATGGCGGCCCGCTGACCACCGTGGTTCTGGAAGAGAACTTCACGGGCCGTAGACCGCCCCCGCCCCGCTTTATCCAGGTGCCCTACGACCGCGCCGACATCCCGGAGGAGTAGTACGCCGATCTTCCACGCGCGTTCCTGCCGTGCGCTCGCGCCACGACCAGACGCTGTGCCGGGCCGTTCTGCCTGCGCTGCCGACTACAGGGACATCTCCAATTCGAGTTCGTCTCGGAGGGGAATGCCGTCCAGGCCCAGCAGGGGAACCTGGGGCTTGAGGCGGCGCGTGGCTTCCATCGCGTTGCAGCGCAGCGCCGTCAGATAGAACCCGCGCTTCTGGTAAAAGCGCAGGGCGGGCAGGTTGTCGTTGGTGGTGACGAGCCACAGGCACCGGCATTGGCGCTGTTGAGCGACGCGCTTTACCGCGGCGATCAGGGCCGAGCCTACCCCCCTCCGTTCTCGAAGGCTGTGGATGGTCAGGATCTCGCAGGCATCGCCGACGATCTGATAGGTCACCAGGCCGACCGGTTCGCCATCCACAAGCGCCACAAACCCCGGCAGACCGTCCGCATCCACCATTTGACCGCGCCGCACCATGCGCGTATCCCCCCAGTGTTGGAGAAGGCTCTGCCTGGCCCACTCCCGGCGCTCCTCCGATAAAGGCTCGATCTGCACGGTCTCCATTCCAGGACTCCTTTCCTGGACGATTAGCCCCTCCACTTCGCAACCAGGCAGTGGTCAGTGATCATGTGGTTAGTGGTCAGAACTCCGCTTCGCAAACCTGTAGGCGCTCCGGCAGCCCATCGGGACTAAGTAGCTCAAGTTGCTACCTTGCCTCTTCGAGAAGGCAAACGGTGATGCAAAAGCCGGTTTCCAGAGCGATTCTCTCTCAAACGTGTTCCTAGGTAGCAACTTGGGTTAAGTAGCCGTGCAGCCAAAGTGCGTTTCCCGCCCACGCAGGTGGGCGGCGAGCCGCAGGCTCCACAGCGGCAGGCTGAACCCTGCCGCAAAAAGCACGGCAAACTTAGCTCGGTTGGAGCCTGAGACCGAACCCCGGTTCCGAGGGAACACGCAGCAGTCCCTGCTCGAGACGGTAGCCGCTCCCATCCACGTCGTCGCTGGTGGCCGGGATGCCCTCGATGGTCAGGACGTTTCCTAGCCCCGCCGCCAGGTGGCCGACAGAGTAAGTCTTCAATGGTTCGCCCCAGGTGTGCGGCGAGGTCCGGATTCCCTGCCGGGCCAATCGCGGCATCCACTGCCGCCAGCGGGTGAAGCCGAAACCGACGATGTCCATAATCAGGACATCAATCAGCCCTGCTTCGGCCAGGGAGATCACCAGGTCCAGGTCAACGTTGCTCTCACCATCGGCGATGAGCGTCTGTGGGCTGCGCTCGGCAAGGAAGGCTCGCAGGCGCTCCAGGTCCTCACGGTTCTCCGGGAACGGCTCTTCCACCCAGAAGAGGCGGCAGTCGGCGACGGCCTCCAGATAGCGCAGAACGCCGTCGCAGGTGTAGCCGTCGTTGGCGTCAACCAGCAGGTAGCAATCGGGGAATGCCTCCCGCACTCGGCGTGTCACCTCAATATCGCGCCGCAGCCCCGCCTCCGCCTCCATCCAGCGGTGCCCTCGTCCTATCTTGAGCTTGAAAGCGCGGTAGCCCAGCGCGTAGTCCGCGCGGCAGTTGGCCAGCACCGCCTCTATGCCGCGTGGGGCCGCCTCCGGTAGGATGTCATCTATATAGATGGCCCCATCATAGCAGGGAATGTGGGTCGGCCCCTGCCCGCCGAGCATCTGATAGACGGGCTGGCCGAGCAGAACACCCGCCAGGTCGTGCAGGGCGAAGTCGAGCGGCAGGGCTTCCTCGAGCAGGACGCCGACAGCGGGATCGAAAAGTTCGGCGACGCGCCTGCCGAGGAGCGGGGCGACCGCCGCCTCGTCGCCCCAGGAAAGGCCCCATCCGACGGCCCCCTGATCGGTGGTGAGGATGCGTATCTGAGATGCCGGTCCCGTGCCGTGCACATCCAGCCGCGCGTTGCGGCCCACCTCGCGCGGGTAGCGATTTTGAATGGTGCGGGTCTGAATGCGGGCGATACGATGCTCTGCCAGTGTCATGCCGGACCTCCCCTGGCGCGCGGCGTCTGCGCCCTCCTGCCATCAGGAGGGCGCAGACGCCGCGCCGCGTTTGTCCTCTGCATTGTACCCGACAGAGATAAAAGCTGCCGCCGCACAAGGCCGGGCTATTTCTCCAGGCGTGGCCCCTCTGCTTTTCTCTATCCTCACGCTACATTTTGCCGTCGTCGCACAAGGTCGGGCTATTTGCCCAGGCGCGGGGTTTGCATGACGATAGCCGGCATCATGGGCGGTATGCCTGGGTGCATCCGGCGCCACTGGTCAGAGCGGACCTGCCAGTAGGGCATGGATAGATGGCGCATGCGGGCGCGCATTATGAGCAGAAAGGGAGACGGATAGGAATGGACCGCCGAGTGCCCGATCTCGGCGGCCTGGGCTGCGGGTCCATTGAGTTGCATATAGCCGATTCCATACAACATCAGATAGGCGACGATCACTGCTTGCGAGGCCCACCGGACAAATCTCGGACGGTGCCGACGCGCCCACTCTAGCACACATAACGGGCCGACAATGCAGGCGACCTTAGCCAGAACGAAGGCTGCCGGCCCCATGGCCCAGACATGACGGAACAGCGGATTGGCTTCCTGCGCGCCATGACGATTGATAAAGATAATGGTCGTCACTAGATCCGCCAGGCCGATAGCGGCGATGATCCAACTTTCTCGTGATATCCTCATCTTTCTCTCCCCAAAACGGGCAGATCTTGCGTCTGCCTTGACCTTCTGCCTCTCTGCATTGGCATCTATGCCTGACGTGCAATAGCCCTCACCCCCTTCCCACTGCTAGGGTCGGCGCTGCAATGGACTGCAAGGGTCGGCAGGGTTACGGCCCCTGCCTCCGCCTTGCGACACCCCTCCGCCTAGCGACCCCCGACGCTGCGGGAGAGGGGAAAGGCGTTTTCATGCTCGATGGTGCGCGCCGTGCAGGGAGGACTGTCTTGCAATAACAGGCACACTTTTATCATCGGCAACTCGTACAGTTACCTAAACGCCAGTCTAAACTCGTTTGTTCCAGAATTATTTAGCGCATAAGCGCGGTCGTTCTGGGAAGCCCACGGACAGGCAACAGTCCGGTCGGTGACGTTAAAAAGAGAGGCGTACAGAGATGAGCAGAGAGGAGGAGAGAGAAAGCGGAGAGAGAAGCACCAGGCAGGCGGGCCGCCGTGATCCCGGCCCAAACGCCGGAGGCATCTGCAAGCCCCCGGCCCTTCCCCGCAGGGAAGGCAAACGCATCGATATAGGAGACGCGCTTAGTCGAGTTCGCGCGGCGTAGACGCCGGCAACAGGTGCTCGGAGACCACGGCTTCCGAAGGCGCGTACTGCCGCAGCAGCCTCAGGAACGCCATCTCGTGCTCGGCGATCAGCAGACGGTCGGCATCTACCGTGATCTGGCCGCCGCGTGCGGCATGGGCCGCCAGTTGCTCCAGGCGGTGCAGGATATGCAGGGAGTCGAGGAGCGCATCCACCTGGCGCTCCAGCCCCGAAGGATTATAGGGACCATCCGCGGCCAGGGGCTGCTCCGCAAAGGTACGTATCCGTTCCTGGCGTATGTTCTCTAGGCTGGCAGCGATGGCCTGGGGAAGCGGATCGACGGTTTTCTGGTTGGGTGGGCAGGTAAGGCACGGCTCATTACTCATGACAGAGATCTCCAGAAAGGTTACTTTTCTGCCGGGTAGGCATCGCGGCTATTCCGGCATCCATAGCGGGCTATGTCCTGCCTGCACACCTGCAAGCGGCGTGCCAGGCGGAGAAGCCCGAGAAAACGCGGCGGTTCTCAGCATGGATCCGGCAACGTTCTCTCACTTTCTCTTACGAACGCCGTTATTTGTCCGGTTTCAGGCCGGGCTGTGAAATATTCCACAGTCAGCCCGATAGATAGACCTCTGCTGCTCTATCGTGCCCTAACGCTCCTGCCCACCTACGCCTTTATCAAAAGTAAAACTCAATCTGGCCGCTGCCATACCCGAACGTCTGCTGCATGCGGGATAGCATCTGGATCGCGTTCTCCTGCGCCAGCGCGCGGATGTTCTGCCGCTCGGCAGCCTCCTCGAAGCGGCGGCTGGCCTGCGCCTCCGCCTTCGGCACGATGTTCTCATCTCGCCAGAAGAGACCGGGCTGATTGTGCTCCACATGGACGTGGACGTTGGGCGGATAGACCGTGACGGGCGGCAGATGCACGCGCAGGACGGTATGGCCCTCGGGGGTCTTGACCCTGGCGACATCTTTGTCGCTCAACTGCGCCAGGTCAATGCCGGCCTCGATGTTGCCGTCCGCCACGACCAGGGCCGCGTTGCGCGTGGCCCAGTGCGTCAATGCCGCCGCGCCGGGGAGGCTGCTCACCCACCCTGGCGGCTCCGCCTGCGTTTCCTGGCGCAGCACATCTTTCCAGGCCAGGGAGACGGTATGCAGCTGGCCAATCTTCTGAATCGCCAGCAGCACCGGCCCCACCTGCGGCTCCTCTGCGCCAGGTTTCGCCACGCGATAGCCAAGCATCCAGCCTACCATCCAGCCCAGGCCGATCAGCATCAGCGCGAGCAGCACGAGAGGGCGGAAAGGCGAAGGCTGGGACGGCGCAGAGGCCGCGCGCAGAGGAACGGGCATAAAGTTAAATCGCGCCATAGTACCTTAAACTCCTCAACTCCTCATATCCAGTCGGTGAAAGCGTTTTCCTTCAGCTATCTCCTGGCAACGCCAGAACGAGAAGGGATCAAGAGGATCGAACATAAATATCTGGCTGGGACTGTGTCAGTCCACCGTTGCCGCCAGGGCTCTCCTGTATCCTACTCTACGCACGGTGGCCCCAAAAGAGTTGCCGTAAATCGCAACAAAGCGGCGCCCGGCATCCATTCTATTTTAGCAGGTTTCTACAGCTGCCGCAAATGCAGCCCTTGACAATCCCATCGACTCCAGCTAATCTAGTGGGCAATTGGCCGGACAAACGGGATGAAGACGGCGCTCTAAGAGGAGGCGAGAGAGGCCGTCTGCAAACCATAAGGCCAGAGGTCTCTTTCTGGAAATGAGAGATGCGCCTGTAAGGAGAGATGCGCCTGTGAAGATTGTGGATGTGCGCGCAACACCCGTCTATGTCCCCATGCACCATCCCCTGCGGTGGTCCTTCGGAATCGAGCTGGGCACGACGCGAACCCTGGTCGAACTGATCACCGACGGCGGGGTGATCGGCCTGGGGGAGACCAAAGGCGGGCAGAGCGTAGCCGACGCGGTGATCCAGAGCAAGCCGCTCTATATCGGCCTGGACCCGCTGGAAGTGAGTCGCATTGCCAAGCGTTTCGGCATCTACCGCGTCACCAGTGAGCAGCTAGATCGCGTCGCCCAGCTCAAGCTGGCCGGAGCGGCTATCGAGATGGCCTGCTGGGACATCGTGGGCAAGAGCATGGGCAAGCGCTGCGGCGACCTGTGGGGCGGAATTGACAGGGAGAACGTTGAGTTTGCCGCCTACGTCTTCTATCGCTATCGGTCTGTGGAGGAGGAGGGCGGCTACAGCGACCCTCAGTTTGTTGCCGACTACGCGCGCGAGCTGATGGAGACGCACGGCTTTCGGGATGTTAAGCTCAAAAACGGCGTCCTCGACCCCGCCAGAGAGATCGAGACCGTGCGGCGCATCCGGGAGACGGGAGGCAACCGCCTGCGGAACCTGCGCGTGGACCCCAATCAGGTCTGGTCGGTGGAGACGAGCATACGCACGCTGCGCGCCCTCGATCCCTACGATGTCGAATTCTGCGAGGACCCCACCTGGGGCATAGAGGGCATGAGCCTGGTGCGGCAGGACACCCACATTCCGCTCGCCACGAATATGTGCTGCATTAGCTTCGACCAGATCCCGCTGGTCGTGCGGACGCGGGCGCTGGACATTATCCTGGGCGATATGCATTTCTGGGGAGGTCCGACCGCTCTCGTGCAGCTTGCCAAAGTGTGCGAGACCTTCAATCTGGGAATGAGCCTGCACAGCGACCGCGAACTGGGCGTCTCGACCGCCGCGATTGTGCATCTGGCCGCCTCGCAGCCGATGGTCAGCCATGCTATCGACTCGCACCTTCCGGAGCAGGCCGACGACGTGATCACCCAGCCCTTCCAATTCCGCAACGGCTGTTTGCCGGTGCCCGAAGGGCCGGGACTGGGCGTGGAACTGGACCGGGAGCAGGTCGAGCGCTACCATCGGCTCTATCTCGAACGCGGCGATGAAGAGGAGTTTGCGGACCAGGCGCGCTCGCAATGGTGGCCGCGCCTGCCGCTCTGGTAGTGCCAGGGCTTTTTCCCTGTGGCCCGCACCCCCTGTCCCCCTTTCCCACGCTGCGGGAGAGGGGGAACCGAGAAGCTTAGCCTCTTCCCCTCCCCTGTTGTTGGGGATCGCTAGGCGAGGGGTGTCGCCAGGCGGAGGGGTGTGGCAAGGCAGAGCCGTGTCGCAAGGTGTCGCAAGGCGGAGGCAAGGGCCGTAACCTTGCCGACCCTAGCAGTGGCCCGAACCATGGCAGCCCCGACCCTTGCAGTCCATTGTAGCCCCGACCCTGGCAGTGGGATAAAGGGGTGGGGGCCAGAACAGGTAGTTCTATTGATATTGATATAATTGATATAGTGGAGGAAAACGCATTGGCGAACAAGGCAAGGGAGAGAGCGATGCGGATCGCCATCGGAGAGTTCAAACAGGAGAGCAACACCTTCGCCCCGGTGCCGACCACACGGGAGCATTTCCGGGATTTCCACCTCTGGTACGGCCGGGAGGCCATCGCCAACCTGCGGGACACCAATACCGAGGTTGCGGGCTTTCTGGATGTTTGTGAGGCGATAGGCTATACCCCCGTGCCCACCCTGGCCGGTTTCGCCATCTCCGGCGCGCCGCTCACCGCCGAAACCTATCGGACGCTGCGCGCAGAGCTGCTTGAGCGCCTGGCCGCTGCCCGTCCCTTTGATGCCGTACTACTTGCCCTGCACGGTGCGATGGTGGCGGCGGGGGAAGACGATCCCGATGGCGCGACGCTCCAGGCCGTGCGGGAGCTGATCGGCCCCGATATTCCTCTAGTCGCCAGCATGGACCTGCATGCCAACCTGACCCGCCGCTGCGTCGAGGCCGCCGACGCCATCGTAGGCTTTCGCACCAGCCCGCACGTTGACCTGCGTGAGACCGGCCAGCGCGCGGCCCGCCTGCTGGCGCGCTGGCTCTCCGGCGAGGTGAGGCCGACGATGGCCTTTGTCAAAGTGCCCATGGTGGTTCCGGCTTCCACGCACGTTCACTTCCTTGATGGCCCCTTCAAGCGGCTGATGGAGGCCACGCAGGCTGTGGAGGCGGAAGGCGCGCTTTCCGCCAGCGCGTTTACCGTGCAGCCCTGGCTGGATATTCCGGAGATGGGCTTTGCTACGGTAGCTATCACCGACAACGATCCGGAACGGGCGGAGGCGTTTGCCCGCCGCCTGGCGAGGCTGGCCTGGGCCGAACGTCATGCCTTCCTGAATATAGACCTGGCGCCGCCGGATCAGGCCATTCAGCAGGCGCTCGCAAGCCCTGCCGGGCCGGTGATTCTGGCGGATCTGGCCGACGGTCCCGCCGCAGGCTCTCCCGGCGACGGCACGGCCATGATCGCGGCCCTGCTCGCCGCCGATCCGCCCCAAACGGCCCTGGTGTTTGTTTGCGACCCGGAAGTTGCTGCTCTGGCCGCCGAGATCGGCGTTGGCGGGTCCATAGATACCCTTGTGGGTGGGAAACGAGATAACGTCTATAACAAGCCCGTGCGCTTCACCGGCACGGTTACCTTTGCCGGGCCGGCCAGCTACCGCTTCGGCGGGCAGGGCTACACGGGCATCGGCATGGATATGGGCTTGAGCGCGGTCCTGCGGCGGGGCAACGTGCATCTCCTGGTAACCAGCAAGCCGGTGATGACCTCCGATCCGGCGTTGTATCGGGCAGTCGGACTGGAGCCGGCGGCGGCGCGCATCGTCGTTGTCAAATCCCACATTCAGTTCCGGGCCGGCTACGCCGATATCGCGCGTCGAATCCTGCTGCTGGATACGCCGGGCATGAGCACCGATCACCTGACACGCCTGGATTTTCGCCGGGTGGATCGCCCGCTGTTCCCGTTAGATACGGATTTTGAGTGGACCGGCCCATCCAACCGATAGAGTTGGAATTATGGCAAAGGAGCGCAGATGGCACTGACACCGGAACAGATCCACCGCTTTCACGAGGATGGGTTCCTCATCTATGGGCCTATTCTCACCCCGGAGGAATTGGAGGCGCTGCGAGAGCGCATTGATGCGCTGGCCTCCGGCGAAGGGGCGGAAGCGGAGAAGGTGGGCATCCGCCTGGAGGCAGAAGCCCTGCGCGGCGGGCTGCAGAATGTCGTGCGCCGGGATAAGGTCTGGCAGATCATGGGGGCCACGCAGCACGACCCAATTATCGCGCAGTATGCCTCCAGCGATAAGGTCCTCGCTATTGTAGCGGAGCTATTGGGGACCGAGGACATCAAGCTATTTTCCGATCAGACCCTGATGAAGCCGGCCTATCATGGCTCACCCGTCTCGTGGCACCAGGACAGCGGCTACTGGACTCAGATCACGCCGCCCGCCCTGGTGACCTGCTGGACCGCGCTCGATGCGGCCACGGAAGCAAACGGCTGCGTGCGCATGGTACCCGGATCGCATAAGCTTGGCGTTCTCCCGCACGAGCGCAAGGAGGATGGCTTCCTCCATGCACAGGGCATAGACGTGACGCAAGCCGTGCCGGTGGTGCTGCCTGCCGGTGGGTGCAGCTTTCACCATAGCTGTACCGTGCATGGCAGTGGCCCCAACAACACGCCCTACCGGCGGCGTGGACTGGCTATCACCTATATGCGCGCCGACTCAAAATGGGTTGGCGACCCGGCCAGCAAGCCGCATTTCCGTCTGCTGCGTGGCCAAGAGCATGAGGGATGCGTGTGACAACCCCACCGGGGAGGGGAAGCTCTGCCCGGCCCTAAAGGACCGGGCTGTAGGCGGCAAGCCCGCTAAAGCGGGCTAAGAGAGGTTGGATGCCTTTACCCTTAATAGGAACCGCTCCACCTTACGCAGCCCCATTTATGGGGCTTGCCGTCCGCAGCCCATCCCTTCAGGGGTGGGCTGCCAGGCAGCACACGGCTCAAACAGAAGGGCGCTCAATCATCCGCATCGCGGGCGGCGTGCATGGCGTGCAGGCGACCGTCCGGGGTGGCGAGGGCGCTACGGACAGGCGGCGGCATGGGCACATTGCGCCCCTTGATGCTGTGCCAGAGGATGCGGTTGAGCGCGGCCTCGTCTATGCGGTCGTACCCGCTCCAGTCCATGCGCGACGATTCGGCGGTGCCATAGGCGGTGGCCGTGTTCTTAACGTTCAGGTCAATGCGCGGGCCGAGCAGATTGTAGGGCCTCAGGTCGGGCGTATCCATGAAGCAGGCGAACATGGGCGTGGCGGCGGCATCGTACTGCGAGAGCGGCGGCAGTCCCAGGATGAGCTCCATCGTGCGCAGCATGGAAGCGGTGGAATACATCGTGCTGTCCACCGTGCCGCGCCGCGCGTAGGGGCTGATGACCAGCCCGACGGTACGGTGCGCGTCTATATGATCCGGCCCATTCTGCGCATCGTCCTGAATCACGAAAATGGCGAACTCTTTCCAGACGCCGCTGTGCGAAATGGCGTCCACAATCTTGCCGAGCGCCTGATCGTTGGAGCCGACGGAGGCTTTCGGGGTGTAGGCGCCGGGCCGTGTTCCCTGCGTATGATCCTCGCCGAGCGACATGATCATAAAGCGCGGAATCTGCTTTTTACGCTCGAACTCCTTGAACTCCTCAATAAAGACGTCCGCCTTCTCCGTATCGCGCATTCTAGGCGCGTCTTTCGGCCTGCCGATGCCCACGTACTTCGCGCTGCCGTGCCCCTTCAGACCGGTTATGCCCTCTACCTTCTGCTCCGGAGCCGCCGCGCTGGAAGTGACGTAGACGTACTCGCCATAGGAGCGATAGCTTAAGCCCTTGCGGCGGCAGGCGTCCCAGAGATACCCGGCGCGCGGCACTTCCACGCTGTCGCTGTAGGCGGTGCTGCCGTGCCCGGAGTAGGAGAGAACCCAGGACCGCTCGACAAAATCGGGGGCGTAGGCGGAAGTGCTCCAGGGATGGCCGTCCGCCGAGACCTCGCCATTACAGTAGAGGTTATCCAGCAGCACGAACTGTTCGGCCAGCGCGTGATGGTTGGGCGTCACGTCGCGCCCGAACAGGCAGAGATTGGGGTCGCCGTTGCCCTGTGGCATATCGCCGAACACCTGGTCATAGGTGCGGTTCTCCTTGATGATGTAGAGAATGTACTTGATGGGCGACGGCTCACCGACGCGCGTAGGAATGGCCGTTTTGCGGTCGTTGGCGACCTCGCCAAGCTGCGCGTCTTTGTAGGGCGTGTTGGCGTAGACCTGGCGCGTGTAGTTGGCAAGCTGCTCGTCCGTCGGGGCGTCCACGAAGGAGAGCAGTCCGTTCAACTGCGTGCCGATATACTGGAAATCTTTGGGCACGACGGGGTCAATCGGCGTTTTGGCCGGATTGGGGCGCGTGCCCGTGCCTTTGCCGCTGCCGATGACGACCTTCCTGCCGTCCGGGCTGACCAGCACGGCGCTGGGATACCATCCGGTCGGGATAAAGCCGCGCACCCGGCTTTTGCCGCGCTCGGAGATGTCCACCACGCACACATCGTTGTTATCGGCGTTGGCGACATAGAGCGTCTTGTTGTCGGCGGTGACGGCCAGGGCGTTCGGCGTGCTGCCGGAGGGCGCTCTGGGGGTCAGCGTCATCTTGATCGTTTCGAGCGGCTTGCGGGCGCGCGTATCGTAGACGGTCACGGCGTCGGCGTTGCCGCAGGAGACAAAGAGGCGGTCGTCTCCGGTAAGCGCCAGGTCGTTGGGATGGTCGCCGGTAGGCAGGTGCGCGAGCAGGGTGGGGCGATCCGCCTGGCTGACATCGAGCAGCAGCACTTCGGCGCTGCCCCAACTGGCGACATAGAGCCGCGTGCCGTCGGCGGAGAGGCGGCACGCGATGGGATGGTCACCGACCGGAAGATGCGCGCGGGTCGCGCCGCTCGCGGTATCCAGCACATAGAGCTGGTTGTCGGAGTTGTTCAGCGCAAAGAGCGTGCTTCGATCCGGGGAGAGGGCCAGGCCGGCAATGCAGGTCTTCTCTTTGTCATTGCCGGTCAGCTTCAAGCCCTTGGCCTGCGTCCACTTGCCGTCGTCGCCCTTCTCGAACACGTAGATGTCGTTGTCGGGATTGGAGATGCCGCCGGAGACATAGAGCCGCCGTCCCTCCGGCGACCAGGCGATGCCGTTCCAGGCGCGCTTCAGGGGCAGCGCGGCGATCTCTTTCTCGCCTGCGATGTCCACAAGGTGAAGCGCATGGTCATTGAAGCCGCAGTTGGTAATGGCGAGGGTCGTCCCATCCGGGCTGATGGCGCCGCCCAGGAGCATATCGCCCATCGGGATAGGACGCCCGGCAGGATGGATGTGCCAGCCATTGAAGAGGAGGGTGGCGTCTCCGTCCTGGCCGGGAACGGTCAAAGGCGCACCGGTTTTCGGATGCAGCGTCCGCGCCCGCCGCACCAGCGGAGACAGACCCGCCGCCCCGAACCCGGCCAGGAGAACGCTGGCTCCCGCCAGAAAGATAAGCCCTTTGCGCATGTGCATTTCGTTACCCCTTTCCACACAAACCAAGCGAAGAACACCCTGCTCCTTTGGAGGCGGCCCTTCTAATAGATGAGCCTGTTAAACCTAGTACAAAGCCCTGGAGTGAACCCCCCCGATCCTTGCCGGGCATTGAAAATACCCGGCTAGAGGGCGGCTGCGCCGCCAACCGTCCTTCGGATGGGAAAACGGGCCTATCGGCAGGTGGCTGCCTTCGTAGAGCGGGAAGAACCTGCCGCAACGGGGGCGTCCGCTAGTCGCAAGGCCGAGCCGCGAACCGTTGAGCGGCGTCCCTTGCAGTCGCTTGGCCGTAGGCCCTAGAGCCGGGTACTTTCCGTGCCCGGCTAGGGCAGGGTGCGACTTTAGAAGCGACCCTATCCGAGAGAAAATCCCATCCGTGCCTCTACGCGGTGAGTTAACTCTGCGCGGTATCTTGCGGGGGCGGGAGCAGGTCGGCCACACGGATGACAGCGTGCGGCGCGGCGAGTGGCGTGATGGTCTCATGCTCCTTATGCAAGGTAAAACTTTGATAGCCGAAGTGAGAGGGTTCATCGGGAAACGGTCCGGGGCTTCGATAGACTTCGACCGCGCGCTCCCAGAGGTTGACAATCCAGTAATCGGCGATGCCGGCCTCTGCATAGAGGGAAGCCTTTGTTTGCTGGTCATAGTGGAGGGTGGTATCGGAAACCTCCACGAGTAACCTGGTGTCCGCCTGAGTGGGGTGCTGGGGATAGTCTCGCCAGGAACCCGGCACGACGAGTATATCCGGCTCCGGCTCTCCGTCGGCGGCGAGAACGAGAGGCAACTGCTGGCGTATATCGAACCCTGGCCCAAAGGCTGTCTCAAGGGCTTCAGAGACGGCGCGTACTCCCATCGCGTGCGGAGGACTCTGGGGCATTTTGCGATATATCTCTCCACGTATCAGTTCCAGCCGCGCATCAGGGCGGAATAAACCGAGTTCAGTGGCGCGGTGATACTCCTCGCGTGTCCAACGATAGAGGCATACACCGGTATCTAGGATTTGTGGCGCGGCCTGCTGAGGAACTTGAATAACACTCATTCCCCGTCTCCTTGCTGTCAACCGTTTTCTGCCATTATGGCAGACAATGCGTACCGGCACACGCTGTACGGCTAAATCCTACACAGTCGTGATGCGCCTCTTCCCGAATGGGTTATGGAATGGATCGCCACTTCCTCTTCTTCTCCCGGCAACCCTATCGCCATCGTCGGCGCAGCAGGGGAGTGACCGCTTCGTAGCCTTCTCGATCCGCCACTTCCTGTAATTGCTCTACTTGGGTTTGCCAATAGTCGCGCTCCCTTTCCAGGGCAGCCCGCGTCTCTGCGTCCAAATTTCCGAGCTGTTCCCGCCGCCAGAGTTCATGGCGGGCGCACCTGGCTCTAGTTTGCGCCAGGTGCAGGTCCGGTTCCTCCCTGAATCCAAATTTGTGATGTCATGCGACGCTTGGGTCATTCGCAATGTCGTAGGCGCTGCGCAAAGTCGGCTCTCCTGCCGCATGCAAGGCATTCATCGCGGCGGAAACAAGCGCCGTTGCCAGGCCGCGCCGCTGCCAATGCGGACGAACGAACAGCATATCCAGATAGGGTCCATCATTATCACGGACAAGCAGCGCCGCGCCGATGACTTCTTCTCGGCCGGTAGCGGTCGCTGTCTCTACAGCCAGACGCGAAGCGGAATGTGTCTCCCCGCGCTGCCCCGCAAAAAATGTGGTAATGCACTTTGATGCCGATTCACGGATTTTGGCGTCCGGCCAGTCACAGTACTCGCAAGTATCGCGAAACGCCTCGTAAAAGGCGGCGATCAGGGCCGGAGCGTCCTCCGGTGTCACCTCGCGCAGAGGATAGGACGCATTCACAGGGCGCGGGCCAACAGAAATGGTAAGTGTTGCGGCAGTATTCCGTGGCTGAATGTGCGCCTCGCCATCAATATATTCGCGTTTCCATCCCGGCTTGAGGGGGAGCAGATGGTACTGTTCTATAGTCATGGGAATGTGCTGACTGCGCATCGTGCCGTACCTCATTAGAAACCAACGCTCGCTTCAGTAAGAGAGACCGGAAGGGCTATAGAATGACTCCATCTCTGGTTCCCGAAAGTCAGGCATCAGAGGGAGCGATGCCTTATTCTTCGGACCTGGGCGCCTCCCAGGAATACGGCTTTGGCAGAGCGGCAAAGGCCAGCGCATCGAAGCGGCGCGGCGCGGGCTTGCCGAAGAACTGCCAGTCGGCGAAGTCAAGCAGCGTGGTCCAGTCCTCCGCGTTCTGCTCATGCTTGCCGGGGCGGAAAGCGATGCCGATCCGGTCGCCTGCGCCCAGAAAATCAAAAACCGCTTTGGCGGCCAGGTAGGTCTGCTGTGTGCCCTTGGGATTGGCCCAGAGGTCTCCCAGCGCCTCCGTAGAGAGCAGCGCGCGGGGCGCCACCAGCGCCTTGAGCGTGTGCTGATCAAACGGCAGCCGGTCCACATGCCCGATGAAATCGGCGAAACGCGGATGAAACCAGAAGGGGAAGCTCTTGAGGATCGCGGCGATATCCTCGCTCTGCTCGCCCTGGAACCGATAGCAGCCCGCTCCGCCGCAGCCGGAATTGTTGGGCGCGGTCAGCGCGATTCGCGTGTCGGTGGCTCCCGCGAGCAGCGCCGCCTTGCCGCCGCGCGAGTGGCCGGTTACCGCGATCCGCGTGCGATCCACCGTCTCCAGCGTGACCAGGTAATCTATCACCCGATGGAATCCCCAGGCCCATGCAGCCAGGCGACCGCCCTCGTATTCGGGATAAGCTGCGTAGACGCCGCCCCGCTCGGCGCTGTCCGGGGCGATCTCTACCCGGCTGAACTCCGCCAGGATGTAGCCGCGCTTTACCACCGCCGCGACGATGGCCGGGTCCACCCGTCCCCAGCCCAGATCGCCCCGAACAATGACGGGAAACGGCCCTTTGCCGGGCGGGAGGGTGAGGATCAGATGCGTGCGCACCGAACCATCCGGCCCCATCGTCAGCAGGATCGTCCTTTCGGTGGTGTAGTTCGGCTCTACCTGCCGCTCCGTAACCTCCGTGCCGGTAACGTTAGAGGGAACGGGAGGGAGCGGGCCATACTCATAATGCAGTATCAGGTCCAGCAGAGCCTTGCGCTGTCGCTCCCACGCGCGCTTTGTGGTCACGCGCTTCCCGTCCGGCTGTAAGAACGGGTCCGGTAGCTGCGCAATCGCGGGCAAACGCTTTACGTCGGGGGGGAGGGATTGTTGCGACCGCACGGCGGCTCCAGGCGTGGGGGGGAAGGAAGGAACGGTCATGGCCTTGATCTCCTTTGTGCCTGTATTTAGGTAGGGCAGCGTCCCTCTGTTCGCCATCGGGGAAGAGGTCTCCTTTTTGCCGCGCCGCGCTGAAACTCTTTTCCGACCGGCAGGAATAACCCGGCAGATTGCTAAATAGTGAAAGCCAAGATAGAAAAGCAACTAAGTGCTTATTCGCGGAGACGGAGGAGGCGAGCCATGACCGTTCAGGGAGTCACACAAGCCGTCCAAAACAGAGGCATCGAGTTCTTCCTCTGTTCGTTCGTCGAGATGAGCGGGGCGCCGAAGGCGAAGGTAGTGCCCGCGACTCATATGGAGGAGATGGCGCAGGAGGGCGCGGGGTTCGCCGGCTTCGCGGCGGGGGAGATAGGGCAGGGGCCGCACAGCCCGGACATGGCGGCCATTCCCGACTTCAACAGCCTGACCGTTCTGCCCTGGCGCAAGAACATCGCCTGGGTTGCGGGCGACGTCTATGTGCAGGGCCAGGAATGGGACTACTGCCCACGCACGATCCTGCGGAGGCAGCTTGCCAGAGCGCGCGAGAAAGGGCTGGTCTACCACACGGGCGTCGAGCCGGAGTTTATGCTGCTCAAGCGCAACGGCCATGCCGAGTTTGCGCCCTATGATGAGATGGATACGCTCGGCAAGCCGTGCTACGACCTGCGCGCCCTCCACCGCAACCTCGATCTGATGACCACGCTCCTCAAATACATGCAGGAACTGGGCTGGAAGCCCTACGCCAACGACCACGAGGACGCCAACTGCCAGTTCGAGATCAACTGGCTCTATGCCGACGCGCTGACCACCGCCGACCGCCTCACCTTCTTCCGCTGGATGGTGCGCACCATCGCCGAACAGTTCGGCCTGACCGCCACCTTCATGCCCAAACCGTTCTCCAACCTGACGGGCAACGGCTGCCACTTCCATCAGAGCCTAGCGGATGCCGAGACCGGGCAGAATCTCTTCCTGGACGAGCGCAATGAGAACGGCCTGAGCGAGATGGCCTACCATTTCGTCGGCGGTCTCATGGCCCACGCAAAGGCGCTGGCGGCGGTGACGAATCCTATCGTCAACTCGTATAAACGCCTCAAGCGGGGCGCACCCCGCAGCGGCGCAACCTGGGCGCCGGTCTACATCACCTACGGCGGCAGCAACCGCACGCAGATGATCCGTATCCCCGGCCCGGGCCGCATTGAGCACCGCGCGGCGGATGGAGCCGCCAATCCCTATCTGGCCGCCGCCGTCCTGCTCGCCGCCGGTCTGGACGGCATCGAGAATCGCATGGATCCCGGCCCGCGCAACGACGACAATCTCTATGAAGTTCCCGAAGAGGAGTTGAAGCGTCGGCAGATCGGCTTCCTGCCGACCAATCTCAGCGAGGCGCTCGACGCGCTGGAGCAGGATGCGGTTGTGCGCGAAGCCCTCGGCGAGACCTACGCTGACTACTATGTCGGTGTCAAGCGCGACGAGTGGAAGCAGTACCACGAGACCGTCAGCCCGTGGGAGATAGAGAACTATCTCGGCGTCTACTGAATCCCGTCCTGGTAGCCGGGGGGGTTCAACCCCCGGCTATGTGGCCTGCGGCCAACCGTCCTCGCGGACGGAACTTTTTGCGAGAGGGAGCGTCCGTAAGGACGCCTGGCGGCGTAGCCGCCCTGGAGACGGGCACTTTCAGTGCCTGGAACGGATTCCTCGCGCCTGGAGGCAAAGCCTATGTGTGGCATTATCGGCTTTCTGGATAAAACGGGCAACGCAGCCGCTCCCATCGGGCGGGTGCTGCTCAACATGCTGACCGCCCTGGGCTGTCGCGGCCCGGACTCGACCGGCGTGGCTGTGTTCGGCAGCGGCGACGGCCTGGTGTTGCAGGTGAAGCTGGGTGAGCGCGCCGATTTCCACGCGAAAGCGGATGCCCTCCTGAGGCGCGTGGAGGCTGTCGCCCCAGTGCGGCAGCACGCGGTCACGGCGGCCTACCTGCGCCTCGTCGTGGATGAGGGCGCCTCCCCAGAGACGCTCGTGGAAGCCATTGAGGGCGGTGGGTCCGAGCAGGTCGAGGTCGTCAGCATGGGCCGCCGCCTCGAAATCCTCAAGCAGGTCGGCTCACCCGAAGAGTTGGAAGCGACCTTTGGCATCTCCCGGATGGTCGGCACGCACGGCATCGGGCATACCCGTCTCTCGACCGAAAGCCGGGTGGACCTCAGCCACTCGCAGCCGTTCTGGGCGCATGGGATGCCGGATGTCGCTACGGCCCACAACGGGCACATCACCAACTATCACAAGCTGCGCCGCATCTACGAGCAGCGCGGCGTCCGCTTCTATACCGAAAACGACTCGGAGATCATCGCCGTCTACCTGCGCGACCGCCTGGAACGCGGCGACTCACTGGAGGAGGCGCTGCGCGCTTCGCTGACCGACCTCGACGGCTCGTTCTGCTACGTGGCGGCGACAGAGAACGCCCTGGCCTTCGTCAAAGACCCCTTCGGCCTCAAGCCGCTGGTCGTAGCCGAGACCGACGAGTGGGTTGCCATCGCGACGGAGGAGATCGCGCTGCGGAGCGCGTTAGGGGAGTGCTTTACGGCGCAGGAGCCGGGCACACGGCAGATGCGGGTGTGGGGGCTGCCGGAGCGTGCCCTGGTAACTGCGTGATCGGAGGAATTTTGCATGGAGATGGCGACCGTCTGTTGCGACGGGAAGACGACAAGAGAGATCAACCAGGAGATTCGGCGGCGGATCGCGGAGGGCCATGAGGAGATTCGCGTCCTGGAGCCTGCCGGACGCCATAACCTGGGCGTGGCGATTGTGCAGCCGGTCAAGCTGCGCTTCGAGGGCAGCGTCGGCTACTACTGCGCCGGGATGATAGACGCGGCAACGGTGGAAGTAGACGGCAGCGTGGGCTGGGGCGTGGCGGAGTCGATGCTGAGCGGCACGGTCGTGGTGGAGGGCCACGCGGGCAACGGCGCGGCGGCGGCGATACGCGGCGGCACGGTCGTGGTCAAGGGTGATGCGAGCACGCGCGCCGGGGTCAGCATGAAAGGCGGCACGCTGCTCATCGCCGGTGGCTGCGGTTACATGACCGGCTTCATGGCGCAGAAGGGGACGATTATCGTCTGCGGCGACGCCGGGGAGGCGCTGGCCGACTCGATGTACGAGGCGGTCGTCTACGTCGGCGGCGCCATCGCCGACCTGGGCAACGACGCGGTGGTCGAGGAGCCGACGCCAGACGATATCCACTTCCTGCGGGCGACCCTGGAAACCTACGGCCTGGACGCGGCGCGCGACTGGAAGAAGGTCGTGGCCGGGCGTAAGCTCTGGAACTTCGACAAGAACGAAGTGACCTGGCGCGAAATTCTCTGAAGGTCGGTACTCATGCCTTACCGTCTGGTGCGATTTGCCCTCTCCAAAAAATACCCGGAGCCGCGCATGTTCCGGGAACCTCCCCGGCTGCGCGATAGCTACGACGCGGTGATCATCGGCGCAGGCGGGCACGGCCTGGCCGCCGCCTACTACCTGGCGCGCGATCACGGCATGACCAACGTGGCCGTGCTCGAAAAGGGCTATCTCGGCGGCGGCAACACGGGCCGCAACACCGCCATCGTCCGCTCTAACTACCTGACCCCGGAAGGCGTGCGGTTCTACGCTGAAAGCGTGCGCCTGTTCAGCGAGCTCTCGCAGGTCTTAAATTTCAATCTGTTCTACTCCGAGCGCGGCCACTTCACGCTGGCCCATAGCGACAGCTCCTTGCGCACCATGCGCTGGCGCGCTGAGGTTAACAAGCATCTAGGCGTGAACAGCTACGTCATCGGGCCGGAGGAGATCAAAAAGATTTGCCCGTACATAGACCTCTCCTGCGGCGGGGGCATTATGCCGGTGGTGGGCGCGCTCTACCACCCGCCGGGCGCTATCGTCCGCCACGACGCGGTGGCCTGGGGCTATGCGCGCGAGGCCGACCGCCGGGGCGTGGAGATTCATCAGAAAACGGCGGTCACGGGCATTGATGTCAAGGACAATCAAGTTGTCGGCGTGCAGACCGACCGGGGCTATATCCGCACGAACCGAGTGCTCTCCGCCGTAGCGGGCTATACTCCGCGCATCACGCAGATGGTCGGGCTGCGGACGCCCATCGTCATCCAACCGCTGCAAGCCTGCGTCACGGAACCGCTCAAGCCCTGGCTGGATAGCATCGTCGTCTCCGGCAGCCTGCACATCTACGTCAGCCAGTCGTCGCGCGGCGAGCTGGTCATGGGCGCGTCGCTGGACCCCTACGAACTGCACTCCGAGCGGTCTACGCTGGATTTCGTGGAGGGCCTGGCCGATCACCTGCTGGACCTGTTTCCGTTCCTGTCGGGCGTGAAGGTCAACCGGCAGTGGGCCGGCATGACGGACATGACGCCAGACTTCTCCCCGATCATGGGCAAGACCCCGATTAAGGGTTTCTATCTGGATGCGGGCTGGGGAACCTGGGGCTTCAAGGCCACGCCGGTCTGCGGCATGACGATGGCCTACACGCTCGCCAAAGACGAGCCGCACGAGTTGATACGTCCCTTCCGGCTGCCGCGCTTTGGGGAGTACGCGCTGGTCGGCGAAAAGGGCGCGGCTTCGGTAGGACACTAATACGAGCTGGATATTGGAACAGGGCAGTAAGGCAAAGTGAAATGAAGCTTCTGGATTGTCCCTATGTTGGCGTCAGGCCCTTGCAGGAGTTCGTCTTCGGCGGGGAGGTCAGGAATATGCCCGACCCCAACACCGCTTCTGACGAGGAATGGGCGAACTACGTCTTCAACCGATCCGGGGAACCCGGCATCCGGCAGGAGTGGTGGTATCACCTGCCCAGCGGAACATGGTTTATTGCCGAGCGGGATACCCTCAAGGACGAATTCCTTCGCACGTACCTATATAGTGCACAAGGCAAACCGTAAGAAGAGACGAGCCAAGCATGACCAACCGTCTACCGAGGCAGCCGGGCGAATGGATAGACCGCGAGCGTCCGCTCCGGTTCCGATTTGAGGGAGAGGAATATACCGGCTATACCGGAGATACGCTCAGCAGTGCCCTGGCCGCCAACGGAGTGCGCCTCCTGGGACGCAGCTTCAAATACCATCGGCCACGCGGCATCTACAGCCTCGCCAACCACGACTGCAACGCGTTGATGTGCGACGGCCATCAGACCAATATCCGCGCTGACGTGACCCCATTATGGGAAGGAGCGGATGTGAAGGCCGTCAACACCGTCGGGGGCCTGCGCAGAGACCGCGCGCAGGTGATAGACCGCCTGGGGGCCTTCCTGCCGGTCGGCTTCTATTACAAGACCTTCCACACGCCCCGCAAACTGTTCCCGTTTTATGAGCGGCAGATGCGCGCGATGGCCGGGCTGGGAGCCATTAACCGGAACCATCCGCGCGTGCGCACCCCGAAGGCGTACGATTTCTGTGATGTGCTGGTAGTCGGTGCTGGGCCGGCGGGGTTGGCGGCGGCCATCGCGGCGGCGGAGCAGGGGGCGCAGGTCGTGCTCGTGGATGAGAATCCCCGGCCCGGCGGCAGTCTGGGGTATCAGTGGGCGGAGGAGCCGCAGGCTGCCGGCCTTCTGGAGGGCTTGTTGCAGCAGGTGGCCGCGCTGCCGAACCTGGAACCGCGCCTCTCCACGGTGGCCGCCGGGTACTACGCCGACCACTGGATCGCCCTGGTGGACGCGCGGCGCCTGACGAAGATGCGCGCCCGGACTGTGGTGATCGCGTCGGGCTGCCACGAGCAGCCGGCGGTGTTCGGCAACAACGACCTGCCGGGCGTGATGCTGGCCTCGGCGGCCCAGCGATTGATGCACCGCTTCGCGGTCAAGCCGTTTGAGCGCGCCCTCGTGCTGGCGGCGAACACGGACGGCTACCGCGCGGCCCTGCAACTGCATCGGTGCGGCGTCAAGGTCCAGGCGATTGTGGACCTGCGTCCCGGCGGCGAGGAATCGGAGCTTGGGCCACAGGCGGCTCAGGAGAATATCCCGATCCACGTCGGCCACGCGGTCACGATGGCCGTTCCCGCCGCCGGCAAAGTCGGCATTCGCGGCGCGGTCGTCTGCCTGCTGGACGCTGAGGGTAAGCCGCGTACCGATAGAGGCTTGCAGATAGATTGCGACGGCATCGCCATGAGCGTGGGATGGGCGGCGGCGGATGGGCTGCTCTGCCAGGCCGGCGGGCGCATGGCCTATTCCGAGCGCCTCGCGCAGTTCGTTCCCAAGACGCTGCCGCCTGGGCTGTTTGCTGCCGGGCGGGTCAACGGGGTCTTCCTGCTGCCGGACCAGATCGCCGACGGCAAGCGTGCCGGCCTTCAGGCGGCGGCTTATCTGGCAAAATATAGCGGCCCGATTCCCCCGGAATCCTGCCATGATGGCCCACCGCCAAGCCATCCGTATCCCATCTTCCCGCACCCGACCGAGAAGAGCTTTGTGGACCTGGATGAGGATGTCCAGTACAAGGACCTGGTGCATTCCGCGCAGGAGGGCTTCGACAGCGCCGAGCTGATGAAGCGCTACTCGACCTATGGCATGGGGCCGAGCCAGGGCAAGATCGCCAATGTCAACGCCATCCGCATTCTGGCAAAGGTCAAAGGCCAGACGGTAGCCGAGACCGGAACCACTACCTCCCGGCCCTTTTATCATCCCGTGCCCCTGAGCCATCTGGCGGGGAGGGGATTCCATCCCCATCGCCGCACGCCGCTGCACAGCCGCCACGAGGCCGCAGGCGCCGAATTCATGGCTGCCGGGGAGTGGCTGCGCCCCGCCTATTACGCGGCCGCCGGGAAGACCCGTGAACAGGCGATCCAGGAAGAGGTACAGGCCGTTCGGCAGCGCGCGGGCCTGATTGACGTGGGCACGCTGGGCAAGCTGGAGATCAGCGGGCCGGACGCCGCCGAGTTCATCGAGCGCATCTACACGGGCCGGTTCGCCCGCATGAAGATCGGCACCAGCCGCTACGGGTTGATGTGCGATGAAACGGGCGTCATCATTGACGATGGCGTGGTGGCGCGGCTGGCCGAGGATCGCTTCTATGTCACGACTACGACCACCGCCTCCGGCAGCGTCTACCGGGAGATGCAGCGCTGGGCGCTCCTCTGGGGGCTGGATGTCGTCCTGGTCAATGCGACGGGCAGTTATGCAGCGATGAACCTGGCCGGGCCGCGGTCCCGTCAAATCCTCGCCGACCTGACTGGGATCAATCTCGCCGAGGAAGGCTTTCCCTACCTGGGCGTGCGCGAGGGCGAGATACTTGGCATTCCGGCGCGCGTGCTGCGCGTCGGGTTCGTCGGGGAACTGGGCTATGAGATTCACGTTCCCGCCCATTCGGCGGCGCGCGTCTGGGACGGGCTGATGCAGGCAGGCCAGTTCTGCCAGATCAGGCCGTTCGGCGTGGAGGCGCAGCGGGTGCTGCGGCTGGAAAAGGGGCATGTCATTGTCGGCCAGGACACGGACGGCCTTACCACGCCGCGCGAGGCGCACATGGAGTGGGCGGTGAAGGCGGACAAGCCGTTTTTCGTTGGGCAGCGCAGCCTGGCTATCCAGGGCGCAAAGGAGAGCCAACGCCGCCTGGTCGGATTCGTGCTGCCGCAGGGCTATGCCGGCCCCATGCCGAAGGAGTGTCACCTGGTGATCGAGAACGGCCAGATCACGGGCCGGGTGACGAGCATCTGCTTCAGCCCGACGCTGGGACAGGTGATCGGCCTGGCTTACGTCGCGCCCTCGCAGGCCGCGCCCGGTTCCGCATTCCAGATCCGCGCGGAGGAGGGAGCGATGGTCACGGCGACCGTCGTGGAGATCCCGTTCTACGACCCCAAAAACCTCCGCCAGACGCGCACAGAAACGGCGAAATAGACCTATGCTGACGCATCTTCCCGAACGCTTAAGCCCTTTGCACGACGCGCTGGAACATCTGCATCCGCATTGGGGCCAGATCGAGGGTATGCCCGTGCCGCTGGACTTCGGCGACCCGGCGGCAGAGCGAAATCGCGTGCAGACGCTGGCGCTCTGTGACGTCAGCGCGCTCGCGCGTCTCGTGCTGAAGGGCAAGGCGGCGGAGAGCTTTTTAAAGGAGCAGGGCGTCGGCGTGCCGGAGGCGATGTTCCACTGCCTGCCGCTGCCAGGCGGCGGGCTGATCGCCCGGACGGGGAGCGCCGAATTCTTCCTGGAAGAGGGCTTGCACGGCGACACCCTTCCCCAGCTAGACCAGGCGCTCGGTCCGGGGAGGGCGGGCATCTATCGCGTGCTGCGTCAGGATGCCGCGCTGCTGCTGTCGGGCAGCCAGGTCGTTCAGGTGTTGTTACAGACGTGCGGGTACGACTTCCGCCAGGCCGATTCCCGTCTGGTGCTGACCCGGATTGCGGGCGTCTCCTGCGCCGTCCTGCCGCGCGAGCTTAACGGCCTGCCGGTATTTCAACTCTGGCTGGACGGCTCGTATGGCATGTACCTCTGGGAGACGCTGCTGCCCATCGTCGGCGAACTGGGGGGCGGCGTCGCCGGGCTGTCTTGCTTTTTTACTTCAGAAAGGGTGTAGCGCGCAGTGGAACCACAGGACGTTGCGTATCTTAAACATAGTCATACCTTCGCTCCCGACGTTATCGAGGATATTCAGACGAAGGCGGAGTTGGGGCGGTACCGCATTCGGGGTTTCGGCCTACTGCGGGAACGGAATTGGGCCACGTTCGACGATCTAACCTTCGTGCCCTGCTCACTCACGCGAATTCCGCTGGAAGGCTATCGGGAGCGGTGCTCCACCAAGACCATCCTCGGAACGCGCTACGCCGAAAAGCCGATTGAGTTAGACATCCCGATCATGGTCACGGGAATGAGTTGGGGCGCGCTCTCCTACAACGCCAAAGTCGCCCTCGCCAAAGGCGCGGCGCAGGTCGGCTCCTCCAACACGACCGGCGACGGCGGTATGCTTCCGGCGGAGCGCGAGAACAGCCGCACGCTTATCTATGAGGTGCTGCCCTCGCGCTACGGCATCAATATTCATGACCTGCGGCAGGCCGACGCCATTGAGCTGACCATCGGGCAGGGCGCAAAGCCGGGAACGGGCGGCCTGCTGCTCGGCTCGAAAGTCTCCGATACGATTGCGGCGCAACGCGACCTGCCGCCGGGAGTGGACCAGCGCAGCCCGGCGCGGCATCCCGACTTCCTCGGACCCGACGACATGCGCATCAAGATCGAGGAACTGCGCGAGGCGACGGAGTGGAAAGTGCCCATCTTTGTGAAGCTGGGGGCATCCCGTGTCTTCGATGATGTGAAGCTGGCGGCAAAGGCGGGCGCGGATGTGATCGTGGTGGACGGCATGGAAGGCGGCACCGGGGCGTCCCCGGAGATATTGCAGGAGCACACGGGCATCCCGACGCTGGCGGCGGTCTGTGAGGCGCGGGCGGCGCTGGAAGATGTGGGGCTTTACGGCACGGTGCAGCTTATCATCGCGGGCGGCATCCGCAACGGCGTGGACGCGGCGAAGGCGCTGGCGCTGGGCGCAGACGCCCTCTATGTGGGCACTTCGGCCCTGATCGCGCTCAACTGCAACAAGCCGCTCTATGTAGAGGATTACCACAGGCTGGGCACCACGCCCTATCACTGTCACCACTGCCACACGGGACGCTGCCCGGTCGGCATCACCACCCAGGACCCGGAACTGATGCAGCGCCTGGACATCGAGGCGGGCGCGGAGCGCGTCGCCAACTTCTTCCGCGCCATGACCGGCGAGATCCAGACGCTCGCTCGTGCCTGCGGCAAGTCGGATGTCCACCACTTAGAGGCGGAAGACATGCGCGCCCTTACTCTGGAGGCTTCCCTGATCACGGGCCTGCCTCTGGTGGGAACAAACCGGGTCTTTGGCGGCGGGCCAGGATGGCACAAAACCTCCCTATAGGCAATCGTCTTCCTTTTGGCGGCAGGCAAAACCCTGCCAGCGTAGTAGCTGGCGACTCCGTATGCCTGCAAAACATGCCAAAATAAGTGTCATCAATTCTACATTTGGCACGGTTCTTGCAGTGTCTTAGGATGGAAGATGTTATGCCCTGCTTCCCAGCAGGGCGTTTTACAATCTACGTTAGAGGCAACCACAGGCGGCGCCGCATTTCGATTGCTTTTTCGTTGTGGCTAGCTTCTTAACTCTCCTCGTTCTCTCTACCTGACTCGTTGTACCAACTGCCCGCTAAGCCATCGACCCGCCCGCGCTGAACTAGAGGCAGTCATCGCGCAGAGGATTGCCCCACCGACCCAACCAAACAGTCATCCATCGCAAACCACTCAGGTTTCCCGACCCGCGAGGCAGGGCTTTGTATACGCCTGCGGCCCGGCATTGAACATAGCCTACGTTTGATTTCGGGAAAGGAGTGTATCCGCCATGCAGTGCATTTGGTCTTCCCCTGCGAGGGGGCCGTGCAAGGTCGCTCATCGTCGGACGCCGATGAGGACCGCGCTTCATTTCGTTCTGCTGTCCCTGGCGCTCTGCTTTACCCTTTCCGCAACGCCTGCGGCCGGCCAGCAACTCTTCTTCACACCCCAGCCCGCCGGCTTTGACTCCACCCTCGTTGACATTAACAAGTTGCAGATCCTCGACAGCACGTTCGCCTCGTGGATCCAGGGGGCTCTTATCAAGAACGGCCAGACTAATGCTCAGGATGCCAAGTTCCTCTTTCAGGAGTGCTTCGGCGGAGGGATGCTCGATGACCTGCAGAGCGCTCTGGGCACGGTGGTCCCGTGGGTGGGTGGGTCGGCCTCCCGCTGGGACCAGGAAGCCTGGCCTACCTTCGATGCAACCAACGGAGCCTGGTCGGCAGCGCTGATCCCGCAACTCAATAACGCCAACCAGACGGTCTTGACAAGCATTAACAACGCGCGCGCCCTCAGCGTGCAGGGTATCAACGGCCTCCGTCGGGAGGAGGGACAGTCGCTGGTCGCGAATGGAGGTCAGAACATCACGCTTCGCGATGTAACGGCTCAGTCGCACCATGCTATCCTCTGGGTCGGCGACACGACCTACTCCGTAGACAACCCCTTCCGCACGGCCATCGGCCAAATGATCAGCACGCTCCGGCAAGCGTGGCAGGGATCGAACTTCACGATTGACGTGTTGTTTGGCGATGGCGTCCACGACTCCAGGGGCGGCCTGCTGCCCGTCTCCTGGAACGCCAGGCCGGCAACCGCAGCCAACCTTCAGGCGACTATCACCGCCGTAGGAAGCCAGATGAGTCCCAACGAGCAGTTCCTCTTCTACGGCTTTGACCACGGTGGACTGCTCGCTCCCGTGCCTCCGCCTCCCAATCAGGTGTACCCGATCCTGATCCCGGCCAACCAGACCGTGCCGCTCATTCTACTGCTCACTCCAGATCAGCTTCTCGGACTGCTCAACAACGGGCTGCCCCCTGCGCCAGTGCTGCAGGTGATATTCCTCGCTCCCGCCGTTGGGGATGTGGACGTACTCTTTAACGGCGTGCAGATCGGCGACTTCGGACCGGATGCCGGAGATCTAGAACCCGATCCAATGATGAGCTTCGACGTCCCGATTAACCTGCTTCAACTGCGTAACACCATCGAGTTCATCAATGAAACTCCCGATACCGTCCAGATCAATAACGTGATATTCGGGACCGGGCCCGTCTTCCCCCTTCCTGTCATCCCGGAGCCGTCGGCATGGCTCACCCTGGGCATAGGCTGCCTGGGAATGGTCGTGCTCACTCGGCGCCGCCTGGCACGACGACTCTGAAATGGGAGCGCAATGGCGGATGGTGCTGCGGCCTCCTCGCGGACGTCCGAGACGGCGAGGAGGCTGCAATCTTTAGGAAACCAGAGGTTATTATTTGCCTGGCTCTGTGAGCGTCATGCGGACGGAGGGAGTGGTAATCAGAACGTAATCGGTGGTCTTCCTCCCCTGGTTAATCTCCAGGCGAACCATGCTGCCACTCATATCTACCGACACGCCGGAAACCGTCTGGGCAAAGAGGTTCTCTATCGCCGCCTGCATGGAGGAGGGCAGCGCTCTAAAGGCGATCCCCGGGTCTGACAATGCGGCCTGCATCTCCGGCGAAAGGGCCTTATATTGCTCCAGGAAGCGCTTACCGCGTTCGGGTGGCCCGACCTCGTTCTTCTGCGTTGCTATCACTTCCCGGCGCGTGCGCTCCAGATCTACCCCTAGCTCTGCCAGCACTTGCCCGGCCAGCCCCTCGCGTTCCCGGAGAAGCCCTAACAACAGATGCTCAGACCCAATGTAGTTGTTGGAAAGCTGACGGGCCTCATCGTAGGCCAGATCGATCACCCGCTTGGCCCGGGGCGTCAACTGCATGTCCTGGCCTAAGCGCCCGTCGCCTCGGGTGACCTGGCGCTCGATCTCGCTGCGGATGCGG
>DASRGZ010000200.1:0-6436 GCA_035650735.1 Chthonomonadaceae bacterium
CTACGAAGATGCGCTGCTTCGGAAGCATGGGATGTCCTTCTTCAGCACGGAGCGTTTCGGTCCGCACGGGGAGTACATGCCCATGGAGGCGCGTGTTGATCTGGAACTGAAGAAAGAGGCCATCGAGAGCGCGGAGGTCAAACGGCGGCTGCGGCAGGAACCGCTCGGCGCTCTCCGCAAGTTCGTGATCCAGATCTTTACGTTCTGGTACGTCGTGGACACGCGCAAGAAGTCGCTGTTCGTAGGAGGGATCGCCCTGCTCGCGCTCGCGCTGGCCGGCTATGGCTGGCTGCGGGCACGGCAAAATCACATTGCCACGTTCCCCGTCGTCGCGGTAGTCGTCTATTTCAACCTCATGTATGCGGCTATTCTGGCGTTTGGCCGCTATTCGATGCCGGTCTATCCAACGCTGTTAGTGTTGAGCGCCTATGGCCTGACCCAACTGTGGGCCCGGCTCCGTCCAGCCTAAATGGCCTCAAAGCCCCTGGCCTGCCGCCCATTGGGCCGCGTTGCGCTGGCGAAGGTAGGCGACCTGAGCGGCGTGCTGAATGTCGTGCTCGTACATTTCGACCACGATCTTCCAGAGGGGAAGCGTCATGCCTTCCCAGGCGCGTGTTTCCTCGAACGCCGACTCCGGCAATTGGGTGAGCGCCGCCTGAAATTCCGTGCCGATCTGGGTTAGCCAGGCGATCAGGCCCGGCCAGTCGTCGGGCGCGGGCACGGAAGCCGCATTGAACTGCGCCTGCGGGATCGCCTGTCCGCCAGGCTGGAGCAGGGGCAGAGTCAGCGTCTTCCAGGCCGCGACGTGGTAGATGATCCCCGCGATAGAGCCATCCTGTCCGATGCCCCACTGCTGGCCGGGCCAGCGGGGATGGTGGTCGCGCAGGGCCTCCTCCGGCGTCAGCCCCTCTAGCTCCTGGAGCAGATTGCGAAAGCTGCGCTCGGAGCGCTGCTTGACAAACGCAATGAAGTTCTCAGGCATGGCTTTCTCCGGTACGCATGGCCTCCATGTAGCGGCGGGTCACCCAATCAATGGCGGTGATGGCCGTGCCGACGACCACGGCGAGCGCGCCGGCCTCCAGGGCGGCCCGTGCCTGTTCCGGCGAGTGAACCCGCCCCTCGCAGATGACGGGAACGGAGACCGCCTGCGCCAGTTGCCCCACCAGTTCTAGGTCGGGATCGCCGCTAGCCTTCTTATGGGCCGTGTAGGACGTGTAGCCGCTCAGGGTCGTCGCGACGAGATCGGCGCCCGCCTCTGCCGCCGCCACGCCCTCCTCCAGCGTGGAGATATCTGCCATCGCCAGCGCGCCTAACTCCGTCTGAATGCGCCGCAGCAGCGTGCGCCAGTCTTCGTCGTCGGGGCGCGGGCGCGGCGTAGCGTCGAAGGCGATGATGGCCGGTCGGGCGGCAGCGTGGATGGCGCGCGCCTCCGCAAACGTCGGGGTGATATAGACCTCGCTGGGCGGGCGCACGACCTTATAGATGCCGATGACCGGCACGCGCACCGACGCGCCGATGGCCGCCAGATTCTGCGGACCGTTCGCGCGAATGCCGACCGCGCCGCCCCGCTCTGCCGCCGCCGCGAGGGCCGCCAGCACTTCCGGCGTGCCCAACGGCGTGCCCGCCTCCGCCTGACACGAGACGATAAGCCCCCCGCGTAGGGAGTCCGGTAGTATCCGCCCCAACCGCTTTGCCTCCTTTGCGTTTCCGTTCGGATAGGGATATAATTGAGGAGAAGATTTAGACCGCCTTTTTCCGGGGATTTGCTCTCCGGCGCGCTGCCCCACGGTAACCTTTTGGTTTTAACTATATATGCCATGCGCGCGTTGCCGTTGGAGTCTGCCGAAGTCCCACGGTAACCTTTTGGTTTTGACTGCCGCCTAATCTTTGGCGAATTGCCAATAAGGAGCCTCTCCCATGTCTCTGCAAACCGACTCTATCTTAGTTTCGATAGGCTGCCGATCCGTCCGGGGTATTCCGCGCACGCTGACGGTATTCCTGCTGGCGCTGGCGTTGGCGGCTGCGATGGCGGCGGCTCCCATCGCCCGCGCGCAGGGGCAGCCGCCCCAACCCGGCAGCGCGCCGCCCAAAGAGACGCTGGAACTGTTTAACGATCTCGACGATATCAACAAGCTGAGCGCGCTCAATCCCCTGCATCTGACGCCCGAGCAGCTGGATAAGATGATCATCGTTGTGAGCGCCGCCCAGGCCGATTATGAAAAGAAATTGACCGCGCTCAAGCTCGCCTCCATTCACTCCATCGCCTCAGAAGTTCCCGAGATGAAGCGGCGGGCGTTGGCGGGCGGGGCGGTGCCCAAAACCTTTCTGGACCGGGTGATCGCGCTCTCGCAATCCTTCCTGACACGCAAAGATCGGCTGGATGCGGATGCGCTGATCGGGATGGCGACTCAGCTGCGGGGCATCCTGACGCCGCAGCAGGTAGATACTGCCGTGCAGCTGATCAAGGAACAGGCCCCCAAAGACGGTATGTCCACCCGGGGCGCCAACGATAAATGGTTCAACGCCTACGTCCTGCAAGTCTTCATCAGCTATCCGCGTATTGTGCCGCTGCTCAAGGAGATGCGCGCGGCGGCAGCCGGAAACACGGCCGGGAACGCCGGGGCCGGCGCTTGAAAGCAAGGGGTGGGGACAGCGGCTCCATTGGAGCCGCTGTCCCCACCCGCGTCTGGCTTTGCGCAGAATTGAATCTACCGGGCAGCACCCCTGAGCCGGGATTCAAAATCGAGCGTTCCCGAGGGAATCCCCATTTCCTGGGGTGCTGCCGATCTGCCGAAGTCAGCTCAGGAGGTTTTCGAGCTTGCTGGCGATGGTGCTCTTGGGCACAGCGCCCACCACCTGATCGACCACCTTACCGCCTTTGAAGAGCAGCAGGGTGGGGATGGACATGATCCCGTACTTGCCTGCTATTTCCGGCTCTTCATCCACATTCACCTTCAGCACTTTGACGCGGCCTTCGTACTCGGCGGCCAAAGCGTCTACGTGGGGCGCAATCATTTTGCAAGGGCCACACCAGACAGCCCAGAAATCCACCAAGACCGGCACGGGCGATTGCAGCACTTGCGTCTCAAAATCGCTGGTTGTCACCGCAGCAGCATTGCTCATGTTTTTTAGCCTCCGACTGGTTCCAGGCGGCGTGCCCAGTCCGGGCATAGCAAGCCGCCCACTCTCTTATTTTGGGTTCAGGACGCCCGCCAACCGGGAAGGCGGCACGCTGCGCCTGAAAGGGATGCGAACCGGCAAATCCGCGCGCATCGGCAGGACGCGCCCGCAGTCAGGGCACGCGCTGCTGGTGCGCCGCACGATGCTACGATGGAGCGAAAGCCCAGGTTCGTTTTTCCTACGAACCGGTTTGCCGGGAAGTTCCTAGCAGAGAGGACGTTGTGGCCGGGCCGAAGAAGGGAGGCAAACAAAAACCGGCTCGTCGTGCGAATACGTCGAAACCGGTTCGAAGTCCACCTTGCGTGAGCCGCGGAACGGCTGCTCGTTCAGGGATTCGGGGGTAAAACGAAAAGGAAAGCACACGCGTGTCCTCAGGGAAGGCACGCAGCGCAAACAAGTTCAAAACTGAATTGCTAAATCGTTGTCGCTAAAGTGAAAAAGTGACTACGCTACGCGATGGAGAGAACATTGGCGGCCTGGGGGCCCTTGGCCCCTTCGACGATGTCGAAGGTCACTTCCTGTCCCTCGGAGAGAGTCTTGAAGCCTTCCTTGACAATAGCCGAGTAATGGACAAAGATGTCCTTTCCTTCGGTGGTTTCAATGAACCCGTAGCCTTTAGCATCATTGAACCACTTTACTTTCCCTGACGGCATAAACGAACGTCCTCCTTACAAGAGATACAGGCTGATTGGGGAACTCAGCCGGACAAGTATAACATCCGGGGCTGACGTTGTCAACAGAATAAACCGAAAATTGCAAAAAATCTCGAAATAGATTCGCGGCAGGCTTGAGAGCGCAGGAGATGGAATCAATGCAAGGATAGATTAATTTTGGTTTATGTTTTCTTGTTTTGTGTTGTTTTTCAAGCGGATGGCGGTAGAGTGGATGCCGTCGCGTGCTCACAAGGGCGCTTACCTGGGGCCGAAAGCGTTCTCCCTCGGCAGGGAAGAGACGACGCAAAGGAGTAATGGTGAGCCGATTCCCGGGAGGCGGGGAACGAAAGCCGGAGCGGGAGCGTCTATCCTGTGCCTTTGCCCTGATTGAGTGTCTGTCCGCAATGCATTTGACACTCTTCTGCCTTACATGATATGCCAGGAGTGGTTGGAGATTATGGAGTTTCATAAACTGCCTATTGGAGACAGAGCGCCGCTGGAGGTCAATGTGGTCGTCGAGATTCCACGCGGCAGCAGCAATAAAATCGAGTATGATACGCAGTTAGGGGTCTTTCGCCTGGATCGCGTCCTCTATTCGCCTCTCTATTACCCATGTGAGTATGGCTTTATTCCGGGTACGCTGTTTGAGGATGGCGACCCGCTGGATATTTTGGTGCTTTCCACGCAGCCCACGTTTACCGGCTGTCTATTGGTAGCGCGCCCGGTCGGGGTGTTGAAGATGGGCGATGATAAGGGCCAGGACGATAAGATTCTGGGCGTTTCGGCGCACGATCCGCGCTTTGAGCAGGTGATGCGCCTGGGGGACCTCTCCGAGCATCGCCTAAAGGAGATCCTGCACTTCTTTGCCGTCTACAAGGATCTGGAGAACAAAGAGGTAACCATCCAGGGCTGGGAGACGGAGGAGGCCGCGCAAGAGCTGATCCGCCGGTACCGCTGCCGCCGGTAAGAGCCTCTTCCGGGAGGCAGGCTTGCGAGAAGACAACATAGCCATAGTAGGATAGAATCTTAGAGCTTCGGTCTGGCCGGAGCCGCGCTTTTTGCCGGCGAACCTTGACAAAGGGGCGGCCTTCATGCCATACTGAGTTTCGTCAATCACAAAGCGGATTTCACTCGCTCACCGCAGACAGCCGGTGTCCGCGCCTTCGGGCCGGACTTAAACCCCGTTTCACGGGGGCCAGCCGAGGTCGAGCCGGATTCCTATACGTAGGTCACTTGACGCCGAGACCCTGTCTCGACCCGTGCCGGGATTCGCCTCTGTCTGCGCTCTGAGCGTAGCTGCGCGAAGGCCCGGTTTTTTGTTTGCCTTCCTCTAAGGGGGCTTGAGGCCGCGCGCAGCCGCGTCTCTGGTTCTAGCGAACCCAGGAAGGAATCCCTATGCCTAACCCTGAGAAAGAGGCTCTCGTTTCCGAGCTGCGCGACATTGTCGCCAGAAGCAAGGGAGCGATCCTGACCGACTATCGCGGCATGACCGTCGCCGAGGTTACCAACCTACGCAAGAAGCTGCGCGATGCGGATGCCGAGTACCACATCATCAAGAACACGCTGTTCAAGATCGCGCTGGGCGAGGCGGTCAGCCCAGAGCTGGAGAGCCTGCTCGCCGGTCCGACGGCCATCGTGTTCGCGCACAATGAGATCGTGGCCCCGACAAAGACCATCCTGGACTTCCTGCGCGATCTGCGCAAGCCCGAGGTGAAAGTCAAGGGCGGTTGGATTGAAGGCAAGGTCTACAATGTCGATCAAGTGACCGCCCTTTCTAAGCTGCCGCCGCGCGAGCAGCTGGTCGCGCAGTTGATCGGCACGCTCAACGGGCCCGCCTCGCAACTGGTCGGCACGCTCAACAACATCCTCGGCGAGTTTGTCCGCACCATCCAGGCTATCCATGACCAGCGGGCGGCAGGCGGTGAGACGCCTGCCGGCTAATTTGCCCGTTCCGGCGGAACACGCCACCGCCGGAGTGCCTGGGACAACCTGATCTGACCGGCGCGCAGGTGGCGTGACCTGCCCCGGTCGCTTATCCTGATAAGGAGAAACCGATGCCCCCTCTGTCCAGAGCGGAAATTGTAGACGCTATCAAGAATATGTCTGTGCTGGAGCTGTCCGAGCTGTCTAAGGAGCTCCAGGAAGTGTTTGGCGTTAGCGCCGCGGCGCCGGTAATGGCTATGCCTGGCGCGATGCCCGGCGCGCCTGCCGCCGGAGCCGAGGCGGCGCCCGCCGAAGAGGCCCCGACGAGCTTTGATGTCATTCTGACCTCGGTGGGCGACAAGAAGATCAACGTGATCAAGGTCGTCCGCGAAGTGACCAACCTGGGCCTGAAAGAGGCCAAAGACCTGGTGGAGGCCGCGCCTTCGAAGGTCAAAGAGGGCGTGAATATGGACGACGCCAAGGCGCTGCAGGCCAAGTTCGAGGCCGAGGGCGCCAAGGTGGACATCAAGCCTGCTGCTTAGAGGGTGTTATGCCCTTTTTTGCCTGCTTCGAGAGAGGACTTGGAGGCTGATGACCGCTTGGTGCTCGCTAAAAAGCGAGCACCAAGCCTCTAATGAGCGGCTGGCCTATCTCCTCAAGAGGACCCAAGTGCATCCCAC
>DASRGZ010000201.1:0-34001 GCA_035650735.1 Chthonomonadaceae bacterium
GGCGAGGGGAACCTGGATGATGGGGAAGGCCAGCTTCTCGCGTTTTGTCCATTCCTTTCTAAAGAGGGCATTGAGGCAGAGCATGGCCAGGCAAATCAGGCCGACCAGCGCTGTCCAGGACGCTATATAGGGCCACCAGAGGTAGAGATGGGTCAGGAAGTAGCGGAAGCCGAAGCCGCCGTTGGCATAGTCCTGGAACTTGTCGGCGTCTTGCGGCTGGATGAAGAACCAGGGATGGGTGTAGGGATTGATATAGCGATCAAAGCGGGTATCGCTGCTGCGGAAGAGCGCATAGGAGTGGATATAGGGATTGATGACGCTCATCCATTCCGAGCAGATAGCCCCCAGAACCGCATGCATGCCATAGAAAAGGATAAGCTCGCCTTCGGTGAGGGCATAGCGGGGGGCGAGGCGGCGCACGAGCAAGTTGGCCAATGCGACCAGCAGCGTCATCACCGTCGGAGGGATCATCAGGGAGAAGATAACATCCACGCCCTGATCCACCGACCAGTAGGCGGTGACGGGAGCCAGCAGAAACGCGAGCAGCATGGCCCGCAGGCTAAACCACTGCGCGCGCGTCGGGTGAGCGGCCGGCTGTTGGGCAGGAGGCGTTTTGGCCTGAGAGAGAGGCGCACCGGGAACCAAAGCGGATCTATCTCCTTCCTGGGCGGAGGCGATATCCCCGGCTAATCCGTGGTTTGTGCGATTGACCCTCGCGAGACAACCACGCTTGGTGACAGGACTACCGGGGCAGGCGCTGTTGCCTACAGTATACCGCGCTCGGCGGGATGATGATACATCTGGCTTTTCGGCGGCGATGATGGCAGCAACGCAGGGTCGTCATCGGCTAAAGCCCGCATCTTCGGAACAACCGTGTTCGGTTGCCCGTCCGACCCGTGAAGAGAGGAAACCGACTGGGAGGTACCCAAGGGATGGCGACGCGAGCAAACATTGCATCCAAGCACGGCTTGCCGGAAACGGACAACATCTACGGTATGGATGTCTATTCTGCCGATGGGGAGTTAATTGGGCGCTCGGCGGGGTATCTGGATCAGGTGCCGGACGATGAAGTGGCCTTTGAGCGTGGGCCGGTAGACCCGATTAACGCCGCCGGAGAGCCTATTGGACCGCGCCACGTCCTTATCAACGGGCACGGCTATAGCACGCAGGCGCAGATCGTCGTGCCGGTGGATCAGTTGGAGATAGATGCGCGCGGGCGCCGCATTACGCTGCGCCTGACCCTGGACCAGATACGCGCCATGCCTCATTATACCGTCAATACCGAGCAGCTTATGCCGACGGAGGCTGCCGCCAGCCCCGGTGCGCCGGAGGCGGCGACCTTCCCGGCAGCCCCAGGCCAGGCAGAGGAGCAGACCATCGATCCTACCAGAACGCGCGGAGCGCAGCCGGGCATTCCTACCTCGTAAGCTGCTGAAGTGCGGTCAGCGCGGAGGAGTGGGCGTGGCAGATGGCGATGGCCAGCGCGTCGGCAGCGTCGTCGGGCCGGGGAACTTTATCCAGGTTCAGCAGTTGCTTGACCATATACTGCACCTGCTTCTTCTCCGCCGCTCCGTAGCCGACAACCGCCATTTTGACCTCCATGGGACGGTATTCGACCCAGGGCAGGCCGCGCTGCGCCGCCGCCAGCAAGGCAATGCCGATGGTGCGCCCGACCTGCAGCGCGGTCGTGACGTTATTGCTGAAGAAGAGCCTCTCCGTGACCAGCACATCCGGTTCATGCACGTCGAGGAGCCGGTTTAGCTGCGTATAGATGGCAAGCAGGCGGTCCGGCATCTCCGCCGTCTTCTCCGTCTGAATCACTCCGCAAGTCACGTAGGAAAGACGATTGCCTTGCTTTTCCACAATGCCGTAGCCGGTCGTTGCCGTGCCCGGATCGATCCCCATAATAACCATGCCGTCTCCTCAAAAACGATTTGAGCCCTGCGTCCCCCATAAGGGCAGCCCTGTCCTAAAGCGCGGCTGCCACTCGAAGGCTCGCTCTCTAACTGGGGTTTAGTCGGTTGCTACCCCGCCGAGGGAAGTTTTTTCTTCACCCCGGGAACGTATTTCGCAGGGCTGCGTAGGAGTGTATAGCGTTTTCATCCGCCTAGATACCGGCCAAGGCGGCAATGGCGCTTGCCCTGATGTGGGCGATTTGGCAGATCCTGCCCAGGCATGGGCACGTAGCCGAAAGGAGCCACACAAGAAGCCATGACCCGATTGCGGTTAGCCTGCCGAAGCAGTACGAGACCATCGGCATTGCGATGCAGGACACAGAGCCGACAGATCTCCCCCCGAACCGGCGCATTCTTATCCGAAACGAACACATCCACGCACTCATTGCACACGCTGCGCAAGACCCAAATCATTTCCGTAGTCTATCCGCTCAGGAGAACACGTCTGAGCGACACAGAGGAGGAGATTGCTTCTTCTTCCCCACCTCGCTCTGATCTCCAGAGAACAGGCGAGTCGCCGCAATTCGGAGAGACACCGACCCTGAAAGGAAAGCGTGCGGTCATCTGCGAGGATGAAGGCATCACCCAGCTGCAATTACGCCGCGCCCTGGCGCGCGCTGGCCTGATGGTGGTCGGCACGGCGGGCAACGGACAGGCGGCGGTCGAGGTGGTTCTGCGCGAACGGCCCGAGCTGGTCCTCATGGATATTCGGATGCCCATCATGGACGGTCTGGAGGCGACGCGGCGCATCCTGGCGGAGTATCGCCCCTGCATTATCATCCTGACGGCGTTTGCCGATGAGGAATCCCAGAAGGAGGGACGCCAACTGGGCGCCTGCGGCTATATCATCAAGCCCGTCACCGCCGAGTCGCTGCTGCCCCAGCTCGAAGCCGCCTACCGGAAATTTCAGCAGGGACAGGCATAAGAAGGCGCGGAGGGAGAGGTGCCAAAAATCTCTCTTAACGCTCCACAGCACGCCTGCCCCTGCCGCTCAAACGAACGGCAGGGCATCTTGAGATAGATTTTACGGGGCCTCTCCGACGGTGATCACACCTTGCCCCTGCTGGTCGCCCCGCTGCACCTCGACCTTGACGCGCTGCCCGATGCGCAGTGATTTCTCCACGTTCTGAAAATCTTCCTCCCCGGCAATGGGCTTGCCGTTGAGCCGGGTGATGACATCGCCCTGCTGGAGGCCAGCCTGCGCCGCCGGGCTATCGGGCAACAGCCGCGCCACGACCGCGCCACGCCGGTCGGGCAGACCATACAGTCGTATCAACTCGTCGGAATTGGTTACGGTGATCAGACCAAGCCAGGGGCGCTTGATCTTGCCGTAGCGCTTCAGCTCGTCGGCGACGCGCAGGGCCGTGTCAATAGGGATCGCGAACCCGATCCCCTGGCCGGAGCTATAGACGAGTGTGTTGATGCCGATCACCTGGCCGTGAAGGTTGACCAGCGCGCCGCCGGAGTTGCCCGGATTGATCAGCGCGTCGTGCTGGATGAGGTCCGGATAGATGCGAACCCCCGTCCGATCCTCGCTGGAAATGGGGCGCCCAAGCGCGCTGACTACCCCGTGCGTGACGGTGAACCGGAACCCGAAGGGATTGCCGATGGCGATAACCATCTGGCCCGGCACCAGCCCCCGGGCCGTTCCGAGCCGGGCGGAGGGAAAGTTGTTGCCTTCGATTTTCACCAGGGCCACATCGGTCGTATGATCCGAGCCGATGACGGTACCGGGGAATTTGCGCCCGTCGGTGAGCGTGACGGTGATTTTGCGGTTGGAGTCATGGGCGGCACCGACCACGTGCTCGTTGGTGAGAATGTAGCCGCTCGGGTCAATAATGACACCAGAGCCCTCCTCCTGTCGCTCTCCATAGCGGGGCGGCTGGTCGAAAAAGTCGTCAAAGAAGCCGTGCAGGCGGACGCGCTGGGTCGAATCGATATTGACCACCGCCTTATAGACCAACTGCGCGGCGCGGGCATAGTACTCAGCCTCGGAGAGCGGCTGCGGCGGCGCGGGCCGGACATCCAGCCCCGTCCCCGGCTCAGCCTCGCTGGCGGGCTCGCGCCAACTGACGCGCACGTGCAGATAGGGCAAGACTAACCCGCCCAGCACAAAGGCGGCAAACAGGGTGGCAATAGAGCGCGCCCAGGAGCGGCGCGTCGCTCCAGAAGGAGGCACGTAGCTATTCATAGGCGTCCTCGGAATGTAGTTGGCGTTGGGCTATTTGCCGGGCCGATCAACGATCCCGCGTCTTCTCGCCGGAAAGATCGGGGGATAATCTCGGCGCAGTCGCAGGCCATTTGCCGGACTGATCACCGAATCCTGCATCTTCTCGCTATATCTTAAGACGCGCGGGCAACGCCCGCCGTTTCGCTCTTTCGGCCTGGCAGCAAACTCTATTCCGGCAATTTGCCGGACGGTCTGGGGTCGGGCGCATGGTAGCCCAGGCGCGCAAACGGATAGGGCAGCCCCAGGACGTACAGGACCAGGCGCAGCAGATCGAGATAGGTCAGGACGGCGTTCGGCGCGTCGAGCGGGTCGGGCGGCCAGCCGATCCAGATCGGCCAGAGAGTCAGCGCGGCGACGCCCAGCCAGCCATAGATAAAGAGCGGACGGCGTGTGCGCGTTACCATCGCCAGCGCCGTGCCGCACGCTACGCCATCCAGCAGGGCGAACCCGCCGATGCGGGTGGCTTGCCAGAGGCTGTGCAGCGGAAACGAGAGTGCCCAGAGCGCCAGCGCCGCGCTCAGACAGACGATTCCCAGAAGGCGAAGGGAGCGATCCGGCCTCAGCGCCGCGCCGCCGCCAGCCATTGCGCGACCTGCTGCGTATGGTACCCATCATGGCCCACAACCTGAGCCACCCAGGCCTCCAGCGTGACCGGGCCGCCGACCATCGGATGCTCGCGCTTGTAGTTGCCGGCGCGCTCCCAATTCCCCTCTTTTAGCGAACGCAGGAAGGCGAGCATTGTGACGCGCCCCTGGCGGAAACGCGCCAGGTTGGCCTGCGGGTCGCTGTGGGCATAATCGCGATCGATGGCAAGCTGGCCTTCGTCAATATCCGGCAGAGATGGCTCCGACTCGTCGCGGATACGCGTCATGCGCTCCAGAAAGATAGGCTCCCAATCCGCCAGGTGCGCGACGACCTCACGAAGCGTGAAGCGCGCCGGGGCGGGCCGGAAATCCCAGACAGGATCGTCGGCAGGCAGGGTCTTCAGGAAGCCGTCCAGCACGTCCGGCGTGCCTTCCAGAGCGGTAAGAAGGTACTTGCGTACAAAGGGTGGCAGCATCGTGGCCTGTCTCCTTTCCCCAATGGCCCTCACCCCCAACCCTTCTTAACCTAACCCCCCCCGACCCCCTTCCCTGATGCGCTCACTGCGTTCGCAGGGAAGGGGGGACCCGGCTTCTCTTCTCCCTTCTCCCTTGGAGGGAGAAGGGTCGGGGAGGAGGGGAGAACAAGGCTTCTCCTCTCCCCTCTCCTTGAGAAGGAGAGGGGTTGGGGGTGAGGTCTTTAATCCTGTTCAATCGCCTTCAGCACGGCATCGCGGCGGGCGGGAACAGTGATCGGCGGCTGCACGGCCTGGCGCACCGCCGTATCCGGGTCTTTGAGTCCGTGCCCGGTCAGGGTCACGACGACGGTGGCGGGCGCGGCGAAGAAGCCGCGCGCGGCCAGTTGGCGCAGGCCAGCGATGGGCGCGGCGCTGGCCGGCTCAGCGAATAGCCCCTCCAGCGAGGCGAGCATCTGGTACGCCTCCAGGATCTCCTCGTCCGTGACGCTCTCGATCAGGCCGCCGGATTCGTCACGCGCGGCGATGGCCCCCTGCCAGCTAGCCGGGTTGCCGATGCGGATGGCGGTCGCCACCGTCTCTGGCTGGGCTACCGGCGCGCCGATGACCAGCGGGGCCGCGCCCACCGCCTGAAAGCCGAGCATCTTCGGCAGCGTGGTGGAGCGTCCCGCCGCATGGTACTCCTTATAGCCCTTCCAATAGGCGGTGATGTTGCCCGCATTGCCGACGGGCAGAGCGTGATAATCCGGCGCCTGGCCGAGCGCATCCACAACCTCGAAGGCCGCCGTCTTCTGTCCCTCCAGACGAAAGGGATTGATGGAGTTGACCAGAGCGATGGGGTGGGTGGCGCAGATGTCGCGTACCAGGCACAGGGCCTCGTCGAAGTTGCCCTCGACGGCCAGCACCTTCGCGCCATGAATGAGCGCCTGCGAGAGCTTGCCGAGCGCGATCTTACCGCCCGGAATGAGCACGTAGCAGCGCATGCCGGCGCGGGCGGCATAGGCAGCGGCGGAGGCGGAGGTGTTGCCGGTGGAGGCGCACATGACCGTGTGCTGGCCCTCCTCTGCCGCGCGAGTCACCGCCATTGTCATCCCGCGATCCTTGAAAGAGCCTGTCGGGTTCAGGCCCTCGTATTTGCAGTAGAGGGTCAGCAGCGGGCTGATGGTCGCCGCCAGGCGCGGAGCCGGGATAAGAGGCGTATCCCCCTCGTTGAGCGTGATAATGGGCGTGTTTTCGGAAACGGGCAGGAAAGCCCGATAGCGTTCGATGACTCCGCGATACAACGCGGCTCCTCCTTTTTCGGGTCGTTACGACTGCATTCGGCAGGCCGAGGTCTTGTCCTTCTGCAATTATCGGCAGCCAGGCGCCGTTACCCAAGCCGGTACGTTCCCTGCCCGGCTTACCCCTCCATCTTGCGCGAGGGCCACCATTTCAAGTACACTTAAGAGTGTGCCCGGTACCTTCTGGCAGCCGGCCCTAAAGGGCCGGGCACAGATGGGTTTCCGTAGGCGCCCTTAAACACACTGACGAGGTAAGGAGAACCAACCTGATGCATGTTGTTCGGCGGTTGATAACGCTGGCGCTGGCCGGACTGACGCTTGGACTGAGCCTGCCTCTGCCTGCCGCGCACGGCCAGACGAACGCGCCGTTCACGCTGCCCCCGCCTGTGGATGCCGCGGAAGCTTTGCGTCTATCCTACTACGCTTACGACCGCGCGCTGCCCCTGAACGCCGAAATCAAGCCGCTGGATGAGAATGCCGTCCGCGTCCGCTATCGCCTGGACTATGATAGCGTTCATGATCAGCGCGTGCCGGCGATCCTCGCCCTTCCAAAGCGCTCCGCCGGGCCGTTTCCCGCCGTGCTGCTGGTGCACGGCTCTGGCGGCAATAAAGATACCTCCTACATTCGGTGGGCCAGCGAGATGCTGACCGCGCAGGGGTACGCGACCCTCTCCATAGACACCCAATATCACGGCGACCGTTCCCGGCCCGGGCGCAGCGGCGAGATTCACATGCCCGACTCGTATACGATGCGCGATGCCTGGGTGCAGAGCGTCGTGGATCTGCGCCGCGCGGTAGACTATCTGGAAACCCGCTCCGACATAGATAAGACTCGCATCGGCTATCTTGGCTTCAGCCAGGGCGCGATGCTGGGTGCGGTGCTGGGCGGCGTGGAAGCGCGCGTAGCTTGCTTCTGCCTGGCCGTGCCCGGCGGCGGGCTGGTCAACATCGTTAAGAACATAGACCGCTATCCCGTTCTCAAAGCCCACTGGCCGATCCAGGTGACGCCCGAGCTGCTGCGCACGGTGGAGGACATCGCCAACGTCACCGACCCGATCTACTTCATCGGGCGCATCGCTCCGCGTCCCCTGCTAATCATCGTCGCCAAAGAGGATGAGATTATCCCGCCGGAAGCCTCTGCGGCGCTCATCGCCGCCGCCCACGCTAAAGAGCCGGAGCAGGTCAAGCGCTGGGAGTCCGGCCACGTGCTCAATCCCAACGCGCTCTTTGATATTCGCGACTTTTTCGCGGCGCATCTGGGCAAGGCGAAGACCTAGCGGCCCCCACCCCTTTATCCCCTCCCCCCTCAGAATGGTAGGCTCCTTCCAGCACAAGGGAATGAATTCCCTCGCTGGGTGGCCTGCGGCCTAGTGTCCGCCTACGCGGACACGTACCGACTGAGAGCCTGGTAAGTCTCCCCAAAGGGGGAGACTGGGCCGCAGGCCACCCAGCGAAGGGCTTTAGCCCGTCGTCGAGAGAAGAGACTAAGAACCCCTAACACAACGTGGCTGTCAGGCTCTCCCCTCACCCCGGCCCTCTCCCTGCAAGGCAGAGGGAGTACGGTTTGTTAGGCACTCTAATAAATCACAGGCAACTTCCGGGGCGCCTCGGCGTTCAGGGAGCGCGCGCCGTCCGGAGTCATGGTCACGATATTCTCAATCCGCACGCCAAACCGCCCCGGAAGATAGATGCCCGGCTCGATAGAGAAACACATGCCCGGAAGCAGCGGCGCGGTATTTCCGGCGACGATGTAGGGCGGCTCGTGGGTGGAGAGGCCGATGCCGTGTCCGGTACGGTGAATAAACTGCGGTCCGTAGCCCGCTTCCGTGATCACCTGCCGCGCCGCCGCGTCCACCGCCTCGCCGCTCGCGCCCGGCCTGGTCGCCTCCCGCGCCGCCCAGTGCGCCCGGCTCACGATCTCGTAGACAGAGGCGGCTTCCGGGTCGCGCGGCTCACCGAAGGCGACGGTGCGCGTGATGTCGGAAGCGTATCCCTCCCACATACAGCCGACATCAATAACGACGGTATCGCCTCGCTGCAAGGGCGTCCGGCCCGTGTGGTGGTGGGGCATGGCTCCGTTCGCGCCAAAGCAGATGAGCGGCGGAAAGGAGGCTTGTGTGCCGTGCCGCTTGAAGGCGGCCAGGAAAAAATCCTTTAGATCAAGCTCGATCATGCCCTCGGTTAGCGCGGCAAGGCTCTCCTCGTAGATGGCATCAATGAGCCGGGCGGCGGTTTCCATCGCGGCTAGTTCGGCGGGCGTCTTGATCTCGCGCAGACGGGCCATCGTCTCCCCGGCAGCCACGTAGCGCAGGCCAGGAAACAGCGCTTGCAGGTCGAGCAGATGCACGCTATAAAGCTCGTCGTCAATCAGAGCCAATGCGCCCGGCTTGTCCCCGATATTCCACTGCCGGAGCAGCGCTTCGGCAACGCCTTGCCATCCCTCCGCATCGTTCCATCCGAGGACACACCTTAGCCCTGCCGGATTGGACTGCGCCTGCTGTGTGTTCATAGCCGGGACCACGAACGCAGGCTCGCCCTGAGCCGGCACGAGCAGCGCAATCAGCCGCTCATGTCCGTACTCGGCCCATCCCGTCAGATAGCGCATATTATCCGTTGGCGCAAAGACCGCCAGTTCCGCCCCCTGCTGCCGCATCGTCTCTTGCAGTCGGGCGATCCGCCCTGAATAGTCGCTCATGCGCAGATTTTCTCCTATGGACCTAACCCCCGGCTCCCACTGCTAGGGTCGGGGCTATCATGGTTCGCGCCACTGCCAGGGTCGGCAAGGTTACGGCCCTTGCCTCCGCCTTGCGACACCTAGCGACACGGCTCCGCCTTGCGACACCCCTCCGTCTAGCGATCCTAGCCGCTCGTTCCTCGCTAGGGAAGGGGGGGACCCGGCTTCTGCTCTCCCTTCTCCCTTGGGGGGAGAAGGGCCGGGGATGAGGGGAGAACAAGGCTTCTTCTCTACCCTCTCCTTGAGAAGGAGAGGGGTTGGGGGTGAGGTCTTCTGGAATGAAGGCTACAGCACCCGCTTCTTGACCTTCGTGCCCTGCGGCGTGTCGGCAACTTCGTAGCCCATGGCGATCAGTTGGTCGCGCAGGGCGTCGGAACGGGCGAAATCGCGCGCTTTGCGAACCGCATTGCGCTCTTCCACCAGCGCCTGCACCTCCGGCGGCAGGGCCTCCTCGCCCCGGCACGACCGCTTAGCTATGTCGAGGCCGAGGATGGAATCGAACTCCACCCACAGGCGATAGCTGCCGTGCATATTCAGCAGGCCGACCGCCTGCGGCACGCTCAGATCGTCGTTGATCGCTTCCAGTACGCGCTGCCGCGCCGCCTCAAATGCCGAGTCATCCTCGCGCAGCGGATCGTTGTCCGGGCAGAGCGAATAGATTTTGCGCAGGCCGGACGTAGCGGCGTCCAGCGCCTCCAGGGTAAAGTTAAGCTCCGAGCGGTAGTGCGCCTGAAGGCAGAGATAGCGATAGGCCAGCGGGTCGTAGCCCCGGCGGATAAGATCCTCCAGGGTGCTGGGCGGTCTCTCTTCCTCGCGGAGCTTGATCAGTTCTGACTTGGAGACTTTCCCACCGCCCATCAGCAGGAACTCGCCGTGCAGCCAGTACCGCACAAACTGGTGGTGCGTGGCGCACTCGCTCTGGGCGATCTCGTTGGTATGGTGGACCGGAATATGATCGACGCCGCCACAGTGGATGTCGAAGGTCTCGCCCAGGTACTTCATGGACATCGCAGAGCACTCGATATGCCAGCCCGGATAGCCCGGCCCCCAGGGACTCTCCCACTGCATGATGTGCGTCGGCTTGTTTAAGAACCAGAGCACGAAATCGGACGGGTTCTTCTTGGTTTCGTCGGCAACGACCTCTTCGCGCGCGCCCTGCTTCTGCTCGGCCAGGTTGAGGCGGGCCAGCTTGCCATAATCCGGGTCTTTGGAGGTATCGAAATAGACGCCCTCGCTCGTGACGTAGGTATAGCCGTTGGCCTCCAGCCGCTGGATCAATTCAATCATCTCGCGGATATGCTCAGTGGCGCGCGGCATAATTTCAGGACGCTCGATGTTGAGGCGTTCAAAGTCCTTGAGCGCCGCCGACTCATAGAAGCGGGCGATCTCCCAAGGCGACTTCCTCTCTCTCTCGGCGGCCACCTGCATCTTATCTTCTCCGGCGTCGGCGTCGGTGGTCATGTGGCCGACATCGGTGATGTTCTGGACGTGGAGCAACTCGTAACCGTTGTATTTGAGCGCGCGGCGCAGCACATCTTCAAAGACGTAGGTGCGCAGGTTGCCGATATGGGGATAGTTATAGACCGTCAGGCCGCAGCAGTACATCCGCACGCGCGGCGGATCGAGCGGCACGAACTCTTCTTTACGGCGGGTCATCGTATTGTATAGATACATAGTCATCGTTAAGACGTCTCCTGCATCGCATTCATGCGTTTCATTATACCAAAAATCCGCCTCATCGCGCCGTCGTCCTCAGTACCCGATGTAATCGCGGTTGGAGAGGGAAGTTCTCGAGAGGCGACCGCGCTTTTGTGCCGTGTCACCCTATCGGTTCCAATGCTCATGTTTGCGCTCCCAAGGAGTGAGCCTTTGACAGAACCGCGCGGTATAATGAGGGCAGGGGAGACGGCGGGCCGTGTTGGCCTGCCTGGATAGGAGAGACAGTGGCGATGGAGACGAAGTTGCAGCGCGCCTGCGTGCTTTTTGAGGACGTCGGTTCTCTGAGCCTGGACGCCGCCTATCGCTTTACGGCGCTGGCGGCGCAGAGCGCGGGCGCAGGCCGACCGTTTGCGGTGGCGCTGGCGGGCGGCTCGACGCCGGCCACGCTCTATGGCCTGCTGGCCGCCGCGCCATTCCGTGAGGCTATCGCCTGGGAGAACGTCCACATTTTCTTTGGCGACGAACGGTGCGTGCCACCGGACGCGCCGGAAAGCAACTACCGCATGGCATGGGAGACCCTGTTGGCCCATGTGCCTCTGCCGGAAGCCAACATCCACCGTATGCCCGCCGAATGGCCCGACCACGAAGCCGCCGCGCGCCAGTACGCGGCGGAGTTGCGCGGCTTCTTCCAACTGGGAGGGAGCCAATGGCCGCGCTTTGATCTGATCCTGCTCGGCATGGGGCCGGACGGACATACCGCTTCGCTCTTCCCGCACAAGCCCGCGCTTCAGGAGCGGCAACGTCTTGTCGCCGCCACCGAGCCAGGTCTCAAGCCCTTCGTCCCACGCCTTACCCTGACGTTCTCGGCGATCAACCACGCCGCGCATATTCTCTTTCTGGTGGCCGGAGCGGACAAAGCGGAGACGCTGGCGCGCGTTCTGGAGGGCCAATCCGAGCCGGAGAGCCTTCCCGCGCAAGCCGTCGCGCCGGAGAACGGCACGCTCACCTGGCTGCTGAACAAGGACGCGGCCAGTCGGCTACGCGCCTTGCCCTAATCACAAAACTCGACCAGAGGGTGAGGGTCTATTTTTCGGCTCAGTAGTCGGCGTGCTGGGAGCCGAACTTCCAGTTGACGAGCGTGCCCACGAGGATGACGACGAAGAGGATCCAGGCCACCGCCGAGGCGTATCCGATCTGGAACTGCTCAAATGCTTTGGTATAGATATAGTAGGAGATGGTCTGCGTGGTGCCTGCCGGGCCGCCGGTCGTCATGACTCGGGCCTGCTCGAAGCCGCCTTGCAGGCCGCCGATGACGCTCATAATGACGATAAAGAAGGTCGTCGGGGCCAGTTGCGGCCAGATGATGTGGCGGAAGGTCGCCCACTTGCCGGCTCCATCCACCTGCCCGGCGTCATAGAGGTCTTGCGGGATATTGGAGAGACCGGCCAGGTAGAGCAGCATGTTGCCGCCGCCGATAGAGACCCAGATGCCCATCAGCAGGATGGCGTCGCGCGCCCCGATGCCCCACTGCCGGACATCGAACCCGACGTGCTCCACCTGGAGTCCCAGCACGTTATGCGTGGAGGCGAGCCACTGCGGGGCGTGGCCAGGCAGGTGCAGCGCCTGCAATGTGCCGTTGATGAGCGCGTTGAGCGGGCCGAACTCCGGGTTGTAGAGAGCTTTCCAGAGGATGTAGAGCGCCACGCCCGCCGTGAAGCTGGGCAGGTAGAAGAGGGTACGGTAGACGATCATGCCGCGCAGCTTCTGGTTGAGCAGCAAGGCCAGGGCGAGCGAACCCGCGATGCTGATAGGAATGCCGATCATCAGGTAGACCGTGTTGATGGCATACAGCCAGAACTCCTCGGTGTGGAAGAGTTCCGAGAAGTTGGCGAACCCTATCCAGCTAAACGGCACCGTGCGCTGCAGGCGCCAGTTGGAGAAGCTGACCACCAGCGAGAACAGCACCGGCCCGACCGTAAACACCAGAAAGCCGAGCAGGTTGGGCAGCAGAAACAGCATCGCCGCCCAGAAATCCACGCGCTTCCGGCTGGCAAGCTTCTCCTCATGCCCTCCGTTGAGGGCCAGCGCCTCACCGCCAGCGACACTCATGAGTTCACGCGATCCTTTCCGTTGCGTTTGCGCCTAACCCCCCGTCCCTTTTAGGGTTTCGGAGCGGGCCGATCTGTTTTGCGACGGGTTAGAAACCCTTCGCAATTCCATTCCGTCGCTCAAACCGATCCGTTCGCCCCTGAACCCTTGTAGGGAAGGGGAAAGTCAGGTCTACCTGCGCGTTAGCTGCTCATAGCGGCGGCGCAGCGTCGGGTCCTGAGCGATCATCTTCTGTATCTCGGCATTGATCTTTTGCGCGGCGGTGTGCAGGGCCTCCGCCGCCGACTTCTGGTCCGATTTGACCAGGTCCATCTGTACATCGAGAATCCGCTGCACGGCCTGCCCATCCACAAACGGGCTGACCTCCTCCGGCACGCCCGCCGCCATCACCCGATACCACACGTCGTTGTAGTCCTCCTCCGGGTACTTGGGATCATGGAAATACTCCGGCGTGTTGCAGTAGGACTTCATCGGCGCCAGCGCGTCGGCCTGTGCATTTATCAGGTCGTTGTAGGGCTTGCGGCTCATGTAGACAAGGAAATCGAGCGCCTCTTTGGCGCGCGGGCTGGTCGCGTTGATCAGCGTGGCGCGGCCATAGCCATGAAACAGCCGGTAGGGGCCGTGAGGGCACTCCACCGCGCCCAGGCGCAAGGTCGGCGGCAGCAGCTTGCCGTTTTGCATCGGGTGCGTCTGGTCGCGCAGCGTGCAGAGCCACCACCGCCCGCCGAGCGCCATTGCGCCCTTGCCCGCCTCAAACCACTTGATGGTGCCCTGTCCCCAGCCGCCCTGCCCGGAGAGCGAAGCTTCCTCGATGGGAGAGGGCATGACGCGGTACTTGTAGATCAGGTCGTGGGCGAACTGGATGCCCGCAATGGCCTCCGGGCTGTCTATAATGCAGCGCGTGCCGTCCCGGTTGTAGATATGCCCGCCCCATTGCAGCAGGCAGTTCATCCAGAGCGGCTGCCAGTCGGCCAGGAAGCCATACCGAATGACGTGGCCGGCGCTATCGCGCTTGGTCAGGCGCTGCGCGAGCGGGAGAAACTGCTCCCACGTCCAGGACTTGACGTGAGGCAGCGGAATGCCTTCCTGCTCGAAGATCGCCTTGTTGAGCCAGAGGGCGTCCACGCCCGCATTGGTCGGCCAGCCGTAGATGCGCCCGTCGTAGACGAAGCAGGGGCGTACCGCCTCCCACACGTCGTCTATGGAGATACCTCGCTGCTTGAGCGCCTGCGTCACGTCCAGCGCCACGCCGGAACGCACGTAGGCAGAGAGCTGCTTGCCGTCGTAACAGTCGAACAGGTCTGGCCCGACGCCGCCCAGCGATTGCACGATTACCTTCTCCATGTCCGCGTTGCTCGGATCGAGCTTGAGGCCGGTCGGCGGGTGGGTGGGGCCGCCGGGCGGATTGAGCAGGCCGGCGTGCTGTTCCTGCTCAAACAGGGCGATCTGCTCCTTGCGGCGCGGGTTGTCGTCGCTGACCCAGACGAGCTTGCCGTCGGGCGGCGGCTGGAGCCTCCAGGCCAGCACCGAAAGGAGGATCAAGGCGCCGAAAATAATGCCGAAGAGTTTCTTCATGGGGTTAGTTCACGCAGGGCGTTTTGATAGGCCTGATAGACGCGCTCCTCAAAGCAGACGAAGCGGACTTTCTCCAGCGCCGGGTTGTTTGCCAGGGCCTCAAGCGTCTCCCGCAGGGCGATGCGCGTGGCGCGCTCGACCGGGAAGCCGTAGGCGCCCGTGCTGATGGCAGGAAAGGCGAGGGTGCGTAGGCCGTGCTGCTTTGCCCTGGCAAAGCAGTTGCGATAGCAGGAGGCCAAAAGCTCGTCCTCCCCATGCTGGCCGCCCCGCCACACCGGGCCGACCGTGTGGATGACCCACCGGGCCGGGAGATTATATCCGCCGGTGATTTTGGCCTGTCCCGTCGGGCAGCCATGCAGCTTGCGGCACTCTTCGAGCAGCCCTGGCCCCGCCGCACGATGGATGGCCCCATCCACGCCCCCGCCGCCAAGCAGGGACGTGTTGGCCGCGTTAACGATGGCATCCACCGCCTGCCTGGTTATGTCGCCCTGAACGATCTCAATTTTGCCGGTTAAATTCCCCATCGCGCTCCTCCTAACCTTCCCGGCGCCCTGCTAAGGCCAGTCCGCTTTGTTATGGTCGAATGAATTCGCAGCAACCAAGGCACGAAGTCGCCCTACGGCGACTAAACCCTCCCCTCTGCCGCAGCATGGATCGCAAGGCGGAGGGGCGAACCATTGCAGCCCCGACCCTGGCAGTAGGGGGCAGGGGGTGAGGGCAGAACCCGCGCAGGCGGGTTTAGTGCCTTGGCTGCTGCGGCTTGAGCCGCCCGGAAAGAAAACAGGATCCTACCTGCACGCAAGGAGCCGACCGGGTTTGTACCCGCGATTGGCTATCTCTCACCCTTTCGATTACGGGGCGTGACAGAAGCTTTGTTTGCCAGTATAATTGCTCTAGAGAACCTCTCAAACTGGCTCCCGACGCGCTCTCCTACATCTAGATGATATCCGTTCGGCACATCCGCATCTTCCTGGGAGACAATGACCCGATGCTGAGGCCGCACTCGCCCCGACGATATAACCCTCCCGCTGCGCCGGAGCCGCCTCCCGCCGCAGAACCGGACGCAGGCAACAGCGGCTTGCTGCGGCTGGAGGCCGTGCACGGCCTGCCCGCGCACGCCGCCTTGCTGGTCGCCTGCGCCACCGTTGAGGTCAATGAAGCTTCCCATAGGGCCGTAGATGCCGCTCTCTCCCTGCCCGGCCTGGATTGGCCCGCCGCCGTCCGGGCCAGCATCCGGCACGGTGTTGCGCCGCTGGTCGCCCTCCATTTGCAGAGCTTTGCCGCGGACCCGCGTATCCCGCCGGAGGTTGCTGCCTGCTTTGACCGCATCTATCGGGCCAATGCGGCGCGCAACCAGGTTATTTTCCGCGAAACGGCGCGCCTGGCGCGGGCGCTGGCGGAGGCGGGCATTCCTTTTCTCGTTCTCAAGGGGGTAGCGCTGGCGCTTACCGTCTATCCGGACCCCACGCTGCGCCATTTTGCCGACCTGGATATTCTGGTCGCCCCGCAAGATTTCCAGGCGGCCTGCACGGTTGCGGAGGCCTGTGGCTTCAAGCAGGAGGTGAAAGAAGTCATCTCCAGGTCCCATCATATCCCTTATCTCTATGTTTGTGCGGAGGATATTTTCAGCGGGACCGTTGCGCCCGAGTTTGATTCGTCGCTAACGCCAGAACTCCTCTCCAGGCATGGCCATCAATTTCGAGTTGAAATTCACCATGGATTGTTCTGCCTGCTCGGCGGCATCGTGCGGAATGTGGATCTGGCTCCGTTCTGGCAGGAGGCACAGAAGACCGCGCTTCCCGACGGAACCTCCGTGCGGCTGCCCTCTCCCGAGCCGATGCTGGTTCATCTGGCCGCGCACGCGGCGAGCCATCTCTACGGACGATTGCTCTACCCGATAGACGCTGCCCAGGTCATCCATTGCTATAGCACACAGATAGACTGGGATTGGCTTATAGAGTTGGCCTCCAGATGTGGAGAAAGCGCGTCTGTTTATCGGCTGATGACGCTCGCGCAGCAGTTTGGCGCGGAGATTCCAGCACAGACGCTACACCGGCTTCGGGAGGCGCCGGGCGGCAAGGCGGCAAGACACCCCTTGCTATTGACCCAGATCTTCAAAGTAGATCCCAAAGATCATAGCGTTCAGATGTGGCAGCAGTGGCGGATGCTTGGAAACACACGGGATCGTCTGACAGCACTCCGCTATGTTCTCTTTCCGCCGGCACCTATTCTGCGCGCCGTCTACGGCATCGAGTCTCCCTATCTTCTCCCCCCCCTCTACCTCTATCGCCCGCTGCATGTGGCGTGGCGGCTAGTGCGTATCCTTCTGCGCCGTGCAAAGTCGCATCTCCCGGAGCAACATTAAACCGGAGTAACATTAAATAGGAACGTCACTATTGTCGGAGTCAGTCCTGTGTTGCCGATAATAAAAAAGGGATCGGAGCGTTTCTGGCGAACTAAGAGGCTGCATATCGCCGTATTTGAGGATGGAACTTCTTGTCCCTCGCGCGTCTTCTCCCTTGCCGACCGGCCCGGTTTCTGATGACGGTCGCCGCGATCCCGAGAACGTTTATGGATCGAACGCTTGCACCCACAACAGCGCCGAAGCTTCTGCTAAAAGTACGGACTGCCGCTCCCTTCTGGCTGTGCCTGCTGTTGAGCCTGTGGTTTGTGGCCGATAGCGTGCGCGACCCGCTGCTTGGCATCGCGGGAGCCGTTCCGCTGCTTCCGGCCCTGCTGATGATCGGCCTGGCGTTCGCCCTGCTGCTTCTGCGCGGGGACGAGGCTCCGGCCTGCCTGCTCGCCCTCTACATGAGCACCTTAGCAGTGTTGGCGCGCGATAACACTGCTGGCATCCTGGAGCCCTTCCTGACACGCCGGGATCTGCTCGATCTGGGGGTCAACTACCGCGCCGTGCATATCGTCTGGACGCTGGCGCTGGGAGGCGTGCCGCTCTACTTCGGCTGGATCTACACGGAACAGGACCGGGTGGAGCGCCCCCCGCTGGTCAAGCACCTTGTAACCCTGTGTCTGTTTCTGTGCAGTGGACTAGGAACGGTGGCCTGTGGGCTCCTGGCCCTGCACAGCCAGCATAGCCCGATCCCGCTCGACAACATCACGCGCAACCTGCCTTCCCCGTACCACCGGCTGCTCATCTATGCGGCCCCCATGCTGCTGGCCCAGCACGCCGCCGCCTTCTGGCTGCTGCTGCGTCACTATCGGCGCTGGGGTGAGGCGCGCAACCACGCCCTGGTTCTGGTATTCGGCCTGGCGCTGCTGTTTGTCGCCAGCGTGATTATCAACGATACGCTGGCCCGGCTCGAAACCTGTGTGCTATCCAACCTGGCGGCTTCGGCGGTCGCGTTGATGCTGGTCTCCGCCCTGGAAAGACATGCCTTGTTCGACATCCGCATTTTTATTCGGCGCACCGTCCAGTACGCGCTGGCGCGGCAAACGTTGAACCTGCTGACCCTCGCGCCCATCGTGGTTCTGGCGTTTCTGTGGGGCCTCTGGTTACAGCACGACCCAGCGCAGCCCGTGCAGATGTTCCGCGACGGGCTGTTTCACAACGGCGCGGCGCTCTGCCTGGGGACCAGCCTGTTTTTCGGCGTGATGCTGGTTTTGCGCGCGCCCCTGCTGCGCCACTTCGACCGGGCCTACTTCCGCGAGATCTACGACGCGCAGCAGGTGCTAGGCGAGGTAGGCCGCTCGCTATTGGGAGTCACCGACCCTCGCATTATTGCCCGCGCCACGCTGGAGGGCATCGACTCGGTGCTGCACCCGGTCAACGCCATGCTGCTCTGCGAGGAGGGCGGCCATGTGGCCTGCCTGGCCCAGCGCAACTACTCCGGTTACCGTCCGCCGCTCTGGCCCGACCCAGCGCTGCTGGCGGTGGATCAGATCCGGGAGGTGGGCACGTTGCAGCGCCCCTCCACCTCCCGACGTGTCTCATGGACCGATACCCTGCCCGCCCCGGCCCGCGCTCTGCTGGAAGAGGCCCAGATCCGGCTGATCGTGCCTCTGCGCGAGGAGGACAAGACGACCGGTGTGCTGCTGCTGGGCGAGAAGGCTTCCGGCATGGTCTACTCGCCCGAGGATATCGAGATACTGCGCGCCCTGGCGTCCCAGACGGCGCTGGCGATGCAGAGCGCGCGCCTCAACCGCGAGTTCCTGCGGCGCAGCACCTCTGAGCTCAAGGCCGGTTCCGTCGGCTTTGTGGAGCTGGTGGAGCGGGAGCGGCGCCTGCTCGCCGCCGATCTGCATGACCAGACGCTGCCGGAGCTGCGCTGCCTGCTGGCCGATCTGCAAAGCCTGGCCGATACCCACGACGATCTCCAGGCGGCGGGATGTTCCGGCCCGGAGCAGATGGCCGAGCACCTGCGCCAGACGATAGAGAACATCCGCGATATTATGGAGAGCCTGCGGCCTTCGGCGCTGGAGATGCTGGGCCTGCTGCCCGCGCTGGAGAACGAGCTGCGTAAGGCGACCGCGCGCTCCCGCCCGCCGCTGGTGCCGCAGTTCCAGGTGCTGGAGGAGACCCGACCGCAACTGAGCGCGTTCGCGGAGATGTCGGTCTTCCGGATCGTTCAGGAGGCGGTCAACAATGCCTGTCGGCACGCCGGGGCGAGCAAGGTGCGCGTTCAGATCGGGGTGGAGGACGCCGAATGGGTGGTGCGCGTGGATGACGACGGCATCGGCCTCTCGGCGCTCAAAAAAGACGAGGCGGAAGGCGAGCGGCGCCTGCCGGATGCGGGGCACGCGCCCCCTCCGGGCGAGGAGCGCCGTCGCGGGCGCGGCCTGGACAACATGCAGTACCGCGCCAGCCTGATCGGGGCGCGCATCGCCTGGGGCGTGCCGGATTGGGGCCAGGGCACCAGCGTGGGGCTGCGCCTGCCCCTGCACCCTCCGGCATCTTGATTCTTTACGGCAATGCGAGGCTCCTGCCGCCTGCCTCTTCTCGCCTGGATGTCGAGCTGCACCCCCGGCGCCCCGGTTCGTTACGGCAGCGTGTCGGTTTCCAGGTTGAGCCAGCGCATCTCCGCGGGCGTGAGGGTCACTTCCAGCGCGGGCAGGCTGGCATAGAACTCTTCTATGGCGCGCGGCCCGAAGAGCGCAAAGACGGGGAACGGCTGGTTGAGCACGTAGGCCAGGGCAATGTTGTTGGCGGTACAGCCCTTCTTCTCGGCCAGCGCGCGGGCACGACGCAGGCGCTCCCAGTTGCCCTCGTTGTAGTAGACGCGCACGATGTCGGCGTTCTCGCGGTTTTCCGGTGTATAGCGCCCGGTGAAGAAGCCGCTGGCCTGCGCCGACCAGGGAAACAGCGGGAACTGATGCTCCTGGTGCCATCGCTTTCCCTCCTCATCCAGGGCCAGGCACCCACTCCACATCGGCTCATTGATATGGGCCAGGCTAAGGTGGGGGCTATTGACGGAAAATCCTTGCAGGCCGTGCGCGGCGGCGTAGTCGTTGGCCTCCTGGATGCGGGCGGTCGTCCAGTTCGACCCGCCGAAGATGCGGATGCGCCCGGCCTCTTTGAGTGCGTTCAGGCACTCCACGAGCGGCCCGACGGGAACGTTGGGGTCGTCGCGGTGCAGCAGGTAGATATCTACGTAATCGGTCTGGAGCTTTTCGAGGCTGGTGGCGAGGTCTTGCTCAATCGCCTGCGGGTTGACGCGCGGCCCGCTGCTATCCTGGTGCGCTCCCTTCGTCAGCACGAGGAACTGTTCCCGGTTGCCCCGCTCCTTGAAATACTGTCCGAGGGCCTCCTCGCTGGAGCCGTAGACGCGCGCCGAATCAATGCAGTTGCCGCCGACGCTTAGCCAGGCGTCGAGAAGCTGGCGGGTCAAATCCATTGTGTTGGTCTGGCAGACCATCGTGCCCAGCACAAGCCGCGAAACGGGTTGAGTCAGCCCCTCAATCTGTCCGTATTGCATATATGCTCCTCATCGAAAGAATTTGCGTCTTTTTCGGTTTGCTTGCAGGCGACATTTCCAGATCGGCGCGGGCTTGTCCTGCATGACAACTAAATGTTCAGGGGTCGTTCCATTTTCGCCCGCAACCGAATATGGAAGAACCTTGCCCGGATCACCGGGTCTTTCCGTTTTCCCTGTACTCGCCGCCGGGCACGGAAAGTACCCGGCTATGGGGCCTAACGGCCAGGCGTCCTGGCGGACGCGCCTGTCCCGCAGGAGTTTCCGTCCGGGAGGACGGTTGGCGGCGCAGCCGCCCTCTAGCCGGGTATTTTCAATGCCCGGCTAGGACCGGGGTTTTCACCCCCCGGCTCCAGGGCCTGCGGCCAAGCGACTGCAAGGGACGCCGCTCAACGGTTCGCGGCTCGGCCTTGCGACTGGCGGACGCCAAAAACGCAAAAACACTGAGAACGGAACGACCCTGCCCGGATCACATACGAAGAGGATTCCGGGCGCTCTATGCCGAAAAAACACGTTGCAACCATCGCATTAGCCGCTTTCAATAGCTTATGCGGCTGTTCGCTTTATTGGAGAAGTCATCGTTGAAATTGTGCAAATCTATCCTGCTGGGAGTGCCTTTCCTGGCTCTGGCCGCTTTGTTCCTTGTCGCGTGGAATGGGTGTGGACGCGCGACCTCTGCCCAGCCGCCGGTCGCCGAGGTAACCAATGTTACGGGAACCGCCGCGCCGAAAGCCGGCGGCGGGCTGTTCTCCGACGTTACGGACGCTGCCGGCCTTCATTATCAGTGGCAGATCGCGGGCAAGCGCCCCTTGAACATCCTCCAGACCATCGGCAACGGCTGTGCCTTCCTGGATTATGATAACGACGGCTTCCTCGATATCCTACTGGTCGGGCCGAAACTGGCCCTCTACAAAGGCGACGGCAAAGGTCACTTCGCCGACGTGACGGCGGCTGTCGGGCTGGAGAAGTTCTCCGGTCACTTCCTGGGCTGCGCGGTGGGCGACTATGATAACGACGGCTATGATGACGTCTACATCACGGCCTACCGAGGCGGTTTGCTGCTGCATAACGAGCACGGCAAAGGCTTTCGGGATGTGAGCCAACAGGCCGGCATTCCGCCGCAGCGCTGGGGCACCTCCGCCAGCTTTGCCGATGTGGATGGCGATGGCAGGCTCGACCTCTACATCTGCAACTATGTTCAGTTTGGGCCTAAGACAGACCCGCAGCTGTGTAACTACAGCGGCCACATGAGCTCCTGCGGCCCGCGCTTCTACCAGCCCGAGAAAGGCGTTCTCTACCATAACGAGGGCGGAGGCCGGTTCCGGGACGTCACCCAGCTCGGGAACGCTGGCGGCAAGAACGTCTCCGGCAAGGGGTTGGGCGTTGCCATTGCCGACTTCGAGGGCAACGGGCGCCAGGGCATCGCCATCGCCAACGACGAGGTTGCCGGCGACTTGCTCCAGAACCTCGGCGGCAAGTTCAAGAACATCGGCGCGACCTCCGGCACGGCCTACGACAACGCGGGCAACGTCCACGGCGGCATGGGCATTGATTGGGGCGACTACAACAACGACGGCAAGCTCGATCTGGCCGTGGCCACCTTCCAGCACGAGCCCAAATGCATCTATCGCAACGAGGGCGGCGGCTTCTTTACCGAAAGCTCCGCCGAGCTGGCGCTGGCCGACCGCACCGGGCCGTATGTGGCCTTCGGCTGCAAGTTCCTGGACTATGATAACGACGGCTGGCTCGACCTGGCCATTGCCAACGGCCATGTGCAGGACAACATCGCCGACATTGACAAAAGCGCCGCCTATAAGCAGGCCGCGCAGCTTTTCCACAACGTGGGCGGCAAGAGTTATGAGGACGTGAGCGCCCAGGCAGGCTCCGGTTTCCAGAAGCCGATTGTGGGGCGGGGACTGGCTATCGGCGACTACGATAACGATGGCCGCGTGGATATCCTGTTGGTGGATAGCGAGGGCACGCCCATTCTGCTGCACAACGAGACGCCCAACGCCGGCCACTGGCTCTCCTGCAAGCTGGTCGGCACAAAGAGCAACCGCGACGGCATCGGCGCGCTCCTGACGGTGGAGGCTGGGGGTCAGAAGCTCTATCGCCGCTGTGCCACCGATGGCTCCTATATGTCCGCCTCCGACCGCCGCGTGCATCTGGGTCTGGGCAGCGCCACCTCCGCGACCATCACCGTGCGCTGGCCGAGCGGAACGACCACGACCTACAAAAACGTCCGCGCCGACCGCGTCATCACGCTTCAGGAGGGCGCTTCCGAACTCCGCTGATCGGACAAGGCAATCGCAAACTGATCTCATCCCAGGGATGCTCTTCTGCCTGGATGAGAAGGCAAAAGCGTTTCCTGCGATTGCCCTGCCTGGGAACCGATTCATGCGGACAGGCGATTCAGATGCCTTTGAAGATTGCCCAGCCCATCATAGGCCGCGTATTTATAGGAGTCGGCCAGGGTCGGATAGTTGTAGACGGCTTCGATGAAGGCGTCAATCGTGCCCCCGATAGCCATGACGTGTGCGCCGATGTGGATCAGTTCCGAGGCTAACTCGCCGATCATGTGCGCGCCCAACAGCTTCTTGTCCTCCGGCGAGAAGACCAGCTTGAGCATCCCGTTCAGGTCCCCGATGATCTGGCCGCGCGGGTTTCGCGCGTAATACGAGCGCCCGACGAGGTAGGGAATGTTCTGCTGGCGGCAAACATCCTCCGATTGCCCGACCATCGCGATCTCCGGAATCGCATACACCGTGAGAGGGAGGATCGGGGAGACGCGCTCCTTGTACTTGAGGTCGAAGGCGTGCACCATCGCCACGCGCGCCTGTTCCATAGAGGTAGATGCCAGCGCCGGAAAGCCGATCACGTCTCCGGCGGCGTAGATATTGGGCACGCTGGTCTGGTACTTCTCGTTGACCAGAATCAGCCCACGCTCTCCCAACCGCACGCCAATCTCTTCCAACCCCAATCCCTGCACAGCGCTCTGCCGCCCGGCGGCGATCAGGGCGATATCGGCCTCCAACCTTTCTCCGCTGCGCAGAGTTAACTCCACGCGCTCCGCGCCTGTCTTGACCTCCGCCGCCCGCTCGTTGAAAATAAAGCGCAGCCCCAGGCCCTCCAGGTGATCCTGCAATCGGACGGCGATCTCGCTATCTACAAAAGGCAAGACCCGGTCCCGGCTATCTACCAGGGTTACCTGAATATCCAGGGCTGTGAAGATGCTGGCATACTCGGTACCGATCACGCCCCCGCCCACAACCACCATCGTTTTCGGGATGAACTGCATGTGGAGGATGGAGTCGGAGTCGTAGATGCGAAAATTATCCAAGGGTATTTCCGGGGGATGATAGGGAGATGATCCGGTGGCGATGAGGATGATGTCGGTATGCAGATCGCACGTCGTGCCATCCGGCAGGCGCACCTGAACCGTGTGGGCGTCCTTCAGTGCCGCCTCGCCCTGGATAAGCTCGATTCCGTGCCGATCCAGATTGCGCTGGATGAGCGCCCATTCGTTCTCAATCACAATCTGCTTGCGATAGAGCAAGTCATGGACGGTCAGGCCCTCCCGGAGCGAGTAATCAATGCCGTAGAGGCCGCGCTGGCGCAGCCCGGAGAAGTAGAGCGCCGTCTCGCGCAGGGTCTTCGAGGGAACGGTGCCTGAGTTGATGCAGGCCCCTCCGAGGTAAGGGCAGCGTTCCACTAACGCTACCCTTTTGCCGAAATAGGCGGCCTGGGCCGCTCCCTTTTCCCCCGCCGGGCCTGATCCGATGACGATAAGATCGTGGTGCTCTTCCATGACGTGACCTCGGTTCGTGCCAGGGTTCTTTGCTGCCGCTGCGAGATACTGCCTTCTTCGACAGCCAAAACTGAGTTCCTGCGTGATGGAAGAGGTATTTCTTGCGGGCATGGAGGCTAGCGCCATGCCTGCCATGCCTGCCATTGCGCGGTGAGGATGGCCGCCCACTTCCGCATCACCTCGCGGTGCGTCAGCAGGTAGAATCCAACCACGAACAGCCCCACGCCAATCAGCAACGCCGCCAGCGTTCCGATCTCCTCCGGCAGATGTCCCTCGATTGTGGAGGCCGCGAACGCCGCCGTAAACGCCAGCCCCGCGTACACGAACGCTCGGATACGCTGCCCAATGCCCCAGAGTACCGCCGCCAGGCACTCCACCAGCAGCAATACCGTATGCCAGGGGACGTCGCCATACCGATAGGCCAGGAACGCCGGCGTCAGAATCACCAGCAGGCCCGTCCACCAGAACGACTGCGCCTGCTCCGAGGTCTGCCGGTGTCCCTCCCGGTGCCCGATCAGGATCAGATACAGGCCGACCGGCAGCAGGTAGAGGTCGAGCGTCTGCACGTCCGGGCCGAAATGGTCGTAGAGGATCAGCCCCCAGGCCGCCAGCAGGTTCCAGATTCCGGCGTGCAGCCAGCCCTCGTGGTTCTCCAGCAGCCATAGCCCGAAGCAGATCGCGCCCGCCCAGGCCAGCGTCAGGATCGACCAGCTTCCCTCGCCGGGCGTCCGCGCCGCCAGCACGCCGACGACCGCGCTGAAGAGGCCGAGCCATCCGCTGAGATTCAGGAGCGGCCCCGCCAGGTCGGAGCGCTGCCAGCGGCGGTGGACATGCCAGCCGACGAGGAACCAGAAGACCCCCGATTGCGCAGCCAGGAACGCAAAGCGCGGCCAGGAGAGCGGCGCCAGGTCGGGATGCGGGTACAACAGCGGCGTGCGCGTCAGCAGATGGTGCAGGTAGGCGCCGGTCAGCGTGAGGGCGCCGAGGGCAACCGTCTCCGGCGTGCGCCGGGCAACGGCGAGGGCCGCATACGCCGCGCCGTAGGCGGCCAGCGTCAGGGTGATCAGGCCGGGCATGGCGGCATGGGAAGGCGCCAGCAGGCCGTCTCCGTGTCCGGCGGACCAGAACAGCGCCAGCACCGACACCGCCAGGCCCGTCCGGCGCAGCGGCTCACCGAAGAGCGCGTCCTCCGCGCTGTCGAGCGCAAACCGCATTCCGGCGGCGTACAGAGCAATGAGCAGCGGCAGCAGCATGAGCGCGTGCCACTGCGCTGGCAGCGGCCAGGCCAGCTCCGCCGCGCGCAGGTAGCTGCCGATCAGCGTGAGCGCGCCGGCATAGGTGAACTCAGCCCGCCCGCTCCAGCGGGCCGTCTGTCCGTAGCACCAGGCCAGCGCCGTGCCCCCGACGACCCAGAGCGCATCGGCCAGCCCCGCATCGAGCGCGGACAGGCGCGGCGATCCCCGCCAGCCGAGGAACAGCGCATAGCCGCCCACGAGCGGCAGCCAGGAGAGTCGCGCGAACTCCGCCCGCTCCAGCCAGCGCGCGGCACCCAGATAGATCGCGGCTGCCGCCAGCGCGCAGAACGACCAGGCCGGGACGGCCAGCGGCGTAGATGGCGAGAGGATATATGCCTCCCAGAGAGCGCCTATTCCCCCCGCGATCTGCCCACAGACCACCGGCGGCACAGCCCACTCCGCCCAGGGCGAAGGAAGAGGCGCCTTGCCCTTCGCGGCGGCGGGCCGGGACGCAAACGCCAGCGCCGCCAGGAGGCACAGGGCCACGCCGTAGAGCAGCAGCGCCAGCGGGTAGGCGCCGGTCGGGGCGTGCGCCCAGGCCAGCCCACTCACCAGCGCCAGGCCCCAGGTCGCCAGCGCGCCATAGAGGTCATCCGGCTGGCGATCCCACCACGCAAAGAGGGCGTAGAAAGCGCCGCAAAGGGCCGCAAGCAGCGCGTTCTCGCCGAACGCCTGCCCGTGCTGGCCCCGGGCACCCAGAGTCCACAGATCGACGGCGCGGCCCCAGATAACGAGCGTCGCCGCCACCACGCTGAGCAGAGCCACCTGTCGGTAAGCCGCCGCCAGTTCCGCAGCGCTGGAGGAGGCCGCCGCGCGCTTGCCGTTGAACGCAGCCAGCCCTAGCGCCGCCGCGCTCAGCGCCAGCAGAAGCATACCGAAGCCGTCCCAGGCGTACTCCGTGTGCGCCGATATCCAGAGGACGCCGCTTCCCGTCAGGAACCCGCCGGAAACGTAGACCATGCGGCCCTCGCCCAGGCTCTGCGCCCCGGCGGCATAGATCAGGCCAGCCAGCAGCGCCACCAGGGCTAGCTCCTCCTGATGCCCCGCGCCCTGTAGCATCGCGTTCAGCGCGGAGAAGGCCACAGCTGTCGTCGCCACCAGGTGCGCCCAAAGCAGCCAGGCTGACGCCCACGGATTGCCCTCCGCCGCAGGCTTGGCTTGCTCGGCGCCGCGCGCCCGCCAGGCCGCACCCAGGCACAGCGCGGCGTACAGCAGGTAGGCCCCACCAAACAGCAGCAAAGGCTGCGGGCGGAAATCGTTCGGGGGCGCACTCCAGCGCAGGGCTTGCAGGGCGGCATAGAGGGTCGTCAGCGCGCCCACCTGAAACAGATGCAGGTAGGGCACCTCGCGCCAGCGCAGCAGCAGCGCGCCCGCCATCGCCGTCGCCGCAAGGCTGGATGCCAGCAGTACCTGCCGGGTCGGCAGCGCGAAGAGCCAGTACTTGTTGATGGCGATCAGGTCCAAGGCGACCAGCGCGGCGGCCACGCCGTGATAGACGAACGCGGCCCAGGGGTTTTCCCGGCGGGTCTTCTGCCCGAACAGCCAGAACAGAACGGCCAGCCCAAGCGGCACCACCGGGATCAGGCGCACCGCCAGGAGATCCATCCAGTCCCAGGCAAGCATGCTGCGCACCGCGACGAGCACCAGCACGGTCGCCAGGGCAAAGAGCGCCTTGAGGGCGTGCTCCTGGAAGAATTCGCCCAGGCCCGGGGAGAGCGGCGCGGCGGACGGTGGAGCGCTGCCTGCGCCGCTACCTCCGGCAGCGGCAGGGGCCGCGTGGAAGACAACGGCCTGCGGCGCGGCTCCGGCGCCCTCCGGTCGGGAAGCGGGCGCCGTCAACTCGGCGGCAAGCGCGGCTTGTCGGTCGGCATATTCGCGCTGAAGCTGCGCCGCCGCCGTTTCGGAGAGCAGGCTCCGCGATTGCCAGCCTGTCAACTGAGCCAGCAGATAGGCGATATGCCCTATCTCGGCCCGGAGGGCCGCTTGCGGGGCAGGCAGTAATTGCCCACAGTGGGTGCAATAGCGCGCCCAGTCCGCATTGGCATGGCCGCAAACCACGCACATTCGGACGGGAGCAGAGGTATTCGCGGAAGAGACCGAAGGCTGCGAAGCATCTTGCATGGCCGTTTCCCCTCTTTAAGACAACACGCGCACCCACGATGGTGCGTCCGCCAGACTTCTCTTTGCACCCCAGCCCTTCTTGACCTAACCCCCCGGCCCCTCCCTGCTTCGTTCGCTCCGCTCACAGGGAAGGGAGGGACCCGGCTTCTCTTCCCCCTTCTTGCAGGGAGAAGGGCCGGGGGTGAGGTCTGCTGGGTTGAGGGCTATATTCACCCCCATTATAACGAGAAGCCAATCCGCCCGCATGGGCCGAAAGTCTCAATTTTAGGGAGAAAGAAGTCCCAAAAACACGGACAGGGAATGCGCTTCAAGCGAGCGGCGGCGTCTGTTCCAGCAGGTGCGGGGGTGGCGGCTGAGTGAGCTTGGGGAACAGGTACATGAGGACAATCTGGATGGAGGCGGCCACCGGCACGGCCAGCAGCATTCCCAGCACGCCAAACAGCGTCGCGCCCGCCATCAGCGCGAAGATGCTGACTACCGGATGCAGCCCGACCGAGGCGCCCACCACGCGCGGGTAGACGATCTGATCAAAAAGGTTCTGCGCAACGATGGCGCAGAGCACGACGGCGAGCGTGTAGCCGATGGAGTTGGCCGGGATATGGACAAAGAGCAGGGCGGTGTGGCTGTCCATCGAGTAGGCGACCGCGCCGGAGACGAGGGCCGTGATCAACTGCCCGACGTAGGGCACGGCGTAGAACGCGCCGGCCATAATGCCCAGGAACAGCGCATATTTCAGGCCGAGCAGTTGGAAAATCACAAAGGCGGTCAGGGCGTAGAGCAGGCAGATTTTGGCTAACCCGCGTATATAGGCGCTGAACACGTCTACGATTTCGCGGCTCATCCGATCCACCTGCGTCTGGTACGCCTCCGGGAAGAGGGAGATGATGCGGGCGCGCAGCACCGGATAGTCCCGCATGAAGAAGAAGGCCGTCACCGGGATGATGATGAGCCAGAGGATTTTGGAGGCGGCGCCGGTCAGAAAGCCGGTGACGCCGCCCAGCAGGGTGTTGATGGTGTCCTTCAGCGGGCCGGAGCGCTGCTGGAAGAGGTCGCTGATCCGCTCCTGCTTGATGCCCAGCAGCCGCAGCATGCCGGCGTTGTGGTGCAGGAAGGCATCGGCGGTGCTCTGGATATTGGTAAAGTAGACGTTGAAGTTCTGGCTCAGCTCCTCGATCTGGTCGCGGGCCCTGGGAACGACAAACAGGAAGAAGAGCGCCACCAGGCACACGCCGAACACATAGAGGGTCAGGATCGCCCGGACACGCGAACGTCCATGCTGCTCCAGCATGCGGATCGTCGGGTCCAGCAGAGCCGCCAGAAAGAAGGCGATGAGAAAGGGCGGCAGGATGGATTGAACCTGCCACAGAAACAGGCAGGCCGCCGTGGCAGCAAGGCCCAGAGCGAGGAGGCGCTGCCAGTCCCGCCGGGAAAGCCCCAGCCACCGGTCGCCGCGCATCAGCGCAACCTCCGTGGCGCGAACGGTAACCTCGTCCGGCGTGGCGCGTTCGGCCTGGTCATCCGCTGCCGGGGAGACTGTAAGAAGCGAGACGGCAGGAGCCACCGGGTCGGGCGGCGTTTCCGTCGCAATCGCCGCCTCTACCGGCCCCTGCCGTTTCGGTTGAATTACGCTTTCAGACATCCGTTAGCTTGTTGCCTCTTCGCCCTCGGTGGGAACCTCACCAAGCTTCTGCGCCATTGTCGCGCGCGTGCGGTCAACGGCGCTGGAGACTTTCTGGCTTACCTGCCGGCCCAGTTCCGTAATCTTATCGCTCAGGTCGCTGACGGACTTGCTCAGGTCGTCGCGGGTCTCCTGGCCCGACTTGGGCGCCAGGAGCAGACCGGCCACGGCCCCCACCAGCACGCCAATTCCAATGCCTGCCAGCACACTTACCAACACATTGCGATCCTCATCGTTTGCCATCCGAACGTTCCTCCTGAAACTTAGGATAGGTTCTCTCGCTGTGTTTCTCGCGCCCGCAGGAAAGGACGCTCTGCAAGCTGAAACGGTTCCGGCAGGAGATCGGCAACGCGCCAGACGCCGGCGCCCTCCACTAGGACCGTCGCCTCCGGCGCCATCAACTCCGCCATCACCTGCCGACAGGCCCCGCAGGGCATCCGGCTTCCGGGCGGATCGTCCGGCCCGGAACGCACGCAGGCCAGGGCCAGCCGCTTCATCTCCTTTGCCCCGGCGGCAATCGCCGCAAACAGGGCCACACGCTCCGCGCAGATCGCCAGGCCGTAACTGGCGTTTTCGATATTGCACCCGGCGAAGATACCGGCCTCGGTCTCCACCGCCGCGCCGACGGGAAAGTTGGAGTAGGGGCAGTAGGCTCTCTGCGCTGCTTCCCGTGCGCGCTCTAGTAAGGCGCGCTCCTCCGCCGTAAACTCACGCATGGTTTCTTGCCCACTCCCCGCCCCCCTCCTTCTCAAGGAGAGGGGAGACCTCGCTGCTAGGTTATCGTCCGGCAGGCTAAACCCTGCCGCTGCGGGGCCCTGCTAGGGTCGGGCCTGCAATGGACTGCAAGGGTCGGCAGGGTTACGGCCCCTGCCTCCGCCCTGCGACAGCGCTCCGCCTAGCGAGGCCCGCTGCCCACCTACGTGGGCAGGGGCAGGGAGGAGAAGCCGGGTCACCCCCTTCCCTTGTAGGGTCGCAAGGTGTCGCTAGGCGGAGGGCTGTCGCAAGGTGGAGGCCCGAACCATTGTAGGGCCGACCCTTGCAGTGGTGCGAGCGTGCGCAGCACCGACCCTTGCAGTGGGGGCCGGGGGGTTAGGTCACAACGCACGCACAATCACCCCACCGCCGATGACGACCTGGCCCACCTCCTCGCCCTCGCCGCCATAGAAGACGGCAGACTGTCCGGGCGTGACGGCCCGCTGCGGAGTTTCAAACCGCGCTTCCACCGTGTCCGGCTCGCCGCCCGGCGCAATCCAGGTCGGGGCCGCGACGCCATTATAACGAATCTTGGCCGAAACCGCAAGGGGCCCGTCGGCGCTCTCCAGGTCGGCAATGGCGCTCCAGACGCAGGTATTGGCGATTAGGCCGGAGGCGTAGAGCTCCTCATCCCGGCCTACAACGACCGTGTTCGTCTCCGCGTCCAGCGCCACGACATAGAGCGGGCCGGCGTTGCTGGCCGGAAGCCGCTTGCGCTGCCCGATGGTATAGAAGGCGACGCCCGGATGCTCGCCGAGCACCGTGCCGCCGGTATCCACGATCTTGCCGGGGCGCATGGCGGTCGGGGCCTTCTCCTGTAGGAAGGCGATGTAGCCTTCCCTGGGCACGAAGCAGATCTCCTGCGAGTCGGGCTTGTTGGCCAGCGCCAGGCCCAGTTCGGCGGCGATCCGGCGCGTCTCGTGCTTGCCGGAAAGATGTCCGAGCGGCATCAGGGTCTTGCGCATCTGCTCTTGAGTCAGCGTATAGAGCGCGTAGGACTGATCCTTATCCGGATCGCGCGCCCGCAGCAGCTCATAGCGCCCGGTGGACTCGTTATAGCGAATACGGGCATAGTGGCCGGTCGCCAGGTAGTCCGCACCTAGATCCTGCGCGTGCCGCAGCAGCTCGTCGAACTTAACGCTGCGGTTGCACTCCACGCAGGGGTTGGGCGTCCGGCCCCGGCTATACTCGTCCACAAACTTATCTATGACCTTATTGGCGAAATAGTCGCGGAAGTTGAGGACATAGTGCGGGATGCCGATCCGGTTGGCGGCGCGACGGGCGTCCTCCACCGCGCCGAGCGAACAGCATCCGCCGTACTTGCCCTGCTCCGCGTGCTCCTGCCAGATTTGCAGCGTGATACCGATGACGTCATAGCCCTCCTGCTTCAGCAGCGCCGCCGTCACCGCGCTATCCACGCCGCCGCTCATCGCGGCCACGACCGTTCCCTTGCTCATTCTCACTCACCTATCTCAAAGCGGGCCAACAGGCCGCCTTCCCTATCCTGTTACGTTGGCTTCTCACCTTCCGTTTCGTCCTTATTATCCCATATCCCATCGGCAGATACAATGTGTACGCCGCAAAAGGAAGAGGAGCGGCCCCACTCCCAGCCCCTACTGCTAGGGTTGGCCCTGAAGCGGCAGGGTTTAGCCTGCCGGGATAGGCGAGATGATTCGGTATATATATCTCGTACCGTTGCGGCCAATTTTTCTGCGCCTGGCTCTTGAAATCGCGGCGGCATTTGGAGTACAATTCCAACAGAATTAGCGCTCTCAGTCTTTGAGTGCTAAATTGCCCTCTGGTTTGCCATTGCTGGCGGCGCGATGTAGCCCGTGTCCGCAGGGCGCAAGCTATCTATAGGAACTCAATCGAGGAGGTTCTGTCATGGCGAAACTGACTCCTATCAACGACCGTATTGTTGTCAGGCCGGTAACAGCAGAAGAAAGGACGGCAGGAGGCATTGTTCTGCCGGATACTGCCAAAGAGAAGCCAACCGAGGCGGAGGTTGTCGCCGTAGGGCCGGGCAAGACACTGGAGAACGGCAAAACGGTGGCGATGGAAGTAAAGCCGGGCGACCGGATCATCTATGCCAAATACGGCGGCACCGAGATTAAGCTCGGCAACGAGGAGTATGTTATCCTCCGGCAAGATGACGTTCTTGCTATCAAGGAGTAGCCTCGGAGCGTCCGGGTAGGCGGCACAGATCATCTCGAAAGGAAATCCAACCGAAAGGCAGCGCGCCGGCAAGCCATGCGGAAAGTGGGCCGGAAGGGAGGCAGAGGGCGCTAAGCGCGGCGCCTGGCTGCCGTTCGGCCAGGGGCATCGGCCCCGAACGGCGCGCTGTTGGCGAGGAGGTATATATGGCAGCGAAGGAGTTGCTCTTTGATGAAGAGGCGCGTCGCGCCCTGGAGCGCGGCGTCAATATTCTAGCCGATGCAGTCAAGGTGACGTTGGGGCCGCGCGGGCGCAACGTCGTGCTGGAGAAGAAGTTCGGCAGCCCCAGCATCATGAACGACGGGGTGACCATCGCCAAAGAGATCGAGGTCGAAAACCCGTTTGAGAACATGGGCGCGCAGTTGGTCAAGGAAGTCGCCAGCAAGACCGGCGACGTGGCCGGCGATGGCACCACCACCGCGACCGTGCTGGCCCAGGCTATGGTCAAGGAAGGCATGAAGGCGGTGGCGGCGGGCGCCAAGCCGCTGATGGTCAAGCGCGGCATTGACCGGACCGTTGAGGCGCTCGTGGAGGGCATCAAGGCGGAAGCAACCCCGGTGCAGGGCAAGGGGGCCATTCAGCAGGTGGCCACCATCTCCGCCAACGACCGCCAGATCGGCGAGCTGGTGGCCGAGGCGATGGAGCGGGTGACCGCTGATGGCGTCATTACAGTCGAGGAGAGCAAAGGCACCAGCACCCAGCTGGAGATCGTGGAGGGGATGCAGTTCGACAAGGGCTACATCTCTCCCTATTTTGTCACCGACCCTGAGCGCATGGAGGCGGTGCTGGACGAGCCGTATCTGCTGCTCTATGAGAAGAAGATCAGTGCCGTGGCCGACCTGGTGCCGATCATGGAGAAGGTAGCGCGCAGCGGTCGGCCCATCGTCCTTATCGCCGAGGACGTGGACGGCGAGGCGCTGGCGACCCTGGTAGTCAACAAGATCCGGGGCATCATCAACAGCGTGGCGGTCAAGGCTCCCGGCTTTGGCGACCGGCGCAAGGCCATGATGGAGGATATCGCCATCCTCACCGGCGGGCGCTTCCTCACCGAGGACTTGGGTATCAAGCTGGAGAACCTGCAATTGGAGTGGCTGGGCCGGGCCAAGCGCGTGGTCGTGACCAAGGACGATACCACCATCGTCGGTGGTGCGGGCGAGCCGCAGGCCATTCAGGGCCGCATCGCCCAGATTAAGCGCCAGATCGAGGAGACCGAGAGCGACTACGACCGCGAGAAGCTGCAAGAGCGGCTGGCCAAGCTCTCCGGTGGCGTGGCGGTCATCCAGGTCGGCGCGGCCACCGAGACCGAGCTGAAGGAGAAGAAGGCGCGCATCGAGGACGCCATTCATGCCACGCGCGCGGCGGTGGAGGAGGGCATCGTGCCGGGCGGCGGGGTGGCGCTGCTCAACGCGCTTCCGGCCTTAGAGAACCTGCGCCTGACCGGCGACGAGGAGATCGGCCTCAACATCGTGCGCCGCGCGGCGGAGGAGCCGGCCCGCCAGATAGCCGAGAACGCGGGCGCCGAGGGCAGCGTCGTCGTCAACGAGATCAAGCACCTGCCCAAGGGCCAGGGCTACAACGCCGCCACCGGCAAGTTCGAGGACCT
>DASRGZ010000202.1:0-15065 GCA_035650735.1 Chthonomonadaceae bacterium
CCGCAGAGATCGGTGCGATTTGAGCCTCTTTCAGATCGGGCTGCTCTGGATTGAGCATTGCCTCAACGAAGGATTACCTATTCCAGTTCTGTTGAGCATACGGAGACTTTGCCCCGACAGAAAAAGTGTACGGTAGTGAAACTCCTTCGGCCCCCTCCTTGCGCTAAGGAGGGGGCCTTTTTTCGGGTGGTCAGACCCTGCGCCAACGGGATCGTCGGCCGTTAATTGCAAGCTTTCCGTCAAAAAGTGGCTTTCTCCCACCTTAATCTTCTTAACACAAATTTAAACGCTTCTTAATCTCCTCTTAATATTCAGCGGCTATACTTCATTCACGAGAGCATCCCTAAGCTGGTTAAGGAGAGAGATAGCTATGCGATGGAGAATATTCCGGGGACGCTGCGCTTCCATTATGGCTCTGTTTGCGCTGGCCTGCGCGTCCCAGGCGGCTTCCGGCCAGACGATTGAGGGCGCGGGCGCGACCTTTCCCGCCCCTATCTACAGGCAGTGGTTCGCCAGGTTCCAGCAGGAGACCGGGATAAGCGTGAACTACCAGGCTATCGGCTCCGGGGCCGGCTACAATGCCATCAAGGCGCGGACGGTAGACTTTGGCGCCAGCGATGCGCCCCTTTCGGCAGCCGAAGAGGCGGCCATGCCCGGCCCCGTCGTGCATATCCCGACCGTCGGCGGCGCGGTCGTCCTCAGCTACAATCTGCCCGGCATCGGCACGGGCCTGCGCTTCACGCCGGAGATCATCGCGGGCATCTACCTCGGCCACATCAAAAGCTGGAACGATCCCAAGATTGTGGCGGCAAACCCCGGTGTGCGCCTGCCAAACCTGCCTGTTCATCCTGTACACCGCACAGACGGCTCCGGCACGACCTACATCTTCACGCACTATCTGCGGAAGGCCAATGGCGAATGGGCCTCCTCCGTGGGCGCGGGCAAATCGGTAAGCTGGCCGGTCGGCCTGGGCGGCAAAGGCAATGATGGCGTTGCTGCGGTCGTGCGCCGCACCGCTGGAGCGATTGGCTATGTCGAACTGGCCTATGCGCGGGAGAACCATCTGGCCTACGGGCAGATACGCAACCGCGCGGGCAACTTCGTCTCGCCCAGCGTGGAAAGCACGACGGCGGCCATCGGCAAGTACATCGGCCAGCTTCGTAAAGATATCAAGACGCCGACGGTAGACGCTCCGGGGGTCAACAGCTATCCGATATGCAGCCTGACCTATATTATCCTCTACACGAACGGCGGGCGCAACACGGCAGGCGCGACCAAGCTCTGGAGCTGGGCCATGCAGCCGACGCAGCAGGCGATGGCAAAGGCTCTCTACTATGCGCCCTTACCGGAGGCGCTGGCCCGGATCAACCTGGCGCATCTGCGCTCTGTTCGTGGCGCACAGGTCATTGGCAGCCGCTGAAAATGGCACAACCTCTTGCGGATAAGCAAGCTCCTGGAGGGGCGCTGGGCCTCAAGCCTAACAAGCGGATCGCCGGATTTCGCAAAACGCAGATTACGGACTGGTTTTTCCGCAATACGACCCTGCTCTTCGCGCTGAGTACCATCCTGCTTATCCTCGGCATGGCTCTGGCGCTCTATCTGGTTGCGCGGCAGAATATTCACTATACCGGCCTGAGATTTCTTACCGAAACGAAGTGGGATCCCACCCCGCCCGATGCCGAGAAGCTGCGCGGCAACATCTTCGGGGCCGTGCCCTTCATCTATGGCACGCTGCTCACCTCCCTGATTGCGCTGCTCCTGGCCCTGCCACTCAGCCTCGGCGCGGCCATTTTTCTCTCCGAAGTCGCGCCGCGTTGGCTCAACGCCCCGCTCTCTTTCCTGGTCGAGTTGCTGGCGGCGGTTCCCAGCATCGTCTACGGCTTCTGGGCGCTGGCCTATCTCGTTCCCCTTTTCAAAGATAGGCTGGAACCCTGGCTCAGCGCCAATTTCGGCCATATCCCCTTCTTTGCCCTGCCCTCGGAAGGCATCTCCGGCCAGGACTTCCTGGTTGCCGGGATTATCCTGGCGCTGATGATCCTGCCCTTCATCACCGCCGTCTCTCGCGACGTGCTGCGGACGGTGCCCAACGCGCAGCGGGAGGCCGCCCTGGGTATGGGAGCGACTCGCTGGGAGGCCATCCGGGACGTGGTGCTGCGCTATGGCAGCAGCGGCATCATCGGCGCGGCGATGCTCGGATTAGGACGCGCCCTCGGCGAGACGATGGCCGTCACCATCGTGATCGGCAGTGCGCCGAGCGTGCCGCATTCGGGCGATCCGGCCAGTTTTTCCCTGCTGCGTCCCGGCTATACGATGGCCTCCAAACTCGCAGACGAGTATCCCAACCCGAACAGCCCACTGCACGCCTCCGCCCTGACCGAGATCGCCCTGCTGCTCTTTGCGGTCACCATTCTCGTCAACGCCCTGGCGCGCGGGCTGGTCTGGCTGATGGCTGCGCGGCATGGCGGCAGTTCCGGCAGCGAATGGAGCCTCAAGCTCAAGGCGGCTATCGGCGTCGGCGCGCGCTCTGCCGTCCTCGGCCTGATCGCCCTGCTCTTTCTCTACCAGGCGTTCCAGGATGTGAGAGCGCATGGCGTGACCGGCCTGTTCGGCGCTGCGGAGTTGTTGGGGCTGGGACTGCTGGCCCTCGGTCTATTCCGCTGGCGAGTGCCTGGAACCCGGTTCTATCCGCGCTGGCGCAAGCTTTGCAACGGGTTTGCCCTGATGCTCTGCGGTGTCGGCGCCTTTGCCGCCTGCGCCGCGCTGCTGACCTTGCTCTTCTTTGTGGCGCGCGATGGGTTCTCGGCGCTGAATGGGCAGTTTTTCCGCCCGCCCAATCCGGGCAATCCCGACGCGGGAGGTATGCTGCACGCCATCGTCGGCACAGGCCTGCTGATTCTGGTGGCCTCGGCTATCGGCGTGCCTTTTGGTATCCTCGGCGGCCTCTTCCTGGCGGAGTTCGGCAATAACCGTATCGGGGCCTGGACACGCTTTGCCGCCGACCTCTTAAATGGCGTACCCTCCATCGTGGTCGGCATCTTTGCTTACTTGATCGTCGTCGCGCCCACCCGGAGCAACTTCGGGTTTGCCGGTGGCGTTGCCCTGGGCATCCTGATGATCCCGACGGTGATGCGCACGACCGAGGAGTTGGTGCGCCTGGTGCCGATGTCGCTGCGGGAGGGATCGCTGGCGCTGGGCGCAACGCACGCGCGCACCGTCTGGCAGGTCGTCCTGCCCGTGGCGCGCGGGGGCATCCTGACGGGCGTGCTACTGGCGGTGGCCCGTGTGGCCGGGGAGACGGCCCCGCTTTTGATGGTCGGCTGCAACAGCAACCTCTGGATCACCGATCTGCGGCAGCGTATGTCGTCGCTGCCGGTGCAGATCTATGTGCTGCGTGATGACCCGCGCCCGCTGGCGCTGCAACAGTCCTGGGGCGTGGCCCTGGTGCTTGTCCTGATGGTACTGGTCTTCAGCCTGCTGGCGCGTCTGGCCCTGCGCAGCAAAATGCGAACGGCGCTTTAGACGGCGGTTCCGGTAAGACTGTCGTCCTGTTTGCGGCAGGCTAAACCCTGCCGCTGTGGGGCCTACGGCCCGCTGCCTGCCTACGCAGGCAGAAAGTCTCGCCCATCTGCGTGGGCGGAAAGAACACCGCTTTAAACTGTTCTAAGGAGAGTAGGATGCGGAAATGGATGCCGATTGGGGTCATACTGGCGAGCACGCTGCTGTTCCTTCCCGGCTGTTCAGGCGGGAAGCCTGGCGGATCGGCGGGAGCGGGCGTTGAAACCGGGGCGACGGGAAATGAGTCTCAGGATGGGACAATCTCCAAAGCAGTAAAGGACAAGTTGGCTGCCGACCCATCGCTCAAATCAGAGAATATCGAGGTCAATGTGAACGGCGGTCAGGTACAATTAACCGGTACCGTCCAATCCATTGCCGAAAAGGATAAAGTGGAAGCGGCGGTGCGCGAAGCGATTCAGCCCTTCAGCAGCGTGAACGCAGGCATTGATAATCAGATTCAGGTCGCAGAACCGACAGAAGCAGCGGCGGGTGGCAACAATACGGGTGCAGCCGGCGCGTCCGGCAAGCCATAGAGGAGACGTCACTATGGAACCTACGGCCCGGTTGACACCTGTTGAGCTATCCCCTGCGCTGATGGATGGGGAACATAGGATGCGAATGCCGCCCATAACAATAGAGAGACCCTCTGCGCAAGAGAGCACAAGCGCCGCCCAGGTGCGAATTACGGTGCGCAAGCTCAATTTCTGGTACGGCAAGTTTCAGGCTCTCAAAGATGTTAACCTGGATGTATACGACCGCCAGGTGACCGCCTTGATCGGTCCTTCCGGGTGCGGCAAGTCTACCTTCCTGCGCACGCTCAACCGCATGAACGACCTGTACCCCGCTACCCGCCTGGAAGGCTCTATTTTGCTGGATGGCGAGGACATCTATGCGCGCCACGTGGATGTCGTCAACCTGCGCAAGCGGGTCGGGATGGTCTTCCAGCGGCCCAACCCGTTCCCGATGAGCCTGTATGATAACGTCGCCTATGGGCCGCGCCTGCATGGCGAGCGCAATCGCGCCCGTCTGAACGAGATCGTGGAACGCAGCCTGCGGCAGGCGGCGCTCTGGGACGAGGTCAAGGACGTGCTGAAGAAGTCCGCCCTTGATCTTTCCGGGGGGCAACAGCAGCGGCTCTGCATCGCGCGGGTGCTGGCCGTCGAGCCGGAGGTCTTATTGATGGACGAGCCGGCCTCCGCCCTCGATCCCAACTCCACGTACCGTATCGAGCAACTGATGGAAGAGTTGAAGGAGAAATATACAATAATTATCGTTACCCACAATCTTCAGCAGGCGGCGCGCGTCTCCGAGCGGACCGCGTTCTTCCTCAAGGGCGAATTGATCGAGTGCGGCGACACCTACCAGATATTCTCCCAGCCGCGCGACAGGCGCACTGAGGACTACGTTCAGGGGCGTTTCGGTTGATACTCCAGCCGGGGCAAGCAGGAATGAGCGCTGAGATAGCGACGGCCCCTGAAAACAGAGGTGAGCTACAATGGGGTCTCTCCGTACGCATTATGAACAGGAACTGCGCGGGCTTCAGGACAGGATGCTGGAGATGGCGACGATAGCCGATGCGATGGTTGAGTCGGCGGTCGAGGGTTTGATGGCGGGCGACCTTGATTTAATCGAAGACGTGATCCGGCGGGACGATGTGGTGGACCGCTACGACCTGGAGATCGAGAACAAGTGCTTGCTGCTTATCGCCACGCAGCAGCCGGTTGCCCGTGACCTTCGTATTGTCGGCACGGCGCTCAAAGCCATCACGGACGTTGAGCGCATCGCCGATTACGCGGTGGATATCGCCAAGATCGGACGGCGGTTGGCCCGCGCTCAGGTACTCTACCGCCCCCTGGTGGACCTGCCTCGCTTGGCCCAACTCAGCCGCGCCATGCTCCACGATGCCCTGCAAGCCTTCATCCGGCATGATCTCGACCTGGTGGACAAGGTCATTCACGATGACGACGCCGTAGACAGCCTCTACCACCAGATGCGCGACCGTTTAACCCGCGTAGTGATCGCCGAGCCGGCGCAAAGCTACCTGGCCCTCAACATTCTGTTTGCCGCCAAGTACCTGGAGCGTGTCAGCGATCATGTAGTCAACATCGCCGAGCGGGTCTGCTTCATCGAGACGGGCGTGCTGAAACAACTCACGGTCAGCCACACATCCGCCGCAGATGAAACCGCTTGAAGAGGGAGTACACTAGATGCTAAAGGAGCGAGAGGAGCGCTTCCTCGCTCTTATTGCCCATGATGACAAAAAGGATGATATGATTGCGCTGGTGCAGCGCCGCTATGCCGTATTTGCACAGCAGAGGCTGGTTGCCACCCAGACAACAGGCACGCTCATTGAGCAGCAAACGGACCTGCAAATTACCAAGATGCTCTCTGGGCCGCTCGGCGGCGACCTGCAAATAGGCGCGCTCATTGCTACGGACCAGATCAGGGCTGTTATCTTTCTGCGCGATCCCCTGACAGCCCACCCCCATGAGCCGGACATCTCTGCCTTGATGAAAGTATGCGATACCCATAACATCCCGCTGGCGACGAACGTGGCTACCGCCGAGTTGATCTTGCGCTACCTGTCTTTAGAGGCCCCGGCGACGGAGGAAATTTGAGTGAAAGTGCTGGTTGTTGATGACGAACTGCCGATTGTCGAGGCGGTCGCCTATAACCTCCGTAAGGAAGGCTATCAGACGCTTACGGCAGGGGACGCCGAGCAATGCCTGGAGCTCGCGCGCACCCAAAATCCCGATCTTATCCTCCTGGACGTCATGCTGCCCTCCGCTAGTGGCTTCGATGTGTGCCGGCTCCTGCGCAAGCAGAGCGATGTGCCCATCCTCATGCTCACCGCCCGCGCCGAGGAGACGGATCGCGTCGTCGGCCTGGAATTGGGAGCGGACGACTATGTGACCAAGCCCTTCAGCATGAGGGAGCTGATGGCCCGCGTCAAAGCCCTCCTGCGGCGCCGCGGCTCCCTGGAACGCCCTGAGACCAAGATTATTCAGATAGCGGGCCTCCTGATCGATCCATCCCGGCGTGAAGTGCGGCTGGGCGAGAAGGCCATAGAGCTTTCGCCTAAAGAGTTCGACCTGCTCCAATTTCTAGCAACACATCCGGACCAGGTCTTTATGCGGCAGGCCCTGCTGGATCACGTATGGGGGCCGAATAACCTCGTGGAGGAGAGGACGGTAGATGTCCACATTCGCTGGCTGCGCGAAAAGATCGAGCCGAACCCCTCTCAGCCCCAGCGCCTGCTCACCGTGCGGGGAGTAGGCTACAAATTCAGAGGGGCCGGTGCGGCATGATTTAGCTGCTACTGGCACCTCTGCGGCGGCGTGTTACGCCCGGTGCCCGGCCGACAGGTACATCCTCTTCTAGCCGGGAAGGACTCGGTTAAGTTATGCTCTGGATTTTGGGGATGGCGGGCTTGATATGCGCGGGCGCCCTCTTCTATTCTATGCGCCGAAATTTCCGCCTGGAAACGGAGTACCGTACGGCCCTGAATGCCCTGCGCACGGATTGCCAGCGCCTGAGTCAGGAAATGGCTTTGCTGCGCCAGGAATACGCCGCATTGATGGGCCAGTGCGGCGCGGCGGTGCTTGTGCTGGACGCAGAGGGAGTCATTGAACGCGCCAACCCTACCGCCTGCCGGCTCTTCGGAATGCCCGTGCGGGCGCTTGTGGAGCAACCGCTTCTCCAGGCCACCCTTTCCAACGAGCTGAGCGCCTTGTTCTCCGCAGCGCGTTCCGGTGAGAGAGCGCAACAGGACGAAATTCGGCTGCCGGGGCCGGGTGGGCGCTGTCTGCGCGTCTCGCTGGCGCCGATTGCCAATGACGAGCCGAAGCGCTTCCGCTGGCTGCTGGTGGCGCAGGATATTACCGAGCTGCGTCGGCTGGAAACGGTCCGGCGCGACTTCGTCGCCAACGTCTCCCATGAGCTGCGCACCCCGCTCGCCTCCATTCGGGCGATGGCCGAGACGCTCCAGGATGGGGCGCTGCAAGATATCAGTGTGGCGGATCGGTTTCTTGGCACCATCGTCACCGAGGCCCAACGCCTGACGCGCATCGCCGAGGACCTCCTGATCCTCTCCAATGCCGAGTCACGGCCTCCGGAGCGGTCGCTCTTTGTTCTTTCCGATCTCATTGCCGAGGTTATCGAGCGCGTGCAGCCGCAGGCCCTACAGACCGGGATCGCTTTGAGCGCCGACATACCGCCTGGCGTACAGGTCTTTGCCAACCGGGATCAGATCGAGCAGGTGGTCGTCAATCTCGTGGATAACGCGATCAAGTATACGCCGGCGGGCGGGCGCGTCCAGGTGACGCTTGCGCATTCCACAAACGGGGTGGCCGTCTCGGTGGCCGATACCGGCATCGGAATCCTGCGGGAAGATTTGCCGCGCATCTTTGAGCGGTTCTATCGGGTAGATAAGGCCCGCTCGCGCCAATCGGGGGGCACCGGGCTGGGGCTGTCCATTGTCAAGCACATTGTCGAGGCGCATGGCGGCCAGGTGACGGTAGAGAGCGAATATAATCACGGTTCTACGTTCACCTTTACGCTGCCCTCACCGCCGGACGCCCCTATGTCCGCAGCGCTCAAGTCTGCATAAACTGGACCTCGCGCCTGAACCCGCTGCGACCGACACGTGCGGACACTCCCGCGAATAGACCGTCATTGTTCGGGATAGAGCAGGCATGGTATAATTCCCATAGCAGGAGAGGCCATATCCGAGCCGTTCGACGCCGCTACCAAACGCCTGGTTGAAGCCGACCCAATGGCCTGGCTGCGTTTTCTTGGCCTGCCGGGAGAAAAGGCCCAACTCATAGACGCCGACCTTGCGACCGTCGTTGCCGAGGCCGACCGTATCCTGCGCGTCACGAACCCGGACTATCTGGCGCACTTTAAGTTGCAAGCCTCCTACAAGGTGAATATGGGCGATCGGACGCTGCTCTACAACGTCGTCGCCTACTATAAGTACCGTCTGCCTATCGAGAGCGCGGTCGTGCTGCGGCGCAAGGAGGCGGATGGCCCTGCCATGTCCGGGCGTGTTGCCTATGGCTCGTTGGAGTTCCGGTATCGCGTCGTGCGCATCTGGAAGAAGTCTCCAGAGGAGTTGCTTAGCGGGTCGCTGGCGTTGCTGCCGCTGGCTCCGCTGACCAGCGTTTCCGAAAGCGATCTGCCAGACGTAGTACAGAGAATGGAGGCGCGCATTGATGCGGAAGCGCCAATGGAAGACCGGGGACTGCTCTGGACCACGACCTTTCTCCTCCTAGGCTTAAAATACGACCCGGAGTTCTCGCAGCAACTGATTAAAGGAGTCTTGGAGATGAAAGAGTCAAGCACCTACCAATACATTCTGCAAGGGGGAATGAAGGAGGGGTTGAAAGAAGGAATGAAAGAGGGAGAGGCAAAAGGCCGCATGGAGGAAGCACGCCGTATGCTGCTCCTTATAGGCGGCAAGCGGTTCGGTGAACCCGATGCCCAGATACAGGCGGCACTCGAAAAGATCACTTCCCCGCAACAACTGGAACAGCTTGCAGCGCAGCTTTTCGAGGTCGAGTCTTGGCAGGAACTGCTGAAATAGAAAAAGGCGGCATTCGCGCCACCGATGGGAATAGAGGCGGATCATGGACTGGTACCGCGTGAAGACGGTTAGCAGTGACGAAGAGGCTCAGCGCTGGCTCAATGAGATGAAGGCCGAGGGGTACGAGTTCCTGAGCATGACGGCCTCCGGGTGGCAGGACGCCAACGGTACCGGCATACTGCTGCACCTGGTGGTAGAGTACCGGGGCAAGCAAACGCCTGCGGAGGTGCCGGTGGAGGAGGCTGCCCTGGCCAACCAGCATACAGTGATTTGATAGCTAGGGTGCTAAGGTTTTAAGGTGCTAAGGGTCGCTCTGGCGGACCGGCATACAGGGCTTTGATAGAGGGTGTTATGCCCTTTTTTGCCTGCTTCGAGAGAGGACTTGGAGGCTGATGACCGCTTGGTGCTCGCTAAAAAGCGAGCCCAAAGCCTCTAATGAGCGGCTGGCCTATCTCCTCAAGAGGACCCAAGTGCATCACACGCTCTAGAGGGAGAGCGAAAGATGAAACGGATGTATGGGGCCTGGCTGCTTTACGCACTGGCCTGTGTGATAGCGCTATCCACGCGGGCGGCGGCGCAGAATGCGAATCAGCGGGATACCGATCAGTTTGTGGACGTGCCAAAAAATCACTGGGCGTATGATGCTGTTTTAGATTTGAAGCGCAAGGGTATTTTGATTGGCTATCCCGGCCCGCTGCCCAGGATGCAGGGACAGACGCCGGAGGCCGCTGCGCCCCAGCCAACCGGGCGCTCTGCTCGCAGCGATAACCAACACGCACCGGGCTATTTATCGCGCCATCCTGAGCGCACGGTCCACCAGCGCGGAGCGCACCTGCAGCACGGAAAGGCACACCGGGCCCTACAGGCTCGACACAAATCAGGTTCCTAAAGCGTTGCGGGAGGATTGCTTAAGGCGGAGCCGTACTCACTTTATGTCCGACTTGCCCCTTCCCTAGTCGTTTGCTTCAACGCTTCTCAGTCGGGCCGGGATAAACGCAGCCTGGTTCGTTTTCGCTCATTGGCCGTGTTTTCTGGATGACCCATTGCTCAAAGGCTCGGTTCCATTCCGCGTCCGTGTGCAAGCGTTCAATAAGTTGGACTATTTGTTCAGGAGTGAGTACTGCTTTCCGGTAAGCTTTGAGCGCGTTCGCCTGGGCCTTCGATGCCCGTGCCTGAGCGCGCTCTTCTTCTTACTGGAAAACCTGCATGATGGCTCTGGCGGCCTCGGCCGCGGCAGCCAACTCCTGCTTGATCCTTTCCAGGTGCCTGTCCAATACCGTCCTCTCTTGCCACAGTCTCTTCGCCTGATCTGTGTTCCCCTCTGTAAGAGCGCAAATAGCCTGGAGTTCCTTCTCGGCGGCCTGACGTTCTTGCCGGTCTACAGCCAAGCGCAGCATGTTCATCGTCGCGACGGCTTCTACAGCTTGCTCCTTATATTCCAGGAGGCTCTCTCGCATTTGGCGGAGGGCGTCTCCAACAAGCTGATCGGGGTTTTCCGTCACTTGGGCTTGCTGGTCTGTGCCTTTCTTGAGCCGAAGAGAAAAAGCGCGTCGAAAAAAGGACGGTAGACACTCCCAGCCGTGTGGATCAATCTCACGCAGCCTGCTGCTGAGGAGATACGTCCACACCGTTGGGAGCGATTACCAAAAGGACTTCTTCTGCGAAATATTTTTGGGCTGCACGAGAGCCTCGATCAGTGTCAGCAAAATAGCCTTCTACGGATAAGCCCTTCGCCGTTGCTTTATCCCGGAGTTGTTCTTCCAGTTCCGGCGTTAACTCCACGGTGATAGCCATTGGTGATGCGCCTTTCCCTGCCGGCAATACCTTAGACCTATGGCTGTATTCGACGCAACCGAGCGGCTTCCTGCTCTAACGCGAGTTGAAGAGAGGGCTGAATAGGAAGATGTTGAATTCAGAAGCGGGTTTTTGCGGCGCAAAACCTGGCAGCCGAGTCGCAACACTCTAACTCATTGAGTTGCAGCAGAGGCAACTATGGGTCCTGGCTCTCTGGAGGCGCGCTGGCCCGGAGTAGTTGCCGGGGCGAGGCGTCCGGGGTGCTGGAGACCGGACGCAGGAGGATATTGGCGGCGGTGGCCGAAGCGTCGGTGGCGCGTAGCAGGGTCTGGCTGTCCTGCTCCTGGGCGGCGCGGTCTCGCAGCAGCGCCAGGCAGCGCTGGGACATCTCCTGAACGCGCCAATCTCCGGCAGCCTTGCCCCTGCCCCGTGCCAACTGCTCGACAGACGGCATCTCATCGCGCCCGCCGATCTGGCGCAAGGCGCGTAGAATCGCCATCACCAGGTCGGCATCGGCGCTCTGGAGCGCGCGGCAGAGAATGGCGCGCTGCCGCGCGTTAAGCCAGAAGGCATCACTGGCTCTCAGGCAAGGCAGCAGCCGGGTAAGCGTCTCGGCGGCAGCCTGACGCACCCGGGCATCCGGGAACTCTAGCGCGTCGGCCATCTGCCCAACGACGGAAGGCTCCTCGGAGCGGGCCAGAGTGAGCAGCGCGCGCTTCTCCATTTCGACGGCTTCCGGCTTGCCTTCAAGCGAGGGCAGCAGGCTCAGGCGATTGCGCTTGCTCATATACAGGAGCGTGACCATCAGGCAGAGGATAGTCACGGTGAGAAAGGACAGCATACTGCTCTGTTCCTAACATTGCTATACGCGGCGGCGCATCTGCTTCCAGAGAATCGTTACCTGCGCGGCAATGGCCGCCGCGAAGATAGCGATCAAAACCAGCCGGAACCCCGACGTGACATACGGCAGCAAGAGCGCAAGTACCGCGATTTTTACAAGAATACTGGTTAGTATGGTCAAGCGCTGGAAAGACTTTAGGCCCGGTTTTCGCACGCCCTCCTTATCCACGCCTCTTTTTCTCCCATCTAATGCCTCGTGGATTTTACGGCAGCGTCTTTTGGCCCGCAAGATTGGGCTCGCGCTGCCGCAATGGACTCTCATTGTACCCTGTTTACAAATAGACGGTCACGGGACGATTCTGTTCTCCAAACGTGCCGGGGAGGAAAGGGGGACGCCGTCAGCGTCCGGCAGGCAAGGAGTACCACGAGGAAGTTGATGACAATTCTCCGCTCCTCCGTTGTAAAGGTAAGGAGTCACGGACGACGTTTTACAGGCGCTTGCGCAGGACGGCGAAGCGGCGCATTTGCCGAAACCCGAAGCGGCTATAAACCTTTTGCGCCGTCTCCTGGCTGGTCCAGAGCACCCAGGCGTTATGCAGCCCCTTGCGCCGCATTGCCTCCAGGCAGCGCGCCATCAACACCGTCCCAATGCCCTGGCCCTGCATCCCCTCGCGCACGCCATACGGGCCGAAATGCTCCCCCTCAAACTGGCAGTAGCCGGCGATCTCGCCCTCGCGCAGGGCGATCAGGAACTGGTCGTAGTCGGCCAGCCCTTTGGTGACGTCCAGCAGCAGGTCGCGGGCGTGCCGCACCCAGTCGCCCGGCATGTGGGCATTCAAGAACTGGAGCAGCGTGGGGACTTCCTGCGGCAGCAGTGAGCGGACGGCGATGCCCTGCGCGCGCAGCTGCGCCTCCCGCTCAACATAAGGCGTGCCATCGAACAGAACGATATTGGCGTCCATGCTGATCGGGCGCGAGACGACTTCAAAGCCGAACTGCTCCGTCAGCAGCTTCAGCATCGGGCCATAATGCGTCTCGTCCAGGCCCGGCACGAAGTAGTTAGGCGTGTAGGGAGAGAGGAGGATTTCGGAGCGCCCGGCGTCGCGGAAGAGCGGCAGCGCCCGATCCAGCAGCGCAGCCTCAACGCCCTGGCCCTGCCGGTTCGGGTGGACGCCCAGCGCCGTGATCCATCCCTGATCCGGCGACAGCCCGACCTTCTCCAGCGGCACGCGCCGGATCAGGCAGAGGCAAAAGCCGACCAGTTCATCGTCAGCTTCGGCCAGGCAGAGCCAGTTCGGATCGAAGTTGGGATCGAGCAGCACCTTGCGGTGGAAGGTGCGCCGGTCAATCGGGTCATAGGGCAGCGCCGTGTTCCAGAGCGCCAGCAGGGCCGTTTCGTCGTCGGCGCGGTAGCCGCGTACCGTGATCATTGCCGTCTCCTCACAAGCGCTTAAGAGCCTCTCCCTTTAGACGCTTTGCCGAGGTGGGAGAACCTTTCTATTGGGATAGACTCCAAGGCAGTTCGCGCTTCTGCCGCTTAGCTAACCCAAGTTGCTACCTAGGAACACGTTTGAGAGAGAATCGCTCTGGAAACCGGCTTTTGCATCACCGTTTGCCTTCTCGAAGAGGCAAGGTAGCAACTTGAGTTAGCTATTCAAGTTCGCCACGAGTGTTGGGGAAGTGCAGGCTCAAAGCAGCTCACGCTTCTGACGCTTCTGCCACTCCTCCACGGCATAGGCTTCCGCGTACATCACGCCCGTCTCGATGCCGCGTATGCGCGTGCACGCCTGGTACCAGTCCCAGTAGGGGAAGCCGCCCTCGCCGCGCCCGATAGCATAGCACTTGAACGCCTTTTCCCACTCCTCAAAGACGTCGCTGATGTCCACGTAGACGAACGGGCGGAAGTTCTCGTGGTCCTCCCAATTCTCGGCGTAGTAGAGGCGTGCCCAGCCCAGGCGCGGCAGGCCGTCTAGCTCGAAGTGGCGGTTGGCAGCCATGAAGAAAGCGCGCCGGGCCAGGTGGTAGGTGGCGGTATGGTCGCTGTGAATGCTGTCGGGCCAGTGGGTAATGATCACCTGCGGCTTCAACTGCCGCAGTTGTTTGGCAACGTCGCGCGCAATGTCGTCATTAGCGGTAATCTCGCCGTCGCGATAGGGCAGGAAGTGAGGCGTAGCGCCCAGAAGCTGGGCGGCGGCTTCCGCCTCGCGGCGTTTTTGCGCGCCGTACTCCTCCGCCGACAGGCGCGCGCTGCCCTTCTCTCCCAGAGTCAGGTGGAGGATATGCGCCGTCCAGCCTTCGCGGACGTGCTTGAGCAGCGTCGCTCCTGCCGTAAATTCCATGTCCGCCGCGTGGGCGCCAATAGCGAGGATGCAGCGTGATTCTTCCATAGCCGGGCGGGCGCCAGGCTGCGCGCCCTGACACCTCCTTTTGGTCTGGGCCGGAGCGTTGCCGGATCAACCGCAAAGCCTCCAGTCATTCCCATAATAAACCGTTCGGCGTGGCAAGTCAAGAGGCAAAACGTAGGCGATGCATACCGGGCAGGAATGGCGGCACCTCCTGCGGAAAAGATGATTTCGCAATTTGGGCGCTGGCTGTGCGCCGGAAATATCTTTAGAAGAGGATGGCTTTACCTGTGCGTTCCCCATTATCGCAGCCGGAGGACAATCGAACCGGGCCGTCGGCTTCCGTTCCTGCTCGGCCGCTGCCGCGCTCCCAACGCGCGTCGTGGTTCAGCCTGCGGGCCATGCTGATCGCTTTCCTGCTGGCGCCCATCACCGCCTACTGGTCCGCCGACCAACTGATTGACGTCGTCTTCTCCCTGATGATCCCTCCGACGGTGATGACGCTGCTGGTCGCATTGGCCAACTTGCTCGTGCGCCGCCTCGCCCCCCGCTATGCCCTCACCGAAGGCGAGCTTATCCTTTTCTATGGCATGCATGCCATCACGAGCGCGCTCTGCGCCGAGTGGATGGTTGTCATCCAGCCCTATATCTACTCCTACGCCCTGTTCGGGAAGAGCGACTCACGCGTCACGGAGTATATCAATCCCTACACCCATCCCTGGTTTTTCGTCAAGCCGGAGGACGCTGACAAGTTCAAAGAGTATCGCAACGGCGGACATAGCTTCGTCTATTTCGTCTCACAGTTGCCTCTCTGGTGGCCCTATATAGCGTCCTGGACAGCGCTGGTCGGCCTGATTTGCCTGGCCATGCTCTGCCTCAATGCCCTCTTTAGAAAGGAATGGACAAAACGCGAGAAGCTGGCCTTCCCCATCATCCAGGTTCCCCTCGCC
>DASRGZ010000203.1:0-8451 GCA_035650735.1 Chthonomonadaceae bacterium
AGCAGGCACTCGGCGATCAGATTATCGCTCGGCTTGTTGAGCCGCCGCAGCAGCGCCGACAGCGGCACAGAAACGTGTTCCGCCACAACCGGCGCCTCTGGTGAGATCGGTGCTCCCTCTCGCACGCCGCCCGCAATAGCAACGCCCTGCCGCCGCAGCCGTTCCGCCAGCACAAAGGCCGCAAAGCGCGACGGGTTCTCGATGGTCACGCCGACGGACCGATTATCCTTCGCGGCGACATCTATCGGCAGGCTGCCGCTCACGGTGAGGATGTTCCTGCCGCGCACGCGACCGATAACGAGGCTGGGCTTGCTCTTTGGCGGCCCGGTGAGGGCCGTATTAACCAGCGCGGTATACTTGTCCGTCGGCCCGATGAGGACGCGCGCATGCTCCCCCACCCGGCGCCCCGGCAATACCTGCACAGAGACCAGGTTCTCGTTGAGGTTGAGCGCGCTGATCTGCGCGGAGTAGTAGTACGGCTCATCATCCCAGGACCAGCCTTCGCCAAGCCGCTGCCGGTCGAAGAGGGAGTCATCGAAACGCACGCCGCCGGTCACGCGCCGGATGCCGGCTCGCGCGACCTGGCGCGCTATCTCGTCCAGATCGCGCGGCGACAGAAGCGGGTCGCCAGCGCCGCGTAAGACAAGCTCGCCCTGTAGGGTTCCTCCCCGCGTGATTGGCCCCGTGCGAAAGAGGCGTGTGCGATAGACGTAGTTGGGGCCGAGTATGGCCAGGGTCGCCGCCGAGGTCAGCAGCTTATTATTGGAGGCCGGCAGGAAAACAGGGTCAGCGTTGCGCTCGTAGAGCGTAGAGCCGTCGGTCAGGGATTGGATGAGGACGCCCTGGAAGCCCATCGCAAGCGCGGGGACGTTCAGCGCGGCGTCTATAGCGCGCGCCAATGCGGGATCGCTGCCGCGCCCGGCCTCCTGGCCGCGCGCCATAGCAGGCAGAAGGCCGCAGAGGCATACAAGGCAAATCAGGCGCAGCCTGATGCCCTCTCCGCACATTAGCCTGCGCGTGCCGTAGCATAGCCCTATTCCAGACAGAAGCAGCCGCGCCAACCGGCACAGCCAGACAGGCAACCTCATGCCCCTTATTTGGACGCCGCCCGGCCCAACTCCTGCGTCGTGGCTGTCGGCAGCGGCGCCGCGTTCGTCAGTCCCTCCAGCCGGTAGAGCTTATCGTGCCCGACCGCGCACAGCTCCTGCCCATAGGTCCGCACCAGCCGTAGGCCGAACGGCTGTAGGTTGATAGAGACCGGGTTCTCCGGGCGCACCCTCTCGCCTTCCTCCGGCGCGTCCAGCATAACGGCATACCCGATGTTATCGCGCCGCAGGTCGCTCAGGAAGTGCTCCCAGGTGTCCAGGCGGATTCGCCATTGCAGCGTCGGATCGATCATAAAGCATTCCTGGTCGCTATAGTAGGGCGCGCCGCTCAGGATGACGGCGACCCGCGCGTTCTCAGGCAGCTCGGAGTTCGCCCGGTCCCAGAGCCTCGTGAGTGGAAGCTTCTGCGCCAGGTAGGCATCGCGGCTCACCCGCCCTGCCGCCGTCTCCGCCGCCAGACCTAGCTCGGCGCCCTGCCCACGCACGTAGCCCATCCCTTGCAGCACCAGAGCGCCTACCAGCGCCCACTGCAGCGCGCGACTGCGCGTGAGCGGCTTTGCCAGAGCCAGGCACAGCACCACGTACACGAGCGGCAGGAGAGGCATCAGCAGCCGCAGATAGAGCCCGGTGACGCCCAAGGCGATGAGCAGGAGCAGCGTCGTCAATGCGGCCAGCGCCCGCGCCTCCCAATCTTTCCAGCGCCAGATCAGCGCCGCCCCGATCCCAACCGTCAGCAGCATCGCTGCCAGCCGCGCCAGTTTGCGCTGGCCCAGGTTCCAGCCCCCGCCGATGCCGGTGCCCCAGTTGTAGTACTTCATGTATTCATCGAACGCCCTGGCGGCCTGCGGGCTCCAGTCTCGTGTCGGAAAGAGGTTGGAGAAGACCGGATAGACCGGGTTTCCCGTCAGCAGCCAGGTCCGTCCCAGCCAGGGCAGCACCGGCAGCAGCGCCAGTCCTACAAACAACGCCGCCAGTTTCCCAGCCTCTCCTATCGGCCTGCCCTGCCGGCGCAGCTCCCAGAGCGTCAGCAGTCCCAGTCCCAGCCCCACAAAGCTGCCGGTTAGCTTGAAAGAGGCGGCAAAGCCGGCGCACAGGGCCGCGCCCCAGAGCCAGCCGCGCGCTCCCGTCCGGCTCCAGAGCAGCCAGGAGAGCACCGCACAGACGATCTCCAGCGTGATGCCCAGATCCACATAGGCCCAGGAGAACAGCCCAAGCGCGCTCACCCTCGGCGCCAGCAGCAGCCAGAGCGCGGCCAGAGCAAACCCGACGGCCTCGCCGCGCAGCCGCCTGCCCAGGGCCAGCAGGGCCAGCAAGGTCAGCACGCCGAAGGCATAGTGGATCAACTTGGCAGCCGTCTCGCTCCAGAGCGCGAGCGCCAGGGTAAACAACATCTCCACGCCCATCGGCGCCTGCGTGTGAATGAGCGTGGGAAGGTATTGCAGATGCCCGGATTGCAGGAAGCGTTTTGGCGCCACCAGATGGTAGCCGATGCCGTCGGGGTCGGTGGGCGGACAGAGGGCGTAGAGCAGAGCGACTCCAAGCACGACCAGAATGGGCACGGCCCCTGCCAGCATCCACGCCTCCGGCAGCGCGCGGCGCCGCCTCTGCACGGCCCGCCCTATTCCCCGCACCACCCGGATCATGTCCGGGGCCAGCAGGAGGGCTAGCAGCCCCAGCCCCAGCCGGAGAGTTCCGGGCTTGAGCAGGCCGCCCCCCCCCAGTCCGAAAGGCAGATACTGCAAGAGCCCCAGCCCCAGCGCCGCCGATATCGCGCCCCGCTCTAAGGCCGAGACCTCTCCCAGAGGCGCCCGCAGCCAGCGCAGCAGCCGGTATCCTAGCGCCGTGCCCAGCAGCGTCAGGGTCAGCACAAACGGAGGGTCTTGAACGAGTGGCAGGGAACTTATCGGTACGTGGTAGCTCATCCAGCAATCGGTCTCCTGGCAAGCGGCCCGAACTCAGATGCAAGAGGCCGCAGTGCTTCCATCCAGAAGGCGCAGGAATTTGCCGTAAGTGGCCCCAACTCTGGTTAGAGAGGCCGCTCCTGCGCGCCCCACAGGAAACGTTCGTATGGTTATCGGGCCGGAGCGCCGATTCCTTTATTGCCAGGTTCCTTCCATTTTGCTCTCAGACGGCCACGGAAGGACCCTGTCTTTATTGCCGGCAAGGGAGGCAAAAGGCCGCGGCGCGTTGAATTTTCGGGAAAACGGTTGGAAGGAAGAGGGATTCATGGCGGTGGAACCGGTGATTGTGGCGACGTGGCGGTTTGGCGTGCCGGCGTGCCAGGTCGGATGGGAACGATTGGCGGCGGGAGCGTCCGTGCTGGATGCGGTCGAGGCGGGCGCCAACGTGGTAGAGGAAGACCCAGCGGTCACCTCGGTCGGCTATGGCGGCCTGCCCAACGCCGAGGGCATCGTCGAATTGGATGCCGCCATCATGGACGGCGCGACGCACGCCGCCGGCTCCGTCGCCGGATTGACCTCCATTCGCCGTCCCATCTCCGTGGCCCGTCGGGTGATGGAGCGCACGCCCCACGTCCTGCTCGTGGGGCAAAACGCCCGCCGCTTCGCCCTTCAGGAGGGTTTCCCGGAGGCGGAACTGCTGACCCCAGAGAGTCGGGACCGCTGGCTGCGCTGGCGCCTGGAGCAGTCGGCTCCCGACGTGGCCCATTTTGAGCCGGCCCCGCCCCTGCCTCCTCCCCCGACGCCCGAAGATCACGATACCATCGGCCTGTGCGCACTGGACCGGCAGGGCGATCTGGCTGCCGGCTGCACGACCAGCGGCCTGGCCTGGAAGCGTCCTGGCCGCGTCGGCGACTCGCCCATCATCGGCTCCGGCCTCTACGTGGATAACGCAGTCGGCGCGTGCGCCGCCACCGGCCAGGGCGACGAGATCATGAAAGCCTGCCTTAGCTACCGCGTCGTCCTGCTCATGGAGCAGGGCCGCACGGCGCAGGAGGCCTGTGAGGAGAGTCTGCGCTATCTCCTGCGCAAGCGTCCTCCGGAACAGCACAACCATTACGGCGCGGCCCTCATCGCCATTCGCAAAGACGGCCTGGTTGGCGCCGCCGGGACGCTCTCCGGCTTCCATGCCCCGGACCGGCTCTGGCAGTGGGCCCTCGCGCGCTCGTCGGAAGTCGTCCTCAACGCAGGCCCCTATGTCACTCTGGAGGGCACTCACCTTCATTTAACTGCTTGAGCATCGGCCAGCGCGCCCCTCCTGATTTACCTTTCCATAGGGAGTAGGCAGCCAGTTCAAATCAGGCTCAAGGAGGAGCAGGAGCGCGGCAGGGCCATTGCCCCCGGCTTTGCTGCCCTCAGGTATAATGGCGGTATGAAACACGTCATCATCGGCACGGCAGGACACGTAGACCACGGCAAAAGCACGCTCATTCAGGCGCTCACCGGCACCAACCCGGACCGACTCAAGGAGGAGCAGGAGCGCGGCATGACCATTGACCTCGGCTTTGCCGCCCTCCGACTTCCCGACGGCACGGTCGCCGGCATTGTGGACGTGCCCGGCCACGAGCGTTTCTTGAAAAACATGCTCGCCGGCGCAGGCGGCGTGGACGTCGTCCTGCTGGTGGTCGCGGCGGATGAGAGCGTCATGCCCCAGACGCTAGAGCACCTGGACATCCTACGCCTGTTAGACGTGCGCAACGGCGTGATCGCCCTCACCAAAAGCGACCTGGTGGATAAAGAGTGGTCGGACGCTGTCGAGGAAGACATTCACAGCCACTTAAAGGGCACCTTTCTGGAGGACGCGCCCATCCTCCGCGTCTCCGCCGTCACCGGCAAAGGGCTCGATGCCCTCAAGCGCGCCCTCCTCTCCGCCGTCAGCCGCGCCGAGGCTCGTAACGCCGCCCTGCCCTTCCGCCTGCCCATAGACAGGGTTTTCACCCGGCCCGGCTTCGGCACGGTCGTCACCGGCACGCTGGTGGCGGGCACGCTGCGCGTCGGCGATGCCGTCGAGATCGTGCCGCAGGGCACCACGACGCGCGTGCGCGGCCTGCAGGTCCACGGGCAGAAGGTGGCGGAGGCGGAAGCCGGTTCCCGCGTCGCGGTCAATATCGCGGGCGTGGAGACGGAGGCGATTGAGCGCGGCGCGCAGTTGATCGCTCCCGGGTCGCTTGCGCCCACGCCGCGGTTCGACGCTCTGCTTCGCTTGCTGGAGCATGCCCCCAAACCGCTGCCGGATCGCGCCCGCGTGCGGGTCTACCTGGGCACGGCGGAAATTCTGGGCCGCATCCGCCTGCTGGATAAGCGCGCGGAGCTCAAGCCAGGCGAACGCGCCTACATCCAGTTCCAGGGCGAGACCGAGTTCGCCCGCGCGCGCGGTGACCGCTTTGTCGTGCGCAGCTATTCCCCCATGACCACCATCGGCGGCGGCATCGTGCTCGACGCCGCGCCCTCCCGCCACCGCAAGGGGGATGCCGCGACTCTGGCGGCCCTGGAGGCCAAAGAGCGCGGCGCGCCGGAAGACCTGGTGGAGACGGCCCTGGAGCGCAGCCCGGCGGGACTGCCCCGCAAGGAGCTGCCCGCCGCCAGTTCCCTGACGCCCGCCGACGCCGACAAAGCGCTCTCGGCGCTGACAGCATCAGGCCGCGTCGTCGGCCTGACGGGAGACCGGCTGTTTCATGCAGCGGTGCTCGGCCCGCTCACGGATCGGGCGCGCGCCGCGCTGGAAGCCTATCATGCCCGGTTCCCGCTGCGCGCCGGCATGCCCAAAGAGGAGCTGCGCGCCGCGTTGGAGACGGGCCGCTCCCGCGACCTCTTGAAAGGCGCGTTTGCCTCCCTGCTGGCCCATTGGGAGGCGCAGGGGCTTGTCGTCGTCGAAGGCGCCACGATCCGGCTCGCCGGATTCCAGGTGCAGCTTAACGAGCGTCAGAAGGCACTGCTGGAGCGCATCGAGCAGGTCTACCGGGAGTACGATATCGCCCCCCCGACCATCGAAGAGGTCTCCCGTGCCGTCAAGGCCCCGCCGGACGCCATCAATGCGCTGCTGCGCGTCGGCGTCGAGCGCGGGATCTTCTATCGGGTCCAGGAAGGCGTCTACTATCACAAAGACACCGTCGCCCGGCTACAGCAGTTGGTGCGGGACTATATTGCCCGGCACGGCAGCATCACCGTCGGCGCGTTTCGCGACCTCACGGAGTCCAACCGGAAATTCGCCCTGTTGGCGCTGGAATTCTTCGACCAGATACGCTTTACTCGCCGCCAGGGCGACGAGCGCGTTCTGGTTCATCCCTAGCCTAGACCGAGGCTTACGGATGGGCGTTGGGGACCTCGACGGCAAGCCTTTCGGTGGCAAGCCCTTCTTGCTCAGGATGTCGTTGCCGCTATTTTCCTATTCATCGAGTTTCCCATTCATCGAGTCCATCAAAACGTCCGATAATATTTGATTGAGACTAGCAAACCTACCAGAAAGCGTTTTTTATCTGGGCGCGCTAGCGCGCCCAGATAAAAAACGCGCGGCCCGCGCTCCTCCTCCTGCTCCTGCCTGCCTCCCTCGTGCGGTTGGCGGCGAAAAAGACGTACCGCAAACCTAAAGGCTTGCCGTCCTAACAGAAACAGGCCGTTTCTTACTCGCGCCCTCCGTTGCGGCGGCCGTCTCCAGGCTGCTTCCCTACCAGCGCATCAAATTCGATGGTATTGGCAGCTTTGGCCCGGGCATCCTCGTAGCTCACCATCCCGGAATTCACTAGATTCGCCAGCGATTGATCCAGGGTGATCATCCCATGCCGATGCCCTGTCTGCATAATGGAGCCGATCTGGAAGGTCTTCGACTCGCGAATCAGATTGCGCACTGCCGGTATCGCCACAAGTGTCTCAAAGGCAGCGAGGCGCCCCTGCCCGTCCCTGCGCTTGATCAACGTCTGCGAGATGACCCCGATCAGGTTGACCGACATCTGCATCCGTACCTGCTGCTGCTGATGCGTCGGGAAGACATCGATCACGCGGTCCACCGTCTGGATGGCGTCTGTCGTATGGAGCGTCCCGAACACCAGGTGGCCGGTCTCTGCCGCCGTGATCGCTAGCTGGATCGTCTCCAGGTCGCGCATCTCCCCGATCAGGATCACGTCCGGATCTTCGCGCAGGGCCGACCGCAGCGCGCCCTGAAACGAGAGCGTATCCGTATCCAGTTCGCGCTGATTGATCAGGGAGTACCTGTCCTCATGCACGAATTCTACCGGGTCTTCCACCGTGATGATGTGCTCGGCGCGGGTGCGATTGATGTAATCGATCATTGCGGCCTGGGTCGTGGACTTGCCAGAGCCCGCCGGTCCGGTCACCAGCACCAGGCCGCGCGGGCGCTCGGAAAAGGTGCGAACGATGTCCGGTAACATCAGGTCTTCTATGGTCTTGATCTCATACGGAATGACCCGGAAGGCCCCGCCAACGTAGCCCCGCTGCATATATAGGTTGCAGCGAAACCGGGCCACGCCCGCAATCTCATAGGCGAAATCCAGCTCCAGCTCTTCCTCGAAACGCGCCTTCTGCGTATCCGTTAGGATCGAAAAGCAGAGCCATTTGGCCTCCTCCGGCGTCAGCGGATCGAGGTCGAGCTGCATCAGATCGCCGTGAATGCGCACCAAAGGCGGACTCTCCGCCTTGATATGCAGGTCCGACCCCTGATTGTATACCGTCGATTCGAGAAGTTGATCCAGCAGAATCATGGAGTTTCACCTCGCCTCGCAAAGCTGCCGCCCCGATAAACGCGGGCAGCAATCGTTCTTCCGCGTCTGAAGTCTGCCCAGGAGCAACACACTTAGAGTACCTAACAAAACGTGGTGTAAGGCTCTATCCTCACCCCAACCCTCTGCCTTGCAGGGAAGGAGCACGGTTTTGTTAAACGCTCTTAGTAGACTTCGGCCAGTTCCGTCGAGAGGCCCATGCGCTCGGCACGCTGGCGGAACTCGCCAGGGTTCGAGGATTTCGCCAGGGCGTCTCCATAATGGATGAGATCGCGGCGTACCAGGTCCAGCAGGCTGTTATCCAGGGTCTGCATGCCGAACTGCTGCCCCGTCTGAATATCGGTATAGATCTGGTAGGTCTTGCCCTCCCGAATCAGGGTGCGGATGGCGCTGGTGCAGACCATCACCTCAAAGGCTGCCACACGCCCTCCCCCATCTTTACGGATGAGCAGCGTCTGCGAGATGACCGCCTGCAGCACCACCGAAAGCTGCATCCGGATCTGCTGCTGGGCATCAGGCTCAAAGACATCAATGATGCGGTCAATGGTCTGGGGAGCGTCGGTGGTGTGAAGGGTGGCAAAGACCAGGTGGCCGGTCTCGGCGGCGGTAATGGCCAGCTTGATGGTCTCCAGGTCGCGCATCTCCCCCACGAGG
>DASRGZ010000204.1:0-48986 GCA_035650735.1 Chthonomonadaceae bacterium
GGGGGTCGCGAGGCGGGGGCTGTGGCAAGGCGGAGGCAGGGGCCGTAACCCTGCCGACCCTGGCAGTCCATTGCAGGGCCGACCCTGGCAGTGGGGACCGGGGGTGAGAGCCTGGAATCAAATCGCCCCGTGCTTAGCTCAATTGCGGCACGGAGCGATTTTCGTTTGGGTGCTTGGTCGGCGCGATTTTAGGAGTTGCGCAGTTGGGCCACGCGAATGCGGTTCAGGGCGCGATCCAGCGATTGGCGTACCTCTTCGGCGTCAATGTCGCTGCCGGGAACTTCCAGCAGGGCGCGTAACCGCGCCGCCTCCGCCCGCGCACGCTCAATATCTATCTCCTCGGAAAGCTCGGCGGAGTCGGCCAGGATGATGACCTTCTCGCGGGTGACCTGCAGGAAGCCGCCGCCGCTGGCGACGTAGGCTTCCCGGCCATCGGCGAGGGTGATCTTGATCAATCCGGTCGCCAGCTCGGTCAGCATCGGCGCGTGGCCGGCCAGCGCCCCAAAAGAGCCTTCTACGCCGGGAGCGCGCACCGCCTGCACATCCTCGGAAAACAAGAGCCGTTCCGGGGTTACCAGTTCGAGCGGAAAAGTGGGCATACAGGTCTCCGATAAGCCGCAAAGGAACGCCTCCACCCTCGGCCCCTCGCTTGAACTAAGGAGAGAGGGACCGCGTTAAATCAGGGTGTAGGGGATAGGGTGTAGGGTGTAGGCCCTCGCTTGAACTAAGGAGAGAGGGACCGGGTTGGTTCTTATTCGCGTTCCTTCGCGGCTAAAGTTGTTTAGGCACTGAGCGTCTTGGCCTTCTCGACGGCCTCATCAATCGTGCCGACCATGTAGAAGGCCTGCTCCGGCAGGTCGTCGTGCTTGCCGTCCACGACTTCCTTGAAGGAGCGGATAGTATCCTTCAGCGGCACATACTTGCCGGGCTGACCGGTGAACTGCTCGGCTACGCGGAACGGCTGCGACAGGAACCGCTCGATGCGGCGGGCGCGGGCCACGACCAGCTTGTCCTCGTCCGAGAGCTCGTCAATGCCGAGGATGACGATAATGTCCTGCAACTCTTTGTACCGCTGGAGAATCTGCTGGACGGCGCGGGCCACCTCGTAATGCTCTGCGCCGACGACGTTGGGCTGGAGGATGCGCGAGGTCGAGGCCAGCGGGTCCACCGCCGGGTAGATCCCTTTCTCGGAGACGCGCCGCTCCAGGTAGATATAGGCGTCCAGGTGGGCAAAGGTGGTCGCCGGGGCCGGGTCGGTCGGGTCGTCTGCCGGGACGTAGATGGCCTGCACGGAGGTAACCGAGCCGCGCTTGGTGGAGGTGATGCGCTCCTGCAACTGGCCCATCTCCGTTCCGAGCGTGGGCTGATAGCCGACCGCGCTCGGGATGCGGCCCAGCAGCGCCGACACTTCCGAACCGGCCTGCACGAACCGGAAGATGTTATCCACGAACAGCAGCACGTCCTGCCCTTCGACATCGCGGAAGTATTCGGCGATGGTCAGGGCAGAGAGGGCGACGCGCAGGCGCGCTCCCGGCGGCTCGTTCATCTGGCCGAAGACCATAGCGGTCTTGGCGATAACTCCCGACTCGTTCATTTCCAGCCAGAGGTCGTTGCCTTCGCGGGTGCGCTCACCGACGCCCGCAAACACGGAGAAGCCTCCGTGCTCGGTGGCGATGTTGGTGATCAATTCCTGGATAAGAACCGTCTTGCCCAGGCCCGCGCCGCCGAAGAGGCCGATCTTACCGCCCTTGAGGAACGGGGTCAGCAGGTCCACGACCTTGAGGCCGGTCTCCAGAACTTCCTGCGAGGCGCTCTGCTCGGCAAACGTGGGAGCCGGACGATGGATGGGCCAGGACTCCTGAGCGGTAACCGGGCCGCGCTCGTCAATGGGCTGGCCCAGCAGGTTGAACACGCGACCCAGGGTCTCCTTGCCAACCGGAACGGCGATGGGGCGGCCCGTATCTTCGGCGGGCATACCGCGCACTAGACCGTCGGTGCTGGACATGGCAATGCAGCGCACGACGTCGTTGCCTAGATGCTGCGCGACCTCTACCGTCAGGTCAATATCGCGGGTGGGGTCTTTGATGACGATGGCGTTGTTGATAAGAGGCAGTTCGCCGGGCTTAAATCCGATGTCTACGACCGGCCCCTGCACCTGTACAATGGTTCCGCTTGCCATTCTGTCTGCTCCTTAATCTCGCCTCAATCGTTGGATCGGCCTCGCGTCGGACGAGCCTGTCCAGAGTGGGGCCTGTGTGGGCGCGGCCCAGCGTCCGTTGGGCGTATGGCGACAAGATAATCTGGAAGAACGCTCCAGAGAGATTGTTCCGAATTTCACAATGCTATTTTAGCAGATTTAAGGGGCCTAATGCAAGGGGAAAGGCCGGGAACAGGTAACCCTCTTTTCCCGAGATCGGTGCGTATTAAAGCCTTTGCCGGCCTGCGCAGATGGGCCATGAGCGCCGGGCGACCACAGTGGCGAGTCCGCCTGCCCGCTTTCCCGGTAAAAATCCCTCTTGCATTGCCGGAGCTCTTGTGATAAAATGAGGCAGTTTTGATAGTCCCGATACCCTGCAGGTGTGCGTGATGCCTCGGCGAGTGCTGAGCCAACACTCACAAAAAGTGGTAGGCGTCTCCGCCGGCTGAGTGGCAGCCCGACTTCACCTCGGGAATCGCGTAAGCCTGTGGGCGCTTGCCCGCCCGTGTCACACGGGTTCAAGCACTCTGATGCACACGGCACCGCGGGGTACTCAGGCAGAGAGGGCGGCGGAAGCACCGTCGCCCTCTTATTTTGTTTGCCGGCAGAGCTGGTGGCTCTATGCCTTGTCCCATTGCCGTCCGATCCATTGGAGGACCGGGTCCAGGGGAAACTCGTTGGCCTTGGCGAGCAGCGTATCAATGCGATCTACGGCGTCCAGGCCGATGTCTTCGCCCAGGTCCGGGTTCAGTCGAATGTAGCAGTCGTCCAGAAGCTGCTGGCACTGATAATCGGCCAGGCCGATCCCGGCCTCAAAAAGAAGTTCCACAATGGTAAAACCCCACTGCTTTAGCCCCCAATCCCCATCGCGCGATTTGATGTTCCTGAGCCGCATGCCGGTGCCGATGGACATCAGCACGACATCCTCCAGGCGCTGCTTCCCGCCCACCTGGGGATTGATCGCCTGGGCCAGGGCGCACATGCTGGGGTTGTTGGCTACCACGCCGCCATCAATGAACCCCTGGTAGATGGGAAAGTAGGTTGGCGCGGCAGTGGAGCGCATGATCACATCAATCGCCCGCTGCGGGCCATCCGAGTCCGGCCCCTCGTAGTTATGGAAGAACTTGGCCTTCCAGGTTTGGGGCTTGCCGGGCGGTACAGGATCGATCGGGTTCTGGCTGTCGAGCTGGTAGGTGGCGACGAGCACGTGCTTGGGGAGCAGATCGTTGAGGGTGATGTCGCCGATATAAGGATAGATATTCTTGTAGCGGTTTTCCGTGGAGTAGCGCGCGCCGACCAGGCCCCAAAGGTCGCCAATGTTATGCAGCAAGTCATCATGGAAGATGTCTCTGCCGCGGTCTCGATACAGGCCGACCAGTTCCGCGGGGGTAAGGCCCTTGGCCAGGGCGATAGCGAGCACGGCTCCGGTCGAAGTGCCCGCGAAGAGATGCACCTGGGAGAGGAAGTTAGGCTTGGCGGCAACGATGCGTTCGAGGAGCCGGGCGGTGAAGATGCCGCGGATGCCGCCGCCGTCAAGGGAGAGAATGCGATAGGTTGCCATTGGTTTGTACTCCTGAGGATAAACCGAGACGCTGCCGCCCTGACCGGGAACGGTTTCTCGGCGATCGGTATGATCTGTAACCTTCGACGGACGCCTCGGGAAAGCCTGCTCCTTGCAAAGGAGGGGTGAGGTCGGGTCCTCGGGGTCCGCGTAGCAGGAATACCAAGTTTTGTAGCGAATATATCATAATAGCGAATATATCATAATGAGGTATATCGCCGTCCTAAAGACAGTAATCACGGCATTATTTTCAGGTTTATCGGCGTGTAAAGCTAACACAACGCATGAGGGGAGTAACCAGATGGCTTCGCCTTCGCAATCCAGCGCAGCGCCCAACGAACTTAAAGTGTTCCTCATCGGGGCCATTGGTGGCCTGCTCCTACTGATGGCCCTGGTCACCTGGGCCACAAATGCCCAGAAGCAGCCCCCTCCGCCGGCGCAGGCGTCCGAGGCGCAGCGCGCGCAGATAGAATATATCCAGCATCCTGAAGAGGCGTCGGCGCGTGTGGATGAGATGGCCAAACAGACCGGAGGCGATTTTAGTCGGCTTACGCCCGAGGATCAACAATGGCTGGATGGGATGACGGCGGGCCACGGCGCCCAGATGCTCTATGCCAGGGCGCAGGCGCAAAAGCGCAAGGTCGCGGCAAAGACGCACCGAGCAAATACCAGCCGGGCAAAAATCTATTGACATTATGAGTAACTTTCGATACTATATGTGCAATGGGATTGCGCAGTAGGTTGCAGCTTGCGGTGACGCGGAACACATGCGGGTCAGTAGAGCGTTCTCATCGTACAGCATCCCTTGCATGGGCTGTGGGTGACGCGGAACACATGCGGGTCAGTAGAGGCCTATGTGTGCAGTGGGATTGCACGGTAGATTGCAGCGGAGCGGCTCGCAGGGGCAGCAGCGAGCAGAATAGTAGGCCCCGCCGCGACTGAGAGCAGTAGAGCAGTGTTGTAAGTGTGTCTGGCCTGAGCCGCCACGCAGCGTTTGTGGTCCTTTCCCGATAGGGAAAATCTACCACATGGGGCTGCGCGGGGGCTTAGCAAGCCAGGGCCGATGAGGCAAGTTAGCCATTAAGAAAGAGGAGGAAGCTTATGCAACGTCGTAGAGGCTTTACCCTGATTGAATTGCTCGTCGTCATCGCCATTATCGCGATTCTTGCCGCCATCCTATTTCCGGTCTTCGCCCAGGCCCGCGAGCGAGCACGCGCCATCTCCTGCGTCTCTAACCTCAAGCAGATCGGCACGGCGACCAACATGTATGTGCAGGATTACGACGAGACGTATCCATGCGGTTGGGGCTCGCAGGACGCCGGACTGTCCATGTGGCGAGTCTCCCTCCAGCCCTATGTTCAGAAGTACGGCAATCCGCAAGACCCCGTAGGCTATAGCAATCCGCGTGGGAACTATGGCGTCTTCGTCTGCCCCGATCAGCCCGGCTCAGCGGAAAGCTACGGCCCGACCAGCTATGGCTACAATGCCTTTGGCGGCATGACCATCGGCTGGGTCGCCACAACCCCCGACGGCTCGCAGGGAGCCTTCCCGGGCGCCAAGCTGGCTTCCATCAAGAAGCCGGCCGAACTAGTCTCCTATGCCGATGCAGCAGAAGTCGGCAAGCGTTCGAAGAGCCTCGATCCGAACTTCGACCAGGGCGGCGCCGGCTGGACGGGCTGTGGCGACGATAATCCCGGTCCCTACTCCTTCAACCCCGACGTCTGGCAGGAGGACTGGAGTGACGACTGGGACTTTGGAGTCCCGCTCCAGGAGGACTGGCCCAGCTGCCGCAACGGCGGACGACGGCCCATGCCGCGCCACCATAAGCATGTCAATGCGGCTTTTGCCGATGGGCATGTCAAGGCGCTCCCCTCCAGCTTCATGAAGGTCAAGGTCAATAGCCCGGAGGACCTGCTGCACAACCACGACTGACAGGACCCTACGGAAGACCCATGGTAGGAAAGCGCATGGGGGCGGCATCTGCCGCCCCCGCACACGTAATAACTTCAAAGGCGGCCTCGCTCTGGAAGGGCCGACGCTTCGTATGGATGCTCCGCCTGGCCTTCCTGCTTGCGGCGGCCGGTATCGGGACATGGGGCGTGCTGCATGGCCCCTGGTATCAAGAGCGGCGCCTCGCGCATATGTCTCTGCAGGCCCTGCAGCGGGAGCGCGGCAACCGCCTGGACGATCCGCGCCTGCTCTATTACATCGGCCTGCGGCTCAATCAGCAGGGGCGCTTTGCCGAGGCCGACCCGCTCTTACGCCAGGCCGTCGGCCTTGATCCCGACTCGCCGCGCCTGCGCGATGAGTGGGCGAAGGCTCTGCTTGGCAGCGGCCTGACCACCGCCGCCTTCGGCCAGCTGCGGGAGTTCGCCGGGACCCACCCTGACTCGGCACAGGCCCATCTGCTGCTGGGCAAGTTCTACTTCACGCAGCGCTCGATGCGCCGCGCCAGCGAGGAGCTGGAGCGCGCGGTGGCGCTCGATCCCGGCTCCGGGGAAGCCTGGTCTTACCTGGCGGGAGCGCGCGACGCCATGGCCGAGCTGCAGGCGGCGCGGCAGGCTGCCCAGAAGGCGGTCGCCTTGCGGCCGGAGAATGCGGCGGACCACCTGATGCTGGCCTCGCTCCTGGCCCGGTCAAATCTGCCGGAAGAGGCCCGCAAAGAATACGCTGCCGCGGTTCGTCTCGCGCCGCGCTGGGCGGCGCCACATCGAGAATATGCCGTCTGGCTGCTGCGATCGGAGGGGCGTCCTCAAGGCAATCTGCTGGCCGAGTCCGAGGCACGCCAGGCCGTCGCTCTCGATGCCAATGACGCGCGCGCCCAACTGGCGCTGGGACGTGCCCTCGTGGGCAACGGGCAGCCCCAGGCGGCGATTGCGCCGCTGCAGCGTGCCGCTGCGCTCGCGCCTTATGATCCTGCCGCTGCGCTTGAACTGTCCCAGGCGTATCATCAGCTTGGACGCGCGGCGGAGTCGGCCCAATGGCAGCGCACCTACCTGACTCGGCAGCACCAGGCGACCGAGCAGCAGATGCTCTACGAAGCGATACGAGTCCACCCCAACGATCTCAAACTCCATGCGCGCATGGCACGCCTGCTGGGGCTGCGCGGCGATGTGGCCGGATGCATCCATAACCATGCGATGGCGCTGCGCTGTCCCATAGACGCGCCGGCGGCGCTGATCGCCGCCGCCAACGACCTGACAGACGGAGGTCATGCTGCCGAGGCCCTGCCCCTGGCCCGGCGTGCGGTGAGCGTCAGGGTTTCCAATCCTGCGGCCCATGAAGCCCTGGGGAATGCGCTGCTGGGCCTGGGGCAGATCCGCCTCGCCGAGAAGGAGTATCAGACAACGACTTCCTGGCAGCCAAAGCGCCTCCCCATCTTGCAGAAGCGGCTGGAGCGCTACCTGGCGTACCGTGCCGCGCATCCGTCCCCTGCCGAACTTGCCTATCGCGAAGCGCGCCGATTGGAGCACGCGCAGATTGGGCCCAAGCGCATGACCGCGCAGGTCGAGAAGCTGGCCCAACGTGCTGTAGAACTGGATCCGACCAATCCGGATTATCTGTGGTATCTGTTGCGGATTCAGGTCGCGCGCCGCGAGAACGAGGCGGCCATACGAACGGCGAACCAACTCCTGACCGCCCCGCCGCTGGAGGTCTGGAAGGATGCGCGCGCCCATGCGATGCTGGCCATCCTGCTGCTGGAGACGGCGAGCCGACCGGAGCAGTTCGCCGAGATAGATGCGCATCTCCAGGCGGCTGCCTCCGATCCGGTGGTTGCCGCCACACGCCACTATGGCCTGGGCCTGCTGGCGCTGCGGCGTCAGCAGGGCGCGGTCGCCGTCCGCGAGCTGCGGCTGGCGGCGCAGCTAGATCCACATTCCGACATCATTTATTACAAGCTCGCCCTGGCCGAGCAGATGGCAGGCAATCCGGCTGCGGCGGCGCGGGCGATGGCAGTATATACTCGGCGCCAGAGCGCCAAGCGGGAGGAGATAGACGCCCTCAGCGCCGTTGGACAGCATCCGAACCGGCCAGACCTTTATCTCCAGGCTGCCAGCCTTTTTGACAGGCACGGCCAGCATGGGCAGGCGGAGGCCATTCGCGCGGAGGCACGCCGCCGCTTTGGCGCGCTGGCCGCGCCGTCTCCGGCAGCCCATCCGCGCCGCTAAAAGTGGCCTGGCTCCCCGTCTCCATTTACCGACAAAGTCTCCATAGAAAGGATGCACCATGAAGCAGAAAGTCGGTCCTGCGGCTATCATTATTGCCCTAGTTGTTCTTATCGGCGTGCTATTTGCAATGTATCGAGTCTCCTTCCGGCCGCAAAGCCCGCCCCCTTCACCGGACAACGCGCCCGACTACGTCAAGAAGATGCGGCAGGGAGGGCGGCCTTCGGCCGCCTATGGGCAGGCACCCGCAGCGCCGGGGGGCAATCCGGCAGTGCCGGGAGGCAATCCGGCCGGCGGCGCCTCCACGGGACGATAAGATGCCCCTTAGACTGACCACTGCGAGCATCTGTCCATGAAGTTTGCTGCTGGTGTTTTGTCTGCCTTGAAATGCGGGCCTGTCCTGGCGCTGACCGCTCTGCTGGGAGCGCTTTCCCTGTTGAGCGGCTGCCTGCGGATCGGCGGAGGCGCGGCCTCGGCGAACGCCAAAGACAGGCCCTCCGCCGCCCGCTTTGTAGACGTAGCCGAGTCTGCCGGCCTTCATTACCAGTGGACAATTGAAGGCAAACGTCCCCTGAACATCCTCCAGACCATCGGCAACGGCTGCGCCTTCCTGGATTATGATAACGACGGCTTCCTCGATATTCTGCTGGTCGGACCCAAGCTTGCCCTCTACAAAGGCGACGGCAAAGGCCACTTTACCGACGTGACTGCGGCTACCGGGTTGGAGAAGTTCTCCGGTCACTTCCTGGGCTGCGCGGTCGGGGATGTGGATGGCGACGGCTATGAGGACATCTACATCAGCGGCTATCGTGCGGCCTTATTGCTGCATAACGAGGGTGGGCGGACGTTCCGAGATATCACCAGGGAGGCCGGCCTGAAACCCCAGCCCTGGGGGACCTCCTGTGCCTTCGCCGAGACCGTTCCCGGCTCCGGGCGTCTGGATCTCTACGTGGCCAACTACGCCGTCTTTGGCCCGCATACCGTGCCCCAGCTCTGTAAGGAGCAAGGTATTGAAACCTCCTGCGGCCCCCGGTACTACAAGCCGCTGCTCGGCGTGCTGTATCGCAATGACGGACACGGCCACTTTACCGATGTAACCAGAGCGAGCGGATTGTCGGCAGCAAACGGGAGAGGGCTGGGCGTGGCCTTTGCCGACTTCGACGGCTCCGGCCATCCCGGCCTGGCTATCGCCAACGACGAGATGCCCGGCGATCTCTTCAAGCCGGTCGGGCGCGGCCTGCGCTACGCCAACATCGGAGAGAAATCGGGCACGGCCTTTGATCGGGATGGGGGCATTCACGGCGGCATGGGCATTGATTGGGGCGACTATGACAACGACGGCAAGCTGGACCTGTGCGTCGCCACGTTTCAGAATGAGGCCAAATCGCTTTACCACAACGAGGGAGAGGACCGGTTCAGCGATATGGGCTTTCCGACGGGCCTGAGCGCGGCCACGATCCCCTATGTCGCCTTCGGCTGCAAGTTCTTTGACTACGATAACGACGGCTGGCTCGATCTGGTGATCGCCAATGGCCACGTGCAGGACAATATCCAGCAGATCAACCAGACGGCCACCTATCGCCAACCCACCCAGCTCTTCCACAATAAAGGCGATTCGCCTACCACCTTTGAGGATGTCAGCCGCCTTTGCGGCCCCGATCTGGAGCGTCCGATTGTCGGGCGGGGCCTAGCCGTGGGAGACTACGATAACGATGGGCGCGAGGACATTCTCATCGCCGATGCGGAGGGCAGGCCCCTGCTGCTGCATAATGAGAGCAATACCAGGGGACATTGGCTCGGCGTGCGGCTGATCGGGACCAAAAGCAACCGCGACGGATACGGGGCGATGGTGACGGCAGTGGTGGGCGGGCGCACGCTGACGCGCCAGTGTCAGACGGATGGCTCCTACCTGTCCGCCTCCGATCCGCGCGTTCATTTTGGCCTGGGATCGGCGTCGCGGGTAGACAGGCTGACGGTTCGGTGGCCCAGCGGACGGACGACGACCCAGGAGAACCTTCCTGCGGATCGGTACGTCACTCTGACGGAAAGATGATGCTCAGCGCCTCCGCGTACCCGACGGCCAGTGCCGCCGTCGTGACGACGTTGCGGCGCAGTTACGGCTCTCCGCACGCAAAGGAGGAGGAACATGTCCCTTCCCGAATCGCAGCCGCCTGCCGGCTCCGATACCGGTCAGGCGATCCGCCGCCTGGATATTACCGACCTGGAACGCATCCAGCGGTTTCGCCGTGCCGGCTACGGAGGCTCCGTTTCCGATGCCCTTCACAGCCTGGGGGTTGATACCACCGTCTTCTCGGACCGCTTTAAGCCGCTGCGCCAGGGCATGCAATTGGTGGGGCGGGCCTTGCCCATCAAGCTGCATTCCCTGGTCGAGCCCCGCACGCCCGCACATCAAGCGGCCCTGGAGGCCAGATGGGCCGCAGAAGGGGGCCATCCCCAGAAACGGATGATGCAGGCAGTGGCCGATGCCGAAGACGGCACGGTGCTCTGCTTTGATTGCGGCGGCGACCTCCAACCGGCGCATTTTGGAGAGATGAGTTGCCAGGTCGCCTACGCCCACGGCTGCCGGGGAATGCTCCTGGCGGGCAACTGCCGGGACACGCAGTACATCCTCAAGATGCCTGACTTTCCCATCTTCTCCTTTGGAACTCGGCCCAATGCCTTTGGCGGCTGGATCATCACCGAGGTCAACACCCCCATCTACCTGCCCGGACATCTCACGCACTATGTACGGGTTAATCCGGGGGATTTTATCTTTGGCGATAATGACGGAGTCCAGTTGATCCCTGCCGCCGTGGTAGACGAAGTATTGCTCCGTGTGGAGGCCACCTTCGAGTTTGAGAACCGGGAGAGGGAGCTACTGGCTGCCGGCATGCCGGTGGATGAGGTCTACCGCACGTTCGGCGTGCTGTAGCTGCCGGTGGCCCTGCCATAGAGCGTGGTTGCCTCTCGATGGCTCCCCTCCGACCATTGTTTCGTCAGGCGCTCCGGTAGATGCCGACGCCGGAAGGAAGAGCGAACCATGTCTTGCCAAGAGACCACACGCCGTCAATTTCTACAGAGCCTGGGCGCCTTCGCGGCGACCACAGCGCTGGATGGCTTTCCGCAGGGGGCACATGGGCCGAGCCGCCACACAGCGCCGACGGCTCCGGTTGGCATTGCCCGCTGCGATACCTATGCGCTGCCCCAGGTCACCCAGCGACTGCAAACGCTGCTGGACCAGATTGGCAGCCTCCGGCGTCTGGCCGCCGGCAAGACCGTTGCCGTCAAGGTCAACCTGACCGGCAATCCTGCGCAGCCCGCGCTGGGACTGCCCGCCAACCGCACCTATCAGGTCCATCCGCATATCGTGCAGGCCCTGGCGATTCTGCTTGACCGGGCCGGAGCCAGGCGCATCCGGTTTGTGGAAAGCACCTATAGCCCGGCTCCCTTCCAGCAGACCCTGCTCGCGGGCGGCTGGAACCTGTCTGCGCTGTCGGCCCTGCATGCCCGCGTCGAATTTGAGGATACGCGCAATCGGGGGCAGGGCGCAAAGTATCACCGGGTTGCCGTGCCCTGGGGAGGCGATCTGTTTCCTGCCTACGAGCTCAATCATTCCTACGTGGATTGCGATACCTATATCTCGTTGGCTAAGCTTAAAAACCACGTGACGGCGGGCGTCACGCTCTCCCTGAAGAACAATTTCGGTATCACGCCCACGGCCCTGTACGGCCAGCACGAGCCCAACGAGAATAGCTTCAGCAACCGGGGCAGCATTTTTCATGCGGGGATTGAGCGACCGGCGGCGGGCTTGCCGCAAGAGGTAAACCCGCACGGTCCGCGCCGTCCCAGCTACAGGGTGCCCCGTCACATCGTGGATGTGGTCGGGATACGTCCTATCGATCTGGCCCTCATTGATGGGATCGAGACGGTTTCCGGTGGAGAGGGTCCCTGGTGTCCGGGCTTAGCCTTGCAGCGCCCCCATCTACTGATCGCAGGACGGAATCCCGTCTGCACCGACGCCATTGCGATGGTCTGTATGGGCTATGACCCCCAGGCGCGGTCCGCAACCGGGCCGTTCCCCGGCGACAACCATCTGGCGCTGGCGGCGCGGCGGGGCCTGGGCGTCCATGATCCACACCGCATCGAGGTGGTGGGCCTGCCCCTGGCGCAAGCAGCACATCCGTTCCATTGGGAACCGGCGTGGCGCAATACCTAAGAACAAACCGGTCGCTGGCATGTGGGCGATACCATCTATTTTCACCAGGAGATTCGCGCAACAGGTGGGCGGGGCCGGTGTCGAACAGATTCGAGAGCGTGTGGAAGGTGGCAATGTCCTATAGCGCTTTCGTTCAACAGAAAGGGAACCGTTGATGCGTATCCAGAATGTCTGCCGCTTCTTCGCTATGGGAGTGGCCGTTATGGGAACGCTGCTTTCCGCGTCTGCGGCAGAAAAAGATGTTGCCTGGGTGGATCGGCGCGTGCAGCAGTGGCAGCCGACGGCGCGGGAACGGCGGTGGGAAGGAATCGGGTGGGCGAAAGATATTCGCACCGCTATCCAACTGGCAGGCAAGCATCAGAGGCCGGTGTTTCTGTTTACACTGGATGGGCACATGAGTGTGGGGCGCTGTTGAGGCGGCGCTTTTGCCATGAGAGCCGTGTCGCTCTCGGATCTGCGTGTGATTGCCATGTTGAACCGGTACTTCGTTCCGGTCTTCGTCAGCAATGAAGATTATGGGGAGAAGGGCTGCGCGCCTCCGGAAGAACGGGCGGAGCTGAACCGTATTCATCAGGAAGGCTACGCCGCGCATCTGTCTGTGGGAACCGTGCACGCGTTCGTCCTCTCTCCAACGGGGCATACGCTGGACTCGCTGCATGTGGCCCAGGCGTTCAAGCCCGATACGCTGCTGGCCATGCTGGAGCGAACCGTTCAGAAGCTGGGAACGACACCGGGCGAACCGGTCTTCCCGCCCGCGCCGCGGCCTGCGCCCCAGACTCCGCCGGGCGCTTTAATGCTCCACTTAACGGCGCGCTATCTGCAACGCAAAGGAGACGATTACGCGCTTATCGAGGATACGGGAGGCAACTGGAGCGCGCTTCCTGGGGAAGACTGGATCACGCTGACGCAGGCGCAGTGGAAGCGGCTGCTGCCGCCCGGCCCGGTACGTGTCGGAGGAACGTGGGACATTGACCCGGAAGTTGCCGCCAGCCTTCTCCTCCATTTCTATCCCCCGACCGAGAACAACGACCTGACCACGAACCGCATTGACCGCGAGTCGTTGCAGGCGACGATTCTCTCCGTATCCGGAGGCATTGCGCGCGCCCGTATAGAAGGCGCGCTGACGATGAAGCATCCCTTCTACCACAAAGATGATCAGAAATTCGCAGAGGCGACTCTGCTTGGATACATCACCTTCGATACCAAGAAACGCAAGGTGCGCTCTCTCCGCCTGGTCACCGAGGATGCGGTCTATCGTGGCGATGGGTCTCAACTTCCTTATGGGGTGGCCGTTACCAGCCGGTAGACACTCCCAGCCGTGTGGATCAATCTCACGCAGCCTGCTGCTGAGGAGATACGTCAGCACCGTTGGGAGGGATTACCTACCAGCCTGTGAAGCGGTTGTATAGGGTCGGACTGAAGAGGCGGGGAGGACCTTTAAGGCATCGAAGCGGCTACGGATAGGCAAGGGCCGAGAGAAGGGAGCGCGGGATGCGCGTCTTTGTGGCGGGAGCAACAGGCGTGATGGGACGGGCGCTGCTGCCCCAACTGTCGGCGGCGGGGCACGAGGCCATCGGGCTGGCGCGCTCGCCGGAGAAGCTGCCGCTGGTGGAGAAGTTGGGCGCGAGGACGGCGCGCGGCGATGTGCTGGATGCGGAGACGCTGCGCCGTCTTATCCGCGAGACGCAGCCGGAGGCCGTTGTCAACCTGGCGACAGCGATCCCGCGCACGCTGCGGATGAGCCCGAAGGACTGGGAGGCCAACGACCGCGTGCGCGTGGAGGGAACGGCCAACCTGCTGGCGGCGGCGCGGGAGGCGGGCGTGCGCCTGTTCGTGCAGAATAGCTTCGGCTACGTCTACCAGCCGCGCGGCGACCAATGGATAGAGGAGGACGCGCCGCTCACCTCGCAGGACTTTCGACGCTCGGAGGTGCAGGCGGAGGAGGTCGCCCGCTCCGGCAGCATTCCGGCTACCATCCTGCGCTTCGGGATGCTCATGGCTGCCGATGCCTGGCATACCGAACAGACGATTGCGATGCTGCGGCGCGGCCTGCCCTCCCTCGTCGGCGCGGGAGACAACTACCTCAGCCTGATCTATGCGGAGGATTCGGCGCGGGCGATCCTCTGTGCGCTGGCCAATTCGCAGGCCGCTGCCGGGCAGACCTTCAACGTCGTGGACGATGAGCCGGTTCGCATGCGCGATATGCTCGCCTACGCTGCGCGCGTCCTGCATACGCCCCCGCCCAGGCACATCCCGCCGTTTCTGGTCAAGCTAAGCTACGGGGCCTTAGCCCTCGAAGTCCTGACCGCCTCCTACCGGATAAGCAACGCCCGGATCAAGCGGACGCTTGGCTTTGCGCCGCGCTATCCCACCTACCGCGAGACCTGGGCGCAGATCGCTCAGGAAGTCGGTTCCCGCGACCTTACGCCGTCGGAGGAGCTAAAATAGCCCGGCCTCTCTCAGCGGCGGGTGCGCCGAAAGCCCCTTTGCGCTCTCACCAATCCCCGACGCTGCCATCGGCATAAAAGGTGCGCTGCATCAGTTCCGGCTGGTACGGGTGTCGGGCGACCTCCTGCTCGTTGATCTCGATGCCCAGGCCGGGCCGGTTGCCAGGACAGACCGTGCGGCCCTGCCGCTCCACCGTGAAGCACTCGGAGACGACGTCCTGCCGCCAGGGCACGTCCAGATGCACTGATTCGCAGATGATGTAGGAGGGCGTGGCGAAGCCGAACTCCAGGGAGGCTGCCGTGCTTACCGGCCCCTGCGGATTGTGCGGAGCCATCGCTACGCGGTAGGCTTCCGCCATCGCCGCGATGCGCCGCGCCTCCGTCAGTCCGCCGCAGTGGGTGATGTCGGGCTGGATGACGCTGCAAGCCCGCTGCTCCAGGAGTGGGCGGAAGGCGTGCTGCGTGACCAGTCGCTCGCCGGTGGCAATCGGCGTGCTGACGGCGCGCTGGATGAGGGCGATGTCCTCGATGGTCTCCGGCCAGCACGGCTCCTCGAACCAGTAGAGGCCGTAAGGCTCCAGCGCTCGGGCGAAGAGCAGGCCCATGCGCGGCGATGGGCGGGCGTGGGCGTCCACCATGATGTCTATGCTATCTCCGACCGCCTCGCGCACGGCCCGCACGCAGGCTTCTGCGTACTTGATGGGCCGCAGCCCTTCGAGGGGCATGGTCTCCGGCACCGCCATCATCTTGAAGGCCGTAAAGCCTTCCTCGACGGCCTGCCGGGCCAGGTCGGCAAAGCGCGATGCGTCGGCGGGCGAGGTCTCGTAAAAATCCTCCATCTTACCGCCGCCCAGGTGGCAGTAGAGGCGGATCGTGTCGCGCACCGGCCCGCCCCAGAGCTTGTGGCAGGGAACGCCATGCACTTTGCCCAGAATGTCCCAGAGCGCCAGGTCAATGCCGCTGATGGCCGTGCCGCGCACGATGCCGTTGCCGTGCCAGAAGTGCTGGCGGTACATGATCTGCCAGAGGTACTCGATGCGCGTGGGGTCTTGCCCGATGAGCAGCGGCACGATGTCCTCGATAGCGCCCAGCACCGCTTTCGTGTGCCACTCCAGCGTCGCCTCGCCCCACCCATACAGCCCCGGCTGATCGGTAAGCACCTTGACAAAAATCCAGTTGCGCATCCGCGCGTGGCACACCAGCGTTTCAATCTTGGTAATCTTCATCCTTCGCTCCTGTCGTTATTCGGCAGGCTCGCCAATCCATTCCCTTCCAGCATTACGCACAGGCGCATAACGAGCCTTTCTATTCCACCACAGGCTGCCGTTTATCTCTTCGACGGAAACGGGCCGGTTCCTGCTGCCTGGCAAGGTATAAGCGGATAGGTGAGGGGAGCGGGAAGGCCAGTCAAAAATAAAAATCCGACGGCGGGGCAGGAATCCAGAGCCGTTGTGGTGAAAAGCTAGGGTATAATGAACTGATTTCAACCGGATTGCCTGCCTCTCTCCCGACCCATTGCGCGTCTGCTGTTCGGGCGAATGAATTCGCGGCAACAAAGGCACGAAGTCGCCCTGCGGCGATTAAAAACCCGAACCTGCGAAGGCAGGTTTTGTGCCGTTGTTGCTGCGGTTTTAACTGCCCGCAGAGAGTTGCGCATGGAGGCAGTCGTCTGGTGAATGGCCGCCTTCGCCCCCCGGTTCCAGGTAAGATCGGCCCGCGCCGCGCGATCTCCCCCGTTCGCATTCCCGCGCCAGGCCGAAAGGACGACCGAAGCCGCGTTCCCAACGCCGAACTCCGACGCGGCATAGGGTGGATCTATGCTCACATCGTACCAACGCCGGGCTTTTCTCCTCATCGCGCTCGCCGCGCTCGAACCTGCGGCTCTCTCTGCGGCCCATGCGCAGGCGCCTGCCGATTCGCTCTGGGATGTCCTGTCCCGCGCCGAGAGCGCCCCGCGCCTTGTCGTCAACAACGCCGACAACGGCGGGCACAATACCGGCCCCTTCCCGGAGCCCGCGCCCGTGACGCGCCGCCCGCTCGGCCCGGTGCCCGGTTTTACCCTGCCCTCGACCCGCCGCGCGGGCGACCAGGCCGACTCCCTGTTTGGCAAAAAGCGGCGGCACGGGGGACTGTTCGGCCCGATCGGCGACTGGTTTGACCATCTGCAGCGCGTCACCGGCAGCCGCATCAAGATGACCGGACACCACACGCTGTCGCTGCGCCTGGAGAACGTCTCCGGCAACGACTCTTCCTACCGTGACGAGCAGTACTATGGGCGCGGCTCCAACGGCATCTATAACGATACCGACCTGACCATTGACGCCACGTTCCTGAAGTATTTCCACTACGCGACCCGCATCAGCAACAGCCCGTTTGGCAATCCGAACGACAACCGCGTGAAGCTCGACTACAACACCAAAAAGCTGCGCGTGGAGTGGGGCGACCTCAACGCCGGGTTCCAGGGCAACTCGCTCATAGATTTCAACCGCTACCTCAACGGCGTGCAGGTCAGCGCGCAGTGGGCGCCCCAGTTCCGCAGCACTCTCCTCTACTCGCAGACCAAGGCCGAGACGCGCACCCTCACCATCCCCGGCAACGACTCCGCCGGACCCTATTACGTCTATGCCGGCCAGATCGTCGAAGGCAGCGACCGCGTGCGCGTGGACAACCGCGAGCTGGTCAAGGGTCAAGACTACACGCTCGATACCTACACGGGCGAGCTGCGCTTCCTGCACGGCAACATCGTCCTGCATAGCTCCACGATTGCCGTTACCTTTGAAACTCTGGGCTACAACCAGACGCGCGGCAACATCTATGGCTTCCGCACCGAGTTCACCCCCCACGGCGGCACGCAGTTCGGGCTGACCTACGTGATGCAGCAGGCGCGCGGCTCCAGCGGCCTCCAGACGCGCAAGCAGGAATGGCTCGGCCAGATCAACCCCAACGAAGTGCTCTATCTGGACGCGCCGATGGACCTGACCAAGCCGCTGAACGTGACGATGGGCGGTCTGCCGCTGCAAAAGGGCGTGGACTACCTGATTGATACGAACCTGCTCAACCAAATCCGCCTCGTGCATGGCGTACCGCCGGGCACCAACCTGATCGTGGAGTATTATCCGCTCGATGTCAGCCCCACGCCGGGCAATCGCAGCGTGCTTGGCCTGGATGGACGCATCTCGCTCGGCGCGCTCGGCGCGCTCACGGCGGAGGCCGCGCTCTCCGGCCTGAGCCTGCTGAGTAACAACGTCAGCGGACACGCCTGGCAGTTTCGCGCCGACCTCAACCCGCTGCGCAACCTGCATACGAATCTGACCCTGCGCGACATCAGCCCGACCTTCTCCTCCATCCAGAGCCCGGGCTTTAACCGCAACGAGCGCGCCATCGAGTTCTCCGGCGATTATGCGCCCATCAAGAACCTGCGCCTCAATTTCGACTGGCAGAAGGCCAAGCGTCCCTCTTACAGCACCGGCCTGGGGATTGGCGTGAGTCAGTTCAATATTACCTCCAACGGCAACGACGACTACGACCAGTACACCTTCGGCCTCTCCTACAACTTCGCCAAAAACGGCACGATCAGCCTGCTGCGCAACAGCCTCTCCACCCGCTACGCGCTGGGGGGCAGCAGTGCCAACGTCAACGACAGCTTCACCATCAGCTATGGCCTGCGCGCGGTGACCTTCGATGCCGGGCTGAGCCGTAACGAGAACCGGAGCACGAGCCTCCTGGACCTGAGCCTGCTGGGCCTGACGCCGACCGGCAGCAGCACGCCGTCGCAGCCCTCCAGCTATGCCGCCTCCACGTTCAGCAAGCACTTTGGCGTGCGCTGGCGGGCCTCCACCTGGCTCAACCTCCAGGGCACCATTTCGGACAACGACATCACCAACAGCGGCTTCGGCTCCAGCGGAACCTCCAATGCGCGCGACATTCAGCTTACCGCCAACGTCACCCCGCTGCGTAACCTGCGCTTCTCCTACTCCTACGACCTGTCCGACACCGGCAACGCCTCCAGCTTCTTTAACCAGATAACCGGCGCTACCGGCACCTCCACGGGCGCGACGGGTGGGACGAGCACGGGTTCGCAGGGCACCTCCGGTTCTACAGGCTCCAGCGGCTCAACCGGCAGCGTCATCGGCGGGCCTATCCGCTCCGTGCTCCCGCCGTTCCCCCTGCACACGCGCGATGTCCTGGCAGGCGGCAGCACGGCAGGCACGACGACGTCCTCTTTCGGAAGCTCGTTCCCGACCCTGTTTGGCAGCGGCGGCTACAACGCCAACCTGGGCGGCTACGGCAACTACAGCGGCTTCTACGGCAGCGGCTACAACTACGGCTACGGCTACACCAGCTTCGGCGGGAGCAGCCGCTCCCACCGCTTCTCGCTGGACTATCAGCCGCGCCAGAACCTGCAACTGAGTCTGCAATATGACAGCGCCGCCAGCAACGGCGACTATCAGTACAACAGCAACCGCAACAACTTCGCCGTCAACATCGGCTGGCAGCCCTCCGAACGGCTCCAGCTCAACGCCGCCTATGGCATCCAGCGCATCGCCTATAATAACGGCTTCGGCAGCACCAACAGCAACTCGATCCTGATCTCCATCCAGGGCCGTCCGTTCGGGGGCAAGCTGGGCACGCAGCTAAGCTGGCAGATGCTGCGGACCAGCAGCGCCGTCAGCGTTACCGGGCAGACCTCAAGCGGGATCGGAACCGGCATCGCAACCGGAACAGGCTCCTCTGCGGGTTCCTCGCTGCTGGATACCAGCACCAACCTGAGCTCTCTGGCCCTCCGGCTCGACTATCCGCTCTTCCGGAACCAGACGCTGTTTGTGGAACTGCTGCGCTCCGACGCCTCCGGCTATCTAGGCAGCGTAGAAAGCGATTTTCGTGTCGGCATTGATTTCGGCCTGACGCAGACGCTCAAGCTTTCGCTCGGCTGGCAGGCGCTCAGCCGCATCAACAAAGACCCGCAGAACGCCACCTACAACTATAAGGCTAACTCGCTCCTGGCCGAGTTGGGCTTACGCTTCTAGGGCTTCTTCCCTGCCTCCTCGCTTCTCGCCCCGCCCTCACCCCATTTCGGCAGGCTGAACCCTGCCGCTGTGGGGTCTGCAAAGGTCGGGCCTGCAATGGACTGCCAGGGTCGGCAGGGTTACGGCCCCTGCCTCCGCCTTGCCACAGCCCTCCGCCTAGCGAGGCCCGTCGCCCACCTGCGTGGGCGAAAGGACAAGCGGCAATTCCGTATCGGTCGCGGCATCCCCGTCGCCCACCCGCGTGGGCGAAAGACTTTCTGCCTGTTTCGCCGCTTGAAAAGCAACCTGGCGTCGAACAAAAAAGGAAATTCCGCTGTAACGAGCGAACTGGAAACTAGCCTGATAGACCGAGAAGAACCAGGGAGGAAGAGCTTATGAGAGCGCTTGGTGTCGCCATAAATGGGGCTGGATGGGTGGCCGGAGAGCATATCAAGGCCTATCAGAAGAACCCGCATACGGAGGTCGTGGCGATTTGCAGCCGGACGCGCGAGTCGGCGGCGGCGCGGGCGCTGGAGGCGGGCCTGGAGGATATTCAGATCACCACCGATTACGCAGAGGTGCTGAGAAATCCGCGCGTGGACATCGTCTCCGTCTGTACGCCGCCCAATTGCCACCCGCAGGATACCATCCGGGCGGCGGAGGCCGGCAAGCACATCCTCATCGAAAAGGCGGCCGCCAACGACCTGCAGAGCCTGCGCGCCATGCAGGAGGCGGTGCGCAACGCCGGCGTCAAAACGGTGGTCAGCTTCGTCCTGCGCTGGAACCCGCAGTTCATGTGGATCGACCGCATGCTCGATGAGGGCGCCATCGGACCACTCTTCTATGCCGAAGTGGACTACTGGCACAACATCGGCCCGCAATACAAGCAGTACGCCTGGAACGTCAAGAAAGAGATCGCGGGCTCCGTGTTCCTCTCGGCGGGCTGCCATGCCGTGGACGCGCTGCGCCATTTCGCCCGCGATGAGGTCGTCGAAGTCACCGCCTACGCCAACAAGCGCAACCCGGAATACGAGTACGAGACCAACGTCGTCGGCATCGTTAAGTTTGCGGGCGGGGCCATCGGCAAAGTGTCGGCCTCCTTCGACGTGCGGTGTCCCTACGCCTTCAACATTGACCTGCTCGGCGAGAAGGGCACCATCCGCGACAACCACATCTACGCCAAAGACTTCTTCGCCGGACAGACCGACTGGATCACGGTGCCCACCATCCGCCCGGATAGCGGCGACGTGACCCATCATCCCTTCGTCGGTGAAATCAACCACTTTGTGGACTGCATCCTCCACGACAAAGAGTCCTTTGTCAATCTGGAGGACGCCGCCAAAACGCACGAGGTCTGCTTCGCTCTGGATAAGTCGGTGGAGACGGGCGGCCCGGTGCGCATCGCCGACCTGGGATAAAAACCAATTAAACCACTCGCTGCGCTAGAGACACGGAGGCACGGAGGAAAAGCCACACGGAGAAAGGCAAAAACCCTTTGGACAGGATTAACGGGATGAACTGGATTTCCACCTCACAGAGAAGCTCTGCTACTCTATCTTTGTGCAATCCTGTCTCAAACTTTGGTCTTTTCTCTGTCTTTCTCTTTGTCTTTCTCCGTGTATTCTCCGTGTCTCCGTGCCTCTAGCGTTAGCGGGTGGTGAAAAAGTTTCGTTGAGGAGGCTACGATGCCGTTTGCGTATGAACTGGCCCGCTTTATTCCGTTTCGGGATGCCGGGGCCTGCGCCCGTGTCCGCGCCATTACCAAATCGGAGCTGACCCGGCACCCCAACCCCGACTTTCAGATCCGCATCATCGAAGCACCCGCCGACTTCTACTTCGCCTTCGCCCTCGACATCGTAGAGCGCATCCGGCAGGCCCGCGACGAAGGGCGGGAGTGCACCCTGATCCTGCCGGTCGGCCCGGTGCCCCAGTTCACTTTCGCCGCCGAGCTTATTAACCGCCTCCGCATCCCGCTCTCGCATGTCCATACCTTCAACATGGACGAGTACGCCGACCAGGACGGCAACACCGCGCCGACGGATTGGGAAGGCTCGTTCCAGCGGGCCATGTGGGAGAACTTCTTCAGCAAGATCGATCCGGGGCTGCGCATGCCGGAAAGTCAGATCCACTTCCCGACCAGGGAGGCCCTCCCGGACTACGGCAAGCGCATCGCCGACCGGGGCGGCGCGGATGTCTGCTACGGGGGTATCGGCTGGTGCGGCCATATCGCCTTCTGGGAGGCGCACCTGGGCGATGAGTTCATCAAGGCAGATGGCACTGCCGACATGGATGCTTACCGACAGGCCGGGCCGCGCTGTGTGGAATTGCATCCCATGACCATCATGCAGAACGCGCTGCACTCCTTTGGCGGCGACTGGAGCTGGGTGCCTCCGAAGGCCAACACCATCGGCCCGGCAGAGATATTGGGCGCGAAGCACCGCTCCTTCTGGCTGGACGGCGACCTGGGCGGCGGCGTGAGCTGGCAGCGGTTCATCGCGCGGCTGGTGGCGCACGGCCCGATCAACGTCTATGTGCCCGGTTCCATTCTCCAGACCGTCCGCACGGACTACACCTTCCTGGGCGGTGTCGCCGACAACGTCGAGATCCACATGGCTTGACGCCTTCCCGCCGGGGGAAGAGGCGGAGAGGGGTGGGGCTTCCTGGGAAAACAGGAGGCCCCTGGCTGTTTGGTTTGAGTGCCTTGATGCCCTGATGGTGAGCGAGAAACGGCTGCTTGAGCGCCTGGGGGAAATCCTCCCAGTGCTGCTCGTATTGCGATATATTTTGCCGCGTGACGTGACGATTGCCGGGGAATCGGCCAACTTTGGCATAGATTATGCAATGCCGATCCCCGTAGATATACTGCTCTGCGGATTGACAGCGTGCTGCGTATTCTCCGGAGGGAATACTTAATGATAGAGCGAACGCGCGCCGGCATCCCAGACCGGATAAGCCTGGAATCAATATCGGTTGTTATCCCTATTCGCAACGAAGAACAGACCATCCGTCCCCTCTATGAGCAGCTTACGACGGTGCTCCAGTCCCTGACCGGCGATTACGAAATTCTCTTTCTTGACGACGGTTCCACCGATAGCTCGGCGGCCATCATGGAGAGCCTCTGGCAGCAGGACAGCCACGTTAAAGCACTCCAACTGCGCCGCAACTTCGGCAAGGCGGCGGCGCTGGCCGTCGGGTTCGCGGAGGCGCGCGGAGACATCGTCCTTACCCTGGATGGCGACCTGCAGGACGATCCGCAGGAGATCCCGCGCCTGGTGGACGCCCTGCGCGAAGGCTACGACGTCGTCTCCGGCTGGAAGCGGGTGCGCCACGACCCGCTCTCCAAGACCGCGCCCTCGCGCCTGTTCAACTGGGTCGTCTCCCGCACTACCGGCATTCATCTCCACGACTTCAACTGCGGCTTCAAAGCCTACCGCCGCGAAGTCGTCAAGAACGTCCGGCTCTACGGCGAGATGCACCGCTTCATTCCGGTGCTGGCCCATAGCCGGGGCTACAAGGTGACGGAACTGCCGGTCACGCACCATCCGCGCAAGCACGGCAAATCCAAATACGGCATCGAGCGCCTGCTGCGCGGCTTCTTCGACCTACTGACCATCCTTTTCCTCACCCGGTATCTGTATAAGCCGCTCCACTTTTTTGGGGCGCTGGGCCTGCTCACCTTCCTGGTCGGCTTCGGCATTGACGCCTACCTGGCCGCCCTCTGGTTTGCCGGCGTCGGCATCGGCACGCGCCCGCTCCTGAGCCTGGGCACGCTCCTGCTCGTCATCGGCATGCAGCTTATCTGTACCGGCTTGATCGCCGAGCTAATGATCTACCTGAAGCGCGACCAGGACAACATTATCGGCAAGCGTCTGGAATGACCTCCAACGGCTGCGCCCCAAAAACTGAACAAGCCGGCCAGCGGGCTAGAGGAATGGACATGGTGACCGCCCAACGGCTGTACCCCGGAAACGCATGAACGTCCCGGCTTTCCATCCCCCTCAAGAGAGCGGCGGCAGCCTGCGCGTCTGCCTCGTCACGCACGTCTTTCCGCGCCATCCCGGCGATAGCGTCGCGCCGTTCCTGAACGGCTTCGTCAAGGCGCTGCACCGGCAGGGCGTCGTCGTGGAGGTCGTCTGCCCGCACGCCGCCGGGCTGCCCGGCCTGGAGGAACGGCAGGAGGCGACCATCCATCGTTTCCGGTACGGCCCGGCGTCGCTGGAGACCCTGGCCTATCACGGCGACATGCACGAGCGGGCGCGCACCCTCTCCGGTCTGCTGCGGCTGCCCGCCTTTCTGGTCGGCTTTCTCGGAGGCGCACTCGCGCACGCCCGCCGCGCCGATCTGATCCACGCCCACTGGTGGATACCGGGCGGAATCGTGGGTGCCCTGGCGGCACGCATCTTGCACAAGCCGCTCGTGATTACCCTGCACGGCACAGACGCCTATATGCTCGGCAAATCGCCCCGGCTCGTCCCGGTCGCCCGCTGGGTGTTGGGCCGCGCCGCGCGCGTGATCGCCAACTCTCAGCGCACCGCCGAAGAGGTCGTAAAGCGCCGCCTCGTCGCTCCGGAAAAGATCGCCATCGGCGCGGTCGGCGTAGACGCCGACCTCTTCTTCCCGGTCGCAGAGCCGCTCGCGGAGACGCCTGCGGAAACGCCCGCGCCGCGCCTCCTCTATGCGGGACGGCTGGCCGCCATCAAGGGCGTCGAATACCTGATTCGCGCCGTCCCGCCGATACGCCGGGAATTTCCCGACGTGCGCCTGCACGTCGTCGGCGACGGGCCGGAGCGGGGCCGCTTGGAGGTCCTGATCGCCGAGTTGGACTTGCAGGAGAGCGTGCAGATACTCTCCGGCGTCTCGCAACAGTGCCTCGCCGATCACTACCGATGGAGCGATGTCGTTGTCGTTCCCTCCATCGTCGAGCCGGGAGGGCGTCAGGAGGGCCTGGGCGCGGTCATCCTGGAGGCGATGGCCTGCGCCCGGCCGGTGGTCGGCACGCGCACGGGCGGAATACCGGAGGCGGTTTGCGATGGGGTGACGGGCCTGCTGGTCCCGGAGCGTGATCCCGGTGCTCTCGCGGAGGCCCTTCTCTCCCTCCTCAAAGACCCGGCCCGCAGGCGGCAGATGGGGCAGGCGGCGGTCGCCCGTTGCGCGGAAGAATTCACGCTAGACGCGCTTGGCCGGCGCACAGTGGAGGTCTATCGCTGCGCCCTGGAAAGGAAAATGTGAGCTGAAACTAGCCCTCACCCCCAACCCCTACTGCCAGGGTCGGCGCTCAACAGTTCGCGCTTCCGCCTGGCGATCAAAAAGAACAGGGGAGGGGAGAGCAGAAGCCGGGTTACCCCCTTCCCTCGCAGGGTCGCAAGGCAGAGCCGCGAACCGTTGAGTGGCGTCCCTTGCAGTGGGGGCCGGGGGGTTAGGTCAGCCCGCGCGGGGAGGACTGAGGTGATCGAGGCCGGTCAGGAGAGAGAGCAAGCCTGCACCTTGCGGGAGGATCAGGCCGTTGTCGGCAGGCAGATGCCCAATCGCCTGCTCCGGCTCCTCTCGCACCGGCTGGCGCTTCCCCTGCTGCTGCTGGCCCTGCTGCTCTATTATCTTCCCGGCATCCGACCGGCCCTGGCGACCAGCCACGACGACGGCACCTACGTGGTCACGGCGCGCGCCCTGGCCGAAGGGCACGCCTACCGCATCGAGTCGCTGCCCGGCGCGCCGCTCCAGACCAAATATCCGCCGCTCTACCCGGAGCTGCTGGCCGTCCTCTGGAAGCTCTCTCCGCAGTTTCCGGCCAATTTGCTGCTGTTCCACCTGGCGACCATTGGACTCTGGCTGGCGGCTCTCGCCCTGACGTACCGGCTGCTGGTGCGCTTTGGCTACGCATCGCCTCCCGTCGCCTGGCTCGTGGTCGCCCTGTGGGGGCTGGCCTTCAACAGCGCGCGCTACACGTCGGCGCTGCGCTCGGAGCCGCTGTTCACCCTGCTGATGGTCGGCAGCCTCTGGTATGCCGAGCGGACGCTGGAGGCTAGGCCGGATCGCAGCGCGCTGCGCTTTGCCGCCCTATCGGGCCTGCTGGCCGGGCTGGCCTTCCTGACGCGCACTACCGGCATAGCCTTGCTGGTCGGGCTGCTCTACGCCCTGTTTCGGCCACAGCGCCGTGTCCTGCCGGCCCTGTGCGCGGGCGCGTTGCCCTGCGTCGCCGGGTGGACGCTCTGGTCGCGCCTGCATCCGCGCCTGGCTCCCTGGGACCTGCGCACCTACTATCTCGACTATGCCGCCTGGACCGCCCGGCAATTAGCCCAGATCCCGCTGCCAACGGTCGTCATGGCTAACCTCACCAAGCTGGCAACGTCGGCGCTGCCCGGCCCGGCGATCCACCTGCTCAACCAGGTGACGGTGGGGCAATGGGCGCAGAGCCGCCTGGCTATCGTGATCTGGCTCCTGGGGCTGGCCACGACCGGGCTGATAATCTGGGGCGGGCTGGCGCTCTGGCGGGCCGGGCGTCCCCTGCTGCCCTGCGTGGTTTTGCTGACCGCGCTGCCACTCTGCCTCTACCCGTTCGATGTCGAGCGCTTCCTGGTGCCCATCGGCGGCCTTTCCGTCCTGCTGCTTGTCGAGGGCTGGCGGCGTCTGCAGCGCGCCCTCGGACGCGGCGCCCTGGCCCTGAGCGTGCTTACCGGCCTGATCCTGCTGCTGGGCCTGACGCGCGATCTGCGCTACCTGCGGGACACGCTGCGGCCCTCCTACGACCCACAGGAGGCGGCCATCGCCTGGACGCGCGCCCATGTCGCCCCCGGCGAGGCGGTCTACTCCCTGATCGATCCCTGGATCTACCTCTATACCGGGCGGCAGGGCATCAGTGACCACGCCTGGATAGGACTGGAAGGGAGCGGCCTCGCGGTGCACTGGAAGTACCGCGCCGATTATTGCCCGGCAGCAGATCGGCAGCGTGAGCAACTGCGCCAGATGAACGTGCGCTGGATTCTGGATATGGGCGACCTTCAGGAGCCGCGGGAGTACCCGCCGCCCGGTATCCTGGCCACGCATCCGCAGTGGTTTGACCTTGTCTATTCGGCAGGCTCCGGCAGGCTCCACGTCTACCGCCTGCACGATGCAGGGTCCTTGACGCCAAATCTCCCCTCCCCTAGAATTGGGGATCGCTAGGCGGAGGCGCGAACCATTGAGCGCCGACCCTAGCAGTGGGTGGCCGCAGGCCGGGGCGGGGGCCAGAACTGAAGAATCCATGCGTAAACTACTCGCTAACCTCAAAAGCCGGCAGCTTAAGGGCGCAATCGGGCTGGTGGCGGTGCTCTTTCTGGCGCGGTGCCTGGTTCGCTATGGGTATCAACTGCCCCCGATGCGGTTGGCCGATCTGGCGCCTGCCCTGGCCGTCTGCCTGCTGCTGATGACATTGCAGCGGCTCGTCGGCGCGGCCCTGTGGTTTGGCGTGCTCGGCTCCTGCGGGCCGGGTCTTCCCCTCTGGGATGCCCTCCGCATCCATACGCGCGCGCAGTTGGCGCGCTACATTCCCGGCAACGTCTGGCATATCTTCAACCTCTCCTACTGGTGCCGGCAGGAGGGGATTCCCGTCGGCCCGGTGGTGGCGAGCCTGCTGCTGGAAAACGTCTACTCGGTGCTCGGCGGGGCCTTTTTTGCCCTCGTCACCGCGCCGCTCTGGCTGCGCAGCGGCTCCCGGTACTCGTTTGTCCTGCTCTGTCTGGCCTTTCCGGTCGGGCTGCTGCTGGTGCATCCGCGCGTGTTTCGCCCATTGCTGGCGATCCCGGCACGCCTGCTGCGCAAAGCGCCGCCCGATTGCGCCCTGACCTTCGGCCAGAGCCTGCTTTTCGTGCTGCTTTACGGGGTCTCTTTCCTGGGGCATGGCCTGGCGCTCTGCGTGCTCGTCGCCGCCACCCATACCGGCCCGGTGGCGCTGTTCACGCTGGCAGGCATCTGCGCGGCATCCTGGACCGTCGGGTTTCTGAGCTTCCTGACGCCGGCGGGGCTGGGAGTGCGGGAAGGCGTGATGACCCTGATGCTGGCACAGTTTCTGCCGATGGGAACTGCGCTGCTGCTGCCGCTGCTGCTGCGCTTTCTGATGGTGCTGGGGGAGCTGGTCGCGGCGTGTCTGCCGTTCCCGCAGCAGGAACGAGCGCTGCCGCGCGTGGAGGGAGAATTGGTGAAGGAGCGTGAATGATGGGCCTGGCAGTAGATAGCCCTGCGGCCACGACGTCGCATGCAGTGGTCAAGGACAAGGCGCGCACCCGCTCGGAGGTCGGGTACGTTCTCGGCATTCTGCTTCTGGCGCTGGCGCTGCGCCTCTATCAGCTTGGGAGACACAGCCTGTGGCTGGATGAGGGCTTCAGCATCGGCGATTCGCAGCACTTGACCGGCTTCAACCGCGCCCGCCCGCTCTACTATCTGCTGCTGCGTTTCTGGATGCAGTTCCGAATGGATGAGTTCTGGCTGCGGCTGCCCTCGGTCGTCTTCAGCGTGGCGAGCATCGGTCTGCTCTACCTGATCGCCCGGCGGCTGGCGGGGGCGCGCGTCGCCTGCCTGGCCTCCCTGCTGATGACGCTTGCGATAGGCGAGATGGACCACGCGCAGGAGGTTCGCATGTATACGCTGGCGACCTTCCTGACGCTCGGCTCCGTTTATATGCTGCTGCGCTGGGTCGAGAGGCCGTCCTGGGGACTTCTATCCGGTCATATCGTCTTTGCCTGGCTGGCGCTGGTGACCACGCCTGCCACCCTCTTTGCCCTGCTTCCGGCAGCAGGTCTGGCCCTTTATGCGGTGCGCCAGAATCGCCAGACGCTGCTGGCGCTGCTGACGGGCTACGCCCTGCTGCTGCTGGCCTGGGCACCTCTTGCCCTCTACGCGCGCCGAATGGAGCAGGGTCTCGGCGGCGCGGATCGCTGGCTCAATTGTCCCACCGCAACCGATTTCTTCTTCCTGCCCTACCAGTTGTTGCTGGAGTACCTGGTCTTTAGCGGCCAGAGCCTGCCGACAACGCTTCTCGTCTGGGGCTTTCAGGCCCTCCTCTGGCTTTTAGTCGGTGCGGCCCTGGTCGGCGCGGGCGAGTCCTCCCCGGTTCGCTCGGGCCGCCTTGTGGCCGCGTGGTTTTTCGCCGCGCTCCTGGCCGTCTTCATAATCTCCGTGTTGCGCACGCCCATCTGGTCGGCCCGTTACTTCCAGCCCATCGCCCCTGGCCTCTATCTGCTGCTGGCGATTGGATGGGTCCGCCTGGCGCAGCGGGCACGTCCGGCTGCCCGGATCCTGGGAACCGTGCTGCTGGGGACGCTCTTGCTCGCTCTGACCCGGTACTACCCCAAAATGCTGCATGAGGACTGGCGGGGAACTGCCGCCTGGGTGCAGGAGCGGGCGCAGCCGCAGGACGTCATCTGCATCATCGCCCCGATAGCGCACAACGCCGCCTATAACGGCGAAACTCTGCTGTGGCGCTACTACTACCACGGGGCCGCTCCCATTCAGACCCTCTTTGCCAACCTGCACATCACCGATCACGCCGATGCAAAGGCGGTTGCGGCGCTGCTGGAGCAGATTCCGGCGCATTCCGGTCGGGCCTGGCTCGTATTCCGCAACGATCCGCGCCTTATCCAGGCTGGCCTGCTGCCCGTTCTGGAAGCGGAGCTGCGCCGCCGCTACGTCGTTGGCGATACGCGCACTACGGAGTACATGGAAGCGTGGGGCGTAGCGCCCCGCCCGAAGACTGTCCGCCGCTGAGCCGGATAGGTTTAGAAGCGGCTACCTTGTGGCCGACGGGCTAATGAATTTGGATTAATGGATACCGAGCGTGCGAGCCTCGCTGCCTCAAGGACGCGAACTCACTTTACTAAATGAACGCTCGGTGCTAATTTGTCAATCTTCATAAGCCCTTCGCTGGGTAGCCTACGGCTCAGTGTCGGCCTACACCGACACATCCTGCCGGTAGGCTCTCTAGTGCCCGCGTAGGCGGGCACTTGGCCGTAGGCCCTACAGCGGCAGGGTTTAGCCTGCCGGGTTTTTTAATGCCCGACAGCTTCACGCCAGGAGTGTTTGGGCTGCCAGCCCAGAACCTCTTTGGCGTGCGTGCAATCCACCAGGGAACGGTAGGGGTTGCCGGCCAGATAGGTTTGCCGATCTATCCTCCAGGGCGTCTCCGGGTAGAACTGATCCACCAGCTCGGCTGTGGGAACGTCCATCGTCGTATCGTCGGCGGCCAGCAAAAAGGCGTCGTGAGTGATGTTCTGCGCCGTCAGGCCGAGCAGGGCCGCCTCGCACACGTCGCGCACATCCACATACGCCCAGTAGTCGCCTTTGCCCCACTCCAGACGCATCTCCGGGTTGCGGGAGAACCAGCGGGCGTAGTGGTCGGGCGCCGCCACGTACATGGGCCGGAGGCAAACGGTGACGATGTCGTGCTGATTGGTAAAGCTGCGGCAGGTCTCCTCGCCCAGATGCTTGGAGAGCTGATAGGGCGTCATGGGATGGCGCGGATAGGCGTCGTCAATGGGCAGGTAGGCTGAAGGGCGATGCCCGCCGAAGTTGCCGAGCGCGTTGACGCTGGAGAAGTAGACGACCCGCCCCACGCCGGCCTCCGCGCAGGCCAGAAGCACATTCCACGTCCCCTGCACGTTGACCGCCAGCACGTCCTCCGGGGCGCCGCCTCTATCGCTGGCGATGGCGCCCAGATGCGCCACGGCGTCCACGCCCTGCACGGCCTGCCGCACCGCCGCAGCGTCGCGCAGGTCGCCGGGCAGATGTTCGCTGCCCTCCTCCGGGCGCTGCGCCGCCCGGTCGAACGTCCGCACCGCATGTCCCGCTTCGCGCAGGGCTTGCACCAGCCAGTGCCCGATGTGCCCTGCGCTTCCCGTCACTAATACACGCACGTTCCTGGTCTCGCTTTCTATAGAAAATCCGCAGCTACCCCACGGATGCCAATGCCGAGAAATAGAGAGAAGGCAATGGACCTGGTCTGGAGCAGAGCGTGAGGTTCGTTGTTTCCACTCCGGCGGCGGGCGTTCTCCCGGAACCTATCCCGGATCGGAAACGTCAGGCGGATACCTTAAAGTTTCCGGAGGAATGGGATGACCCTGATACAAGCACAGCGCCGGTACTGGGCCTATGAGGATATGACTCTGCAACTTGAAGATGTCCTGCAAGATCTGGATGATCCGGATGCCCAGCGGGCCGCGCCCTACCTTACCGCAATCCAGGCCGAATACGAGCCCACCGGAAGCCTGCTGATCCACTTTGCCAGCCCGGACGGATTGCGCTACCGGGGGCGCGTCTATGCCGTCCCACCGGACGAGGAGGACGTATCGGCCTATAACTGGATCGTCGAGATCGAGCCGGACGCGGAGGGCGAACCCACGGTAGTGGACTATGAGGAGACATTCTATCAGCCGCCCAACGGCCCGCCCATCCGGTTCCAGGATCTGATGGGCGCTCTGGTCGCCATTGCGGAAGCCGTCTATGCCGAGTCGGATGTGGATTACGGTTCCCCGAACTCGGTCATGTGTGCGGACGGCTTGGACGGCTTCGAGTACGAATGAGGTCCGGCCCTCGTTTGTGCTTAACTCTTCGGGCGTGGGCGCTTACTTGCGGCGGTTGGGACCGATGGAACCGTCCTCCACCATCGCCAGCAGGGCCGAGTCCTCGGCTTGGAGCGGCAGGTCAATGCGCCCGCGCCGCCGGCTGGACTCGTACGTGGCGAAGATGACCTCCGTGGATTGAATGGCGTTGTCCACCGACAGCAGGGGCTTGTATCCAGGCTCGTCCAGGGCGCGAACCAGGTCGGCGCAGGCACGATCAATGGCCTGGCTGCCGTGAATGCCTTCGGTAAGCTCCACGAAGCGCCAATCGGCATCGCCCTTGCCGCGCATCCGCACCCGGCTCTCCGGGGTCAACTCGATCACGCCCTCGGTTCCGATCAGACGATGCTCCGCGCCCAGATTGGACTCATAGCCGGTGACCAGCAGGCCGCGCACGCCGTTTTGCCACTTAAAATGGCAGACCGCCTGATTCTCGTGATAGGCCCCGAAAATCCGCTTCTCCTCCCGGCTGTCTATCTGCCCGATCACCCACTCGGCGGGCGTCTCGTCGTTGTAGAAGAAGAACATATCCAGCCAGTGGGTGCCCCAGTCGAACATATTCTCACACCGGCCCTCGATCAGCTTCAGCTCGCCGATAGCCCCCTCTTTAAGGAGCCGCCGAATCTCCTGGAACGCCTGTAGGAAGCGCCGCTGGTGATCAAAAGTGAGAATCGTGGCGTTGGCGTCCGCGGCGGCCTTCATGCGCTTGGCCTCGCCCCAGGTGATCGCCATCGGCTTCTCGCAGTGGATGGCCCGCACGCCAGCCTCGCAGGCGGCAATGGTCATCTCGGCGTGCAGGTGGGGCCAGGTGGTCACGCTGACGATGTCCGGCTTTTCTGCAGCCAGCATCTCATGGTAATCGTTATAGATTTTGGCATCGCTTTCGTACTTTTCGACGAAGAGGCGCGCATTGTCCTCGCGAATCTCGGCGATGGCGACCAGGTCTACTCTGCCGGTCTCATGGAAGCCGTGATAATGGGCATGGGCCATGCCAAAGCCCGTGTGCCCCTCGGTTTTCCAGGGGCGGCCTGTGCCGATGATGGCATAACGGTAACGGTTGATGCTCATAAATTCCTTCCTGCGATGGAGAATAGCTGTCGGCGCAAAGCGCCGGAGGAAGATTAGGGAACAGAGCGGTCAACTCCTCTTTAATCTGCCGGAACCATCCAGAGGGCGTCTCTGTAGACAAAACTTAGCTGCTTGCCATCCGGCAGCCAGTGGATATGGACCGGCCACAGACGCGCCCATTGTTGGATTGGCACCCGGTTGTGCTCCTGCCAGGAACGGGTAACCGGCACACAGCCGACTTCGCGCATCTGCGTGCCATCCAGCCGGCTGATCCAGATCCCGAGAGCGGGGCCGGAGGAGGCGGAGTATTCAGGGCACACGCGATGCAGCCAGGCAGAGACTGGGGGAACGTAGCTCTCTTCCAGCAGCCAGACCACGCGATCCCCGTTGGGAGAGAACTCTAGCTCACAGAGCTTTCTCCCTGGCGGCAAGGCAATCGTAAACCGGCGGTGTGGGGCCCGATTATTGCCTAGACCGGCCTGCTGGATGGAAACTCGGAAGCGGCTCCCATTCAAGCGTCCTTCAGGAACGGAAGCCGTCAGAAGATGTTGGTGTGAGGTGAGGGTGATCAGGAAAGGAGCGCTCAGCCTGGGAGTGACCGGCACCCTCCGGAGCCGATGCGGGGAGGATACACTATGTACCAGCGCGTGACAGCAGGCAGCCCCCTGATCGCCCCAGAGGCACTCTACCCAGCGGCCACTGCGCCCCAGCCAGTGAAACGAGCTGGGGGCCGACAGGAAACCTCGGAAGGAACGGGAGCCATCGAGCCTGGCCCCGCAGATGCGGTTCCGATGCGCGCTGGCCCAGATCAGCCACTGACCGTCTGGAGAGACCTTGATGGTCGCCGGGTCCCCTGCGGAGGCTTGCAGCAGGCGGCTCAATGCGGGGAGAGGCTTCTCCTGGCCTGTTGCCGGCACAAAGCAGAACAGCGGCTCTCTTCCCCGGGAATCTTTGCGGCAAAACAGGACCTTCTGGTTGGAAAGCCAGTAATAATCGCCGCTAACCACGTTCCAGCTTGCCACCGTGCCTACCCTGCTGGCCCGACTCGCTAACGATTGCTGCTGCCACAGGCCCCCTAAGAGCAGCAAGACCAGCAGGCCGGCCAAAGCCAATCCCAGGATCCATCGGCTTCTGGGCCTTGCAAGCCGGTCACGTCTGGCTTCAAGCCCAGACTCTCTCCACTCCTTGTTCATCGGAAGCGTATTTCTCCGTCTCGATTAGTGTCGCTACCACTCTTCTTCGACACAAACCGCCAGGTTCCTGCTTCCTGCCAGGAATTCCAGGGCTATTCTGAGAGTCGGTTGTCGCCTGATTTTCGACGGAGCGGAGGTTTAGCGAAGGAGGGCGTAAGCCAGCACGTTGACGTTGATGAATTCGGCCCGGTTGATCTCATCACCGCCGCAGCAGCAGCAGTTTTCGGCGTGGGCCGTGTCGTTGAGGCCGTCGGGGGAGAAGAGGAGGACGATCCGGCCCTTATGGATGAAGGCTTCCAGCGCAGCGCCGCTGGGCCGATGCCGCGTCGCCAGGCTCTCGATCTTATAGACCAGGCGGAACAACGGATGATCCAGCTTCAGGGGCATCAGTTGCCGACCGGGGAACAGGCGCGCAAATTCGGCGCGGAACGAGCGCGCCCAATCGCGGTTGGAGCAGCCTGCCGAGGCCAGCAAAAAGCCGCCGTGCGTGAGGTAGTAGCGCAGTTGCAGACGCTCCTTCTCCGTCAGCCGAAAGCCGCCTTCGCCGGTCATCACGGCGAAGGGATAGTTACAGAGGTCGCGGCTGTCGAGGCGCACCTGGCGAAAGTGCGGCTCCGTCTGGATTTTGGTTTCCACCTTCAGCCGCATGAGAAAGCGGTCGCTGAAGCACTGAGAGGTTTTGTTGCCGGCGTAGATCAGATTGGCGCACTGCACCCGGTCGCCGCGCAAGCTAACGGGGGAACGGCCCTGCGGCACGGCAAACGAGGTGGTCAGCGCCAGCAAACCGGCCAACGCCAGGGGAGTTTTCCAGCGATCAATGCGAATTTGCATGCGTATTCCCTCGGATAGCGGGCGAATGAATTCGCAGCAACAAAAGCACGAAGTCGCCCTGCGGCGACTAAACCCAAACCTGCGCAGGCAGGTTTTGTGCCGTTGTTGCTGCGGCTTCAGCCGCCCGAAAGAAAACGGTTGGCAGAAGCGCCCTCATCCTTCTTCCTTCGCCTCCGGAGGGGGAACGCGGTTGGTGAGAAAGACCCGGTCGGCCTGCGGCGTCAGGCACAGCAGCAGGTCGTCCCCCTCGCGCTCAACGCCCGTCAGCGGCAGCCAGTTCTCTTTGCCATCGCCACTAAACAACTCCGGTATTCGCCCGGCCTCTGCGGGCCAGCGCACCCGCAGCGTCACCGGTACGCCGTTGGCCCAGTACAGGCCGACGCGCCAGTAAGGAAAGTCTTCCGGGTCGCTTGCTTCCGGGGGAGGGAGCGCGCAGGAGCCCACCGCGCGCACAGGCCGCCCGTTGACCTCGCGGATCGTCTCCATGCGCAGGTCCGCCGCGCCGGCTCCGGCAAAGTCGGCCTCCAGAGCAACGGGCGGGTGCGCCCATCCATAAGGACATTGCGTCTCGCCCACGCGCACCGCCCACGCCGAATCGCCCCAGGAGTAGTGCCAGAACTCATCCCGACAGTTGGAGAAGCCCGCGCCGAGCATGGCCTCGACCATCAGCATCCGGTTTGCTTTGGCCTCCGGCCCGATTTTGTCCGACCAGGTATAAGCCGCCTCCCAGCCCTCGGTCGGCGCGGTCATATCCAGGGGGTTGCCGTCCGGGCCGAGCAGGCCGACATCCACGGCGCCGCCGGTGCAGTGACCGGGCGGGGCCTTCTGATCGTAGGGAGCGAAGTATTTGTTGGTGGCCCGGCGCAGCGCAGACAGCGGCCAGTTCGGGTGCTGCTCCTGCATGCGCTTGAAATAGCCGTCCCAGCCGCCTTTCTGCATGGACAGCGTGCGCAGCGCCGTGCCGACTTTGAGCTTGTAACCGGAGGGCAGCGACGCCTGCGCCCGGTTGAGCATATCCGCGACGGTGCGGCGCAGGTAGGGGCAGAGGCCCTCCGCGCAGGCGACATCCAGGCAGTAGCGCCGGATGTCCACCAACGGCTCCCGCTCCTCCCAGGGATGGGCGTACTCCAGGATTTTGACGCGATTGAGCGCGGCAATCGGTTCGGGAGCGCCTTGCAGGGGCACTTTGCTCAGGCGCGGCGACGCGGCAGGAGAGGCGGCAGGCCGTTCGGCGGACCAGTCGGCAGGCCGTTCGGCGAGCCGTTGGCCGTCCGCAATCGGCAGGCGATTGTGGGTGCGGCCTGTTTTCCCGCCTGCCGCTTGCCGATTGCCGACTGCCGGGGGATTGCTGGGGTCGGCGGACGGCACGGCTATTCCTCCCGCCCCTCGTCGTCCTCGTCCAGGTCGTCCATGGCGCCGGAGCAGTCGGTATAGCGGCTGATCTCCTCGCCCCGGAAGACGTGGGCCACGAAATCTTCTCGCTCAAACCGGGGCAAATACGAGGAGACGATGTCGTCGTCGATCTGGGTCAGGAGGTCTTCTTCCTCCCGAATGGAGAGGTCCGCCTCAAAGATGACGGTTGCGTGGATGGTGTCGTGGGCGAAGTGGATGTCCACCTGCCCGACGCGCTTCTCCCCGTCCCAAACCAGGTAGATTTCCGATGACTGCGTGCGCACAAGGCGAGTGAGTTTGAAGCGTGTTGGTTCCACGATAACCTCCCCTCTCGCCAGACGCGCCTGCTGCAAGGGCCGGATGGGCCGGAGGCGCCGCTCAGGCAGCCTGTTGCAGCGGTTCGGCCTGTACCGACTTGCCGCCGCTGGCTTCCACGAAGCGCACGCCCTCCATCGGCACCTCGACCTGTATCGCGGCGGTATGTATCCCGATCCAGACGCCGGGATGGACGGTGCGCGCAACCGTGACAGTGCCGGCAACCTTTTCTTTGGCCCCGATCGACAGCGAGCGCCGCTCGTTATGCAGGTCTTTGAGGCGCGCTTCCTGGCTGCGCTTCTGCTCCTGCAGCTTCTGGAGGAGCTGGCGCATCTCCTCGGTGAGCGTGTCATGGATCGCCAGAGTGGCGAAAGGCTTGAGCGCCTGGCTTATGCGAGCTATATTCGCTTCACACTGGATTAACTCCTCCTGAATCTCGCCGCTGCGTATATCCAGCAGGTAATCCACGCCGACGCGCACCTCGGTATCGGTAAAATCGGGCGCGCCCAGGGTAACCGCCTCCACCCCCTCGGTTGCATAGAGCTTGCCGCCGAGCAACGAGGCCGATTCCAGGGCGGCTATCTTTTTGCGCGTGTTGACCTGGCAGTTTTTGAGCCCCTGCATGACATAGACATTGCCGGAGACAATGAAGGTGCAGTTTTCTGCATAGCGGACAAAGACATCGCCGAAGGCCCGGATCTGGCAGCCGACGGCGTTCCCTTTGGCCGCCAGTACCCCCCCTACTTTCAGTTGGGCCTGGCGCAGATTGCCGTGGAAGACGGCGCCGTTCAGGAAGACATGCGGGCCGCCGGTCACATCCTCATGGATCAGGCGCAGCGCATGGACGACGAGCTGGTCGCTCTGCAGGCAGGCATAGCCGTCAGCGGCGGCGTAGAAGCGCAGTCCATCGGCGGTGGTGCGCACGTTGAGCCCGGCGCTCAGCGTGGAGGGTTTGCCCGGCTTGGGCGAGATGGTTTGAACCGGCCAGGTCAGCGTCTTTCCGGGCGTGCCGGGTTGGGCCGGGATGATGATGGCCAGCTCCTCGTCGGCCTTGACCATTTTGGCCGATTCGAGGGCAAGCCAATCGGGCAGTCCGCTGCCGTCCGTGCGCCGGGGCAGGGGACGAGCGAGAACGTCCTGCGGCAGACGATAGACGACGCGGGCATCGTCGCCATCGCGGGGAAGGATACCCTGGGCGACGATGACATTGGCGACCGGCATCCGCGCATTGGCGGCATGGTGAACGGCGTCCAGGATGGCCTTATCGCGAATGCCATAGGTGACGCCCATCTGCTTGAGGCGTTCCAGAATCTCCCCCGCCGTCACGGCCTGGCCATCCTCAGCGGGTGGATAGATGGTTGCCAGCACCTGGGTGCGATCCTCGTTGAACTTGAGTTCCAGAGAGCCGTTTTTGCGAAAGCCTGCTGCCATGATTTGCTGCCTTTCTGCGCCGACCCGTGCGCCGCCGTAGAGGCCCACGGCCAGGACAGAGGCCGCGGCAGGAGTCCTCACAGCGCTCCTGCGCAGTCCGCGTCCTGGATAGCGGGTGGAACAACTGCGGGTCGTTCTCGTTTGCCATTTTCGGGCGCAAAGACAGGAAACTTTAGCCGGTCGCTATTCCGGCTGTTTGCCTTGCTAGCTCAGGTTTCTATTTCCTCAACACGGATGAAACGGATAAAGGGAAACCGGACTTGCTTATCCGTGTTATCCGTGTCATCCGTCTCATCCGTCTCATCCGTGTTCCTCATAGGGCCGTTTGTACGACGACCTTCTGTGAGGCGACGACCTTGCCCTTGCTATTGAGCACTTCCAGCGAGATCGTGTGCTTGCCGGGACGCACGCTGCTCGCATCCCAGATGCAGTCCCACATATCGGGGCTGTAGGCTTTATAGATGCGGTAGCCGTCCACTTTGTAGATCACCGTGAGGAGGTCGGAGGGGCTGCGCGCCCAACAGGAAAGGACGACGCGCCCCCGCAGCAGCTCGCCTTTGCGCAGGGGCATCGGCATGGGCGGCGGGGGCGGCTGTGGGCCGTCCGGCACGGGCGCGGAGAGGTAGTAGGGCGAGGAGACGACGTAGCGGTACGTCGCCAGAACAACCGGGTCATCGGTAACGCTGTAGTCGTTATAAGGCCGGCGCGGTACGAAGTGGATGTTGTTGCTATCGAAGTAGTTGATGCACTTGACGCGCGGGAAGAGGCGGGGCAGCGCCTGATAGAGCGTGGCGATCTTGCGGCGGGCGAAGTCGGGGCGGGGGCGGCCCTCCACCGCGGCGAAGTGCGAGGCCGCAAACTCGCAGATCATGATCGGCTTGCGGGCGGCGTAGCGGTTGTAGACGTAGGCCAGCAGGTCGCAGGGATGCTCGTGCTCGCAGTAGTCGCTTTTCTGGTTGTTGTGATAGGTGACGTTGTAGAGGTTGACGCCGACCCAATCGGTGGCGTCGTCGCCGGGATAGTAGTCGGGGATGTTGCGGGTCGGCGACATATAGGGGCACCAGACCAGCGCGACGTTGGGGGCGCGGCGGTGCATGACCTGGTAGACCAGGCGGAACTTCTTGCGGTAGAGCGGCGGATCGCTATGGTAGTTGGTCCAGTCGCCGTTCATCTCCGAGCCAAAGCGCAGGAAGATGCGGGCGCCGGAGCGGGCCATATCGTCGGCCAGTTTGCGCAGATAGGCGTCGTCTTTGACCTTATTCAGCCCGCTATCCGGCTGAAGGGCGATATGGACAAACTTATGGTGCGCGCCGAGGTAGCGAACCCAGTCCACGGGGAGCGGACGGCCATAGCCCATGTAGAAAAAGTACATCGCGTGCGCTTTGCCCACTGTCGTTTCAAAGTCGGAGGGATCTTGATGCGCCGTGCGATTCTGATCCCGATAGGGCTGGTGGAGCGTGGCGTCAAAGTCAATGTAGGCGCCCAGGTAACAGCCCACCGGAGGCTCAAAGCGGGCGTGCGTATTGCGGCGGGCCACTTCGGCGGCGGTCGGCTGCCGGGTAAGGAAGAGTCGGGCCTGGGGCACGGCGGCAGAGCTGATCCGGCAAACGCCCAACAGGGCCAGCAGCAAAGCCATCAGGAGAGCCAATTGGAGTGCGGGCTTTCGAGAGAGCCGTCTCTTTTCAGGGCGCAGGGGAACGAAAGAACACACGCGAACGATTTTCCTCCTCAATCCTCCAGTATCTCGACTTCGATGCGTCCTCCGGCAGCGGCGGGCTGGGGCTTGCGGGCGAGGGCGAGCGTGGCGGGCGCGTTGGGCAGATAGGTGCGCAGGGCCAGGGCGTCCCGGTAGAGATTGTAGTGGCAGAGAGCGCGCACGCCCAGCAGCTCCGCCACCGCGACGGAGTCAGCTTTGCTTTTGGGGTTAGCTTTGCCGTCCAGGCAGCGGCGCTCCGCGCGGCTGTAGCGCGGGCACTGCCAGCAGGCCATTCCACCAGACGCTTTCCTTGACATCCGTGCTCCTCCCGTATTATTATCATAGCATCTATCCCTGGTGCCGTCAATGTCATCCCCGCCAGCGAGGGCTTCCTCGTCGCCCCGCCCATAGCATCTATCCCTGGTGCCGTCAATGTGCCTGAGCGGCAGGCTCTTGCTTTTGCTCAGAGCGGATTCCTCAACGCCGCGAGGAGAGGAATACGTGCCTGTAAGGCCCAGTCCTCGCAAAGAGGAAACGGAGTTCTGCCTCAACGCCGCGAGGAATACGGGCCTGTGTGCTAGACAGAATCCCCTGCAAGAAAGGTGAGAACGGATGCTGCGTCACACCTACACTCGGCTGCTGGTTTCTGATTTCCCCACCTCCTTCCGTTTCTATCGCGATATACTTTGGGCTTCACGTCCACCTTTGGGGACGAGAACGATGTGTACGCGGATTTCGAGACAGGAGGCGCAACCCTGGCCCTCTTTCGTCGGGATTGCATGGCTGCAGCGGTCGGCACGGCAGACAAGCCTGCGGAGGCCGACTGTCAGGACAAGATCGCCCTCATCTTCGAGGTCGAGAATCGAGGTCGAGAATGTAGATGCCGCCTACGCGCAGCTCCAGGCCAAAGGGGTTCGTTTTGTGACCGCACCGCAAGACCACGCCGAATGGGGAATACGCACCGCCCATTTTCGTGACCCTGACGGCAATCTGCTGGAAATCTACTCCCCGCTGCCTGTTAGGGGCTCTTAGCGGGCATTTTACGGCCAGGAGAGGGCGCGGCGTTTAGATCGTATGGCAGGAAAGGAGAGGCATCGGCCTGCCCCGGCGCTTGTCATTGGCAGGCCGATGTAAAGGGAAAAGGCAGAAGGATAATGGGCCCATCGTTGCGCCGTCGATCAGGCTGCGACTCTTTCCGCTTCGGCAGGCTGGGAGACCGTTTCTCCTGCCAGCGCCACCTCGCAGATGTGATCCAGGCGGATATCGTCGGCATCGGTGATGAGATAGCCTCCATACAGTGGCACATAGGTAGCATCGTATATTTTGGAAACGACCAGCTGCTCCTTGCCCGATCGGTCGCGCCATCGGATAGAGCAGACTTGGCCGATATAGGTCTTGGCTTCCGACAGTAGCACGTTTCGTCCTCCTTATGCACTCTCGCGCCGACGTTCTCCATTAACGGCTTCTGCGTCCCCCGTTTCTATCCGTCGAACTACCGGTTCTGTGCAGAAAACGGGGAACAGGGCGCGGCGGCAGAGCGCGCAAGGCCGCCAAAAATTACGGCGGCAGTACCCTTGATTTTCGCCGGGCGCTGTGATATACTATCGTCGGTCAAAATGCGATACCTAAATAGGGGGCTATCGGCTAGCGGTCAGGCCGCCGGGTTCTCAGCTCGGTAACCGGGGTTCGATTCCCCGTAGCCCTACTTCCAAAGCAAAGGCTGGATGCGCCGATGGCATCCAGCCCTTTTGTTTTTGGCTCCTACTTTTCTCCCCGCCGTCTCGGTGTCTCCGCGCCTCTCACGCTCAATTAAGCGGGATTTTACACTCTTCGCTGGGATAGATACCTATTTCAGCACAAACCGCACTCTTCAACTTAACGCAGCGCAGCGGACGGTTGACGCGGCTTTTAGAGCCCGGCCATTTTGCGCACGGTATCCCAGGCGTATTGGGGCGTGCGAGTTGAGCCATGCTCCATGCCGATATCGCCGGCGTAGCCGACGCGGCGCAGGAAGCGGAAGATGTTGACGTAGTTGGTCTCACCGCTGCCCGGCTCTTTGCGGCCCGGCACGTCCCCGATCTCGATGAACCGAATAAGGCCCTTGCGCAGCCCCTCGGCAAGGTTATTGAGGAGATTGCCTTCCCCCAATTGACGGTGATACAGGTCGTAATCCACTTTGATGCGTGGATGATCGGCAGCGGCGGCGAAATCGAAGGCTTCGCGCGCCGTCAGCATGGCCATCTGGGGCGATTCGACCCGGTTAAGCGGCTCCAGGGTGAGATAGACGTTGTGCTTCTCTGCGATGGCGCCTGCTTTTTTCAGCCCGGAGACGATCTGCTCGCGCTGCTGCTCGCGGGCAACCTCCGGCTCGACAGCGCCGACGAAGGTAATCAGGTTCTCCGCACCGAAGCGGTTGGCAACCTGGCAGACCTCCTCAATGTCCTCCAGGAACGCCTGCTCATGGCCCGGTTTGGTCAGGCCGGTGCTCCAGCCCGTGCGGGGATTGCCGGAGATGCTGACGCAGCGCAGGCCGTGTTTGTGGTGGACCTCCAGCATCTTATCCAGAGGCTTGCCCTGCCATCCCCAGAAGCCGTAGCGGTTGGCCCCACAGCGGGCGACGGCTTCCAGGCGCTCCTCATAGGGCATGGTTTGGGGAAACATCAGCTCCAGGTTGATCGCCAGGTGATAGCGGGGCGGCGGCAGCGCCTCCTCCTCGGGCGCGGCTTGGGCTGCGCCCAGCGTCGCAACCAGCGGCGCGACGGCAGCGGTGGTCAGGAATTGGCGCCGTGTGCTTTCCATCATGATTCCTCCAGATGTAGTGAAATTCGGCTGTTCGATTGGCTGAGGCGGTGAAACAGGTGCTCGCAGCCACTTCGTAAATTTCCAATCTCGGAGAATGACGAGGGTACTTCGGCGTGGATGTTCAGGCGCGGCCATAGACGGGGAGGGAGGCGCCGCTAATGTCGCGGGCCGAGTCGGAGGCCAGGAATGCGATCACGTCCGCCAGCGACTCTGGGGCGACCCATTTGCTAAAGTCGGCGTCGGCCATGGCCTGCCGGTTGGCGGGTGTGTCTATCACGCTGGGCAGCACGGCGTTGACGGTGATGCCATGCTCCAGGAGTTCCGCCGCCATGCTCTCGGTCAGGCGCAGCACGGCGGCTTTGCTGGCGCTGTAGGCGGCTATGCCTGCCGGGCCGCTCAGGGCTGCCCGTGCCCCGACGTTGATGATTCGGCCTTTGGTTTTTGCCCCAACCATGGCGCGCGCCACGGCGGCGCTGAGCAGGAACGCGGTTTTGGTGTTGATGGACAGCATGGCATCGAGATCGCCCATATCCATCTCATGCACCGGGCCGCTGAAGGCAAACCCCCCGGCAATGTTGGCCAGAATATCTATCCGCCCGAAGGTCGCCGCCGCCTGCGCGACAAAGGCGTCCACCGCCGCTTTCTGCGTTAAATCCAGCGCGCCGATGAGAACGGAACCTTGCTGTAACCCCAGCTCGGCGCTCACTTTCCGCAGCGCCTCTTCCCGCTGATCTATCAGGGCCAGGCGGACGTTTTCGGCGTGTAGGCGGCGCGCGACCGCCCTGCCCAGGCTGCCGCCCGCTCCGCTGATGATCGCGACCTTACCGCTCAGTTCCGGATACATCGGCTCTTCCTTCCCTTCGTCTCCTTGTACTAGGATGGGAAACGCCCGACTGTGTCTATCGAATAGCGCGGCGGCAGGCTCGCCAGGTGAACTCCCACCTAACCCCCCGGCCCCCACTGCCAGGGTTGGCGCTCAACGGTTCGGGCCACTGCCAGGGTCGGGCCTGCAATAATTCGGCCCTCCGCCTCGCGACACCTTGCGGCCCTACTGCGTTCGCTCCGCTCACAGGGAAGGGGGTAACCCGGCTTCTGCTCTCCTCCAGACCTCACCCCCTGCCCCTCTCCTTCGTAAGGAGAGGGGAGAGTCGGAGTTGGCTTCTGCTCTCCCTTCTCCCTTGCAGGGAGAAGGGCCGGGGATGAGGGTAGAACCCAACTTCTCCTCTCCCTTCTCCCGCAGCGCCGGAGGTCGCAAGGTGTCGCGAGGCGGAGGGCCGAATTATTGCAGGCCCGACCCTGGCAGTGGCCCGAACCGTTGAGCGCCAACCCTGGCAGCCCATTGCAGGCCCGACCCTAGCAGTGGGAAGGGAGTGAGGGCGATTTATGGTTGAGGCCCTGCTTAGAGCCGCCAGTCGGCCAGAAGCTCTTCGGGGGTGACGGTGGCGACGCCGACCTTGCGCACCACGCAGGCCGCCGCATGGTTGGCAACCTCGGCAGCCTCTTCCACTGAGGCGCCCGCCGCCAGGCCGAGCGTGATGGCGCTGATGACCGTATCGCCCGCACCGGCCACGTCGTAAACCTCGACGGGGTGGGCCGGAATATGGCGTATGCTGCCGTCGGCGTGCCAGATGGAGAGCCCTTTGGGGCCGCGCGTGACGACGAGCGTTTCGACATGCAGTTGCCGTATCAGCGCGGCGCCCGCTTCATCCAGCCCGTCTTCGTCGGCAAAGCGCGGGTCGTCGGCGGTGGTCTGCGCTTCCACCTGGTTGAGGGAGACCAGCTTTGCGCCTGCCAGCGTGCGCACGTTGGGCGGCTTCGGGTTGCTGGTCAGGATGCGGCCCGCCTCGCGGGCGATCTGGACGGCGGCGCGGGCCACCTGCGCCGTCAGAACCCCCTTGTTGTAGTCGGAAACGACCACCGCCTCCGCCTCGGAGACCTCGCGCCGGAGATGCTCTATCAGGCAGTGGGCCACCGAGGGAGAGATGGGATGGGTCTGCTCGCGGTCCACGCGCAGCACCTGCTGGCTGTGGGCCACCACGCGCGTCTTGCGAGTGGTAGGGCGCGAGGGGTCGATGACGATGCCGGTCACGTCGGCGCCGCGCGCTGCCAGGTCGGCCCGCAGGGTTTCGCCAGCCAGGTCCTGGCCGATCACGCCGATGATAGCCACGCGCGCGCCCAGCGCCAGCAGGTTGTTGACGACGTTGGCCGCACCGCCGGGAACGCAGCGTTCTTTATCCACCTCCACCACCATCACGGGCGACTCGGGCGAGATGCGCGTAGCCCGCCCCAGCAAGTACTCATCCAGCATCAGGTCGCCCAGCACCAGGATGCGGCGGTCGGCAAAGCTATGCACGAGCCGTTGGTAGTATTCCAGCCTCATATCCGGTCTCTTCCCTCTGCTATCCAGGATACCCCAATTCCGCGGCGAATGCCACCGTCAGCGTGCGTTTTGCCAGGGCCAGGCGCTAAAAAATACCCATCTCAGGGGAGCAACTCCTCGCAAAACATCGTCTGGCGTTGTCCTGACTGCAACGCTAAAAAATACCCATCTCAGGGGAGCAACGCCGCTCCCGAGATGGGTATTTCAATGTCCGGCCCACAATTTGACATAACCCCTGCACAGGGGGGCTGTCCTCTAGCAGCCCGGTCCTTTAGGGCCGGGCTGCTAGGTTAAAACGAATAGGCGTGCGAGACGCCGGCGCGGATGTCTTTGAGCGCGTTGCGGGTATCCATAATCAACGGCGCGTGCTCGGCGATGAAGTGCCAGTCATAGCTGCTGTGGTCGGTAACGATAACGCAGCAGTCGGCGGATCGGAGCAATTCGGCAGAGAGCGGGACGGAGTGGAACGTCACCTTGCGGCCCTTAACGGTCAGCTCCAGCGAAGGGATATAGGGATCATGATAGCAGACGTTCCCGCCGCGCGCGCTGAGCAGCTCGATGATCCGCAGGGCCGGCGACTCCCGCAGGTCGGCCACGTCGCGCTTATAGGTCACGCCCAGCACCAGGATGCGCGAGCCGTTGATGCACTTCCGGTGCTCGTTGAGCACGGAGGCGACCCGATTGCAGACGAAGTAGGGCATGTTGTCGTTGATGCTGGCGGCCAGCTCAATGAACTTGACGTGGAAATCGTAGTGCTTGGCTTTCCAGGCCAGGTAGTGCGGGTCCACGGGGATGCAGTGCCCGCCCAGGCCGGGGCCGGGATAGAAGGGCATGAAGCCGTAGGGCTTGGTGGAAGCTGCCTCAATGACCTCCCAGACGTCGAGCCCCATGCGATTGCACAGCAGCGCCAGCTCGTTGACAAAAGCGATATTGACGCACCGAAATACGTTCTCGTAGATTTTGACCATCTCGGCGGCGGTGGGAGAGGAGACGGGCACAATCTGTTTGATGAAGCTGCCGTAGAAGGTGATGGCAGCCTGCGCGCACTCCGGAGTCAGGCCCCCGACAACCTTGGGGATGTCGGTCAGCTTGTAGCGCATATTACCCGGCTCCAGCCGCTCCGGCGCAAAGGCAAGCTTAAAATCCTGGCCCGCCTTCAGCCCGCTCGCCTCCAGGATCGGCTGCACCACTTCGACGGTGGTGCCGGGGTAGGTGGTGCTCTCCAGCACGATCAACTGGCCGGGCCGCAGTGCGCGCGCCACCGACTGCGCCGCCGCAATCACCGGACCCAGATCGGGCTCTTTGGACTGGTTGATTGGGGTAGGAACACAGATCAACACGACATCGCATTCCGCCAGGCGCGTCATATCGTGGGTAGCGCCAAATCGTTCCAACCGGATGAGGGCGCTTAAATCGTCGTCGGAGACATCCGCCACATGCGAGGCCCCGCTATTGAGACGCTCTACCCGCTCGGCGTCAATATCAAAGCCCAGTACGTGCCAGCCGCTGCGTGCGGCGGCGACCGCCGTTGGCAAACCGACATATCCCAGGCCGATGATACCGGCCACTCCAGGGGTATATTCCAGCGCGGAGGCCGTAGCTGTTGGGGTCGTTAATTCCATCTCCATATCCTCCTGATTATGAATCCAGCCCGGACGAGAAATAGGGTGGATACGCCTGGCCGTGCGTAAGGGGACGGCGCTACGGAAGCATCCTGAATAACAGCATAAGGTTGGTTATACAAGATGCGTGCCAAATCCTCGCAAAATACACTTTTCTCTGCGAAAAAAGTGCAGCCGCAAGGCGTATCGCGCTTCTAGCCGTCCCCGCGCCGTGCTTTCTTCCCTATACAATGGCCGCAACGCCTGCAAGCTAGGTTCTCAGGCTTTCTTCTTTCTGAAAATGAGGTTGCAGCGCTTGCAACGGCATGAATGACTGTGCCGGGCTGAAGGCTTTTCGGTATAAACTCGGTATAAAAGCGTGGCCGCAACTACGGACAAGCCGATGGCGGCAGGCCAATCGGCCTGAAGACAGCCGGGCTTACTCTTGCAGACGCGCCAGCAGCCGCAGAGCACGCTCCTGCATGTGGTCGGCAGCGGTGCGATCCTTGGGGCTTTCCCAGGCCAGGTCTTTCTCGCCGGAAGGCGGCAGCACGCTCCGGACTCCTGCGGTGAGGAGGTCTTCGGCTTCGTGCGCCAGCGGGTCCTGCGGGGCGCGTTCCCGGCGCCGTGCGGCGGCGCGGGCCAGCATGGCCAGCGTGGCGTAGTCCTCCACGCCTTCCCGAATGGCCTCCATCTGCTTGGCGGTCGTGACGCTCTCGGACGCGATATACAGCGGCGTCTCCGGCGTGCGCACGGCCAGGTACGGGTTCCAGCTGGGCGCCTCGCCTGTGGCGGTAAACGACCAGAAGTGCTCCTCCCGCGCGCCGATGGCAAAGCACTGCCAGGCTTGCAGGCGGTAGAAGGCGTAGGGGTCGCGCGGCGCGTGCAACCCGCTGGCCGTGTACAGTCCCAGCCGTTTGCCCCGGGCCTGCCAATCCCGATAGAACTGCGCGAACGCCGGCCCCGACTCCAGCCACTGAATGCGATTGGGACAGAGAATATCGCTCAGCGCCGGCACCTGCGGGTCCATCTGGCGCGGGTCGGGCCAGATCGGGTCTTCAAAGAGCAGCACCTGCGGGGCCGTCTGCTTGATGACCTGAGCCCAGGCAGCGAAGCGCTGGTCACGGGCAGGCGAGTTGGGCTCATCCACCAACAGGAGGGCCAGTTGTCCCGCGCGCAGGCCCCGCTCCTGGGCGTGCCGCCACCAGAAGCGAATCCACTCCGAGACTTTGCGGGCAAACTCCGGCGTGCCCATGCGCGCGCCCTCAAACGTCTCGCCTGCCTCCACATAGATCGCGTAGCGGCTCGCGCCCTGCCAGTGGGCGAGCCAGTCATCGAAGCGGGCCGTATCGGGTTGGGCGGTCATGTTTCCGCCGGCATCGTAGCGCCCTGCGGTCAGCAGCCCGGGGGAGCCCCAGGGAATGTCCACCAGGTGCTCCTTCAGGGCGGCGATGAGCGCGTCTCGATTTTGCGGCGTGACGCCCTCGCCCCGCTCGCGGTCGGTATAGTCCCACCCTCCCAGGTGCAGCGCCTCCGCGCGGGAGAACTTCACCGGCGCCACATACAGATGAAGCACGATCTCATGGGAATTTCCGGCCTCGGTTTCCAGCACAATGCGCCCGTTGTAGTCGCCCGGCGGCAGGGAGCCGCCCGCATGGATATTGAGCCATAGCTGCCCGAGCAGGCCGGAAGGAACCATGATCGAATAGACGCCGCCCTCCCGCCGTACCTCCGGCAGAGCGGCGGCGACCGCTTCGCCGGAGCGCGTGTCCGTCCAGACGGCCTGGCGCACCTGAATATAGTCCGGGTTGGCGCCGCCCGGCAATCCGGCGATATGCACGCGCACCGTAACGGGCTGCTCCCGCCCGTTGATCAGGTTGACGGCGACGGGCCGGGTCACTCCTTGCATCAGGGCCACCGAAGCGCTGTTCCGGGCCGGGTTGGGAAGGGGATGGTCCGTCAGGTACGGCACCGGATCGTAGGGCGAGGCGGGCACCCAGGCCGCAAACGCGGGCACGCCTGCAGCTCGCCACAGCCGCGCCTGCGCCTGAAGTAGCTGCGCATGCCGCGTATTGAGCGGGAGGGTAGCGCGGAAGCTGCCGGGAGCGCCCTCGGGCCATTCCCCGGCTTCGGCAGGCGTGTTCTCCAGATCGCGGCGCAGGCGGGAGCGTTCCGCCTCAGGGATGGAAGCGCGCTCGGCGAGCTGGCGCAGGCGCTCTTTATCGGTTTGCAGGCGGCGCGCGATGGCCTCGCGGAGCATCAGGCTGCTCATGTTGGAGACCGGCCTGCCGGACAGAGGCTCTCTAAGCATCTGCGGCGTGCCCTGGTAAATCTCGACCTCATCCGTAAAGATAAAGTCCCCCTGTCCCGTTACCACAAAGCGGACCCAGCGCCCATGCGTATGCCATTGATCGGTCCAAAAGCGATAGAGGGCGTACCCTTGCTGGGGAGGCGGGCCGTTCTGGGCATTGCTTGCCGCTACCAGGTCGCCGACGGGATGCCAGTTTTGCTGATCCAGGCTCGTGAGCACCAGGATAGAGGCGGGCCACTGCACGCCGCCTCCACCCGCCGCGGTATTGAATGACGCGCCTGAGATCGGCATGTCGCGCCCCAGATCCACGGTGATCGTCACTGGGCTGATCCGGCTCCAGCCCACCGCGCTCTTGTGTGTCCACAAGCGGCCGTTGGCGTCGGCATAGCGGCCATCGGTCAATTGCACGCTGTCTTCAAGGTCGGTCGTAAGGGAGTAGTTGGGAGGCGGCGTCAGCGTATAGGGACGATGCAGGGCAATATTATTATGGGCTTGTGCAACGCAGAACAAGAGGAGAACATTATACAAGGTGATCAAATATCCGTGTGACATAGGTAACTCTCCTTGGTTAACGCTTCCCAGAGGCCCGGCGCAAGGCGTATGCCGGGCTTCTGGGAGACTATCTCCCTCTATCTGATTGCGCTCTTAAGCCGACGCGGGGACGCTGGCATGCCTCTCCAGAACATCTAGTATCCGCTCGGCCGCCTGCCCATCCCACAACTCCGGGATCCGTCCCCCTGGATGCTTGCCCTCCAACACGGCCTCCACCGCCGCTGCCACCGCGCACG
>DASRGZ010000205.1:0-19728 GCA_035650735.1 Chthonomonadaceae bacterium
GACTGCAAGGGACGGCGCTACGACTGCTAGGGTCGGAACTACGCACGCTCGACTGCCAGGGACGCCGCTCAACGGTTCGCGGCTCTGCCTGGCGATCTCCGCCTGGCGACACTCGCGCCTCTGCCTTGCGACTGGCGGACGCGCCTGTCCCGCAGGGTTTTCCGTCCGAAGGACGGTTGGCGGCGCAGCCGCCCTCTAGCCGGGTATTTTCAATGCCCGGCTACTGTCAATTGCCACTGCGCGCGCAGCTCCCCTGCGACCGCCTGCGTCCAATCGCTGGCGCCCGGCGTTCCCTGTGGGACAAGCACCCATCCCTGCCGATGGGATATGGCCAGCACCGCTTGCCGGGTATCCTCGCGGATGAGGGCGACAAAATGCGCTTTTTGGGCCTCCACTTCGGCGCGCTGCCGGCTGCCGGCGGCGGCCACCTGTCCCTGCGCCTGCGCGAAGGCGGCAGGAGCCACCGTATCCGGCGAGGCGGGCGGCGGCAGGGGCACGGTGGGCGGCAGCGTGCCCAGCGAAGCGCTTCCCAGGGGCGGAATCGGCTCCGACTGCGCGCTCAGGCTGGCCTCCTCGCGCTGCACCTGCCGGGCAGCCAGGGTCTCCAATTCCGCTCTGCGCTGCGCCAGGCGCGCGTTGTACTGGCGGGTCAACTCCTGTTTTCGGGCAGCCAGATCGCGCTGCATCTGCTCTTGTGCTTCGGCCAGCCGCGTGTCGCGCTCCTGCTCCAGCCGGGCGACCTCCGCGTTGATCGCGTTCAGCTGTGCCTGCGCGTCCTGCTGCGGCTGACCGGAGAACCCACGCACCTGCGTCTCGAAGATGACGGATTTGAAGCGCAGGGGGTTCAGTTTGCCTTCGTACTCCGTGCGGATATTTGCCTGACGCGCCAGCAGCGCCCCTTCCAGTTCGGTTCGCGCCGCGGCCACTTGATTTTCCAGCTGCCGTGCGCCGGCGGCCTCCTCGCGGCGCAAGAGCTCGGCGTTGCGGCGGCGCAGCTCCTCAGCCAGGCCCTGAATGCGTCGGCGGGCATCTTCGGCAATGCGGGCGCGGCGCTCCTGCTCCAGGCTGGGCGGCACGGCCACCGGGGCCGGGAAAGATACCGGCAGGGGAGAGGCTTCCAGGCGCAGACTGGCCGCCTGCTGCTGCGCGCTCTGGCGCGTCGCCTGGGCCAGACTCTCTAATCGTGCCACCTGCTCCCAGATCGGATGCAGCGGCAGCAGGGCCTCCAGCCGGACGTAGTGCCGGGGCGGCTGCGCGGCCTTTCGCTGGCAGCCTGCCAGGCCCAGGTTAATACTGAGGAGGGCGAGGAGCAGCGCCTTGCGCGCCACCACCCCGCCCCGCGTTGCAGCAAACACCTTACTTAACTCCGCACCGCGTTCTCGTGGTGCGCACTACTTGCCGTTGAGCTGCTTGAGGACCGCGTCCGTGATGTCAGCCTCGGCGTACCAGGCCGTATCGTTGCTGAGGACCAGGTTCACGCCCTCTTTCTTGGCGACTTTGGCGACGGCATCACGGATCTCCTTGACGATTTTGGTCGCATTCGTGGTGCGCTCCTTCTCAAACTCATCCTGCAGCTCTTTGGTGCGGGCGGCGATGCGATTGTCCGTGTCGCCTGCCAGCTTGGTCAACTCGGTGATCCGCTGCTTCTCCGTATCCGTCACCCCGGTGGACTTGGTCTGCAGCGTGGTAAATTCTTGAAAGAGCGCCGCACTGCGATCCAGCAGCCTCTTCTTCTCGGCCTTCTCCGCCTCGGTCAGCGTGGCCTCTTTGAGCGTCAGCTCGCCCAGACGCTTCTGCTCCGGCTCCGTAAGCAGGAAATTCTGCTTCCAGGTCTGAAGCACCGTCTGAGCGTCGTCTGCCATCTTTCTTAGCTGGTTATTGGAGGCAATGGTGCCGTTGTAGTCGCTCAGCAGCCGATTGACGTCCACGATGGCGATTTTCAGACCGCCCGCCGTACTTTCCGGCGCAGCCCCGGCGCCCAAAGCCGCCAGAATGCCGAGGACGAGAGCGGCAAAAACAATAAGGCGCAGACCGCGCGTGGGTTGAGACATTCCGTACCTTCCTTTCCTAAGGGTCAAACGCGGTTATTATAGCAGATAGCCGGGTCGTGGAACAAGTGAGCGCTCAAATTCGTCTCTCTCCGTTCCGGGAAGCGGGCGACTAAAGCCCTCACCCCCAACCCCTCTCCTTCTCAAGGAGAGGGGAGCTCCCCGCCCCTAAGTTCTTCTGTTCTCTCTTATCTCCCCTCATCCCCGTCCCTTCTCCCTGCAAGGCAGAAGGGAGAACGGATACTCCCTTGCTCAAGGGAGAAGGGAGAAGAGAAGCCCTCACCCCCTGCCCCGCTGCAAGGGTCGGGGCTCAACGGACTGCCAGGGACGCCGCTCAACGGTTCGCGGCTCTGCCTTGCGACACCCCTCCGCCTGGCGACCCCCGGCGCTGCGGCAGAGGGGAACGGGGAAGCCGGGTCCCCCCTTCCCTATGAGCGGAGCGAACGTATTAGGGAAGGGGGCCGGGGGGGTTAGGTAAGTCCGGAGGGGCCGCATCAGAAGACGTTGCCGATGCTGAAGTGGAAGCGCCCGCCCTCGCTGCCGATGCCGTAGTCGAGACGGATGGGGCCAAGCGGCGTGCGGATGCGCAAGCCCGGCCCCACGCCGATGTGCGGGCGGAATCCGTTCGCCTGATTGAAGCCCAGGATATTTACGTCGGTGTAGGAGCCGCCCCAGGCATCTCCTACATCCAGGAATAACACGCCCGTGAGCGCATTGGCCAGAGGCTGCCGGAACTCTATGGAACCGAGCAGCATATTGCTGCCCCAGAAGCGGTCTTCCCGGTAGCCGCGCAGGCTCTCGGCGCCCCCGACAAAGTACTGCTCGAAGAACGGCAGCCGGCCCGCCGAGGTGCCAAACATCAGCCGCAGCGCGATCACGCTGCGCTTGGCATCGGGCTTGTTGCGCGGGCGCGGCCCCTGCAGGCTGAAGTACTGCCGCGCATCAATGAAGGACTTGCCGAAATTGGTCGGGCCGAAGGGGCCAGGGATAGGCGTGCCCGTCGTGGTATTGGGCGGCTTTAAGTCGGCGTGCCCTACCTGCAGGCTCAGATTTTGATAGCCCCCCATGACCGGATCTAAGTCCAGGTCGCGCGTGTTGTGAATAAGCGAGCCGCCGACGGAATAGATGGGGCCGTTCTGTAAGATGCGCGCATTGGTCGGGTCCAGAGCCAGCGTATCCGTGTGCACATTCTCTCCGCGCAGGCTGATCGCGGCGCGATAGTTGGTGGCAAACGGGCGGCTGACCGTGACAATGCCGCCTGTGCGCCTCTCGAAATAGCGATCGTCCGTGGAGCCGGTAACCGGGGTGGCCGGCACGGCATTGAGCAGGTCTGAGGAGAAGCGATAGACAACCTTATCATAGAGTTGGAGCGAGAGCGCGGTTTCGCGCTTGTCCAGGAAGGGCTCGGTGAAGCCAAGCTCGATGCTGCTGCGGTTGGCGATGCCGCCCTGTTCCCAGATCAGAGAAAGCGTCTCGCCCATGCCGCGGAAATTGGTGTCGGTGATCTCGGCGCGGCCCACCAATTGCTGGCGGTTGCTGTAGCCGATGCCCAGGCCGATGGTGCCGGTGCGCCGCTCGACGACGCTGACCGTCAGCCCGACGCGCCCCGGCCCCAGCGTGCGCTCCTCAAAGACCGGCACGTCCTCGAAGATGTCCAGGTTATAGAGCCGCTGGCGGTCGCGGTTAAGCTGGTTGACGTTATAGTAATCGCCCTCTTTGGTGCGCATCGTGCGCCGGATGACCACAGGCTTCGTGCGGCGATTGCCCGTGATCCTGATCTCGGTGACGCGGGCGACCAGGATATTGACGTTGAGGACGCCCGGCGGGTCGATCACGGCGTCGGTGACGACGGCGGAATAGCCCTGCGAGCGGTAGAGGTTCTGAATATCCACGGCATCGGCCCCGAACTGGACGAAGTTATAGACCGTGCCCGGCTTGATATGGATGAGCTTGAGAATGTCTTCGGGCTTGACGGGGCCGGAGCCGCTGACGGTTACCTTCTGGATGGTGTCGTTCTCATCCACATCAATGAGGACTCGGCAGAGGCCGGTGCTGGGATTGGCCTCCTCGGCCTTGACCTTAACAGCGTCCTGATCGCTGGTGTGCTGGCCGAAAAAGCCCGTTTTCATGAGGTTGGTGGCTATCTCATCGAGCGTGTGCTCGGTACAGGGGTCGCCTATCTTGTGGCGGCTGTAGGCGATGATGGCATCTTTGTTGAGGGTCTTGTTGCCGGTGACGATGAATTCGCCAATTCGGCTGACATTTGGCTGCGGGGGTTGTGCGTTCTGTGCCGCCGCATCGGCCTGCGCTGTCGCCTGCGCCTGGGCGCTTCGATAGGAAAGGGTTAAGAGGCTGAAGCTGGCGACAGGCAGTATCGTGACGAGCAGGAGCGGCGAGCCGGATTGCGGCCTGACCGGCTTCCTGCGGGTACGGATTTTCATGCGATCCGGTTCTCCTCCCAATGGCGCTCCGCCCCCAAGAAGGAACTTTCTAAATGGACGGACGCCGAACTACCATTTAAATGGACGCGCCTGGCCTGGAAAGGTTACGCGCGATAGTAGGGCGTAAGTTTGCGGCGCAGCATCGCGCGGGCGCGCGAGAGCCGCGTCTTGACGTTCTCCAGAGTCAGGCCGGTCGCCTCGACGATCTCGTTATAGGAGAGGTTCTCGAACTCGCGCAGCAGGACGACCTCTTTATACTCCGGGGGCAGCGACTCGATGGCCGCCAGGATGCGCTGGCGCAGCTCTTTCTCTTCCAGGATGGTCTGGGGCGCGCGGCTCCAGTCGGCCACCTCGCGCGTCAGCCTCTCGTCCTCGTCGCTCTCGCGCGGCTGATTCAGCGACTCGATGCGCAGCGCGCGCTGCCGGTCCCGCTGGCGAACGCGGTTGATGCACAGGTTGCGCGCGATCTGGTAGAGCCAGGTAAAGACTTTGGCCTCGCCGCGAAACCGCTCGTAGTGCCGGTAGGCGCTGATGAAGGTCTCTTGCGTCAGATCGGTAGCCTCTTCGTAGTCCCCGAGGAAACGATAGATGACGTTAAAAATCTTCTTCTCGTATTTGGCGACCAGCGCATCGAAATCCAGATCTCTATCGGCGTCTTCCGGCGGGGGAGCGTTCATGAGCCGATCTTGTCCTTGCGTTCCGGGAGGCCGTGAAGTCACAGGCATCAAGCGTAGGGCACCTTTCCTGCCTGTTATCGCGGCGGTCTTCGGCGGGAGCCGCACGGCCACTCGGGGCCTCCCGACCCACGTACATATGCTGGGGTATTAGAACGCACGCTGGCGGGAAATGTTACACCCTTCGTACTGCCAGCGCCCTGAAAAAGTGCGGCGTCCGCACAAATGCGCACTAAGCAAGGTCACGGGGTAGTGCGGTTTCTGTGGAAAAAGAGTAGCACAAAAGTACGTCAGACGGCAATGGGGTATGAAGGAAAAAGGAGGGAATGTGAGGGTAAGGTCGGCTTCCCCTCACCCGCAGCATGGGAGAGGGGAAGCGAGTGAGGGCTTATTTCTCCTCAGCCGTCCATACCCCTAGGGGGCACCCTCTCGCAGGAGAATGCCTCTCCCCTCCCCCGAGAACAGGGGAGGGGATAAAGGGGTGGGGGCATTTTCGACCGAAGCCCTGCGTCAGGCAACCGGCTTGCCGGTTTTGTCATCTACGACCTCTTCGCGCTCATGGAGCTTTTTCGTAACGCGCGCCCGTCCGGTCTCTACGGGCCGCTTCTCCACGTGAAGCTCCTCGACCATAACGGGGACGGTTAAGACCGGTTCGCTTGGAGCGGCCCGTTCGGTATGCGCCTGCTCTAACTCCGAGAGACCCACCGGTAGGTAGAAGCTGCCATCGGCTTGAGCAACGAGCACCTCTGCGGGCGCAAGCACCTGCTGTCCGTTGGCAAGACGAATGAGGACCTGCGAACCTTGCCCATCAGGAGCCGGCAGAACCTTTTCGACTTGTCCCTGCCAGCCTTCTTTCCCGGTGACGGTTGTGGGATGCTCCATGGCCTTTGTTTCCCGGGCCTCTACCTTACGTGCCAGTGCGTGAGGCCCCACCAGATGAACAGGACAAGCACGATACAGACCGCCAGGACGAGCAGGAGAGCAGGCGAAAAGCCTTTACGTTCCGGGCGATCATATATTTTGACAGGAGAGGCGCCCGCTTTCTTAGGCGTCTCTCTCTTGGGCTCATCGGCGTTTAAGTTACTCATGGACGGCTCTCCTGCCCCGCGACCGGCGACGGGCCGTCTTATCCCCTGACAGGTGAAAGGCGGCAGAGGTCAGAAACGTACCTCTGCCGCCTCTGTCGCTCCTTCCAAAGGAGACAAAACGATAAGCTCTCGCCAAGTTGGTTGGCGGGGGTAAAACGATCTAGATGCGCCCGAGGTTCCATTGATCGGAGGAGCGCCCAAACCGTTGCAGATATTTTTAACGAGCGAGGTAAAACTGGCGATCTGCTACATCAACGATAGTGGTTCAAACACGACCGGGTTTTTACCGAGTGAGGGGAAACAAGCGAATCTGGCTATCAGTAATGCCAGATTCCTTCCAGCAGAACCTCTTGAGTGTTCTGATCATTGAAGGTGTAGGAGAGCTGATAGCGGTCCTGGAACCGCAGGCTGAATTTGAGGTCGTAGGATTCCTCTACCGGATTCAAGAAGCGAATATAGGTGGCGTAGAGCGGTCCGAACAGATGGCGGGTCACCGTAAAGCTCAGGCGCTGCACCGGGTCGTAGTTAAACGCGAACTCCTCAAAGCCTAACCGCCCGGCAAGGGGCTCAAACAGGCCCGGCAGCACCGACTGGGTGAACACATTGGCCAACTGCGCGGCAATGGCCTGCTCCGGGTTGCGGCCCAATTGGGTAAAGATGTCGCCGCCCAGGCTGCCGGCGATACGCTGCGCCAGCTCCTGTTGGGTCGCCGCAAGGTCGGGCGGATCGGTCGTAAAGTTGAGCGCCAGGCGCGGCTGGCCGGTGATGGGGTCCACCACATCGCCGGTGATCGGGCCGCGCGCCGCCACGATGACGCGGTAGCGCCGCCGCACGCCCGACATGGAGGCCGCCGTTAGATAGGTCTGCGCCCGGATATCCACGTCAATGGCCAGCGCTGGCTGGCCAAAGCCGCCCACCGGATAGGAAGGATAGTTCAGGCGCAGCGTGCCGGGCGGCAGGATGGTAAAGCGCGCCGTCGGCAGCACCAGCCGCCCTTCATGAATGGTCAGCGTACCGGCGATGTGTGGGCTGCTCAACTCCCCGGTCAGGACGACATTGCCGGAGGCGCGCGCATTAAGCTGCGGGTTGACCAGGCGCACGTTCTGCCCGATCTGCACCCGCAGGTCGAAGCGCGGATTGATCGGCAGAGCGAACTTGCCGCCCTGGACGTTGCCGAAGTCGCGCGGTAAGGACGCCTGGGCCTCCGGGACGGCGATCACGCCGCTGATGGACGGTTCCAGGACGGAGCCGGCGATATGGATATCCAGATCGGCCGTGCCCCGCGCACCGCCGGAAGTCAGGCCGGGCAGCGGGCTTTCGGCAAACGCGATCCGGGAGGTGGTCAGGTGCATCTCGGCTCCCGACGTCTGCGCCTGCTGCGCCGTGATGGGCAGGCTGCCCGTCAGCGTAATCGGCTCTCCCGTGAGCTTGGGGTCCGGTATGCCCGTCCGGGGCTCATAGACCTGGGAGCGCGCCGTAAAGCGCTCCGCCACGATCCGGTCTCCCCGGAACGCGAAGACGGCATCCACGTCGCGCAGGCCGGTCGCGACTCCATCCACGCGCACTTTCGGCGCCACTAGCGAGACCGAGCCCGTCAGCCGGGGATCGGCAAGCGTGCCGGTGGCGCGCGCCGTGGCGGAGATGGTGCCGGTCGAATCGCGCAGCAGGCCCGGCGCAAACGCCGAGAGGAGCTGCAGCGGCTGCTTGTTGATGTCGGCTTCGAAGTCGAGGGGAGCGTCCTCAGGAATGCCCGGCTGCTTCCAGCTAAAGCCGACGGAGCCGCGCGCCGTGCCGGTATAGGCTATGGTCTGCCCGTTGACCGTCTCGCGCTTGGTCAGGGTAATATTATCTGCCGTGATCTGCCCTTCGCGGATGGTCGCGTGCGCCACATCCAGGCGATCCAGCTTCTGGCCGGCGTAGGTCAGATCGCGCAGGTTGATCGAAACGTCGAGCACGGGGGATTTCGTTTCCCCGCTCGCCACGATGAACAGATCGCCCGTGCCGCCTACCGGGTTGGCCAGGTCAGGGCGCACCCACCGCTGCAGGCCCGCCAGATCGAGGTTGTAGGCATTCAGCTCGCCCGCGATATTTCCCTTATACTCTATCCGAACATTGGGAATATCAATATAGGTTTCGCCGCTTTCTATGTGGGCAATTTGCCGGGGCGTGTGCGGCGAGGGGATGATCGCCTCGGTTTTGGTCAGGCGCGCGCTGCCGGTAAAGACGGTGCTGGCGTTCTCGGCCAGGCCGTGCGCGTTCCAGGCCACATCCACAATGGCTTCTTTCAGCGTGCCGGAGGCGGTCACGCCGCCGGAGAGCACGCCGTTGACGGAGGCGGGGATGCGGCTCAGGGCGTTCAGTACCGCCTTGCCCGTGTCGGTGTTGGGGTCAACGCTGCCTGCCACCAGGGTGCGCAGTTTCTGGCTGGCGATCTCGTTGAGGGAGATAGCGGCCTCCAGGTCATCGGATTGGGTGTCATAGACCAGGCGGGAGACCGTGATGCTGCCGCCCGTCGCGGCGGGGTTTTGCGCGTTGCCCAGCGAGATATCGTGCGAGCGGACCTGCTTATCGGCATAAGTGAGGGCGGCGTGCAGCTCGCCGAGGCTTACGGTATTGAGGGCCAGGTTCTGTGTGTCGGCTGTCACACTGACGGTCGGGTTCTGGAGGGTGCCCTGCGCCGTGCCGTTGACGGCCAGGGTGCCCGTGACCTGGGGCACGCCCGCCGCTCCCAGCGCCGCCTCCAGTGTGTTCAGTTGCAGGCCGGTGGCGCTAAAGTCCAGGGCCAGCCGCTTGTCCTTGCTCATCCGGCCCGAGGCGCGAACGGTGCCGCCGGCCACCTGCACGCTCACCTCGGGGATCTGAAGGCCGTTCGGCCCGTACTCAACGGTGGCGGTGGCGTTATCCAGCGGCAGGTTATGATAGACGGCGTTCTCCAGGCTGACATCGTTGGCGGCGATACGGGGCGCGGTGAGCGTGCCGGTCACCCGGACGTCGGCGGAGAGGGTGCCCGTCAGGTCCACCTTCTTGGTATCCACTCCGGCCAGACGCAGCATTTCGGAGAGGTCGAGATCATCGGCGCTGGCGGTGAGGTTGATGGCGGCGTTAGGGCGCAGTGGCTCGGCGATCACGCCGGAGAGGCGCACCTGTCCCGGATAGCGGCGCACGGTCGCCTGGCTGATGATCAGCGCATTCTTGCTGAAGTCCACATCGGCCTCGGCGATATCCATGTCGGCCTTGGCCGCCTGGAGCCCGAAGCCGGTGAACCGGCCCTTGAAGAGCGGATTACCGAAGGTGCCGGTCAGTTGGCCGCGCACGTAGCCGACGCCGGCCACCTGGATCGGCTGCTTCGCCCCCGGCTTGCCGGGCGCAACCTTCTGCAGAAGGCCGGTCAGCGCGCGCAGGTTCAGGTCATCGGCGGCGACCCGGAGGTTGAGACGGCGATTCTTGAGGTTGACGGTACCGCGCGCCAGCGCAAAGCCCTTGGGGTCATCCAGGCGCAGCGTGCGGATAAGGAGCAGGTCATCGGCGGTGTCCACCTGCGCATAGGCCGAATCGAGCGTCTGATTGTTCAGCTTTATGTTGCGAACTTGTGCCTGCCCGCTAAGACGGGGCAGGCTGCCGCGCTCTCCCTGCGCCAGCAGGTCCAGGTTCCCGACCCCGCGCATCGGCCGCTGGAGGGCCAGGCCCAGAGCATCCAACTGCACGTTGCGGCCGTGCGCCTCCACGCGGTAGGCGTTGGGTCGGCGGGTAGCGACCTGGGCGCGCACCGCCAGATCGCCTTGCGCATAGCGCGCCCGCAGCCCCGCATAGGCGGTGTGGTTGGCGTAGAGGGCGCGCAGGGCCACGTTCCCAAGCTGATAACGCCCGGACTGCAGGGCGTTGAAATTGGCCGCAAGCGTGGCGGTCAGGTTGTCGAGCGGCCCGGAGACCTGAAACTGCGCGCTGCCGCGTCCGCTGGCCCGCCGAAGTTGGGAGCGCGCATTGGCTGCCAGATTCGGGAAGCGCCGGTTTACGTCCAAGAGCTGGACAAAGCGGGCAATATCGGCGTTGGGCAGGGAGCCTTGCAGGGCAAAGGTCGGCTCGGGAAGCGATGCGCCCGACGATTTTGGAATGAGCCAGCGGGAGAGGCCGAAGACGGCGCCGTTGATCAGCGTGTCCGTTCCGCCGACCAGGCCGCGCAGGTTGCCGGAGACCGTGTCGGTGGTGAAGACGAGGCTGCCCTGGATGCCCTCCAGCGGGATGCCGAGCGCCGGGATGCGCATGGCGAAGTTCGCTAGCTGCGCCGTGCCATGAAGCTCCATCTGCCGGATATCGAGCTTGCGCCTGGCTTCTCCCGGAGGCGGCAGGTAGGCGGCGCTGCCGAGGATATCCGCCTGGCCGGAGACGAGGCGGGCCCTGGCGGGCGGCAGCAGATGCGCGGTGAAGTAGGGCAGGTTCACCCGGCGGGCATCCACGCGCACATCCAGCCGCAGGGGCTTCATATTGAACATGCCGGTAGCGTGGAAGGTGCCTATCCGCGAGAGCTGGCCGGCGCCGGTGGCGTCGAAAGCGACGCTTTTGTCCGGGCGGATCTGGACCACGCCGGTGGTGTGGCCGACCTGGAGGACGAACGACTGTCGAGGCACGCCGGGCGGATGCGGGAACGCTTCGTCATGGAAGTAGACCGTCCCATCCAGGAAGACGATTCTATCCACGAAGGGGCGCGCGGGGCCTTTGCTGGGCTTGATTAGATCTTCAATGTTCCAGCGCCCTTTGGCGTTACGGGCCAGCGTGCCCGACGGCCGGACCAACTCCATGCCGCTGATAATGGGCACGGCCCTGTCGCTGGAAAGGATCTGTCGGAGGTTAAAGGTGAGGATGACCTTATCGGCGCTGCCCAGGGTGCCGCTGTTGGACTTGGGGCCGGCGGCCATCCAGACATTGTCAACCTCGACGGAATTGGGCGCTGTGGGCACCAGCAAGTTCAAGTGCAGCTTGATGCGGCCAATCCGGACCTCCCGCCCCAGCGCCTTGGTCGCCTCTGCCGAAGCCAGGGCCGCCACCTGCGCGTTGCCGCCCAGAAAATCGAGATCCCGCTGCACGAGCCGATAGGCGCCCACGCTGAGGATGACCAGCGGGACGACCAGTATCAGGAGGTTAAGCAGCAGACGCAAATAGCGCATCACGGCATTTCGCGGTTGGTATTGGGTCAGAGTCATTGAGCACTCGACGCCGGGCAATAAATTACCCGTCTGTTGGGCCTGCAGCCAGGCGTCCGCGAGGACGCCAAAAACGCAAAAGCGCCGAGAACGCAAGGACCCTGGTATCAGGCGTGGCCGACGCGGGCCAGCCGGTCGGCCAGCAGCTTTTCGGAGAAAGCCTGCGCGTTGTAGGAGGAGCGCACGAACGGCCCGGAAGCGACGAAGGCAAAGCCCATCTCCTCTCCGATCCGCTCGTACTCCCGGAAGCGATCCGGATGGACATACTCCACGACGGACAGATGCCTTGTTGTCGTAGGACGCAGATACTGCCCAATCGTGACGGCGCTGACGCCGACCTCCCGCAAATCGCGCAGGGTTTGAATGACTTCCTCGTGCGTCTCGCCCAGGCCAAGCATGATGCCGGACTTGGTGTGGATGGTCGGGTCCATGTTCTTGACGGCCTGCAAGACATCGAGCGTGCGGCGATACTTGGCTTGCGGGCGCACGATAGGCGAGAGGCGCTCCACGGTCTCGATGTTGTGGTTATAGATGTCGGGATGCGCCTCCACAACGCGACGGATGCACCAGCGCTTACCTTTGAAGTCCGGGGTCAATACCTCGACGATGACGCCGGGGATCGTCTCGCGCAGCGCATGGATGGTCTCCGCAAACTGCGTGGAGCCCTCATCTGGCAACTCATCGCGCGCCACCGAGGTGACGACGACGTGCTTGAGGCCCATCGCCCTGGCGGTCTCGGCCACGCGGCGGGGCTCATCCGCGTCTACCTCCAGCGGCTTGCCGACCTTGATGGCGCAGAAACCGCAGTTGCGGGTGCAGATGTCGCCCAGGATCATAAACGTGGCGGTCTTTTTGGACCAGCACTCGCCCAGGTTCGGGCAGCGGGCGCTCTCGCAGACGGTATGCAGCTTGGCGTCCCGCAGCATCCCTTCTACCATCTCGACGGTCTGGGGGCTGGGAACGCGCTTGGTTAGCCACTGAGGAAGGCGTGAATTCACGGTGAAATGTTCCTTAAATTTGTTTGCCAGGCAGTCTTACTATCCGGCATTTTACCCTTACGGTAAGTGTATCTCCAGGCGGGTAAAAATGTCAAGTTGGAGCCGCCTGCCGATGGCAGCCCACCCGTAAACGAGTGGCTGCGGACGGCAACCCCGCTCAAGCGGGCTACCAGGGGTTGGATGCCTTTACCCTTGAGTGGAACCGCTCCACCTGGCGCAGCCCCGTTCACGGGGCTTGCCGTCGGCAGCCCGGGCCTTTAGGGCCGGGCGCAGCCTTCTTGACATAAGCGAGTCGCAGAGAGATACATTTTTCGCTCTCCTTGACGAATGAGTTACCTGAGGGTATAATCCGGTCACCTATGAGGGTTGGACGTCCCGGCGGCAGCCCTCTCTTTTTAGCGAAATCGCTACCAATTCTCTCCCGTCCGTCGCGGCTTCTGCCAATAATGCAGGATGGTGCGGGCGCGGGAGTTCACCGGCACGGCGTCTGGCCCCTCAGGGCAGCGCCAATCCCTCTTGCAGGATAAGGGTGGTACGCCCGCATGGCGATATTGGGCTTTGACGAGGACGAGATCGCGCGTCTGCTGGCGCTGCTGGAAGCAGAGCAGTGGGACGAGTTGGAATTGGAGGAGGAAGGACGCTTACTGCGCCTTCTCGGCCCATATCCGGAGCCTCCGGCGGTTCCTACCGCGCCGCCTGCGGATACGCTGGCGCTGCCGACTGCTGGCGTGCCGGAAGTCCCTCCACCGGACAGGGGCCGACGGCCTAAGAGGCTGCCTGCCGCAAAAAATCTGGCGGCCCCGAAAGTAGCCGAAAAGCCCGCTGCGCCTCCAGCCAATCAGATTGCGCTCGTCGCGCCGATGGTCGGTATATTCTACCGGGCGGATAAGCCTGGCGCGCCGCCGTTTATCTCGGTGGGCGACCATATCTCCGTAGGGCAGACCGTCGGCGTTATCGAGGCCATGAAGATTTTCTCCGAGATACCCGCTGAGCACGCGGGCATCGTCGTCGCCATCCCCGCCAAAGACGGACAACTGGTACAGACCGGCGAGCCGCTGATCCTCTTGCAGAAGCTGGAGTAGACGGCGCCGGTCTCCTTCAGAGAGGCATGAGCGAAAAATGAGCTATTATCCGAGCAAGCCGTGGGATAAAGACCGCATCGAGATCGGCATCCTGGGCCTGGGCGTCGTCGGCTCCGGGACGGTGGAGTTGTTGCAGCGCAACCGCGCCGAGATTGAGCGCAAGATCGGCCTGCCCCTCCATATCAAGCGGATCGCCGTGCGCGACCTCCACAAGAAGCGGACCGTGGCCGTGGACCGGGAAATCCTCACCACCAACGCCTGTGAAATCCTGGACGATCCCGATATAGACATCGTCTGCGAGTTGATCGGCGGGGTGGACCCGGCCAAAGAGTTCGTGCTGCGCGCCCTCAAGAACGGCAAGCAGGTCGTCACGGCCAACAAGGAGATGATCGCCAAAGAGGGCCACGAACTGATGGAAGAGGCGGCGCGCCGCCGCCTGGACTTCCAGTTCGAGGGAAGCGTGGCCGGCGGCATCCCCATCATCCAACCGATGAAGAACGCGCTGTCCGGCAACCGCGTGCAGGAGGTGCTGGGCATCATCAATGGCACGACTAACTATATCCTGACCAAGATGACCCAGGAGCGCGCCGACTTCCATACGGTGCTGAAGGAGGCGCAGGCTCACGGCTACGCGGAGGCCGACCCGACCAGCGACATTGAAGGCTACGACGCCCAGTACAAGATCGCCATCCTGGCTTCCATCGCCTTTACCAGTCGCGTGCATGTCTCGGATGTCTACGTGGAGGGCATCACCCGGATCGCGGCGGAGGATATCGAGTACGCCGATGAATTGGGCTACATCATCAAGCTGGTTGGGGTCGCCAAGCGCGTCGGCCATGACCGGATGCAGGTGCGCGTACACCCGGCGCTGCTGCCCAAATCGCACCCGCTGGCGGCCACCAACGATGTCTATAACGCCGTGCTGGTAAAGGGCGACTCGGTAGGCGACGTGATGTTCTACGGGCGCGGCGCGGGCAGCGGCCCGACCGGCAGCGCCGTCGTGGGCGACATCATGGACGTGTGCCGCAACCTGCGTTCCGGCTCTACGGGCCGCGTCGCCTGCACCTGCTTCGAGCAGAAGGTCATGCAGCCTATCGAGGAGGTGGAGACGCCCCACTATATCCGCATGGTCGTTGAGGACAAGCCGCGCGTGCTGGCCGCCATCTCCAGCGTGTTTGGGGACTGCGACATCAATATCGAGGCGATGATCCAGAAGGCCACGCGCGGCGAGCACACCGACATCATCTGGCTGATGCACGAGACGCCGGGCCGCAGCATCGCCCGCGCTCTGGAGATCATCGCCCGCCTGCCGGTCGTCGTCTCCATTTCCAACTGGCTGCGCGTCGAGGAATAAGCCCTCATCCAACCGCCCTCACCCCCGACCCCTCTCCCGGCGCTGCGGGAGAGGGGAGCCAGCCCTTACTCCCTGGTTCCTCGGTTCTCCTTTCTCCTCGCAAGCTGCATCGGCAGTGACCGATTTCACAGGGAAAATGTGATGTGAGGGCTTGCCAAGCCTGATTGATTGCGTTAAAATGGGGCGCTGTCACACCGCACGTTGCAAGGAGCGCCTCTGGTTATGGCCCTGGATACTCTGGCACCCTCTCCCTCCTCTGCCTTCTATTTCGTCGGAGGCAACCTTCCGTTTGATGCTGCCTGCTACGTCACGCGCAAGGCCGATGACGAGTTATTGCAGGGACTGCTAGCCGGCCAGTTCTGCTATGTCTTAACTTCACGGCAGATGGGCAAGTCCTCCTTGATGGTCCGTACCTCCGTGCGTCTGCGGCAAGAAGGGGTTGCCGTCGCCGTCCTCGACCTGACCGCCGTGGGACTCAACGTCTCGCCGGAGCAGTGGTATCTAACATTGCTGGGCTTGGTAGGCCAGCAGTTAGACCTGGAGGACGAGCTAGAGGACTACTGGTTCGACCATGAGGCGGTCGGACCGATGCGTCGGTTCTTCCGGGCGTTGGAGGAAGTGGTGCTGGAGCAGGTGGAGCGGCTGGTAGTGTTCGTGGATGAAGTGGACGCCGTCCGCTCTCTGGCTTTCTCCGCTTTCTCTCGAAATAGAGGAGTTTTTCTTCGGGAATAATCAGGCGACCTTCGTACCTTATTGCGGCTAATTTCGGCCTGCCCATTAACAACCGCAGATTTTTTTCAGGAGCGCGTGGGGAAGGAACCGGCGCAAAGCAAACCGAATCCTGCATTCACCGCATGGTAGGCGTGGCTGCGTCTACCGTTTTTGTTGCCATGCCTTGCGCGCGAAGGAAGACAGAGAAAGGAGCGGGGAGGTGGAGAAACCGCGTGTGCTGCTCTCCTGGAGCAGCGGGAAGGACTCGGCGTGGGCGCTGCATCTGCTGCGGCAGGCGGGCGAGGTCGAAGTCGTCGGGCTGCTGACCACGATCAACGAGGCGTTCGACCGGGTGGCGATGCACGCCGTCCGGCGTACCTTGCTGGAGGCGCAGGCGCGCGCCGTCGGGCTGCCGCTCCTGGCCGTGCCCATCCCCTGGCCCTGCTCCAACGAACAGTACGAGGCGGCCATGCAAAGGGCGCTCGATAGGGCGCGCGTGGAACTGGACATCACCCACGTCGCGTTCGGCGACCTGTTTCTCCAGGAAATTCGCCGCTACCGCGAGGAGAAGCTGGCGGGAACCGGCCTGACACCCCTGTTTCCGCTCTGGGAACTCCCGACGGACTCCCTGGCCCGGCAGATGGTGGAGGGCGGGCTGCGCGCCTACCTCACCTGCGTGGACCCGCGCCACCTGCCCGCCTCTTTTGCCGGGCGGGAGTTCAACGCGGCGCTGCTGGCCGATCTGCCCGCCGAAGTTGACCCCTGCGGCGAGAACGGCGAGTTTCACACCTTTGCCTATACTGGCCCGATGTTCTCCCAGCCGGTCGCCGTGACCGCCGGCGAAGTGGTCACGCGCGAGGGCTTCGTCTTCGCCGACCTCTGCCCTATCTCTCCTTCCTGAACGCCGAATGGGGAATCGGCTTCGGGGTACAATGGAATGGGGAGGAGAACGACGATGAGTAAGATGCTGGAATTGCCCGATGACATATACGAGGATGTTCTGGAAGCAGCCAAGAACGAGGGCAAAACCCCCGCCGAGTGGATCGCGACGCGCCTTCCGCCGCTTGTGGACAGCAACGGCGCACTCCGGCGCGTGCCCTATCCCATCTACAAGCAGATGGAGCGGCTGGCCCCCAGGCTAGGCAAAACGGTGGATCAGCTTGCGGCGGAATTCTTGCAGCGATTCCGCGGTTCCAAGCTGCCTCCTGACGTGTCCGAGGAAGAATGGGAGGCCGCAAGAGCACGCCTGTGCCGACATGCGGGAGCGGTAAGCCTGGGATATCCAACCGGCGCGGATAATGAGAACATAGACGCCGATCTCGCGCGTGAGTACGGCAGCACGCATGAGGAGGAGGCATGATATTCCTCACGAGGGGACGAACATGAAGATTAAAGAGATACGCTGCGTGCAGGTCACGATGCCGGAGACAGGCGCAAAGACGACGCCGACGCGCCCGCCCTGGTCACAGGACGCCGAGGTCGCAAATCCGATGTCACACTTCCCACGCTACAAGCGGCACCGCTCCTCGTGGATGCCGGACCGATGGCATAGCGTCTGGGTGCAGGTCATCGCCGAAGATGGAACGTGGGGATTGGGCCTGACCTCCTTTGGCCGTCCCGTGCAGGCGATTATCGAAGACCACTTTGCGCCCCGGCTCGTCGGCGAGGACTGCCTGGCTATCGAGAAGTGCTGGGACATGATGTGCCGCCTGAGCAAGCCCTACGGCACAGTCGGGCTGGCGTCGTCGGCTATCAGCGGCGTGGATCTGGCGCTCTGGGATCTGGCGGGCAAGCTCCAGCAAAAGCCGGTCTATACGCTGCTGGGCGGCCCGGTGCGCGACCGCATTTTTGCCTACGCCACCGGCAACGACGTGGATTGGCAAAAGGAGATCGGTTTTCGCGCTGTCAAACTCGCCTGCCCCTACGGCCCGGCGGACGGGCTGTGGGGCCTGGATGCCAACGAGCAGTTGGTCGCGCAGGCCCGTGAAACGGTCGGCGATGAGATAGAGATCATGCTGGACTGCTACATGGCCTTCGATGTGGAGTATACGGCACGGCTTGCCGAGCGCCTGCGCCCCTACAAGCTTAAGTGGATCGAGGAGTATCTGATTCCTGAAGATCTGGAGGGCCATGTTGCCGTGCGGCAGCGCCTCCCCTGGCAAACGCTGGCGACCGGCGAGCACATGTATACCCCGTACCCGTTCGCCTTCCTCGCCCAGCACCACGCCGTAGACATCCTTCAGCCGGACATCCACTGGGTTGGCGGGCTGACGGCCTGCCGCAAGATATGCGCGCTGGCGGAGGCAGCAGGCCTGACTGTCATCCTGCACGGCGGCGGCCTCTCCCAATACGGTCTGCACCTGACGGCGGCCATGCCCAGCACGCCGTGGGCCGAGTACTGGGGACCGTCCCCCGGCGTCCCCCCGCAGGATGTGGTAACGCCCTGGGGGCCTGCGGTCGTCCAGGAGAGCTATCTCTTTCCTACGCCCGGCGACGGGTTCGGCCTGCAGATTGAGGAGGACTGGATCACGCCCCTTGCCGCATAGCTCCGCCGCCGCTCTCCTCTCAGCAGGCCTCACCCCCGGCCCCTCTCCTTGGTAAGGAGAGGGGTGGCCGCAGGTCGGGGTGAGGTCTCCTTAGCCTGGCGAAGCGGGGGGCATGGCCGGCCTTTCGCGCAGCGTCGCCGTGAGGGTCTGCTCCGACCCGGCCCGCCAGATGCGAAGGGAGAGCTTATCGCCGACTTTTAGCCCTTGAATCACCGCTTGCAGATCCTCCTCCTTCTGAATCGGCGTATTGTTGGCGGCGCGTATCACATCCCCCGGCTGTAGCCCGGCCTCATCGGCAGGGCTTCCCTGCAAAACGTTGGCTACGATCGCGCCGTTCACGTCCTCCGGGATATGGAGCGCGTCACGGGCGCGCGGCGTGATCGGGCCGTAGGCGATGCCCAGCCAGGGACGGACAACATGCCCCTGGGCGATAAGCTGGCCGACGACTTCACGCACGGTATTGATCGGAATGGCCAGGCCGATGCCGATATTGGCCCCGTTGGTGGAGATGATAGCGCTATTGATGCCGATCACGCGGCCCTCGATGTCGGCCAGGGCGCCGCCAGAATTGCCCGGATTGATCGCCGCATCCGTCTGGATGACTGAGGTCAACGAACTGCCTGGCCCGGGCAAGGAGTTGCCCTTACGGATGGCGCTGACGATGCCTGCAGTCACGGTCGTACCCAGCCCCAGCGGATTGCCGACGGCCACCACCCACTCGCCGACCTTGATCTTATCCGAATCGGCGAGCGTAGCGGCGGGCAGATTCTGTTCATCCACCTTCACGACGGCCAGGTCGCTGTCCGAGTCGGTGCCCAACACTCGCCCTTCCAACTCGCGCCCATTCTGCAGCGTGACGCTGATTTTCGTGGCATCCTCCACGACGTGGTTGTTGGTGACGATGGTTCCGTCCGGGGTCAGGATCACGCCGGAGCCGGCGCCGCGCGGGATGACCTGGGGCCCGAGAAAATCGAAGAGATCCCCGGCGCCGTAGCGCGGGCGGTACTCCGTGTTGATGGTAACCACCGAGGGCTCGACGCGCGCCGCCGCCTGCGCAATCGCCCCTGGATCGGAGATCGGGCTCGTATCCACGTGGATGGGCAGCGGTGTATTTGGTGTGAGCTTCGTGGTCACGCTGTGCCCTTGAGCGTGAAAATACTCATATGTCACAAAAACGCCCGCGCCGAAGAGAATCAACGCCAGGATACAGCCGCCTATCAGCCTTCTAAACATGATAATCCCTCACGTCCCTCCGCAGCCAGTGTCCGGCGCAGGTGAGAAAGAGAACCGGCGCCCGTCTGGCAATCACGCCGCCTGCGCGCGCCTGGGCACCCCACGGAGCGTTCTCCTTCTTGCCGGGCCGGCGACCGGCTGCCGCTACTCCGCTTGCTGATTCCACTGCGCGGCCCGCTCCTGGATGTCCACCGCGCCCCATTGCTCGATCACCCGACGGACGCGCGGCTCGTCGGCATCTGTCGTGCGCACCACGACCAGCGTGCCGCCCCGCTGTACGCCCACATGGTAATGCTCGGCCTCCTCCTCTTCCACACCCACCGATACGAGCGCACCGGCCAGGCTGCCCGTCATC
>DASRGZ010000206.1:0-65798 GCA_035650735.1 Chthonomonadaceae bacterium
ATACCCTGCCTGCCGACATGACGGCAGGGCCCCACACCATCACCGTCGAGTTTGGCGGGGATGCCGACAACGCGGCCACCACGGGTACGGGGACGCTGACGGTGGGCAAGGCCAATACCTACCTCTATGTCACGCCGCGCAGCGGCCACCCCGGTCAGAGAGTGGCCTTCTTCGGCGTACTCAGCCGTAACGTGGATCACTCTGTCAAGCTCAACGGCGAGACGCTGACTTTCAAGCTCGATGCCGGAACCGCCAATGAGACCCTGCTTGGCACGGCCACGACCGGCTACTACGCCGTGGCTAATGAGAATGGCTCAGCGCAATTGGACTACACGCTCCCTGACAATATCAGTGCCGGCGAGCATACGATCACTGTCGAGTTTGCTGGCGACGATAATAACCTGCCCAGCACCGGCCAGGCAACGCTAACTGTCATTAGCAATGATACTGTGCAAACGGGAGAATCTCACGGCACCATCGCTACTGATTCAACTCATTCTGTCTACATTGATATGACGGTATTCCGCCATGTCTATTCGGATGGCCATTCGGATATTAGCGGCAGTGCGCTTCTCAACGGCACGACGGCCGATGGACAGACGATCGCCACCAGCATCTGGGCCTCCGCCCTGGACTTTTCCTGGGTAACCGTGCAAGGCCAGCAGTGCCGGCATGTGCAGGTGACCACCAACACCTTCGGCTTTGTCACGGGTGGACAACGCGTGCGGGCTTATCTGCAAGTGGATGCGACGGCCATTCCAGGCGGAGCAGGGCAGATGGGCTTTAAGGTCATCCGGGCCAGCGATGGGACCGTCCTGACGGCCAGTACCGATGCAGATGGCAACTATGCCGAGCTGCCCCTGGAAGTCGGAGGTTGGACGGTAGTGAGGTTCTAATCTTCCGGCCGAGCTAAGCTTAGCCACCGCTGTTCCCTGCCAGTCTGGAGCCCACGACGCCCTCCGGTTAGTCTAAACCGGAGGGCGTCGGTCCGTTTGGGTGGCGGCCCGCTCTTTGAAAAAACTCTTCTGCAGCAGGCGCAATTTTTTTAGAGAGCGCAATCTTTGGCATGGTTCTTGCAAGAGTATAGCGTGAGGGCAGCTCGGGACGCTCGCCGCAACTTGCCACCCGGTTGCAGGCAATCCCCTGGATGGGGATATACCCGCTGTTCAAACAGACATCCCTTCGACCTGACTGCTACAAAAGGAGAACCTAACACATGATGCATCTGAAGAAATTGCTGGTCTCCATGATGACGACAGGATTGCTTGTGGGGGCAATCGCCATTAGCAATGCGGTGACCATTCCGTTCACCGTCTATGTGGACAATCCGGATACGCCGCCGCCTGCAAATGACTGGTCGATTCCCCCTGGCGCAGCAACTACCTCTGGTAGCCCGACATTCCACAACCTCTTGCTGCCGACGAACGGCACCAACGGAGTGGCCTACAATACTCCGTCCGTTATCCGGTTTGGCGCGGATGCTACGGACAATCCAGGGGCGGGCAGCGCTACTTTCGGCATGGTGCCGGTTGGGATCGCTTTCGACCTGCAGGTTGGCTCCCATCAAAATGATCCGGGTCCCCTTACCTCCGGCGATCCGTTCCATCATTTTGAGCTGCAGGGCCATCTCAATGGCGATGTAACCAGCAATGGCGGAAGCAATACCAGTTCCACGACCAACCTGATCTGGGCCTCGTTGACAGATGCTACGACGGGCGATGTCGACAATACGCCGAACAGCATGGATCCGGTCACTGGCCAACCGGCGTTCTTCCTGCATGAAGTGATCGGTGGGCAGCCCTTCGATATCTTCGTGCAGCAGATTCGCCCGATCCCTGCTCCCGGCAAAGAGGCCCTTACCGTCGAGGGCTTTGTCACCACCTCCGTCGTTCCGGAGCCGGGCGCCGTCGCCTGCCTGCTCGGCACCGGTGTCATCGGCGGATTCCTGGCCCGCCGGCGGCGCCGCCGCTAGTTCAAGCGCCTGTCTAACGGCTATCAAGCCGGAGCCATTCCCAATTTCGGGAAGGCTCGGTAAGTAAAAAAACCTCCTATCGGTAGATGAGAGCGGCTCACGCTCAAGCTACCGGTAGGAGGTTTTCGCTGGTTAGCTGATGCCCAAGTCCCCACACACAGAGCGGAGCACAATTCACAATCGCCCCTGTTCTTGCCTCTCCCCCATACTCTTATCAGATTCTCTCATGCCCCGTCCTTCTGACAGGCGGGTTTCGATAGAGAACGTGGCATAAACCTCCTGTGCCGCACAGTAGGAAATGTGCGGCGAAATAAGAATGCGAAGATCTTTCAAGGAGGAACTCTATGCTACGGCAATTTCTCTCTCGCTCTGCCACACTGATGGCGGTTGCGCTCACGCTTGGTATGCAGACCGCCAGTCCGGCGAGTGTAATTCCTCAAAGGTCGGTATATTCTGGGGAATGCCACGGCATCGTCGCTACCGATGCGACCCACTCTGTCTACATTGACATGACGGTGCTCAGGCATATCTATTCGGATGGTCATACGGATGTTAGCGGCAGTGCGCTACTCAACGGCACGACGGCCAATGGACAGACGGTGGCCGTTAGCATCTGGGCCAAGGATCTGAAATGCTCCTGGGTGACCATGCAAGGTCAGCAGTACCGGCATGTGCAGGTGACCACAAACCCCTTCGTTCTCTACAATAGGCAAACTAGGCAACGGGTGCGCGCCTATGCCGTGGTGGATGTGACGGCCATTCCGGGCGCAGCGGGTCAGATGGGCTTTCAGGTCATCCGGGCCAGCGATGGTGCCAGGCTCGCCTTTACCACCGATGCGAATGGAAACTATGCCGAGCTACCGCTGAAACCAGGAGGTTGGACGGCCAATAAATTCTAAGCCCAGCGCGCAGGCTTCTAGCCATCGCCTGCCGTTGAGCGATATAGAATCCGAAGTATGCAGCAAGGGATAGAGAAATAGAAACGCGTAGCTCTGGAGAGGAAGTCGCTGCGTGGCACAGGGCCAGAAGAGGGCGACTTCCATTCCATAGGTAAGCTATCTCCTATCCATCCTAGGAATCGCCGGGACTTTCCTCGCCAGAGTTCCGGCGGTTTCCATTTATCTTAAAGGCGCGCCCACGCAGCCTGAACAATTCTCGGTGAACGCAATTCTATCTGTTTTTCATAAGGCTGCCTGCCGATAACGGATCAGGCCCTCCTTCCCGGGAGGGTCGTCCTCCCTTTCCATCCCGCAATGCCAGGTTCAAGCGCGACAAGATCGTTTGCCAGAATATCGGCAGGGAAGTCTATTTACACGCCAACCAACCAGGCCAGAAGGAGAGCCCTATGCAAGCTGTCATCCTCGCAGGCGGCAAAGGTACCCGCCTGCACCCGTTAACACGCCACATTCCCAAGCCGATGGTTCCCCTCTTTGATCGTCCCGTACTGGAGCACACGATTGCCCTGCTCAAGTCGCATGGGATCAGGCACCTGATCTTCACCCTCTCGTACCGGGCGCGCGACATCATCGAATATTTCGGGGGCGGCTCGCGGTGGGGCGTGCATATCCAGTATGCCATTGAAGATGAGCCGCTGGGAACGGCGGGTGGCCTCAAGGCCATGCAGCCGCTCCTGCGCGAGACGTTCTGCGTGCTTTCCGGGGATGGCATCACCGATTTTGATCTTTCCGCCGCGCTGGAGGCGCACCGGCGGCACTCCGCCGAGGCGACGATGCTGCTCTATCGCCTCCCGGACCCAGCCGCGCTGAGCGAGTTCGGCGTTGTCGAAACGGACGCCGCAGGGCGCATCCAGCGCTTTGTGGAAAAGCCCGCTCCCGGCCAGGCGTCCGGCGATACTATCAACACCGGCATCTACCTGCTGGAGCCCTCCATCCTGACGCGCATCCCCGGTGACCGGCCCTTCGACTTCAGCCGCGACCTGTTTCCTGAACTCTTGCGGGAAGGCGCGCGCTTCTTCGGCTACCGGGCGCAGGGGTACTGGTGCGACATCGGCAATCTGGGCCAGTACCGGCAGGTGCATCAGGATGCGCTGGCGGGCAAGATTACGCTGGATTTCGGCGCGTTTGGCGCGCGGGAGGTGCGGCGCGGGGTCTGGATCGGGCCGGGCGCGCAGATGCACCCTTCGGCGCAGTTCCTCGGCCCCTGCTATGTGGGCAGCGGCACCCAGGTTCAGGAGCGGGCGGTTGTGGCGGGCGGAGCGGTGCTGGGACGGGGCAGCCGCGTGGGCGCGGGCGCGCGCATCGCCGCCAGCGTGATCGGGGCAGAGGCGTATGTCGGCCCGGATGCGGATCTACGGGACTGCATTGTCGGCGATGGGTATCGGCTTTCAGATGGCTATCGGCTGCAGGGCGCCGTGCTGACGCGCGACCTGGGACCGCTGGCCATCTGTGCGCGCACAGGGCGCGCGCTGACCGAGACTCCCACCCTGGCAGTACAGAAAGCCGCCTGATGTTCCAGGGCGTTCTCTTTTCGGGCGGCTTAAATTGGACCTAACCCCCCCCGGCCCCCTTCCCTAAGAGGGAAGGGAGGGACCCAACCGGTCTCCTTTCTGGGAAAGAGCAGAAGCCGGGTCCCCCCCTTCCCTGCCGCGTTAGCGGCGAAGTAGGGTCGCGAGGCGGAGGCGCGAACCGTTGTAGCGCCGACCCTTGCAGTGGGGGCCGGGGGGTTAGGTCAGGTTTCAGGGACGTTTCGCCCCAGCGGCCTCCAGCGCGAGACGTAATGCCTGAGCAAAACGATCCGGCGGGATGTAGCCGGGCAGGCGCGCGAGCTCCTTCCCCTGCGAGTCGGCAAAGATGGTCGTCGGATAGTCGAGCACGTGATAGCGTTCGACGATGGCCGTGTCTACGTCGCTATCCAGGCGCACGCAGACGTACCGGCGGGAAAGCTCAATGACTTTCGGGTCAGTAAAGGTTTCGGCATCCAGCTTTTGGCACCAGCCGCATCCCGGCGTGTGAACGCTAAGCAGCAGCGGCTTGCCAAGCTGACTCGCCTGCGCCAATCCGGCTTCGTAGCTGCCGGCCCAGGCCATCTCAGGGGCGATACGGCTCTCCCGCACCGCCCCCAGAACACCGACGCCCAGCCAGAAAGCCAGGAGCAACAGCCACCGTTTCCTGCTACGCTTGCTCTGCATCGCGCATGCCTCATTCTGCGGCAGGCTCAGGCCGCTTTGAAGATCGGCTGGAGCGTGCGGGCGTACTCCCGCAGCTCGGCCAGCTCGGCGTCGGTGATGGGATGGAACTTATCGGCAATATCCATTGCCAGGCGGAACAGGCGCGGGTCGCCCGGCGGAATGGCAGCCGTGATCGGCTGGGAAAGCGTGAAGCGCAGCGCCAGATCGGCCAGGCGCGGGTCGGAAAGCGGCTCGTACCAGCAGTGCGGATAGGGGCGATCCGCGTTCTCTTTCCAGTTGGTGCGCGCCATCGCCTTGAGCGCCAGCCGCGCCACGCCCTTCTCCTGCGCCTTCGCGATGATCTGCGGACCGAAGTTGCCCTCGTAGTAGGTCACGAAGTTGATGGGAAACAGCGCCGAGTCGAAGTCAAAGCGATCCATGGCTGCGATGGCCGCCTCCACCGAGTGCGCGCTAAAGCCGAGATGGCGCACCAGCCCGGCATCCCGCGCCTCCAGAAACGCCTCCATCGCGCCTCCCGGCCCGAAAATCTTTTCAATATCCTCGCGCGTCGAGATGGCATGAAGCTGGTAAAGGTCGAAGTAATCGGTGCGGAGGTTCTTGAGAGAGCGGCGCAGTTCCTCGCTGGCTCCCTCTTTGGAGCGCTGCCCCGTCTTGCAGGCCAGAAATACCTCGTGCCGGCGCCTCTCCAGCGCCGGGCCGAGCCGCTTCTCGGTCTCCTGATCCTGGCCGTAGCTTGGCGCCACGTCGAAGTAGTTGACGCCGCGATCCAGCGCCTCCCCGACGATGGCGTCAGCCTCTGCCTGCGTCATGCCCACCAGCACGACACCGCCCAGACCAACCAGGGAGAGTTCCCGTCCGGTGCGTCCCAATATCCTGCGTTCCATGCTCTTCCCTCCTTTGCGAAACGAATTATTCATATCGCTCAAGCGGCCACGCCGCCTCAGCAGATACAATTGCCCAATTCACGAAAACGCCTGCGATTAAGTACCCTTCCGCTTCTCGCTCCCCTCAGACGGGTCTGGATAGTCTGTTGTCTGAAGGGCGCTATTGGATCGGCGGATGATTATCTCCTGCGCCCACTCACCTTCCCCACGATTGACCTCTCTAACGATGAAGAAGGCAAGGGCACTGCCGCTGAATATTGAAAGGTGGTCCTGCCACTTCGTGGGCTGTATGATCAACATCCAGACCCCACCCAGAAGCAGGAAAACGCCCATCCCAATGACCACGTTGCGCGCGAACCGCGCGTTTGAGGATAGTTTCATGCCCTCGAACTCCGCTATATAGGTAGGTAACCCAAGTTGCTACCTAGGAACACGTTTGAGAGAGAATCGCTCTGGAAACCGGCTTTTGCATCACCGTTTGCCTTCTCGAAGAGGCAAGGTAGCAACTTGAGTTAGGTAGTTTCTGCTCGCTACCCTGATGGGTGCTGCGTACCCACGGCAGCCCTGCCCTAATTGACATAGACTCGCCGATGAAAGGCCCACCACTCCACGCAGAGAACGGCCAGCGCCAGCAGCGCCAGCCAGGGCAGCAGCTCGCGGTTATCGGCGACGCGGCGACCGCGCGAGCCTGCCGGGTTATCGGTGATGGTCAGTTCCCGGTGCGGGGTGATGTCCGACTCACTGGCGCTGGCGAGATTGGCCGCGAAAGAATAGGAGAAGCCCGGCCCTTCCGCCGTATAGAAGCCGACCTGATCCGTCTCGTCAAAGGCCGCGCCGCCGCGCTCCCCGGCGCGTACCTCGCGTTTGCTCCCATCCGGCCTGGTCACGGTCAGCTTGCCGAGGCCGGGCGGGGAGGGAACGGTGATCGGGCTGCCGGTGGCGATCTGGCCGAGCTCGCTATCGTCGCTGCCCATGCCCAGCCAGCGCACGCTGTTGGCGATGAAGATGGGGAAGGCGACGCGCAGCGGGAAGCTAGATTGGTTGAGCGCGAAGGCGACGAACTCCGAGCGCATCTTCTCCTTTTCGCCCACCGCGACCAGTGAGCCGGACTCGGCGACGGCCAGTTCCCGGCCCCAGCCCAACGGCTCGGCCTTGAGCACGTCCCCGAAACGGTCGCTGCCGAAATCCACGTAGCGCAGCACCGGATGCTCCCGCTCCCAATCGGCGGGCGCGACATTGGCGGCAGCGCCCTCTACCTTCACGGGCGCTTGATCGCTTGTGCAATGGATAAACAGGTAGTTGCCTGCGGGGAGCCGGGCCGGGGCCGTCTCGTTGAAGACGACGACATCAAACCCCTTGCCGGCGGAGAACGCCGCCGCCTTGCTTAGCTCGACGCTGGGGTCTACTTTCAGGGCGTCTTCCAGGAACAGGTTCTCTTTGCCGACCAGCAGCACGCGCAGCGTCTTGCGGGGCTTGACGATCAGCGCGGCCTCATTATCGGCGGCGAGGTCGTCCTTGAGGTCGAGGCGCACGCGCAGCTTGATCGGCCTGTCCGGCTCCGGCATATCGTAAGGCTGGGTGTCTTCGCCGTTCGGGGGCAGGCTGACCTCATTGGCAAAGGCCAGGTTGTCGTCGGCATAGATCTCTTCGTTGAAGGTCCTGGGTTTGTCGCTGTAGTTGTGGGTGACGACCAGAAGCTGTAGGCTCTTCTCTCCGCCGAGGCTGCGCCGGAAATCCACCGCCGTGATGCCCACGTTATCGTGCCCTTTGCCGATAGGGTGAAACGCCACATGCGTCTTGCCGAGGTTGATATTGGTCAGGGCGTAGCGGGGCGCGGCGTTAGGGCTGCCCGCGCCGCCGTCCTGGGCCTCAAATCCGCCGTCGGAGATAAGCTCGATGCGCCCGCTATCGCCCTCCTTGCGGGCGGCAACCAGATCGGCGGCGAGGTTGAGGGCGTCGCGCATATTGGTCGGCGTGTCGTGGGGCTTGAGGCTGTCAATGGCGCGGTGAAGCTCGGCGCGCTCCTCCGTAAAGCCGGTGAGGGCCTCCGGGCGGGCGGAGGCGGAGAGCACCATCATGCGGTCGCCGGGCCGCATCTGCCCGACAAGCTCGTGGGCCGTGCGTCTGGCGGCTTCCAGGCGAGAGGGCGCGACGTCGGTGGCGCGCATGGAGGCCGACGTATCCACGAGGAGGACGATGTTGCGTCCGCCGAAGCCCATCGCGCGCACGAACGGGCGCGACAGCGCGAAAATGATCAGCGCGGCAACGAGAAGCTGCAAGAAGAGCAGCAGGTTCTTGCGCAGCTTCTGGAAGGGCGCATTGGCCTGCACGTCCCGAATCACCTGCCGCCACAGGAACGTCGAGGAGACCAGAACATCCTTGCGCCGCAGCTTCAGGATATACATCAGGACGATCAGGCCGCCGATGGGCAGCAGCCAGAGCAGGTTCAACGGGCTGATAAAGTGCATCTCTCTTCTATGCCTACGCGCTGTGGCTGCGGCCCCCGAGGATCACGCTCTGCGTGGCGGTCTCTTCGACGCCAATCGAAGGGCGGGACTGCCGCTCCAGATGGGTTAAGCGGCGGTCCATCTGCTGCAGGGCGTTATCAAAACTGAGATCATACTGAGTGGTGGTGTCGCGCAGGGCCTGGATTTCGGCGCGGAGGGCGGCAAACTCGGCGCGGATGTCGTCCCCGATCATCCGTTGCCGCTGCTGGCGCAACTCCTCCATCTTGCGCTGATGATGCGTCCAGATCATCATCAGCGGGATAGAAAAGACAGCCGCCACAGGCAAACCTACGACGATAGCAAAAAAGGCGATTATCTCGCCCGGCACTGAGAGCATAGTTGGCCTCTCTTTTCGTCTCCTCTACAGGCAATAGGGCATATATATCCGTTTGCTTCCGGGAAAGCAGCTCAGCGTCCAATGCGCACATCCGTCACGCCGTTGGCTTCGAGGGTGTTCACGCGGCGTTCCAGCCCCTCCATGCGGTGCTCCATGCGCTGCAGGGCCGCATCGAAACTCAAGTCGTACTGCGTCGTGGTATCGCGCAGAGAGCGCACCTCCGCGCGTAGCTCCTCTATGGCCGCGCGCACGCCCGTATCCTTCTCTGAAACCTGCTTCAGCCTTAGCTCCGCCAGGCGCGTGCGGTGCTTTATCCACTCGTGGATCACGCCGGTCCCCGTGCCGATAAGGGTAAGCGCAATAACAAACACAAAGAAGTTCGGTTCCATGCTGTCCTCCCGGAAGGAGTCGGCGAAGCCCCCACCTTCCCACTGCCAGCTCTCGCTTTATGCGCCATGCCACGCGCGACTACCTGGGAGTCGGCGAAGCCCCCACCCCCTTCCCACTGCTCGGGTCGGCGCTGCAATGGCTCGCGCCTCCGCCTAGCCACACCTGGCCACAGCCCTCCGCCTGGCGACACCTACGCGGGCAGAGACAAGACTTGGCTTCTCCTCTCCCCTCCCCTGTTCTTGGGGATCGCTAGGTGTCGCCAGGCGGAGGGCCGAATTATTGTAGCCCCGACCCTTGCAGTCAGCAGGCCGCAGGCCCCACAGCGGCAGGGTTCAGCCTGCCGAAAGCATGGGAAAGAGGGACTACTGCCCGATACGCAGATTGGCAGGCGTGTTTGCTTCCACTTCGCTCAGGCGGCGCTCCAATCCCTGCACCCGGCTCTCCATACGCTGCAGCGCGGCATCAAAGCTTAGATCGTACTGAGTGGTCGTGTCTCGCAAAGAGCGCACTTCCGCCTGCAACTCCTCGATGGCCGCCTTGAGATGAGTATCGCCCTCATTACGCATGCGCATCCGCATTTCCATCATCTTCCGCTCATGGCTGGTCCATATAGCGACGATAGGGACACCGAAAACGCCGAGAATAGCCACGATGGGTATAAGAACGTCTGGCATAAACCTCTCCTCATGCCGATAGGGGCCGGTTGGCGCGCGTGATGACTTCAGAGAGCGAAACGGTGCCCGCATAGAGGGCCTTGCCAATGATGACGCCCTCAAGGTTGGGTGCGACGGTGGCCTGTAGGCGCTGGAGCGTGTCTATATCGGCCAGCGAGGTCACGCCGCCGGAGGCGATCACCGGCAGCTGCGGCACCGCCGCCGCCACCTGGGCTAGAGATTGGGTATTGACGCCCTGGAGCATGCCGTCGCGGGAAATATCGGTAAAGATAAACCGTTTGGCGCCGAGGCGGGCCATGCGCGCCACGAAGGTCATAGGCGATTCGCCGATATGCTCCTGCCAGCCCTGCACGGCCACCAGATTATCGCGTGCGTCCACGCCGACCGCTACCTTATCGCCATAGAGCGTGAATAGCCCTTCGGCCAGCGCGGCGTCCCGCGCTGCCGCCGTGCCCACGACCACGCGCGCCACCCCGATTCGCAGCATCCGCTCGACGATCTCGGCGTTGCGCACGCCGCCGCCAAACTGCACGGGCAGATCCACCTGCCGGAGGATCTGGCGCAGCACCTCCAGATTTTGCGTGCTGGGGCTGCCCATGCGCGCGCCGTCCAGGTCCACGATATGCAGCCAGCGTGCGCCTTCGGATTGCCAGCGTCTGGCCATCTTGAGCGGGTCTTCCGAATAGGTGGTAACCTCCTCGAATCGCCCCTGGCTGAGGCGGACGCATTTGCCGCCCTTAATATCTATAGCCGGATAGACTTCCATTACTTTCCTTTTTTCAAGTTCTTCGCCATCCGAACTAAAAATCCTTTTATTCGGCGGCTAAAAACCTGAAAACTTCCAAACTGATACTACTCAGTCCCAGGAAACAAAGTTTCGCAGGATTTGCAGCCCGACGGCTCCGCTCTTTTCGGGATGGAACTGGGTGGCCGCAAGGTTGCCTCTCTCCACGGCGCAGCAGAACGCTCCACCGTAATCGCTGGTCGCCGCGATAAGCCCGGCATCACAGGGCACGGGATAATAGGAGTGGACAAAATAGACGTAAGCGCCCTCTTCCAGGCCGTGGAACAGGCGTGCGCCGCCGCGCGGCCGCAGGGAGTTCCAGCCGATGTGGGGCACCTTCAGGCCCTCGGCTTCCGGCGTACGTCCGTCTTCAAAAAACCCGACGACGCGCCCCGGCAGCACGCCCAATCCCGGCGTGACGCCCATCTCGGTGCTCTCCTCAAAAAGAAGCTGCAATCCCAGGCAGATTCCGAGGAAGGGCTTGCCCGCGTCAATGGCCTGCCGGACGGCGTTCCGCAGGCCGCTGCGCTCCAGATTGGTCATCGCCGCGCAGAACGCGCCCACTCCGGGCAGCACCACCTTATCGGCTGCGGCGACCACCTGCGGGTCGCGGGTGATCACCGGGTCGCCGCCCACGCGCGCCAGCGCCTTCTCGACGCTGCGCAGGTTCGCCATGCCGTAATCCACAATCGCGATCATTGTCTGGAGTCTTTCTAACGTTGGGGCGCGTCCTCTGCCGGCTCAATGCTCGGCCCGGCGTCGGGCTTTACGGGCTCGTGCGCCCGAACCGGAGTTCTCGATCCGTTGGCAGGCCGCCCAAGACGCGCCTGCAGATGGGTCAGATTGGTCGAAACCTGGCGCGCGTTGGCGTTGGTCACGTTGAGCGCCCAGCGCAGCGCGCCGACCAGCGTCAGCGCCAGCAGCAGGACTAGCGCCGCCCGCACCAGCGTGCCGATTTCCACGGTGGGCGCAGCCTGCTGCTTGCCGTCTGTTTGCGGCATATCCGTACTCTCCCGGGAAGGTTGTTTTCGAGTTCACCTTCCTTCCTCGGGGCCGGGTAATAAGGTCACAGCACGCCCTTCGTGGAGGGAATGCCTTTCACGCGCGGGTCGCGAGCCGCCGCCTGGGCTGCCGACCGGCCAAACGCTTTGAACGCCGCCTCGATAATGTGGTGTGCATTCGTTCCGGCCATCTGCCGCAGATGGAGGGTCCAGCCCGCGTTGTGGGCCACAGCCCGGAAGAACTCCGGCACCATCTCGGTGGTGAAGTCGCCGAGCCGGGGCGTGGGCAGGATCAGGTCGCAGGCCAGGAAGCCGCGCCCGCTAATATCTACGGCGCAGAAGACCAGCGCCTCGTCCATCGGCACGGCGCTATTGCCGACGCGCGTAATGCCCGCTCGGTCGCCCAACGCCTCCGCGAACGCCTTGCCCAGCGCGATGCCCACGTCCTCCACTGTATGGTGATCGTCAATGTGCAGGTCGCCGCTGGCCCGCACCGTCAGGTCAAACAGGCCATGCCGGGCGATATGAGCGAGCATGTGGTCGAAGAAGCCGACCCCGGTAGCGATCTCGCTCGTGCCGTCGCCGTCGAGGGCCAGCGTTAATCTTATATCGGTTTCGCGCGTCTTACGCTCTATAATCGCGGTGCGTGGCTGGCTCATAACTACCTTCTCAACAGGATGAACAGGATTTTGCAGGATTAAACAGGGTTTCTAATACCAATCCAACCAGCCGAGTGCCTATGTCTCTTAACTTAGTTGAGTGGAAGGTTTCTCTCTTGGCCATGATTCTGCTCATCAACACCTGCCTTACCCTCTTAACTTAGTTGAGTGGAAGGTTTCTCTCTTGTCTGTAATCCTGTAAATCCTGAGAAATCCTGTTCATCCTGTTGGGATCTTTCTCTGCGGACGCCGACAGCCTGGGCGTGCGCGTCGAAGCCCTCCGCGCGGGCAAAGGCGTCTAAGGCGCAGGCGACCTGGCCGAGGGACTCCGGCGTGTAGTAGATAAAGCTCGATTTCTTCAGGAACGTGTCCACGTGCAGCGGTGAGGCGAAGCGGGCCGTGCCGCTGGTCGGCAGGGTATGGCTGGGTCCGGCCAGATAGTCGCCGAGGGTCTGCGGGGCATAATCGCCCATCAGGATCGCGCCCGCGTTACGGATATGGCCGAGCGCGGCAAAGGGATCACGCACCATCAGCGCCAGGTGCTCCGGCGCACAGACGTTGGCCAAGTCATAGGCTTGCGCCAGCGATTCGGCAATCAGAATGGCCCCGTGGTTATCCAGGGCTTCGCGCAGTATGGCCCGGCGCGGCAGACTCACAAGTTGGCGCTCTATCTCTTCTTGCGCCGCCTGCGCCAGCGATTCGGAAGGCGTGATGAGGTAGGCGGCGCACTCGGTATCATGCTCGGCCTGGGTGAGCAGGTCCAGCGCGGCAAAGGCGGGATTGGCCCCCTCATCGGCCACAACGCAGACCTCGCTCGGCCCGGCCAGCATATCTATATCCACCACGCCCCAGAGCAGCTTCTTGGCGACGTTGACGTAGACATTGCCCGGTCCGACGACCTTATCCACCGCCGGAACGGTCGCCGTGCCGAAGGCGAGCGCGGCGACTGCCTGCGCCCCGCCGACCGTGAACACGCGCCGCACGCCCGCCACCTGCGCTGCGTAAAGCACCAGCGGCGACACGCGCCCATCCTTCTGCGCCGGGGTGCAGAGCACGATCTCCGGCACGCCCGCCACCTGCGCCGGGATGGCCGTCATCAGGACGGTGCTGGGATAGGCGGCTGTCCCGCCCGGAACGTAGAGGCCGACGCGATCCAGCGGGCGCACCAGTTGCCCGGAGATCTGGCCGGGCTGGGCGTCCAGCCAGCTCGTCCGGCGCTGCTTTGCATGGAAGGCAGCAATATTGGCGGCAGCCTTCTCGACGGCAGCGCGCAGCTCCGGCGTGATGCGCGCTTCGGCGGCGTCCCAATCGGCGCGCGGCACTTCGAGCGTCTCTAGTTCCGGCGCGTCAAAGCGGCGCGATAGCTCCAGCAGGGCCGCGTCGCCGCGCGCCTTCACATCCGCGATGATCTCGCGGACGATAGCCTCCACGCGCGGATTGTCCTGGAGCGTGGTGCGGCGCAGAACGGCGCAGGCGGCCTCATAACCTTCGGTAGCGACATGCAAAACGCGCAAGGCGGCGATTTCCTCTTCTTCTGGCGGCTTTAACGCTTGCATTATACGGTGATTTCGGCCCGGAAGTCAACAGACAGGCCGCAGGCCGGCAAAAGCATGGGTTTTGCAGAGCCATTCCGTTCTGGCCCCCAGCCCCCTACCCCTCTTAACCTAACCCCCCGTCCCCCTTCCCTAGAGGGTGTTATGCCCTTTTTTGCCTGCTTCGAGAGAGGACTTGGAGGCTGATGACCGCTTGGTGCTCGCTAGAAAGCGAGCACCAAGCCTCTAATGAGCGGCTGGCCTATCTCCTCAAGAGGACCCAAGTGCATCACACGCTCTAAAAGGGAAGGGAGGGACCCAACCTGGAATGGTTGCGGCCCTCACCCCCTTCCCTGCCGCGTTAGCGGCGAAGTAGGGTCGCGAGGCGGAGGCGCGAACCGTTGTAGCGCCGACCCTGGCAGTGGGGGCCGGGGGGTTAGGTCAATTGAGCCAAGTTGGACAGGAATCCTACCCCGGTCCCGCCAATTTGGACACGGCAGGTCAAGAGACCGAGGCCAATTTAGATTTTATAGAGAGGGCTTACCAAAACGCATGAAACGCCTGAATGTGGCGATTGTCGGCTGCGGCATTATCAGCGGGGCGCATATCCAGGGCTGGCAGCGTAATCGGGAGCGGGCGCGCATCGTTGCCTGCTGCGATACCAGCATCGAGCGGGCGCGCAAGGCGGCAGAGGCCGCCGGCGAGAGCGAGGCGCGCGCCGTCACGGACTATGGCGCGTTGCTGGCCGACCCGGAGATCGACGCGGTAGACCTGTGCCTGCCGCATCATCTGCACGCGGAGATGGCGATTGCTGCCGCCCGCGCGGGCAAGCACATCCTCTGCGAAAAGCCGCTGGCGCTGACGCCGGAGGACTGCGACCGAATGATGGCGGCAGCACGAGCGGCGGGCGTGATTCTGATGCATGGCGAGAACATGCGCACCGCCGAGAACGCAGAGCGGGCGGCGGAGACGATCCGGGCGGGCCGCCTGGGAACCATCGTCGGGCTACAGGCAACCTACGCCCACTGGCAGCGGGAGGAGCTGAACAAGGACTGGCGCACGCGGCCTGCCGAGTCGGGCGGCGGCCACCTGATAGACGGCGCCATCCATTTTGTAGACGTCCTGCGCCATCTCGGCGGGGAGATCACGGCGGTGCAGGCGATGACGACGCAGTTCCGCCCGGAGTTGGGGCCGCAGTCGGAAGATACGGGCGTGCTCAACTTCCGCTATGCGGGCGGGTATCTGGGGCAGATGTTCGCCACGCACGCTTCGCGCGGGCGCGGCGCCTCCCCCATGCTGACAGTCTTCGGCACGGAGGGCTGCTTGAGCCTGGACGCCTTCGGCGGCGACCGTGCCGTAATCCTGTTTCCGCACGGCAGCCCACCGGAGGTCCTTCTTCAAAAGCATCACTGGCAGGATACGTTTCTCCGGGAGATCACCCACTTCCTGGATGTCGTCCAGAAGGGCGAGCCGCTGCGCGCCACGCCGGAAGACGCCCGCGAGAACCTGCGCGTCGTCCTGGCGGCCTACGAATCGGCTAGCACAGGCCGCGAAATTTCCCTTTGAGAGGAGCAGCCATGTACCTGACACCGCAGCAAGTCCAGTTCTTCCGCCATAACGGGTTCCTTAAGCTGCCGGAGCGGCTATCCCCGGAGACGGTCAGCCTGCTGATCGAGACGTTCCAGCGCCATATTCGCGAGGAGATAGAGCCGGTCGTGCGGGATCGCCAGGGGCGGGTGGTGCGTATCTCCAACCTCTGGGACCGTGATCCGATTTTTCGGGAGGCGCTTACCTGCCCGCAGGTACTGGAGCCGCTGGAATCGCTGCTGGGGCCCCATATCGAGCTGATCAAGAACCGGCACAACCACGCCACCCTGCGCCTGGCCGACGACGCGGGCCAGTACCTCCACCGGGACATTCTGCAATGGTCGCGCCCCATCGTCACCATCCTCTTCTACCTGGAGGAGACAACGGTAGAGAACGGCTGCACAGGGATCATTCCCGGCTCGCACCTGCTGCTGCCGGGAGTCCAGACGTCCTACGTCGCGGAGGATGCCCGGATCGCGCAGTCGGGCCTGCTGGAGCAGATCGTGCCGGTGCCGATGCCTGCCGGGGGGCTGCTGGCCCTGGATAGCCTGGTCATTCACGGCCCTGGCGTAAATACCACGCCCAACACCCGCATGAGCATGACGGTCGGCTATCACAGCGTGGACGAGCTTTCCGATGTGGAGAACCCGAAGCGCGTGCTGGTGCGCGGAGAGCGCATCTACATGGGCAACTACTGAGGGATTAATGGAAGAGAACTGGGCAGAGATAGAGCAGCCGGCAGGCCCGCCGCTTGTCCCGCCGGTAGACCCGGCAGCGGTAGATGAGCATCGGCGCCGGGTCTATCAATCCTACGAGGCGTTTCTGCGGAACCGGCTGGCAGAACTCAACCGTGAGCGGCCCCAGAGGTGGCAGCGGGACTATTCCAGCCTGGAAGCCTATCTGCGGTCGATGGAACCGATGCGGGAGCGCCTCAAGCAGATGCTCGGCTTCTGGATCGAGCCGGAGCAGCGCCCGCCGCTGCGAATCGAGGATCCGGAAATCTTAATGGAGGGAGACGGCTTCACGGCGCGACGGTTCCGACTGGAGGTCTGTCCGGGCCTGGAGACCTACGCCGTCGAGTTGATCCCGCATGTGCCCGGCCCCTGCCCCGGCCTGCTGGCTCAGCACGGCTATAGCGGCACGCCGGAACTAATCTGCGGGCTGACCGCCTCCGCTAATGCCGAGGACTACGCCTACCGCTCACTGGGGCTGCGGGCCGTGCGGCGCGGCTTCCATGTGGTCGCGGTGCATCATCCGACCGGCTACGGCACGCTCCACGACGTCATAGATACGCCCCTGCCCGGCTTCCCGAACTATCCTCGCACCTACGGCAAGAATCGCCTTCACCGCCTGGCGATCATGGCGGGCGGCGCGCTGTTTGGCCTGGATATGCTGGCCTCCTCGCGCGGCGTAGACGTGCTGGCCGCCTCCGACCATGTAGCCCCGGATCGCATCGGCATGTACGGGCTTTCCCAGGGCGGGCAGAGTGCAATCTTCCTGCCCGCGATGGATGTGCGGATCCAAGCCTCGGTGGCGAGCGCCTACTTCAACTCCCGGTTCGTCAAGCTCATCGGCCCGCATCGCGCCCTGACGTTTCTCGACTCCACCGAGGAGGATAAGTTCTTCCCAGAGGTTATCCGCTTCTTCTCAGACTCGGATCTCGTCTCGCTGATCGCGCCGCGCGCCTTTGCCGTGGAGGCCGGCCTGAAGGATAGCTCGGTGGACTTTGAGAAAACGCAGGAGCAGTTTGCGCAGGCGCGTCTCCATTACGAGCGGCTGGGTCTGCCGCACCGCACTGAATATATCCCGCACCAGGAGGGGCACGTCTCGGCCACGCGCCGGGCCTTCGACTTCCTGGAAGAGCACCTTTCCTCCTCTACCCAAACCGAATCCCCTCTCCCGCAGCGCCGGGAGAGGGGGATGGGGGGTGAGGGCCTCTCCCCTCTCCCGACGCGTGGTTCAGAAGGGTAAACTCTGTCACAAGGGAATGAATTCCCTCGCTCGGTGGCGTTCCGCCCAGTGACTGCTAGGGTCGGCGCTCAACGGTTCGCGCCACTGCTAGGGGCGGGCCTACAATGGTTCGGCCCTTCGCCTAGCGGCACCGGGCGACAGCCCTCCGCCTCGCGACACCTAGCGACCTCTACGGGGACACTAACCTTTCGGTAGGCTGTTTGGTGCCCGCGCCGGCGGGCACAGGGCCGCAGGCCCCACAGCGGCAGGGTTTAGCCTGCCGCTTGCCAACCGCCCATCGCACAACAGGCGCGAGGTCTGCTGAGGGTAAGGGCTACCCCAGCTTAATCAACTGCTTGGCTTCCCGGTACTCGCTCTCAGGCTTGATCACGCGCGGCAGCCCCTCCACGTACAGCCCTGTCTTCTGGTCATGCTTCTTGACCAGGTTATGCCCGTAGAGGCGGAAGAAGGCCGTCAAGAGGTTATTCTGAAATACCGGACGTACGATCCGACCCCAGCTATAGACCCTGCGCATCGCCGCGAACGTCTCCACCTGCAATTCATACGGGCTCATGTTCTTGGGCCAGTAGACCGTATGGTGGGCGTCGTAGCGGCTCCAATCATAATCGAAGATGCGGCCCTGCTCGTGCAGTTGCTGGAAGTAGCGCGTGCCCGGCAGAGGCGTCAGGATCATGAACTGGACGGTGCTGATGTCGTTCTTAATCACGAAATCGGCAGTATAGCGGAGCGTCTCGGCGGTATCGCCGTCCGCGCCAAACACGAACATGCCGTGCGCCCGGATGCCGTACTCCTTCAATATCTTGATCGCCTCCACGATCTGTTCGATGCTCTGCTTCTTGTTGTACTCCTTGAGCGTAGCCTCGTTCACCGATTCAAGCCCCAGGTAGAGCATCATGCAGTTGGTGCGCCGCATCAGCTCCAACAACTCCCGGTCGCGAACGATCTCGGTGGCCCGCACCTGCGCCGTCCAGGCGTTGGGCACCACTTCGGCGCGGATCATGTTCTCCAGAAGCTCCTTCGTGCGCTTATTGTAGGCGTTGAAGTTGTCATCGTAGAAGAACAGGGACGAGGCCTTTTTAAGCTTGCCGCTATCGCGCAGCTTTCGCATCTCGCTGATGACGCTGCGCGGGTCGTCGGGATCAATCGAGCGGTAGCGCATCTTCTGGCTAAACATCTCGATGACCGAGCAGAAGGTGCAATCGAAGGGACAGCCCCGCGAAGTCACAATCGGCGCGATATGCATTCTTTCCTTGCCGACGATACACTCCAGGTCCGGGAACGGCAGCTCGTCAATGTTCTGGACGGTCTTGTGGTAGTCAATGCGCTCGCTGAAACTGTTGCGCAGCCGCGTGCCCAGAATGGGCGGCGGCACTTCGCCCTCCTCATAGCTTTGCATCAGTGGCAGAATAATGCTTTCCGCCTCGCCCTGGATCACGTGATCGCAGACCGGGAACGGAATGTTCCACTGCTGGCAGAACGTTTCGTTGAACGGCTCCTCCGGCATGAAAGTCACGTGTACGCCGCCGATGACGACGACCGCCTGAGGATTTTTTTGCTTGACCAGCGCGCCGAGCCGATAGGCGGCTAGCGCCGTCGAAGTCGTCGTCGAGATGCCCACAAAGTCGGCCCGGCATACATCGTCGTAATCAATGGGTGCCATATCTTCACAATAGATGGTGATATCCTGGTACCCACCTTGCTTCATGATGGCTGCCAACTGCGGCAGGCCCAGACGCGGCAGCGCCACCCGGCTATAGACGTGATAGCCTGGTGCCCGCGGTTCGACGAGGACGATCCTGTTGATTCGCTTCAACCCTCTTCTCCTTCCCGTGTGAGAAAGCCCCATGTTGCCGCGCGGCCGCACGAGGCGACTCGTACCAGCGGGATCTTCTCTGACATGGCAAACTGCGCTAGGAGTGCGGCGCAGTCTCTCTCAACGCCTGCGCGGTCATTTCCGGCAGCGTATCGTTGATGAATGTGCCCGCCCCAGCCTCAGAACCGGCCAGATATTTCAATTTGTCGGGCGTGCGATAAGGCGGATAAAACTCAATGTGGAAACGATAGTAGCCGTAATCGGCGCTCGTTCCATCGGTAGGGCGCTGGTGCATCAGCATGATGTAGGGCATGGAGCGGTTCCACAGATGGTTATATTTCTCCATGACCACTTTGAGGATCGTGGCCAGGCCATGCTTCTCCTCCTCGGAAAAGTCCGGCAGGGCCGTGCGGGGTGCGCGCGGGAGGATATGCACCTCATAAGGGTAGCGCGCAAAGAAGGGCACCACGGCCACGAAATGCGAGTTCTGGGCCACGAGGCGCCGCCCATCCGCTAACTCCTGCTCCAGCACGTCGCCGATCAGGTCGCGGCCCGTGGCCCGGAAGTGCTCACGCGCTGCCCGCAGCTCACGCGCCGGGATGGGCGGGATAAAGGGGAAGGCATAGATCTGGCCGTGCGGGTGCGAAAGCGTCACGCCGATCTCTTTGCCCTTGTTCTCGAAGATGTAAACGTAGCGGACGAAATCATAGGCCCCCAGTTCTTCGAAGCGGTCCGTCCAGACATAGATCAACTCCTCGATCTTGCGCACCGGCTGCGTGGCAAGTTCCGCTTCGTACTCTGGAGTATAGCACACAACTTCGCAAATTCCCTGTGCGGGAAGAACCGGCATTAGCTCCACCCCGTTGACTGCCGGAAACGGAGCCTTGCGCTGGAGCGAAGGAAACTTATTCTCAAAGACGACGATCTCATAAGTCGGCGCCGGAATCTCGGTGGGAAAGCCGCCGGGTTTGGTCGGAGCCAGGGGATCGTAGTCAGGTGGGGGGAAGAAGGTCCGCTCCTGGCGGTGCGTAGCGGTGATAACCCACTCCTCCAGCACCGGGTTCCAACGCAACTCAGACACGCCGCTCGCCCTCATTCTGCCGGGATGGCGCGGCCTCAACCGAACCGACTGCCGCGCCAGGAGGGAGGGAGGCGTTTTCCGCGCCCTCCGCTCCTGCCTGCACTGACGCGGGCAGGCTGGCAAAGGTTCCGGCTTGTTCCGGGCTCGCGCTTTCCGGGAAGTGATAGTAGATAAGATAGCGTCCATCCTCCTTGAGGTGGCGCTTCTTTTCCATACGCATCGGATTTCTGCCTGGCAAAATTATGGGGTTCCCTTCCCAATTACGCACCGTTTCGGCAAGAGTTCGCGTTGTTCCTCCTCATCTGGTCGTCTGCCCAGAAAAAAATCGCTAAAATCTTAAGGAAGGGGACAAGGGGTCAGGTCAAACACGAGGGAGGGAGGCCAGGCTCTACGCCCTGGTGGCTGCGGCTTTTAGCTGCCTGAGGGAGAACCAGGGCCACTCAATTTCCTTTTCGGGCGGCTGAAGCCGCAGCAACCAAGGCACTAAACCCGCCTGCGCGGGTTCTGCCCTCACCCCCTGTCCCCACTGCTAGGGTCGGCGCTCAACGGACTGCAAGGGTCGGCAGGGTTACGGCCCCTGCCTCCGCCTCGCGACACGGCTCTGCCTTGCGACACCCCTCCGCCTTGCGATCCACGCTGCGGGAGAGGGGGAACCGAGAAGCCGGGTCACTCCCTTCCCTCGTAGGGAAGGGGGACGGGGGGTTAAGTAAGTCCCCGCAGGCCGACTTCGTGCCTTGGTTGCCGCGAATTTATTCGCCCGCAACCAAAAACTAAATGGCCCCGAGGGAGAACACAGCTAGGAGGAAGAAGATGCCGGAGGAGGGGAACCGCCCGCCCTCAGGCGGATGGTGGGACCACCGGGCACGACGACGACATCCCCGGGGCGCAGTTTGCGTCCGCGCCGCTGCTCAGGCTCGCCGTTGACCTGCACGGCGCTTGCCTCCAGATAGGCTTTGGCCGCTCCGCCCGTAGAAATAATACCTATAGCCTTGAGCAGCTGGCCGAGCGTGATATACTCCTCCTGGACGATGAAGACACGCTCCGGTTTGGCCGCGCCTCGTTTGCGCGTTGGATCGGTTCGCAACGCAGCCTCCTCTCTGGTCCCGGGCATAAGCCGGAGGCAGCGGGTGGGTTAGAGCCCCTAACAAAACCTGGCTGTCAGGCTCTCCCCTCACCCCGGTCCTCTCCCTGCAAGGCAGAGGGCGGACACTTGTTGTTCGACGGGCTAAAGCCCTTCGCTGGGTGGCCTACGGCCCAGTGTCCCCCTGCGGGGACACCCAAGAGCCTATCGAAAGGTTGTGTCCGCGTAGGCGGACATTGTCGCTAGGCGGAGGGCCGAATTATTGCAGGCCCGACCCTTGCAGTCCGAAGGCTACAAAGCGAAGGCATTCTATTCCGTCGCTAACAGCGATCTGTCCGCCCCTGAACCCTGCAAGGCAGAGGGAGTACGGTTTTGTTAGACGCTCTTAATCGGCTGCAGCCATGCCGCGCCAGTCTATGATGCCCGGTTGGGTCGGGCGGTCAGGCGGCTCCAGCGCCGCCAGCTCCAGGTGGAAAAGCAGGGATCGGGCCGGTGGCGCGCCCGGGTGCATCGCCTGCAGCAATTCATCGGCATAGGCGAGCGCCTCGTTGCGGTCTTGCGCCAGAAGGAGCAAGTGGAACTGATCCATCTGGAAGGGAGGCAGCGCGCGCACGCGCAGCCGCATCTCCCAGGTCTTCAGAGGTTCCGTCGGCTCGCGCAGGTCGCGCAGGCCCTCCAGCGCCGCCGAGAGCAGCTCCAGCGGCCCCTCGGCTTCGGGCGCCAGGGGATGGAGCAGATTGAGCGCGCCCAGGTAGCAGGCGCGCGCCTCGGCAGTCTGCTGCTTTTGCGCGTAGTAGCGGCCCAATCCGACCCAGGCTGCCGGGTAGAGGGCGTCGGCGGTGGCGCGATGAAAATAGGCGGCGGCCTCTTCCCAGAGTTTGACGCGCGCATAGGCCATGCCCAGCAAAAAGAAGGTTTCCGGGCAGGCGTGCTGCGCTTCGAGGAGACGGGCCTGCGCATCGGCAGGTTCCCGATGATCGCGCATCAGATGGGCGCGCACGGAAGCCAGGAGAGCATCGCGATCCTGAAGACCGCCCGGCAGGCGCTCCAGATACGCGAGCTCGGCGCTGGCCTCGCGCGCCTTGCCCGCGCTGAGCAGGGCTTGTGCCAGGCGCAGGCGCAGGCGAGCCGTCTCGGGAGTGAGCGTAACGGCACGGCGCAGATTGGCAATGGCCGCGCGCGTCTTGCCGCGCTGCAGCTGGATCATGCCAAGCGCGCCCAGAAGGGTGGGATGCAGCGGCACGCGCTCAATCAGGCCGAGCAGATGCGCCTCGGCGGCAACGTAATTTCCTGCCGCCAGGCATCCCCAGGCCACGGCCCAGTTCACCCAGGGATTGCCGCTAAAGACGCACACGGCTTGCGCGAGGTGGGCGCTGCCGGCCCTCTCTGCCCCCAGACACTGCGAGGCCACGCCCGCCAGCAGCAATCCCTCCGCGCAGTTCTTGTGGATATCCAAGCACCTCAGGCCGCAGGCCAGCGCCTCCTTATAGTCGCAGGCGGTCAGGGCCGCGTAGCCCTGCTCGCTCCAGTAGCGCAGCTTCTCCGGCTTGCGCGCCGAGGTGGGCGGGCCGGGCGCTCTGGGAAGGCAGTTCAGGGACGTCAGCGCGTGCTTATGGGCCGCATTCCGCGCCGCCTTGAACGAATCTTCCCACTGCGTATATTCCGGGATAGGCAGCGTACGGGGGCCGGAGGGCGCTCCACGCCGCGCGACCACAATTCCGCCGAGGATCAGCAAGAGGCTGGAAAGCAGCCACGGCAGAGGCGCCATGTCCGCACCTAAAGAGGCCATCGCGCCTAGCAGCCCGACTATGCCGCACAGGATGAAGAAGACTCCCAGCCATTCCAGCGCAGTCATGGAGCGGCGGAACTGGCGGCGGCTCTTGCGCTCCCAGCGGCTTAGCGCCTCCGACTCTTTGCGCTCTTCCTCGGCCTGCACGCGCTCTATCTGGTCGAACAGGCGGTCGGCCAGCGCATCGGAATCGCGCAGCCAGGCGACCGGAGCCGTCTGGAGAGGGATAAGCATCCGCGTCGAGGCGTCGGAAGGCGCGTCCTGCGTCGGAGGGGAGGGGAGCTCTCCCGGAACCGGCAGGCGCGCGCCGACGCTGGCGAAGCGATCTTCCAGGGTAGGATGCGTGTCAAAGGGGGAACGGCGGTCGGTCGCCAGCGCCTCTTGTATAAGGCGGGCCGTCTCTGCCGCGTCGGCTGGCAGGAGCTTCTGGCGCAGCCACTGCGTATAGCTCTCCTCGCGTTGGCTCTGGACGATGCGATCTCCCCAGGGAAGTTCCCGCGCCTTTAAGCTGATCACCACGGTCTTCAAGAGCGCGTTGCCAAACGTCTGCGCGCCGCATTGTTCGGCGGAGAGGCGGTCGGCCAGGAACTCATCCTGGCGGGAGTAGGCGGCAAAGAGCCTGGTTTCGGCCCTGGCAATGGTCCCGGAGAGGAATGCCAGGATCTGAGCCGTGTAGAACTGTGACCAGAGTTGCCCGGCACGTTTGTTCTGAGGGCGCTCTCGCCGGGCACGCTCCTCCCGCTCCAGCGCCTGGAGCGCCTGGGTCAGCCGGTGCGCTCGCAGCATGCCCCGGACCGTCCAGTTCTTCAGGCCGCGCTGGACGAGTTTGGCGTGAGCCATCTCATGCAGCACAATCGCTTCCAGTTCCGACTCGCTGAACGTAGCGAGCAGATCGAAGCCCAGGCAGAGGGTGCTTTTGCCGCGCCCCTGACGGTAGCCTTCGATCTGTATCCAGGCGCTTTGGGCCATCTCCATGACGAGGGCGGTCGGTTCCGGGCAGCCCACGCGGCGAGCGCAATCGCGCACCAGCGCAAACAGGCGCGGCGCGTCGGCTTCCGTCAGGGACAGGTGGAAGCGCGTGCCTTGTTCCAATCGCAGGCTGCTCAACGTAACGCGCGCGAGCCGAAACAGCCGCTCTAAGGGCTGGATCATGAGGCGGCTCATGCCGACGCGCAGCAGCGCGATCAGCACCGCGATATCCAGGACGATCAGCGCGCCGACGGCCAGCAGCATCAGCAGGCAGAACAGGTAGAGCAGCAGGTTGAGCAGAGCCAGCATGGCTGCCAGCCCAAGCCGGGCCGGAGCGGAGAGCGGCTTTTCTGCCAGCGGCATGGGAGCGGATGTTGTTTTCACGGGGTTCCTGTGTTCTTAATGGGGTGCGCAGGCATCCTGGGGATGGCAAGGCATCTGGCGGCAGGCAATGCCTGCCGGTTTCTCCTATGGATACGTCCGGCAGGTCAAGCCATCAAGACAATCAATGCCTGGCGCTGCAAGAGCACGCCATGCGTTCTTATCCTCAATTATACGCCGCTTCCTGCCCGGCGTCAACGGCTGACCGCAGGCAGCAGGCGGACGGATAGACTGTAAACTGGATGTCGGACAATGCTCGCCTGCAACTGAAAACGAAACGGCCCTGCCTCCTAGGCAGGGCTTTGGGGTCATGCACGCGAATAGATATCTGGCTCAGACGAGCCAGCTAGGAGCAAGGGGGAACGCAGATGCACAAGGTACCTGGCACATTTAAACGGTTTCTGGAGACCTATCCGGAGGTGGCCCGCGCTTACGAGCAGTTGGGCAAGGCGACGCAGGACTGGGGACCGCTGGACAAGCGCACGCGCGAACTGGTCAAGCTGGGCATTGCGGTCGGCAATCGCCATGAGGGGGCGGTCCATTCGCATGTGCGCCGGGCGCTGGATGCGGGAGCGACACCGGAGGAGATTCGGCACGTCATTCTGCTTTCGATGACGACCATCGGCTTTCCGAACATGATGGCCGCGCTCACCTGGGCAGAGGACGTCCTGAACGCCGATGAAGCGGGCACTGAAGGGTAAAGGCATCCTATCCTCCGCCCGGCTTCGAGTGCCTCTATCACAAGGGAATCCATTCCCTCGCTGTGTGGCCTAACGGCCCAGTCTGCCCCTATGGGGAGACGTACCAGGCTCTCAGGCGGTACGTGTCCACAAAGGTGTCGCCAGGCGGAGGGCTGTGGCCAGGTGTGGCTAGGCGGAGGCGCGAACCATTGCCGCGCCGACCCGAGCAGGGGCCCGAGCCCTTGTAGGGCCGACCCTGGCAGTCCGTTGTAGGCCCGACCTTAGCAGTGGCGCGAACCGTTGAGCGCCGAACCTTGCAGTCCATTGCAGGCCCGACCCTGGCAGTCACTGGGCGGGACGCCACACAGCGAAGGGCTTTAGCCCGTCGTCGAGAGAAGCCTTACTTCCCGCCGTTCACATCCGCCTCACGTTCCAGCCGCCGCTGTGCGCAGCGCGACACAAGCGGCAGGTTGTCGAAATCCAGCCCGCGCCGCGTGGCCATCTCGCGTCCCAATGCGGTAATCGCGGACGGCTCCAGCACTGCACCGGCCAGCGGGAAAATCTGGTTATCCTCGACGGCGATATGCCGCCGATACATCTCGCGCAGGTTTAGGAGCAGCGTCAGGAGGCAGTCGGTCTCTTCGAGGGAAAGCGTGCCCTCTTCCAGCCAGCGCCGCCCTAACCTATCCACCTCCGCATGCGCCTCGTCGGCGGTGCGATGATCGGCCTCCAGCGCCTCTACCGCCGCCAGCGCGGCTTCCACCTCGGCACTGCCGGAGGCGCGCATACGCGGAAACAGGGACTCTTCCTCATCGCGCGTATGTAGGGGCGCGGCCCTTTCAAAGTAGCGCAGGGCCGTTTCCAGGGCCTCCTGCTGGGCAATATCCAGCGGGCCGCCGCGCGCCTGCTCCGTAACCCGGAGCAGCTGCCCCAAGAAGCGCTCGATACGGCGGTGACAGTCGCTGAGCAGGCCCAACGGACGGTTAAAATCATTCTCTGGAGCGGCGCCAATCTTAATAGGCATACGAAAATCCTCCCATCTAAAACGGTCTCTTCAGAGAAAGTTATTTTTAAATCTATCTCTGCTTGAATCTCGCTCTGACCTCGGCTCTGATAGCGGGTAGGGCATGACCTCCCGATGTTCTTATTCGGGCTGCCTCATTATAGGTGACATTCTCAAAGGCAGACATCCCCGAAATGGCGGATTGTGAAGGTCGGACAGAGAACCCACCTGTGCCTGTCCACGTTTTCTACCGTAATTACTACGTCTACTGCCTCGGCTGCAATTCCCGCTCCATAGCCTCCCATCGCCATACCCATGCTGGCAGGAAAGCAGCGCATGGGGGCTGGCGTGCGCGCAAAGGGGCCGGCAACGCTCCGGGGAGGAGAATTGCCTTAGAAGCGAGAACCAGCAGCTTTATCTGTAGCCAGGGCTTTGCCTGACCTGCTACAATACTTTCCTAACAATCTTTCTCAATAAGCGGTTAACCATTCATCCTATGACCATTCGCACCCGATCCGAATCCTCACCCTTCCGATGTCCTAACTGTGGCCGACGGCTCACAAGATGGGCCAGGCGTTGTTACGCCTGCCCCTGGAAAAGGCAGCTCTCTCCCCTGCTGCTCTCCGTGATGGCCATGCTGCTCTTGCTATGGGTATTGCTGATGCAACACCGCTAATTTCCCGATCCGCCCTCCCTCTTACACAGAGCGCACGGCGAGCGCGGCCCCAGGGGAAGGCGGGGCGGCTATGGCGCGGGCGGCCCTGGCTCGTGAAACGGAGGCTTAGGCTGGGGCAAGGTTCAAGAGAAAGTTTCTACCAGCACCTACGTGCAGATATAGCAGCGGAACGGCACCGAAGGCTTGGGCGATCCAAAATGACCGCTATGTCCAGCAGGCTAACCAACTGCCCTGGCTCAAACCTAAGGCTCCTGCTCTTTCAGGCGTGTTCTCCCAGGTGCTCCAGGACTGTCTGAAGCAGTTGGAGAAAGCCTATCAGCACTTCTTTGAAAGGCTTAAGGAGTACAAGGAGCGCCAAGCGCAAGGGAAACTGTGTCCTGGAGAAGAGCCGCCTCGTCCTCCCCGGTTCCAGGGCAAAGAGCGGTATCGCTCCCTCTGCTACCCACAATGGGGAAACGGGGTCAAGCTGGAAGGCGAGTGTCTTGTCCTCTCCAAGATTGGCGCTGTCTCTGTCCGATTGCATCGTCCCTTGCAGGGAATACCCAAGACCTGCGCCCTTGTCAAGAAAGCCGATGGTTGGTATGCCTCTATCTGCTGCCAAGTCGAAGCAGAGCCGCTGCCAGACACCGGTCAAGAGGTTGGAATGGACCTGGGCCTGGAGAACTTTGCTACCTTCACTGACGACCAGGTAATCCCTCCCAACGGTGTGGACGTATCTCCTCAGCAGCAGGCTGCGTGAGATTGATCCACACGGCTGGGAGTGTCTACCGACGACCATCCTCCCATTGCAAACCCCCGACCTCTTCAGAAAGCCCTGGCTTCTCTGCGGAAGGCGCAGCGCCGATTGGAACGGCGTACCCGCCGCGACAAGAACCGCAGGCTGCTTCCCCGGCAGAGCTGGCGACGGGAGAAGGCCAGAGTCCTGCTCGCCAAAGCGCATCTGCGGGTCGCACGCGCCAGAGCCGACTTTCATCACAAGCTCGCCCGCGCTCTGGTAAACCGGTTCAGTATCTTGTATGTAGAGCATCTGAACATCGCTGGGATGCTCCAAAATCCCTCTCTGGCTCGCCACATCATGGATGTAGGCTGGGGGAGCTTCCTGGCCGTACTGAGAGCTAAAGCGCAACGCGCCGGACGGACGGTGGTGGAAGTCAGCCCCTACCGCACCAGCCAAAACTGTTGTTCCTGCGGCCAATACGTTCCCAAAGCCCTCTTAGTCCGAATACACTCGTGTCCGTACTGTGGGTTGGTTGTTCACCGGGACAAGAACGCGGCAGAGCACATCAAGAAAGTGGGCAGGGACGCTGCCCTCGGACGCGAACGTAGGCGCAGTAAGGTCATGCGTGGTCCGAGAACCAAAAGCACCCAGGCGTTAGCCGGGTGAGCCGTCACAAGAGCGTTATCCGGGTTCGACCCTGGCGCGCCGACTAGAACGAGGGAGACAACTCTGAAGCGGAAACGCGACAAAGACATACAGCCCAGGCGTAAGGGTAAGCTGGATGAATGAGATAAGTTATCCCATTCTTGAGTTTGACGCCACGCCCGAGGCGCTGATCAGCCCTGAGCGGCTGATCACGCCTCAGGACGTGCCTGAACATGCCGTCGCCTGCTTCTTCAGCGAGGTCATTGAGAAGCTATGCCAGCAGCATGGAGCCTGCGTGGTACATCCGCTCCGTAGTGAGATGGGTGTCCACCCCGTCTACGAGATGCAGGTAGACGGCAAGCGGCTGGCTATCTTCCACCCTGGGCTGGGCGCTCCGTTGGCGGCGGGTCTGCTGGAGGAGGTGATCGCGCTCGGTTGCCGCAAGTTCAGCGCCTGCGGGGGCGCAGGCGTGCTCGACAGCCAGATCGCCTGCGGGCATGTGATCGTGGCCCATTCGGCGGTGCGGGACGAGGGTACATCTTACCACTACCTGCCGCCTAGTCGTGAGGTCCAAGCCAGCCCGCGCGCCGTGGCCGCCATCGAGGAGACGTTGAGGCGCCATCGGATCGAGTACCTGATGGGCAAGACCTGGACGACGGACGCCTTCTATCGGGAGACGTCCAACAGGGTCAAGCGCCGCAAGGAGGAGGGCAGTCTGACGGTGGAGATGGAGGCGGCAGCCTTCTTTGCCGTGTCCCAGTTCCGCCATGTGGAGTTCGGTCAGTTACTCTATGGTGGGGACGACGTAGGTGGCGAGGAGTGGGATGCCCGCCTCTGGCACGGGCAGCCGACGACCCGTGAGAAGCTCTTCTGGCTGGCGGCGGAGGCGTGCCTGACTCTTTAGATGGACAGCTCACGAACGGGTTAAAGAAGAGAGGACACAGGAGGAATTCGAGCGGCGCTTTAGCCAGCTGTGGCGAAAGAAGTACGCGCTCTACAATCCCGATACATCACTGGACGCTCCAGCGTAAAGATGAGCAGGCCAAGCAACAGTGTCGGGAAATGCTGCTCCAGTACGCTCGCGAGGTTCACACGGTCGGCGTCTCGCGGGCAGACAAGAACAAGGCCCAGCGGCTCTTCGAGGAGCTTGGCATGGACCCCTCCGCGTTGGATCTGGACGAGTTCGGCCTGGTACCCGCGTCCTCAGAGGCCATCGGGCGGGCCACTGCGTCCCACCCCGCCAAGAGCCGCATTATGTACATTGAGCGCAAAGCGGGCCACAGATCACGGGCGAGGCACGGATCGGGCGCGTCACCTACTCCAGGAGCGGCAGGACACTCTATTATGGCGGCAAGTCGTTCCGCAGCCTGAAGGGGCAGGGGTTCAAGGCGAACTACTACTGCGTCGAGACAGGCGAGGATTACTGGATTTCAAGCTGTAAGCGGGATGGCAGTGATCGCCTGTATGGGGAACGGGTTCCAATTCCCATTGACGAGGAGGTGCGGGAGGAGTACTGGACGCAGATACGCGGTCGGCCTGAGTGGAAGGAACGGGAGGTTGCGTGAGCGGGGGCGCGATGGAGGCCCAGAGTCAGGAGAGGTCATAGAGCGGGGCGTAGGCGCGTGTGGAAGCGGGTAGGATCTGACCAGTGATCGAAGACGACAAGGCCGCGTTAGCCGATTCGGTTGACCGCAAACCGCCGCGTGCCTCCAGAGGGCTTGGGAACAGGATAATGGAGGCGCGGCGTCTAAACTTATGCCTGAAGCCAGAATCGCAGGAGGAACAAATGCTAACCCCGACTCAGATCGCCGCCTTTCACGAGCATGGTTACGTTATTGTGCCTGGCCTCCTGTCAGCCGACGAAACGCGCATGTTGAGCGAGATCGCCAGGCAGGATGAGAGCCTCTTGAGTCGCATGACATCCCGCAAGGACGCGCAAGGCGCTGCCACCAAGTTGTCCCTCGACAACAGCCTGGGTGACGACATCTACAGCGCCATCGTGCGCTCTGAGCGGCTGGTGCGCTCGATGGAGGCGCTCCTGGGCGGCGAAGTCTATCACTATCACCACAAAGTCTCGGCCAAACAGCCGTTTGAGGGCGGGGCCTGGGAGTGGCATCAGGATTACGGATACTGGTATAGGAACGGCTGCCTGTTCCCGTACATGGCAAGCTGCTACATCGCCATTGACCCCGCGACGCGCGAGAACGGCTGCATGCAACTCATCGCAGGCTCTCACCTGATGGGGCGCGTGGATCATGGCAAGAGTGGCGACCAGACCGGCGCAGACATGGAGCGCGTCAACGCGGCCCTGGAGCGGCTCCCACTGATCTACGCCGAGATGGACGCGGGCGACGGCCTGTTCTTCCACTGCAACACGCTGCACCGCTCCGACCAGAACCGCAGCTCGCATCCACGATGGGGACTGATCTGCTGCTACAATGCCGCCCGCAACGATCCCTATAAACCAGGCCCGCATCCGAACTACACGCCGCTTTCTATCGTTCCCGATACGGAGATTCTCAAGGCAGGCGCTCGGCAGCTTGCGGAGATCGCGGCGCGCGTTTAGAAGATAAGGCGGAGGAAGCAATCACAATATCTCGCTGGCCTTAATGATGTCCAGCGCGGTTTGCTTCATCGGCTGGCACTTGTCCCGGCTTATCTTCTGGATCTTGTGAAAAGCCTCGCTCTCGGAGAGATGCTGCCGGTCCATCAGGATACCTTTGGCGCGCTCGACCAGCTTGCGCACCTCCAGGGCCTCTTTCAGGTCGGTGGCTTCCTGGATGGCGGTCTGGAGCGTATGGAAGCGCGCGATAGCGGTGCGCAAGGCCGGCAGCAGTTGCTCGCTGGTGATCGGTTTGACCAGATAGCCGCAGGCGCCAGCATCCAGCGCGGCATCCACGTAGGAATCGTCGCTGTAGGCCGTAAGCATGATGATCGGCACCGATTGGTTCTGTAAGATTTCGCGGGTCGCGGCGATCCCGTTGATCGACCCTGGCATGTTGATATCCATCAGGATCAGATCCGGCTTGAGGTCGTTGGCCATTTCAATCGCTTGCTGACCCTCAACCGCTTCTCCCACCACCTGGTAGCCTGCGCGTACCAACGCCTTCCGAAGCGCCATGACAGCAATGCCTTCGTCCTCGCAAATCAGGGCGCGCAAGGGCGCGGTTCCAGATGTCATAGAGTTCCTCCCGATCTTGCAATTCCTATTGGGCCAATGCGCAGCCTCAAAGAGGACGCGCAGAACGGCTCGTATTCTGACTGCGGTCTGCCCTTCGTTTGGGCCTCCATGCTTTCCAGGGCCGTTTCCGGGCCCATGCACAAACGCTCGTAAGGCAGTATGGGCTTCCCTCGCCAGCCAAAGCCAGGAAGCAACGAGGCAGGACTACCGTTACCTGTTATTCCTCTTATTCATGCTATTCTTTCTGCCGGAGACATTCTCCTGCAACGCGGTGCAGCATTGGGCGCGCTTTTCAGAAGGCTTTCCTACCGGCCGCTCTCCTCGCGACCTTCCCTCGTGAAGCGGCCTTGCGCTGCTTGCCAGGCACAGCCGGGCCAGGAGAATCGGCCCTACGCACGGCGCGGGATGGCAACCTATCCACGCGGATAAAGACGCCGCGCCCGCAGACGATAGCGGACCGGCGTCTCGCCCCGAGGCGAAGCACTGCGGATCGTAAGGAATAGCGCGCAACGATAGCAAAGAGGTAGCTTGGGCCGCGGGCTCTCCAGGATGCCACCGCGACCCAGGCGCCCTCCATCCGCAAACACGACAGTCATGGCCGTGTTGCATGCCAGGTCATGCGGGTCGGCGGAATAGATTGAGCCGGCCACGCAAATCGTGTATCATGACGCAAAGGAGACAAAAAAGGTTCCTGAAAAGCTGAGCTTGAATGCGGCCAACCAGCCTGCCCTAAGTCAGACGGCAGGGGAGGCGCCTGGGCTGTGCGCGAGCTATCCTGGCAGGCAAGGATGCTAGGAGCAGGCCAAAAAATCCCCGCCCCCATGAATTGGGAGCGGGGATAGCATTGGATACCGAGTGCTGCGTTCGGCTTTTAGAAGTGGACGGCGACCTGCGTGGTGAACACCGTGCCGTTCCAGTTTCCGAGGCCGAAGCCGCCGCTGAGGTCTTTGATGCCGATGATCTGATAGGCGGCCTTCAACACAGTATTGCTGTTGAGGTTCAGGCCCACATCGAACGTCAGGTACTGCTCAATCGGCTTGGCGGGCACGCCGGAGGCCGAGCTGCTCGCCTGCAGATCCCAGAAGACGCCCTCGTAATCGGCACCCACGGCAAGCTGCTTGGTAGCCCTCCAGCGAACGCCGGCGGTAACCCGGTTGACGTTATCGCCGATGCCCAGGCCGGTGCCGATGGGCAGCAGCACGCCGGAGATCACGTCGCCGCCGGTCCGGTTGCGCGCGCCCTCCAGGAAGTCGCCTCCGATATGGAACCGCAGGCTGGGCGTCAGATCATAGAGGACACGGACGAACGGACCCCGCACGTTGGTCGGGTTGTACCAGTTACCGATCTTATTCCAGTATCCCGGCGCGGAGTAGCGCGGGTCAATGTACTGGTAACCTACCGTCGCGTCTATGCCGCCGCTGGCATAACCAACGTTGAGCAGGTAGGCGTTGTTGTCGTCGTTCTGCAGACCATCGCCGGTGTCGATGCTGACCTGCGTAACGCTCTTGGCCGCTTCGGCGGAGACCTTGATGCGCCCGATGGGGTTGAGCTTGAGGTTGGCCCCGTAGATGACCATAGCATTATACGGGGGCACGGGCGCTAAGAACGTCGGGTTGACTATCGGCGCGGAGCCGAGGCCGCTGATGTAGATCAGCGAGAGGCCGATCTCACCAAACCGGAACAGAGGCGCACCGATGTGCAGGCCGGCGCTCTGGTTGGCCACGCGCATATCGGTGAATCCCGTGATGCCAAGCGGCTTAGGCGAGGTCCCGGGGAAGCGCGGTCCACCCACCGAGCCGAAGAGCGGCGCGTTGAGGGTGTTGGGGAAGCCAGCCGGCGCGTTGAGCTGCGGGCTCTGGTGCTGCCCCGCCCAGAGCGTGGTCGTCGCACTGCCGAACTTGCTCTGGAATTTGATACCGTCCTGGACATAGTTGCCATCGTCGTACCAGGGCACGTCGAAGTAGGCATCGTAATCCGGGCGGTAGAAGGTCAGCGGCGTCACCTGGTTCTTGTAGCGACCAATGGTCAACTGGGTGTTGCTGCCGACTCCGGCGATGGGAACGTCCAGCTCGCCCTGATAGAGCGTTGTCTGCTGGGTCGTGAAGTTGGTCTTGAGCGCTCCCGGGCCACCCGATATATCGTAGCCGCGGTAGGCCAGGTAGTTAGAGGTGACTATGTCTCCGACGAAGGCCAGGCCGCCGGGCAGCCGCGCGCGGATTCCCAGATGGAAATCGTTGACGGCATCCACGTTGCTGAAGTGGCTGGGATTGGCCGGGCGTCCGGCGCCGCTGTAGTCACCGTAGGTGAACGGGAACCGCGAGCGGTCGGAGCGCACGCCGAAGAGGAAATCTCCGCTGAACTGGGGCATGCGATCCAGGCGGCGGTTGATGTCGGCCACATCGGCGGCCAGCTGGTCCAGTCGGGCGCGGAGGGCGCGGACATCGGTGCCCAGCGCCGTCAGCTCATTGCGGAACTCGTTGACGAGGCGACGAAGCTCGTCAAACTCTTCCCGGGTGATGTTGACCGGGCCGGGAGGTCCGGCCGGGCCGGGAGGTCCCGCCGGTCCGGGAGGTCCCGGGGGCAGGATTTGAGGCAGCTTGTTGAGCATGCGCTCCAGCGCTACGGCGAACTCGTAGCGCGTTAGCGTCCTCTTGCCATAGAAATACCCGTTCGGATAACCGATCAGGATTCCTTTCTGCGCCAGGTCGTTGACGGCTTCATAAGCCCAGTGATTGCGGTCCAGGTCCTTAAAGGCATCCTGTTGGGCTTTTGCCGGGGCCGACCAGGCCAGAGCGAGGGCAGAGAGAGACGCGCCCAGATAGGGCAGAACCTTTCTCATGCGACTCCTCCATGATGCGAGTCTCGCCCGCCGTGAAAAGCGGGCTGGGGATGAGATGGAGACGCGCGGCGAGGCAGGCGTAAAAAAACGCGCTGGCCGGGCGTCTCTTGCTTCGCCCGACTCCCGCGCGGTCAGCATGGAGGGAAGGTAAGGCCAATCCGATCTCGTTCAGGGCGTGGAGGCACACGCATGGAGAAGAGTTTCCCCTGTATCCTGCTTCTCGCTGTCGCCTGCCTCGTTTGCGTGACCAAGAGCGTCAGGGCTCTGTCCATCCCTCGCACGGACTTGCGTGGGTGTCGTGGCGCGCCAGAGAGGGCAGACTGGCTGAAGAACAGGGTTGGGTATTGCATAGAGGCCCTGTCACTATTGCCCGTCTCCCAAGCTAGCCAGTAAATAGACTAGCATAACGCACGAGCTATGTCAATACTTCCCCGAAAGTTATGCCCTTTTTTTGCGGATTTTACACTTTTTTTCGCTCGCCTGCTCCCTGGCTTAGAGCCTGAGGGTCAAGGGCTTGAGGGTCAGAAGCACGCCCAGGCCGATGAGCAACGCGCCCCAGAGGATATGAGGCGCGGGCCGTTCCCGCAGCCGTATCCCCAGTACCATTGCCAGGACAAAGCTGAGCTTATCTATGGGGGCGACCTGCTTTGGCCAGCATGGCTGCTCACCTTCCGCGTCCGGCAGCGCCAGCCAACGGGCCACTCGGTAGACGAGGAACCGAAGAAATAGGTTCCGCAATTTGCAGGACGGTCGCTGTCATTTTTTTGGCTCCTTCGTCTCCTGCCCGGCTTTGCCAGACTCTGGCTTCTGCGCTGCCGCACGAAAGGCTTCCAGCGCCTGCTGGGCTGCGGTCAGCTCGGCGTGCATTGCCGCCACCTCTGCCGCCATCTGTTCGGCCTCTTCCGGGGCAGCGAAAGCGCCGAACTTGCGGGCGATAGTGGCGGGATCGAGGTCTTCGAGCGTCTCCTCCAGGCGGCGCAGCAGCAGGGCGATCCAGCGCAGTGTGGCGCTCAGGGGCTGGCGCGCCTCCGCCGCCTGAAGCGCCTCCGGGGCGTGGCGGCGGGCTATCGTCTCGGAGAGGCTTCCCAGGCGCGTCAGGGAGGGGGAAAGCTGCGCCCAGAGCTCCGGGGGCAGCGGGGTCAGCGCCTGCCCGCCCGTGCCCGGAGCGCGCCCTTGCACCGCCGCGCGCTCGATCTCTTCCAACTGCCGGGTCAGCGCGCGATGCGCCGCCAGCAGATGCAGTCCATGTCCCGTCACACGCAAGCTCATTCACGCTCCTTTCCTAAGCACGCCTCCGAGGGGCCAAGACAGGCTCATCACGCTTCAAGAAGTTCGGAACAACTTCTCGGAGCCGGGAGTCCTATTAAACGTTACACATACCTGTTAAATGTTACACACAGCGAATATAGATCCGGCTCTTCCATCGTTATAGAAGATAGATAACGATTAGGATCAGGAGGTCCCACCATGTTCACAAGACGAATATTGCTACCCTTACTGGCGGTGGCGGTGCTGGCATTAGCCTCCGCTGGAGCCAAGGCCCAGATCAATATTTTCCCGAACCCCTACGCCGGTCCTTATGGTGCCTTTGGCTATCCGGTTTTTAGCGGCAACCCGGTGATACTCGGCTATGGCGCGCCGCCCTTTGCCGTCGGCCCCGGCGGGTTGTCTCCTTATGGACCTGGATTCCAGCCGGGCAGCATGGCCGGCGCCACGAACTATCCCTATGGATACGGGCCGTATCCCGAAGAGGGCAACTTTAATCCGGCCAACGTCAATCCCAATGCCGCTGGCGTCTATCCGGGGTACGCATACTACAATCCCGGCACGTATACTGCCGGCACCAATTACGTCCCCCAGACGTCGAATAGCATTCAGGCGCGGCTGGAGTCCAATAACATCATCCATATCACCTGGCAGGGAGATACCAGCACCGTCTCGCAGATTAGCTTCGCGCTTCTGGATCGCAACGGTCGGGTTCTCGCACAGCGAACGATCACCGGCCCGCCTACGGACATACGCTTCCGGCGCACCAGCAGGGCCGCGTTCTACCGGGTGATCGTGCGGTACGCCAACGGCACGACCAGCACGGTTATCTCGCCGGTGTAAGCCTATCCCCTTACCCGGAGTACCTAACCCCCCGTCCCCCTTCCCTAAGAGGGAAGGGGGTGACCCGGCTTCTCCTCTTCCCTAGAGTTTGAGGAGAGGCAAGGGAGAAGAGGAAGAACCCGGCTTCTCTTCTCCCTTCTCCCTGCTAGGGAGAAGGGCCGGGGAGGAGGGGAGAACAAGGCTTCTCCTCTCCCCTCTCCTTGCGAAGGAGAGGGGCCGGAGGTGAGGTCGGGAAATACACACTCTACAGGCCGCAATGAGCAATCTGACAGCCATTCGATAGTTCTGGCAGAAATTCCTGCGCTGTAGGGCCTGTTGTCGGGCCGAGCCTGGCAGTGGCGCAGAGGCTAGATAGTTGCCGCCGGATGAGCTTGCGCTTTGGCGGCAGCGGTCTTAACTGCCCGTTGTTCCGAGAGGAAGGGGCCTATGTTGTTCCTTCTTACCGCCAATTGTCGGCGGATACTTCTTGGGTTTGCGCTCGTTTTGGGAAGCGCCGTAGCCATCTCCACCGTGGTAGGGCGCCAGGGCCGCGGCATTTCCATTCAAAAGCAGCCCGCCACTTACCACCTATCCGCAGCCAAGCTACCTCCGCCCTACGCTACGCCCTCCGTCCGCAACGAACCGAATATCGTCGCGCGCCCGTCCGGAGCTAGGCTCTATACGCCGCCAGGCTTTCAGATCGAGGAGTGGGCCAATGATCTGGAGCGCCCGCGCCTGATAGAGGTGGCTCCCAACGGCGATGTGTTTGTGGCGGAAAGCTACGTGAACCGCGTGACCGTGCTCCGCCCCGATCAAAGCGGCAGGCCGCGCACCCGATCCTATTTCGCGACCGACCTGCGCCAGCCCTTCGGCATCGCCTTCTATCCGCCAGGGCCTAACCCGCGTTACGTCTATATCGCCAACACCGACTCGGTGGTGCGCTTTCCTTACCGGAACGGGGATCTGAAGGCGCGCGGCCCGGCGCGTCTGCTGGTGCGTCTACCGGGCGGCGGCTACAACCAGCATTGGACGCGCACCCTCGTCTTTCGCCCGGACGGCAAGAAGATGTACGTCAGCGTCGGCTCGGAGAGCAACGTCGGCATCGAGGCGCCGCCGCGCGCCTGCGTCATGGAGTATAACCCGGACGGCACGGGCAGACGCCTCTTTGCATCGGGCCTGCGCAACGCGGTGGGCCTGGGGTTTAGCCCTATCACGGGAGCGCTGTGGGCGGCGGTCAACGAGCGCGACGGGCTGGGAGATAATGTTCCCCCGGATTATGTGACCTCCGTGAAAGCGGGCGGCTTCTACGGCTGGCCCTACTACTATATCGGCGCGCATCATGACCCGCGCATGCCGCAGAGGCCAGACCTGCGCCGCAAAACCATCGTGCCCGACGTGCTGCTGGAAGCGCACTGCGCCGCGCTCTCGGTCACCTTCTATACCGGCGCGCAATTTCCCGCAGCCTACAAAAACGACATCTTTGTCGCCATGCACGGCTCCTGGAACCGGCGAAGCCGGGACGGCTACAAGGTGGTACGCGTGCGGATGCAGCCCGATGGCAGGGCGCAGGGCGGTTATGAGGACTTCGCCTGGGGCTGGCGGACCGCCAGAGGGCAGGTCTGGGGGCGCCCGGTCTATACGGCCATCGCGCGGGACGGCTCGCTACTTATCAGCGACGACGGCAGCAACAAGATCTGGCATGTCGCCTATACGCGCTCTGCAAAGCGGTAGGGCGATTTGAGGGAGGGCAAAAGCAGGCTGGCAGGAAAAGGAACAGGGCTGTCGAAGCATAAAACCGGAACACCCCGCAAGCGGCAGCCACGAACGCCTTGCGGGACACACGGCAATACACGCGAGTGGCTTATCCTCAGGAAAGGAGACCGGTCATGACTGAGAAAGGCGGCATGTCACCCCTGGTTCCGGCAATTGTCTTCAGCCTGCTCATTGGGGGCATCGGCGGTTTCTGCGTGCGCTACTACAGCGAAATGGGCAGTCCCGCCGCCGCTTCTCCTGTCTCTGCCTCCGGCGGTCCCGGCGGCATGATGGGCCGCGGCGGCCCAGGAGGCATGGGCGGAATGATGGGCGGCAGGGGAGGACAGACTTCCCCCGGAATGGCGCTGCCCCGCCTCGTCCGCAATCTCTCCACCATCGAGAAGGTGCAGAACAAGGGCTTGACGCCGCAGCAGGCCCAGACGCTCCTGCCGATCTTGAAGTCGCTCCAGTCCGCCGGCAAACTGCCGGACAAAGAGGCCCAGGCCAAGCTGGACGCGATTAACAAGGTGCTGACGGAGCCGCAGAAGCAAGCCCTCCAGGAACTTCAGCCGCGCTTTGGCGGTGGCGGACGCGGCGGCGGTATGATGGGAGGCGGAATGATGGGCGGTGGGAGAATGGGCGGCGGCATGATGGGAGGAGGCGGCCAGGACCCTGAACGCCCCTTTGCCTCCGAGCGCAATAAGCAGGCGCTCGATGACCTCATCGCGCAGTTGGGAGGTTCGTCCCGGCAATAGGCCGCCGCGCGGAAAGGTCCGCTGACGCCGCTGCGGGCGCGTAACCGTTGGTCAGCGCCTGCTCTACCTTGTTGAACTGCTGGTGGTAAAGCGTGGCATACAGCCCGCCCTGCGCCAGCAGTTCTTCGTGACGGCCTGCCTCCACCAGCCTTCCTTGATCCAGCACCAGAATCTTATCGGCGTTGAGGATCGTGGAAAGCCGGTGGGCGATGATCAGCGACGTGCGCCCGCGCAGCAGGGTTTCCAACGCCTGCTGGATCAGGTACTCCGAGGTCGCATCCAGGTTGCTCGTGGCCTCATCGAGAATGAGGATACGCGGGTCCTTGAGCAGCGCCCGCGCGATGGAGAGGCGCTGCCGCTCCCCACCGGAGAGCCGGAAGGCGCGCTCGCCAACCACCGTGTCGTAGCCTTCCGGTAGGCTCTGGATAAACGTATGGATGTTGGCGGCCTGCGCCGCCGTGATCATCTCCTCCTCGGTGGCGTCGGGACGGGCATAGAGCAGGTTCTGGCGCACGGTCGCATGGAACAGGAACGTCTCCTGGGTGACCATCCCGATATGGGCGCGCAGGCTCTCCTGTGTCAGATCACGCAGGTCGTATCCGTCGAGGGTGATGCGTCCCTCCGTCGGGTCAAAGAAGCGGGGCAGCAGGTAGGTCACGGTCGTCTTGCCGGCCCCGCTCGGCCCCACCAGCGCCACCCGCTCGCCGGGCAGAATCTCGAAGCTGACGTCGCGGAGGGCGCACCGTCCCGTCTCGATTGCCGAGGGATAGGCAAAACCGACTCCCTCGAACCGGAGGTGCCCTCTGGCCGAGGAGAGCGCCACCGCCTCCGGCCTGTCCTCCACTTCCGGCTGCACGTCCAAAAACTGGAAGATGCGCTCGAAGACCCCCAGCGCTGCCTGTACGTCCACATAGACGTTGGCCAGGTTCGCCAGGGGCCGGTAGAGGTTGGTCAGATAGGCGACGAAGGCGATGATCGTGCCGACCGTAAGCTGCCGCAGAATCGCCTGATAGCCGCCATATGCATAGATCAGCGCGGGGCCGGTAACGCTAAACACGCTCAGGCACATAAACAGCCAGCGTCCCGCCAGCGCCTGCCGAATGTTGAGATTCATCACCCGGCGGTTGTGCTTTGTAAAGACCTCCGCATCGGCTCTGGTCTGCCCGAATATCTTCATCAGCATCATGCCGCCGATATTCAGCCGCTCCTGTAGGAACGCCAGCAGGTCGGCCTGGGTCTCCTGCGTCTTCAGGGCAAGCCGACGGCGGATCTTGCCGACGACGCGCGTGGGCAGGTAGAGGCCGGGCACGATGATTACCGACAGCAGCGCCAGCCGCCAGTTCATCGCGAAGATGACGGCGATGGTGGCGAGCGCGGTCAGCAGATTGCTGAGGATAGTAATGAGCGTCGCGGTCGCCACGCCCTGCACGGCAGCTACGTCGTTGTTGATCCGCGAGACGATCTCGCCGGCGCGCGTGGTCGTGTAGAAGGGCAGCGACATCTTTTGAAGGTGCTGAAAGAGACGGTTGCGCAGGTCGAAGACGATCCCCTCGCCGACACGCGCATTCAGGTAGTTTTGCAGCACGCCGATTAGGCCGATCAGGATGTTCAATCCGATGATCGCCCCCACCAGCAGCAAGAGCAGGCGCAGGCTGCGATGAGGAATGGCCTGGTCGAGGATGCCCCGCACGACCAGCGGCGGCAGCACGCCCAGCGCGGCGGTCGCGGCGATGCAGGCAAAGATGACGAGCCACTGCCGCCAGTAGGGAACGAAGTACTGCGCCACGCGCCTTAGCTGCGCCCGCTCTATTCGGATGGGCTGCCCCTTCTCTGTTCCATAGTTCTGGTTCTTCAAGCCGAAGGTGCGGGACAGCCCGCCCAGGCTGCGCTCCGGCCCCATCCAGCCGCCTCCGCCTCCCATCAGATAAGCCCCTCCTCTCGTTTCTGCCGAAGCCCGCGCCGCAGCTTGGTCAGCAGCGCAATCAGCTGCTCTTTTTCTTCGCCGGTCAGGCAGCTCAACAGCTCGGACAGAAGCTGCCGGTGGTGCGGCAGCGCCGCCTCCAGTAGCGCGGCGCCCTGCTCCGTCAGCTTTGCCAGCGTCACGCGGCGGTCGCTGTGGCTATCGCGCTGCACAAGACCTTCCCGCTCCAGACGGTCTATCAACCCTGTCACGTTCGCCTTGGTCACCACTAAGTGCCGCCCGATCTCGCTCAGCGGCATACCCTGCGCGCCCGCATCGCGCAGCACGAGCAGCGCGTTCAATTGCGCTCCCGTCAGATTAAGCTCACGCAGCCCCCGATCTATAAAGGGATTGAGCATGCTGTGCGTCCGCAACAGGTTGTAGACCAGCAGCGCCTCCGTATCCGCCGCCGTGCGCTCCTGCATCTGTCATTACTCCTTCTGCCATTGATAACGCTTCCTCTCGCAATCCAGTATAATGTTAACATATTTACAATCAACGTGTCAATCTTTTAAAAGATGAAAAGGGCAAGGGCTTTTCTTCATCCTTTCTCTAAGGCGTTTCCAATCCAGCGCCGTGCCGTCTAATGTGGTAGAATAGAACGATAGCCGGCAGGCCAACTGCCGCACGCCTTCCGTGATACCGACCCCATTGCGCACAGCCATAGCTCTCTAAAGCCTGCCAGAACGCTCTGCTTTCGCGGCGCTGGCGTAGGCTTCCCCTCCTTCCTCCATCTGACCTCACAGAGGGGCATTTTTCGATCTCAGGAGTCAGGGACAAAGGTGAGAACCAGGTTTTTATCTACAACCAACTGGTTGATCTCTGCCGCACTGCTAGGGTTGATGATACTCTTTACCCTTCCGATGCCCGCCTCGGCGTCGCTTCGCATCGTTGGAAAATCGCGGCATACGGCGCTCTGGCAGCGCATCTATGATCATCTTCCGGAAGGCTGGAAAACCGATCAGACGGTTATCGTCCAGGAGGTATCGCCGGCCGATTTGAACGGCAACAGGGGGGGCGAGGAAGCCTATGACGGCAGAGATGACAATGAGAACGACCAGGACACAAGCATTGATGGGGATTATCAGGAGGGGGATGAGGAAGAGGGCCAGCTTCCGACGATCCGGCTGTCAAGTGCCCTAGATGACGAAGATGCCGGCCTTGTTTTTGCCCATGAGTACGGCCACTTTATCTGGAACGAGAAGCTGACGAGGGCGCAGCGGAGAGAGTACCGGCATTTATGGTGGCAGCAAAGCGAATCCGGGCATCTGGTGACGGAATATGCCGGCGATGACCCGGAAGAGGGCTTTGCGGAAGCGTTTTCCTATTTTGTTCAGAGGCCGGCCAGGTTACGGCGTCGCGACGAGGAATCATGGCGGTTCCTGCTTTCGCTCCAACAAGACTTGAAAAAGAGGGAATCTCCGGACGCCCCCCAGGCGGACCAGCTTCTACAGTGAAACGCAAGTAGGGCTTGTCTGCCTGACCTAACCCCCCATCCCCCTTCCCTACAAGGGAAGGGGGATGGGGGGTTAGGTTCGGAATTAATCCCGCGAGGCCGTCAGGCCCGAGAGCAGCAGACCAAAACCGACCACCACATTCGCGGCCACCCAGGGCAGCAGCTGCCACGCCCCGATCTCCGGCCCGACCGGCACCGTGCCGCGCAGGAACTCCCAGCCCAGATGCAGCGCCAGGCCCAGCGCCATCCAGCCGAGCAGCCGCCGCTCCGTCTTGCCTTCCGCGCCCAGCACCAGCAGCGCACCCGGTATCAGGATGCTGTGGCCGATCAGGTTCAGATGGGAGGTCATGCCCAGGTAACCCGTCAGCCAGTCCGGTAGCAGTAGGCCCAGCGCCAGCGCGGCGGTGCCCCAGAACGGATAGCCCTGGCTGCTGCCCGCTTTCTGGCGCAGGCGCCCGATGGCATAGCAGCCAGCAAACAGCGCCACGACCATCCAGAACCGTGCCACGCCGTCGCCGTAGATCGCGCCCGCCAGCTTAGCCGCCGCCCCGGCATTCACGATGCCTGCGCCGTACTTGTTTGCCGGCCCCTTCTTCTGTGCCGTCCGCTGTAGAATGGCGCGTACCTCGTCCGGGTCCTTGATGCCCTGCGACTCGACCAGCGCGGCCACGGCGGCGACATGCGGCGAGGCCATGGAGGTGCCCTGGAACGCATAGTAATCGTCTACCAGATTGCCGTTGTCGCCGCGCAGCACCGTGTTCTGCAGGATGCCACCGTGATCGGGGTCTTGCAACTTGTCACCGCCGGGCGCGGCCAGGGCGACCTGCTTGCCCCAGGAGGAGTAGAAGCTCAGCTCACCGTTCGGCCCTACCGCCGAGACGGCGATGCACTCCTTGAACGCCGCCGGGTAGCCCACGCCTTCGCGCCCGGAGTTGCCCGCCGCGCAGACGATGGTGACGCCTTTCTTATGGGCGTACTCGCACGCCGACTGCATCAGCCGGTCCGGGTACGGCCCGCCCAGGCTCATGTTGATCACTTTAGCACCGTGATCGGCGGCCCACCGGATCGCCTCGGCAATATCGGCGGAGGTGCCGCGCCCATCGGCGGTCAGCACCTTGAGCGGCATGATGGTCGCGTCAAACGCCAGGCCCGCCACGCCCTCGTTGTTGTCGGTGCTCTCGGCAATCGTTCCGGCGACGTGCGTGCCGTGCCCATGATCGTCATTGGGCAGATCATCACGGGAGATAAAGTCATAGCCGCGCGTGAAGCGCGTCTCCTTAAAATCGCGGCAGATCTTGCCCTTGCGCGTATTATCGTAGGCGACGCCGGTATCAATGACGGCCACCACGACGCCCTTGCCCCGCGTGACCTCCCACGCCTCCTCCGACTTGACCATCTGGAAGTTCCACTGCTCACTGTAGCGCGGATCGTTAGGCTTCCAGCGGCCCCGGTCGGGAGCCTCGCCGCCCTCTGCCGGCTGCAGGCGGTCCGCTGCCAGGTCTTCGGGCACGCGGTAGAAATGCACCACGTCGGCGGCTTCCACGCGCGGGTCGGCCCGCAGCGCCGCCAGCGCCGAGCTCACGCCCAATCCGGCGGGCAGCGTCAGGCGCGCGATGCCCGTCTCCAGCGAAAGCGGGCTGTTCCAAGCCAGCGGCACGCCCAACCTCCCGCCCAGATCGGCCAGCGCATTCTGGCCTACTCCCGGCTTGAACTGCACCTCGACCTCGTTCGGGCTGACCCAATCGCTCACATTGGCGGCAGGCACATTCAGCGGCGTCGGCGCCTCCTCCCGAACGGCGGACGCGCGCCATGCCAGCGCTATCGGCACAGCCGCCAGCGCCAGCCCCAACGCCGTGATCCAGCGTAAGATGGCAGAACCAGACTTCTCGCGCATCGCTTACCTCTTTCTCTCTGCCAGGCGACTCACGCTCTGGCCCTTTCCACTTGCAATGCTCCGGCACACGTCCCGGCAGCAACCTCCGCCCCTGGAGCAAAGCCCCACGCCCTGTAGTGACTAAAGACCTCACCCCCGGCCCCTCGTTAGGGTGTAGGGGATAGGGTGTGGGGAGTAGGGGCGCCCTCCCCCCTATCCCCACTGCAAAGGTCGGGGCTACAATGATTCGCCCCTCCGCCTTGCGACCCCCGGCGCTGCGGGAGAGGGGGAACCGAGAAGCCGGTTCCCCCCCTTCCCTTTTAGGGAAGGGGGAGGGGGGTTAGGTAAATCAGCGACACTAGCGCGGCAGCCAGTCCTTGTGCTTGCGCAGGATGTATTCGTAGCGGTCGTGCATCTTGCCGGTGCGCTCGTCGAACAGCGGCGTCCCGCCCGTATACACCGTATCCTTCGGGTCGCCGTACTCGTTGAGGCCCTGCTTCTTGATCATCTCGTCAATCCACTTCTTCTTCTGATCATCTAATTCGGCCATTGTTCCAATCCTCCTGCTTGAAATCTAGCCCCAGGCCGACGAATAGGCCGGCCCGCCCTCATTTTCCTTGCATTATTATAGACTATAGACGCGAACGCCGTAGCGGTAGTTTCACATGCTGCAATACACCTGGCGAAAGGCCATTACAGGGGAACCTGGGAGGAAACCCTGTCCGTCTGTAGAAGTACAACGAGATAGAATTGCGATCCTTCTACATGTGTGAATCAGGAGAATGCAATGAACAAAGTTCAAGGCGGAGCTATTCTCATCGGCGTCGCTATCGTCATGAACATAGTAGGGCGGCTATTCGCTCTTGCCGCCCACGATAGCCGCAATCTGACCGTCGCCGGAATTCTGGCAGTCTGGATGTTTGTGTCCATCGTTATAGGGATATTTGGCCTCTTCCACCTAATCGTAGGCTTAATTAAACGCAGCTAAAGAGTTCGGAAGGCACGCTGGCCGACTCCTACAGCATCCAGTCACTTATCTGACGAAGAACGGTCCTATTGCTTGGCCAATCTCACTTAGCGTGAGGGGAACGTCCTATTCCCTAGGCTACGGAGCGCCCAAGCGTTTGGCATCAGAAACGGGTACTAATCGCACGCAAGTCTCCGTTATCTCCACACGGCCTTGTTGCTTGCAGAGAACAATGCCATCCGCGATGCGCTTCCTCACCTTTGGTCCCGTCCGATTATATCCGAGGAGACGTGCCACCTGGGTAACGAGTTCGTCAGGCTGTATAGCAAAGGCATCCCGGACACGGAGGAAACAGGCTTCCGCAATCTCTTCCAGGGATATATACTCTATGGAGCGCACCGGAGCATGCTCGGTCGGAACGCGGACAAAGATTTGGGACAGTTCTACGGGCCACAGAAAATCCCCTCGAATCTGTATTGCTCGACGCATCTGAGCGCGGCTAGCGGCGCTCTGAATTGTTCTTACCAGATTTGCGCCCGCCTTTCCCATACCCCAGAAGGCAACAACGCGCCGTGTCGCCTCCTCGATATGGATTGGCCCTTCCTGCTGAACAACATAAGTAAGGACATTCGTAATCCGTCCAGGATGGTACTGTGCCAGAAGATAAAAATCGGGAGGATTGCCTAATCGCTGTATTTGGCACGCCCGGTAAGGAATGACAGCCTCTGGCAACACCTCCGGACTGGTGTCTGTTTCTGAAAGAGTCAAAAGCTCCTCCTGACTAGGTTCGTCTTCCTCTGGATCGGATCCGGGCACTTCCTCAGGAACTTCTTGCAATTCGATAGGGGTTATCGGCGCCGCCGTATCTGCGTTGCGTGCGGCTGCCAGTGCCTCCACTACACGGAGTAGCTGGGCTTCCCGGTTACGTATCCAATCGGAAGACCAAATACGCAGGATACGACCCCGCCAGCCCATGTCTTCCAGCACTTGCTGTCGGAGCCTGTCCCGATCACGGGCTGTTTTGGAGGAGTGATAGGTAGCGCCATCGCATTCAATACCCAATAGGTAGCGGCCCGGATGAGCGTCATCTACAACGGCTAAATCAATGCGGTAGCCAGCGCAACCAACTTGACGATGCACCCTCAATCCCCGCTCTTCCAATGCCCGGCAAACCTCTTCCTCAAACGGCGAGTCGAACTCCGCAGCGCCGGAAACCGTGCTCTCTTTAGCGAGAGCGGAAGGCCCACGCTGCGCGAACTCCATATAGTACTTCAGTAGGGCCGGGCCTCTCTTATCTGTCCGGCTCAGATCTATATCCTGCGGCAAGATCGAACTGACCAGCTTGACCTGATATTTGGCGCGCGTTATAGCCACGTTTAGCCGCCGTTCGCCGCCGTCCTTGTTGAGTGGGCCAAAATTCATGGACAATTTGCCATGTTGATCCCGCCCGTAGCCGACGCTAAAAAGGATGGTATCCCGTTCATCACCCTGCACATTTTCCAGGTTCTTGATAAAGAACGGCTCCTCACCTTCCTCCGCAAAGAACTGCTCGTACTCCGGCTTTTGAGTGCGCAAATGCCGAATTTCGTCATCTATGGCAGTCTGCTGCCGTTCGCTGAAGGCGATCACTCCCAGTGAGCGTTCCGGGCGCGTATCGAAGTGCTGGAAGACCAGTTCGGCAACCTTGCGCGCCTCTTCCCGGTTGGTGCCAGCACTTTGTCCTTTGCCACGAATATACACGCCGTTCGGCACGTAGATAAATTCGACACACCGGTCAGCGCCTTGCGCATCGGCCACATACGGGCCGGGAAAGGTCACCAGTCTGTTCTCATAAAAGTGGTGGTTGGAGAAGGCGATCAGCGCCTCACAGCGGCTGCGGTAGTGCCAGCGCAGCATCCATTGTGGCAGACCTGCTATCGTGGAGCATTCATCCAGAATGCTCTCGTAGATTTCCGTTGCTGCCTCCTCCTCTTCTTCCTCCGTGTCATAATCATCGGTAGCGCCTGCGGTGAAGAACCGCGTCGGCGGCAACTGCTTGCTATCCCCTACCACGATGACCTGCTTGCCACGCATGATCGCCCCCACTGCATCCTCCGAGCAGATTTGCGAAGCTTCATCGAATATCACCGTATCGAACTGGATTGCCTCAGGATCGAGGAATGTCGCCACCGAGAGTGGACTCATCAGCAAGCATGGCTTGAGCGCTAAGTAGACGCACCTAGTTCGTTCGTAGAAAGGCGTGGAGGATCTTCACGCCATGTATCGTGTCCAGTTTGATGACGAGGCGCGCCAAGAACTCAACCGACGCGCCCACCAACCAGGGATTGCGCCCAGCACCCGCGACCGACTGGAGATGCTGCGCCTCTCGGATGCGGGATGGAGCATCCCCAAGATCGCGTTGCATCTGAGCCTGCATGAACAAACCGTGCGCCGCTGGATCAAGGTCTTCCTTCTGGAAGGCTTTGACGCCCTGGTGGATCCACCCCGACCGGGCAAGCCTTCGGCCATCACCCAAGAGATCCTGGCGGCGGTGCGCGCATGGATCGAAGCAGGCGAGCGCATCTGGAGCGCAGGCCAGATCGCCGAAGAAGTCGACCGGGTCTAGGGCATCCGCCGGGGTGCCAAGCACTGGCGGCATCTTCTGCGGCGCGAAAAGATTGCCTACAAGCGCACCAGTCGTCACCTGACACACAAACAGAACCCGGAGCAGGTCGCCCGCAAGCAGGCAGAATGGGAAACCCTGCCAAAAAGGGGGAGGCAGGCGAGATAGACGTGTGTTCCCAGGACGAAGCGGGTTTTGCCATGACGCTTCCGACCTGTTATAGTTGGTTCCCCATCGGGAAGGTGTTGCGTATTCCCTACGAAGCGCCCCAGGGACGCCGGGTCAACGCCATCGGAGCCTACTTCTCGCACGGCCCCGAAACAGGACGCTTTGAGTTCGCCACCTATGCCCGCCTGCCCAAAAACCGGGCCAAGAAACAGCGCAAGACACCAGAGCAGATTGCGGCAGCACAGGGCTTACTCCCAGAGGAGGTCGGCCCCATTGACAGCAGGCGGTTTCTGGCCTTTGTCTGGCGGATCGCTGGCCGTCCCACGGTCTATGCCCCAGACTGGAAGCGGGAGCGCCCCTTGTGGATGGTGTTGGACAACTACTCGGTGCATACCAGCCAACCGGTTCAGGAAGCTATCCCGGAGTTGGAAGCAGCGAACGTGTTTTTCTTCTATCTGCCCTCCTACAGTCCCGAATTGTCGGAGATTGAGCCAATCTGGAAGGCGCTCAAGCATCACGAGATCCCGGTTCGCAGTCATTCGCAGGTCAAGGACTTGAAGGCTGCGGTGGACGCGGCACTGACCAGGAAAGCCGAAGCATTGTTGGCAGCCCAACCAGAAACTAAGAACGAACTACGTGCGGCTGCTTAGGAACATATTGTTCGCCAGACTGCCCTCTATTCCTCCTATACGGCACCGGTAGCTATACCGGACTGAGAGTCTATGTTATAGAAATCTCAACTGCCGGTATCTAAGGCGAACCTTTCCCGCCTTGCCCGCGCCTACTATTACGAATCCTGATAACTATGGAGGGAAATCGCCCGTGCTGGATCCCGGCGATGAGATTCTGTTGCGGCGTTCGGCGCAGGGGGATGAGAGGGCCTTCGTGCAGCTTGTCCGCCGGTATCGGCAGGCGCTCGTCCGCTATGTCCGTTCCCGGATCGGCCATCCCGACGATGCCGAGGATGTCTTGCAGGAGACGCTGCTCGCCGCCTGGGTCGGGCTGCACCAGCTCCGCGATCCGACCAGCGTGCGCGCCTGGCTGCTGCAGGTGGCCCATCATCGCTGCCAGGACTATTTCCGCGCGAAGGGACGGCGCGACGTGCCGACCGAAGAGCGGCACCTGGAGCAATACGCCAACCGGTTTGGCCTGCGCCAGTACCGCCAGGCGCGCACGCTCACCGAGGCCATGGAGGCTCTGGAAGCCATGCCGATGGCTGAGCGCGAAACTGCCAGGCGGTTCTACCTGGAAGGGCTGACCATCGCCGAGATAGCCGCCCAGACCCAATGCCCGCCCGGGACGGTCAAGCGGCGGCTCTTCCAGGCGCGCAATCTACTTCGCCAGACCCTGGGCGTTGCCCTCCAGGAAAGGAGTGCGGACATGGGTAAGCAGGCACGAGCCGCGCGCACGCCCGCGTTCCCGGCGCAGCGCCCGCAGATCACGATCACCCCGAGCGAGGAGGCGCCGTTCCCGGTGGATTGCCCGGAACTGCGCTGGTGGTCCATTATCCCCCGCGTAGGCGAGCGGGCCTCCTGGGCCGAATATGAGCCGCCCCATTGGAATCTGATGGAGGTGACGGAGATGCAGGTGGTGCGCCCGGCTAAAGTTCACGACGTGGAGGGGGTCGAGATCGAGATCCGGCCCTGGAAGGCCGAGGCAGGCTGGCAGCCCCCCTGGACGATGGTTGGCCGGCTGACCGAGCAGAAAGCGCAGTATCTGGCGACGATCCGGCAGCACGAGGGAACCACCCTGGTGTTTACTTTCCTCGATGCGGACTTCGATTGGGATTGGGGCGAGATGGATCGCGTGCTGGAGGATCGGGGGCGTTTCCTTCAGGAAGCCGATGGCTCGCTAAGGCTGGTGGGCAGCGCCGCCAATGGCGAGACCGGCGGCGCCGGCGTCTTCTCGGTAGCGGTTGACGACAAGCAGTTTACCTGTTTGCGCGTGCTGGAGGTGGGAAGCCCGGTGCAGGAGAAAACCGCCCGGTTGATCGAGAGCTACCTGACGCGCGAGGGCCGCACCGTGCTCACGCGCCACTACTGTCACCCCGACTTTGCCCAGGTGGCCCGGTTTCCGGTGGTGGTGGACCCGACGGAGCGGCGCGTAGTGGAGGGAGCGCCCTTCGCACACTGGTACGACACGCTGACAGATCAAATCCTGTGAGGCTCGCCCGCAGCCTCCAGCGTGGAGCCGGCCCTGTCAGAAAGTGCTGGCTCCGTCCTTTTGCCGCCGCGCCGATTGCGGCTCAGAAAGAAATGGCGCTTCAGCAGCGCCCCGGAGGAGTTTGCAGCAGGACGTAGGCTTCGCGGGCAATCTGCCACTCCTCCTCGGTGGGAATGGCCCAGATCTGTACCGGGCTGTTCTCTGCGCTGAGGCGCGCTGGCTGCCGGCTGTCGGCGAGGCGATTGCGGTCGCTATCAAGAAGCAGGCCCAGAAATTCCAATCCCCGGCAGATGCGCGCCCGCATGACGGCAGAATGCTCGCCGATTCCCCCGGTGAACGCGATGGCATCCAATCCTTCCAGCGCCGCCGCATACGCGCCGAGGTATTTCCGAACGCGATAGGCGAAAATCTCCAGCGCCAGTTCCGCCCGCCTGTCTCCCCCTGCCGCCGCTTGCTCCAGGTCTCGCGCATCTCCGGTGCGCCCGGAAAGCCCACGCAGCCCGCTCTGATGCTGAAGCAGGTCCTCGACTTCCTCAGGGGTCATCCCGCAGGCCCGGAGGAGATGCAGCACCAGGCCGGGGTCCAGATCGCCGCAGCGCGTTCCCATAACCAGCCCTTCCAGCGGCGTCAGGCCCATGCTGGTATCCACGCTGCGCCCGTCCCGTACCGCGCAGACGCTCGCGCCGTTGCCCAGGTGGCAGGTGATGAGCCGTGTTCCCGGAGCGTCCCGTCCCAGGCATTGCAGCAGCCGCTCGGAGATATAGCGGTGCGAGATGCCGTGAAAACCGTAGCGGCGCAGCCCATATCGCGCGCTGAACTCCAGGGGCAGCGCATAGGTGGCGGCGACTTCCGGCAGCGTGCGATGGAAGGCAGTATCGAAAACCGCGACGGCAGGCGTCTCCGGCAGCAGCCGCAGCCCCGCCTCGATGCCGGCCAGGCCAGCGGGATTATGCAGCGGGGCAAGCCTGCTCAGGGCGCGGACGTCCTCTATCACGGCGGGCGTGATGCGCGTCGGCTCAACAAACCGTTCCCCTCCATGCACGATCCGATGCCCGATAGCCTCCACTCCCTGGGGAAGACAGCCGCGTATTGCCTCTTCCGCCGCCTGCCCATGAGTCTCTGCCGGAACCGGACGGACCACCTCCGGTCGGTCGGCAACCGACAGGCGCAGGCTGGCCTCCTGTGTCCCGATTCGATCCACGATGCCTTCTGCCAGTGCCGCCTCTCTATCGAGAGCAGGCTCGCCCGACATTCGGAAGAGGCGAAATTTCAGCGTGGAGCTTCCCGCATTCAGCACCAGGATATTCAAGAGCCTTTCCTTATGCTCTCAGCAGGGTTCAGCCTGCCGCGTCAGGGTTGGGCCTCTTCCTCCGACAGGAAGAACGGCTGCGTCCAGGCGGTCCTGCCGCCGGCGCCATAGCACTCCACGCGCACATAGCCGCCCTCCTCCCCGGTGACCTCGTAGGTGGCGTGGTCGGCGTCCACATCGTACACACCACGGCTATAGGCGCCGATGAATCGGATACGCTGCGCATTAGGAGCGGCCACCGAGATCGTGCGCTCGCCTACCTCGATCTGGGCGATCTCCACGCCGGACGAGGCGTAGAAGCGTCCCTGGCGCAGTGCCTCACAAAGGGCCTCCACGCTGCGGTCGGCGGCCTGGACGACGTTCCAGCCGCGCCCGATGTCGGTGGGAGCGTGCGAGTCGTCGTGGGCGTAGCCCCAGACGCGCCGACCGCCCGACAGCAGGCGATCCCAGCGATCCGTGGCCAGCGCGCTGCCCTCCAGACGCTCGATGAGGGCGTTGTAGATCTCGATGCCCGCGTAGCCCTCCAACTGCTCCATCAACTCCTGCGGGAAGTGATTATAATGGTGCAGCCAGTTGGGATGGTTGAGAACGGTAAAGCCGCTCTGCGCGGCGGTCTCCGCAAGGACCTGCTGGCGGTCGGCATCGGGCGTGATGACCGCGCGAATCTGCACGGCCAGGATATGCGGCCCGTTGCAGCTAACCTCATCCGCCGGGATCAAGGTCATGCGAGTCAGCGCCTGGAACTCCTCAGGCGGCACCAGCAAATCATGATCGGAGATCGCGAGAAAGTCATAGCCCAGTTGCTCGTACCGGGCGATGACCTCTTCGGGTGACGCGCTGCCGTCGCTGCGCGTCGTGTGCGCGTGCAGATTGCCTCGCAGCCATTGGAAGCCGCGCGGGAGATAGGGAGAAAGCAGGCGAATAGACATAAGTAAGCCCCTCTTGAAGTACCCCTTTCGGCCAGGGGTGATGGCTCTACTATTCGCGGCGCAGCCACCTTTATCATTCCTAGAAATCCCAGGAATCTCTTAAAGGAACTTTCCAGGCTCAGCACGAATCCAATGTTGATACGCATCTTAGGCAGGCGCCTCTTGGTATCCGCCCGTTGCGTACCTGGAGCTCCGTCGAGCCATAGCGGTCGCCCGCAGAACAGGAAGGCCGATGCGCGCCCTTTCCTGGTATAGGGCGGGCCGCTGGCAGGATGGCAGGAAGTCGCTGCCGCTCGTGCAAATGCATATCTCTGTCGGAACGCGCTATAAACTTGATTGGCAGGGAGCAGCAGGAATCGCGCGCTCAAAAGGAGCATACTATGCCCGGACATGACATTATCGTCGTCGGGGCCTCAGCGGGCGGCGTGGAAGCGCTCACCCGATTGGTAGCGGAACTGCCTGCCGATCTGCCTGCGGCGCTCTTCGTCGTTCTGCATATTCCGCCCTATAACAACAGCGTCCTGCCCAATATCCTGAGCCGTTCTGGCCCCTTGCCTGCCTGTCATCCCCGTGACAACGAGCCGATTCAGCACGGACATATCTATATCGCGCCTCCGGACCACCACCTGCTGGTACAGCGCGGACATATCCGCCTGACTCGCGACGCGACGGAAAACGGCCTTCGGCCCTCTGTAGACCCGATGTTCCGTTCGGCAGCGCATGCCTACGGGCCGCGCGTGGTCGGCGTGATCCTCTCCGGCGTGCTGGATGACGGCACGGCGGGGTTGATGGTAATCAAGCGGCATGGGGGTCTGGCGGTCGTGCAGCATCCGGAGGATGCCCTCTTTCCTGGCATGGCGCTGAGCGCCATCGAGAACGTGACGGTGGACGAGATCCTGCCGCTGGCGGATATCCCACCGCTGCTGGTGAATCTGGCCCATGAACCAGTATCCACAGAAGGAGAAAGCGTTGTGGCTGGGGAAATAGAGTATGAACAGCCAGACCCAAATCTGGACGTGGAAAGGAGCGACGAGGGGATCGGTATCCCCTCCGTCTATTCGTGCCCGGAATGCCATGGCACGCTCTGGGAAGTCCGGGATGAGGAGTTGATCCGCTTTCGCTGCCGGGTAGGGCACGCCTATTCGGCGGATAGCCTGCTGGCCCAACAATGCGAGCAGTTGGAGGCGGCGCTGTGGAGCGCCTACCGTGCGCTAAAAGAGAGCGCGGCGCTGGCGCGGCGGCTGGCCGAGCGCGCGCTCCTGCGCAATCACTCTCTCTCTGCGGAGCGCTTTGGCGCCCAGGCGCGTGACGCCGAAGAGCGCGCCAACCTCATCCAGAATGTCCTCCTGCGGGGCGAACTCAGCGCCCCTTCCGAGCCGCCGCTGCCATCTGAAGTCGAGTAGAAGCCTCCTACGGCCTCCGTCGGCCATGCGCACCTTGCCGGATGTGCTCACCTCACCTTCTCCCCCTCTCCTTGAGAAGGAGGGGGGAGAGCAGAAGTCGGGTCACCCCCTTCCCTCCGAGGGAAGGGGGTTCGGTCAAAAAGAGAAGGGCTGCCGAAAAGGAATCCTGATGAACGCTGACCGGGAGCATGATGTTTCCCGCGACGGCTCCGAGGCCACCTTCGCTATTATCGCGCTGGCTGCGTCTGCCGGAGGGCTGCAGGCGGTCAGGCGCGTCCTTGCGGCCTTGCCGCTCGACTTTCCCGTGCCCATCGTCCTGGTACAGCACCTGGAGCGCCAGCGCCCCACTGTCCTGGCGACTGTTCTCAGCCGCGATACGCCGCTGCGCGTCAAGCTGGCGGAGGATGGGGAAACCTGCGTTCCAGGCCGGGTCTATATCGCGCCTCCGGATTACCATCTGCTGGTCAATTCCGACGGCACGCTGAGTCTCTCCCAGGCGGGACTGGTCCATTACGTGCGCCCCTCCGCCGATCGACTGTTCGGGTCGGTGGCGCAAAGCTACCGAGAGCGCGCCATCGCCGTGGTACTCTCCGGCATGGGACTGGATGGCGCAACAGGGGTGCAGGCAATAAAAAACGCAGGAGGAATCGTCATCGCCCAGAATGAAGCCACCTCCCAGTTCTTCGGAATGCCCGAAGCCGCGATTAACACCGGAAGCGTGGATCAGATTCTCCCTCTGGATGCCATCGCGCCCACTCTCCTCAAGCTAGTCCATAGAGAGGGCTCCTCATGAGCGATACACAGACACACCCGGATTTCGAGCAGCTCCTGGAATATCTCCGGCGAACCCGGGGGTTTGATTTCACCGGCTATAAACGCTCCAGCGTGATGCGCCGTATCGTTAAACGGATGCAGACGATTGAGCTATCCGAATTCGCCGACTATATTGATTACCTGGAGGTCCACCCCGAAGAGTTCACCTATCTGTTCAATACCATTCTGATCAACGTGACCTCCTTCTTCCGCGACCAGGAAGCCTGGGAGGTGATCTCCCGCGAGGTCCTCCCTAAGATCCTGGGGAGTAAGCAGGACCATGAGCCTATCCGGATCTGGAGCGCCGGGTGCGCTTCCGGCCAGGAAGCCTATACGCTGGCAATGGTTTTAGCCGAAGTGTTGGGCACGGAAGCGTTCCGCCATCGGGTCAAAATCTATGCCACGGACGTGGACGAAGAGGCCCTGAACTACGGGCGGCAGGCCAGCTATACCCCCCGGGAAGTAGAGGACGTTCCCCAGCCCCTGCTGCAAAAGTATTTCGAACGCAACGGACACCTCTATGTTTTCTCCAAGGACCTGCGCTCCGCAGTCATCTTTGGCCGCCACGATCTGACCCAGGACGCGCCGATCTCGCGCATTGACCTGCTGGTCTGCCGCAATATCCTGATGTACTTCAATGCCGAAATCCAGGAACGCATTTTGACCCGCTTCCACTTTGCGCTCCGTGATGGCGGCTTCCTGTTTCTGGGCCGGGCGGAGATGCTATTTGCCTACAGCAACCTCTATTCGCCGGTAGACCTGCGGCGGCGCATTTTCACCAAGGTGCCCGGCCCGCCCCAGCGCGCGCGCCTGTTTGTCGCCCTGCAAAACAACCAGGGAGAGAGCGCGCCGCATATCCTCAATCATGTGCGCCTGCGGGATGCCGCCTTCAAGGCAGGCCCTGTGGCGCAGTTGGTCGTGGATGCCAACGGGTTTCTGGCATTCGCCAACGAGCAGGCCTGCCAGCGGTTCGGCTTGGCGCCCAGCGATCAGGGCCGGCCTCTACAGGATCTGCAGATCGCCTACCGTGCCGCGCAGCTGCGTCCCTGCATCGAGCAGGCATATGCGGAACGCCGCACGGTGCTGCTCCCGGATGTCGAGTGGACGGCGCACGACGGCGCGGCCCTCTTCCTGGATATCCAGATTACCCCGCTGCTGGATAACGGCAGCGACGTGCTGGGCGTCCTGATCAGCCTGCAGGATGTCTCCCGCTATAAACGCGCGGAAGCCGAGGTCCAGCGGATCAACCAGGAGTTGGAGGCCGCCTATGAGGAGCTGCAATCCACCGGCGAAGAGCTGGAGACCACCAACGAGGAGCTCCAGTCTACGGTGGAAGAACTGGAGACCACCAACGAGGAGCTCCAGTCCACCAATGAAGAGCTGGAGACCATGAACGAGGAACTGCGCGAGCGCAGCGACGAGCTCAACCATATCAATGGTTTCCTGGAATCGATCCTGACCGGCTTGCGCAGAAGCGTGGTGGTGTTGAACCAGGACCTGTATGTCCAGGTATGGAACAACCGTTCCACAGACCTCTGGGGCCTGCGCGCGGATGAGGTGGAGGGCAAGCACTTTCTCAATCTGGATATCGGCCTGCCGGTCACGGAGTTGATGCCGCCCATTCGCGCCTGCCTGTCGGGCGAGCGCGACCATATGGAAGTTACCCTGAATGCGCGCAACCGGCGGGGCCGCGACTTCCAGTGCCGAGTGGACTGCACGCCGCTCATGAAACCCAATAGTGAGATTCGCGGTGTGATTCTACTTATGGAGGAATCTCAGGATCCAAAATCCGAATAGTAAGCCAGGCGTAAGCGCCAGCGCAGTGGAGAGGAGCAGGGAGATTTCCGAGATGTACCAGGAATCGTTTGACCGGCAAGTTCAGGATGCGAGCAGGCGGATCGTGGCCCTGCAGCGGCGTGCCCGCCTGGAGTCTGCCCACGAGCCGGAAATCCTGGTCTCCGCCCTGGAAGAGCTACAGACCACGATGGAAGAGCTGCTGGTCGCTCAGGAGGAGCTGCGCCAGCAGAACGAGGCGCTGCAAGCGGCCCACCTGGAGGCGGAGGTGGAGCGCCAGCGCTATCAGGATCTGTTTGAGTTTGCGCCGGACGGCTACCTGGCCACCGATCCGGCAGGCATCATTCAAGAGGCCAACCGCGCGGCGGCGCAGATGCTGGAAGCCTCGCAAAAATATCTCTTCCATAGGCCCCTGGCGGTTCTGATAGCTGACGAGGACCGTCGCACCTTTCGTCGTGAGCTTGCTCGCCTGGTGCAGGGCGGCCCGGCCCGCCGGTGGGAGATACGGCTCAAACCCAAAAAGCGCCTACCCTTTCATGCAGCCCTGACCGTCGCCCCCATCCAGGATCCAAAGGGAGCCGTGATAGGACTGCGCTGGATGGTGCGCGACATCACCGAGCGCAAGCAGACCGAGGAAGCCGTGCTGGCCTGGAATCGCGATCTGGAGCAGCGCGTCCAGGCGCGCACGGCGGAACTAGAAGCGGCCAATGCGGCGGCCCACCGGGAGATCGAAGAGCGTAAGCGCATCGAGGAGGAACTAGCCGCAAACCAGCGGCAGCTCGCCGCGTTGAATGAGCGGCTCAAGCGCGCCATGGTCGAGACCCACCACCGTGTCAAGAACAACCTCCAGGCGCTCGCTTCGATGGTGGACATGCTGGCGATGGACGAGGCGCCCACCATCCCGATGACCGAGCTGCACCGGCTCAATTCGTATATCCGCACGCTGGCCACCATCCACGATATCCTGACCCAGCAGGCCAAAGAGGATGAGAGGGCGACTCATATCCATGCCGAGGCTATGCTGGAGCGGCTGCTGCCGCTGATGCGCCAGAGCGCAGGCAAGCCCGGCCTGAAAGCGGAGCTAGAGGACGCCCTGCTTACCGTGCGCCAGGGAACCTCGCTGGCTATCATCGTCAACGAACTGGTCAGCAACGCCATCAAGCATGGCGACGGCACAATCACCCTGAAGTTCCACCGCACCGACGGCGAAGCCGAGCTGGAAATCACCGATGAGGGGGCGGGCTTTCCCGAAGGGTTTGATGGAAAGCTGGCCGCGCGTACCGGGCTGGAACTGGTTGAGCATCTGACGCGCTATGACCTGGGAGGCCATATTCATTATGCGAACCGGCCTGAAGGCGGCGGGCGCGTCATTCTTACCTTTCCCCTTTAGCACAAAACCTTCGACCCTGCTTTGCATCTCCTCGTTCCCCCGGCGCTCAAAAGACCTGGCAGCCCATCACATTAGCCAATTGGATATAATAGATAGCAGGTTGATTGCAACCTTTCGGCGCAGGGCAGGCTCAAAGGTTAAGGAGAGCGTGTGACTCCTCTGTGCCCTGGAGCGGGGCGAACGGAGAAGACGATGCTGCGACTGGATGCGAACAAGCCGGCTCACCTCTGCGAGGGCCTGACGCGCCGCGACTTCCTGCACGCGGGCGCGCTCTCGATGCTGGGCCTGAGCCTGACGCTGCCAGAGTTTCTAGCGATCCAGGCGCAGGGCGCGGTACGCAAAGAGCAAGACATCAACTGCATTATGCTCTTCTTGCTGGGCGGACCGAGCCAGCTCGATACCTGGGACATGAAGCCCCACGCCCCCGCCGAGATACGCGGCCCCTTCAAACCCATTAAGACCAACGTGCCCGGCATCGAGATTTCGGAGATTTTCCCGCGCATGGCGAAGCGGGCCGATCTGTACTCCATCGTCCGCTCCGTCTACCATACTGCCGCCGCCGTCCACGATACCGGCCACCAGATGATGCAGACGGGTCGGCTCTTCTCCGAGGGGTTAGAGCACCCGCATATCGGCTGCGTACTCAGCTACCTCAAGGGGCCGAAGGGCGATGTTCCTCCACACATGCTGCTGCCGTGCCCGATGGGGCCGACCGGCGGCAATCTGCCACACGGCCAGACGGCGGGCTATCTCGGCAAAGCCTACGACCCTTTTGCCCTCCACGCCGACCCGTCCGACAAGAACTTTACAGTCCCCGACCTGCTGCCGCCCGACTATATCACGACGATCCGCGAGGCGCGGCGGCGCAAGCTGCGGGATGCGGTAGAGGACGCGGTCAAGGCGTTCGAGACCGGCGCCGACGCCCGGCTGCTGGACAGCCGCTTCCACCAGGCGTACACGTTGATGTCTTCCGTGAAGGTGCGGGAAGCCTTCGACATCGGCAAGGAGAGCCAGGCGACGCGCGAGAAGTACGGCAGGAACCGGTTTGGCCAGTCCTGCCTGCTGGCCCGCCGCTTGATCGAGCGCGGAGTCCGCTTCGTCACCGTCAATATGTTTGAGACGGTCTTCAACGAGCTCACCTGGGACATTCATGGCTGCGCGCCCTTCACGCCGATAGATGCCTACCGCACGCACTGCGGCCCCTGGTTCGATAACGGCTACACGTCGCTGATTGAGGAGCTCACGGAGCGCGGCCTCTACGATAACACCATCGTCGTAGCGATGGGCGAGTTCGGGCGCACGCCCAGGATCAACCCGGCGGGCGGACGCGACCACTGGCCGCAGTGCTGGAGCATCGTCCTCGGCGGAGGCGGCATTAAGGGCGGGCAGGTCATCGGCGCTTCCGACGAGATCGGCGCCTATCCCACCGACCGTCCGACCACGCCCGCCGACGTCGCCGCCACGCTCTACAGCGCGCTCGGCATTAGCTTGACGACCGAGTTGCCCGGTCCCGGCAATCGTTCGCTGCCCGTCGTCGAGCACTCGGCTCGCCCCATTTGTCAACTGCTATAAAGGAGGCTAGGATGAGCACGGTTTCAAACCTCCCTTCCGGCTCTACACCGCAGAAGAATTGTTCAATCTGCCGAAGGATGGCTATTTATATGAGCTCGTTCGTGGAGAACTGTGCAGAATGGCCCCACCTAGCGCCAAACATGGAAGCACGACCGCCCGCCTGTTTTCGCGTGCCGGCATTTATATAGAGGATAATGATCTCGGCGAGGCTTTTACCTCAGAAACCGGCTTTCTGCTCGCGCAGGACCCGGATACCGTTCTGGCGCCCGACTTCGCTTTTATTGCCAAGGAGCGCCTCCCCGAACCGTTGCCGGACACGTATATTCCTGTTGTCCCCGACCTTGTTCTGGAGACCCGCTCGCACAGCGATACCAGGCGCAGAGTCAACGAGAAAGTAGCGCTCTGGCCGGAATTTGGAGCCAAAATAGTGTGGGAACTCGATCCACGCAAGCGTGTGCTCACGGTGTACCGTTCGGGTGTCGAGCCGCGCACTTGGCCTTGACGACATACTATCCGGCGAGGACGTGCTGCCGGGGTTCTCGCTGCCAATCCGTCGCCTGTTCCGGCAACCCTGAGAGGAAGGCATGCCCAACCTATCTGTGTGCAGTGCGAGGCGCTGTTTGCGGAGCCTTTGTTGCCAGGAGTGAGGATTCAAATGACTGCCGAACTCAACAAACTCAAGCCCTCCCTCTGCGCAACGCGGCGTCCGGAAGTGACAGAAGCCCTCCTTGCGGACATAACGCAGCGTATTGTGGAGGCGTTTCACCCGCATAAGGTCATCCTGTTCGGCTCCTATATCTCTCAAAGAGAGCCTCCCGAACCTTTTACGCCCGTTTCACCCGCATAAGGTCATCCTGTTCGGCTCCTATGCCTACGGCACGCCGCATAAGGATAGTGACGTAGACCTGTTCGTTATCATGGACTCCGACGAGTCAACCCACGCTCGCATTGTGAAAGTGACAAAGGTGGCGAAAGTGCCGTTCCTATCGATGGATATTATCGTGCGGACATCCAAAGAGGTTCAGGAGCGCCTGGCAATAGGCGATTTTTTCGTGATTGAAATTCTGGAAAAGGGTAGGGTTCTGTACGACCGTGACGCTACTATTCTGCTAGCTCGCCCTTAATATTCCGCTCTGAGGGAGAATGATGCCCAACTTTATTTGTGTGCAGTGTGGGGTGCAGTTTACGGAGACAGAGAGGCCGCCGGAGCATTGCCCTATCTGCGCGGACGAGCGGCAGTACATCAACCCGAACGGGCAGGCGTGGACGACTCTGGAAGACTTACGCACCGACCATCGCAGCGTCTTGCAGGAGCACGAGCCGGGCCTGATGGGGATCGGGACAGAACCGCACTTTGCCATTGGGCAGCGCGCCCTGTTGGTGCAGTCGCCCGGCGGCAACATCCTCTGGGACTGCATTAGCCTGATGGACGACGCGGCGGTGGAAGCGGTGCGTGCGCGCGGCGGCCTCTCTGCCATTGCCATCTCGCACCCGCACTTCTATGCGGCGATGGTGGAGTGGAGCCGTGCCTTCGGCGGCGTGCCCATCTATCTGCACGCCGCCGACCGGGAGTGGGTCATGCGTTCCGACCCGGCCATCGCCTATTGGGAGGGCGAGACGCAGGCGCTTGGCGAGGGGCTGACGCTGATCCACTGTGGGGGCCACTTTGCGGGCAGCACGGCGCTGCATTGGGCCGGGGGCGCGGAAGGACGCGGCGCGCTCCTGACCGGCGATACCCTCCAGGTCGTTGCTGATCGCCGGTACGTCAGCTTTATGTACAGCTATCCGAACCTGATCCCGCTGCCCGCGCCCGCCATCCGGCGAATCGTGGAGGCCGTCGAGCCGTTTGCCTATGATCGCATCTATGGCGGCTGGTTCCCCAGCGTCGTCTCGGAGGGAGCCAAAGCCGCCGTCGCGCGCTCGGCGGAGCGTTATCTTCACGCCGTCGGAGGTTAGCGCCCTGCGCCGTTAGGAAGGGAATTAGACGCTCTCAATCTCCGTCCCGGTATCTCGCGCTAAGGATGCCCGGCCAGATGGTCGTCTTCAATTTGCTCCGCCACTCCTGCTGGGTGACCTTTGTCCCCGGCGTGCTGCCCTCGCCATAGGTGAGCGTATCCAGAAACGCCAGCACGTCGGTAAGCCGTCCCTCGATCAAGTTCACCCCGGTGGCACGAGAGGGAGCCTGATTGTAGTAGTGGAACTCGTGGATGACTCTATCAATCGCCAGCATCTTCTCACGCGGCGAACGCGCCCGCTCAAACCGCTGCACGAACGCCTGAAATATCTCCACCGCCCCGCCGGGGTTGAGCTGCCGGCGTTTGTAGCTCTTCTGGTACTCATGCCAGGTCAGACTCCACGCGCACTCCGGGCATTGCAGTACCTCGTCCCGTCCCCCTTTGCGCAGGATGATGCTGACCTTGCCATCATGGGCGCAGCGCGGGCATTTCACCCGGCCTTTCCGGGCTTCGGCGATGGTCAGGATGGCCTGACAGCGCAGGTAGAGCGCATACCCGACATCTTCCACAAGCTCCTCATCCAGCAGTCCCCTGGCATCGCTCTCGTAGAGACGGCGCAGCCTGTCCTTGCGTACTCGTGGCGGCCAGCGTATCTCGGCCCTTTCCTCTTCCATAGCCTCTCTCCTTCCTGAAGAGGAAGACAGCTTTCACCGGGCACAAGTTGCATCGGACGGGAGCGCATTTGCGACTCGCTGTATTCGAAGGCAAAGCTGTGGTAGATCGGCAGTTGCATAGGACGGGAGCGCATTTGCGACCGCCCGCGATTTCTGCTACAATGGAGACGACCCCATTTCCTGTAAAGAAGCCATGTACAACGTTTACGATTCCTTCCGCAACGTGCGTCTGGTCAAGCCGGACGACCCGGACTATATCGCCTTTATGCGCCGCATGGCCGATAAGCGCCCATCGCGAGGCGGACCGCGCGCGGCGGGCGAGTATCTGGGCGGCATGGTGGAGCAGGCCGTCCGACACTGGCTGGGCGGCTACGTCCCACTTCAGGAGGAACGCATTCTCTCCTGGGAGCAGCGGCTACGCAACGGGCGGCACGCCACCCTCTACCGAGAACTCGACGCCGTATGGACGATTGACCACGAATCGCTCTGCCTCTACGAGATGAAGCTGACCACGCCGGAGAACATGGAGCGCGGCGTCGGCCTGCGCCAGCTCGATACGGCAGCGGAGACGCTATTTACCTCGAAGCGTTACCGGTACGTTTTGGAGCGGCTGGTCTACGTTGCCGAAGAGCCGATCCCCGTGCTGGACGGTCTGCCTGCGCTGGCCCCCGATGATGAGTACGAGGAGCTTGGCGTCGTCTGGGTCCCGCCGCAGGCGGTGGAGACAGCCGCGAAGGAGCTTGGCCTGGAATTGCCGGAGGACTGGCTGAAGCCGGAGGCGCGCGAAGGCTTTGTGGAGGACCCGGAGCGAGAAGAATGGCGGCAATATGCCGACACTATGGCCCGCGAGCAAACAGAGGAGGAACCCCCCTCCGGGCCGTTGGCCGACGCTCTGCGCCGCGCCCTGAAGCAAGAGGAGCCTTAAACAAAAAAATGCCATCGGAGGTGCTCTGGCACGCAATAACCCGCCTCCGATGGCGCTCTTCCCGAGGTTGAAATACGCGCTGCGTATTCCCGGTCTACACAGAAGAGAAAATAACCTAATCGAGCTGCTGTATCCTATGACAACACGCTCCCGAGAAGGTTACAAATTTATTGGAGAATTCTGCAGGCAGAATGCAAGAGCAGGGGATAGGCGGGGCGATGGGGAGTCCGGAAAGGCAAACCGGACGCGCCTGGGCGGAGATCGATCTAGGGGCGGTGCGCGCCAATGTCACCGCCCTGCGCGCCTTTTGCGGGCCGCAGACGCAGTTGATGGCGGTCGTCAAGGCCGATGCCTATGGGCATGGCCTGGCGCCGGTAGCGCAGGCGGCGGTGGTGGCGGGTGCGGATTGGCTCGGCGTGGCGACGGTGGCAGAGGGCATGGCGCTGCGCGCCGTCGGCCTGGAAGCGCCCATTGCCCTGCTCTGCCCGCCGGCGCCCGACGAGGCCGAGGCCGTTATTGCGCACCGGCTGACGGCGATGGTCGGCGATCTTACCACTCTAGAAGCACTGGCGGGCGCGGCCTGCCCTTTTATCCGGCACGGCAACGCGCCCGCGATCCATCTGGAGATAGATACCGGTATGGGACGCGCCGGGGTTCTGCCGGAAGCGGCGCTCTCCCTCTGGCGCGCGGCCCTACAGGCGGGACTGCGCGTTACCGGACTAGCTACCCACTTTGCCGACGCGGACGGCCCGGACAGCACCTTTACGCAAAGCCAGGTCCTCGCCTTCCAACGCACCCGCGCTGCCTTAGAAGAGGCCGGGGCGCGTTTTGAAGTTATTCACCTCAGCAACAGCGCGGCGACCCTGCGCTTCCCGGAAGCGCGCGGCAATCTTATCCGTCCTGGCCTGCTGCTCTACGGCATCCTCCCGCCCGTTCCTGCCCCTGCCTATGACGTCGCCTCGGCGAACACGGCGGAGTGGCCTGCCGTGCAGCCCGTCTTGACGCTGAAGGCGCGTGTGGCGACGGTGCGCGCCTTGCCCGCCGGGCACCCCATCAGCTATGGTGTCAGCCACCGTTTAAAACGTCCAAGTACGGTCGCCACCGTGCTCATCGGCTATGGCGATGGCTATCCGCGCCGCCTCTCCAATCAGGGCCATATGCTGCTGCGCGGACGGCGCGCGCCCATTCTCGGGCGCGTCTGCATGGATCAGACGGTGGTGGACGTGACCGACATTCCCGGCGTCGTGCCCGGCGAGGAGGTGGCCTGTATTGGTGCGCAGGGCGCGGAACGTATTACGGTGGAGGAGATCGCCGCTCTCCTGGACACCACCGAGCACGAGATCACCACCTGCCTGACCGCCCGCATCCCCCGCCTTTATCCTTCCGGTCCTGACGACGACTCGCGCTCGTTGGGATGAAGGGTGAGCGCGGGCTAAGTGGCATCTCCGGTAAGTCCATCGTCCTGTTTGCGGCAGGCTAAACCCTGCCGCTAGGAGGCGCTTCGCGCCCTGCGCCCGCCTGCGCGGGCGCGCTCCAAACGGCCTCGGAGAAGCCGGAGGAAACGTAGGCTAGACCTCCGGCTCGATCAGGCCGTAGTCGCCCCCCTGGCGCTTATAGAGCACGCCGAGGCGGTTGGTCTCCTCATCCAGGAAAACAAAGAAGCTATGGCCCAAAAGCTCCATCTGGCGCGCGGCCTCCTCCGGGGCCATCGCCTTCATGGGGAACGACTTGCGGCGCACGATACGCGGGACAAACGCCTCCGCCACCCCCTCCGCCAGCGCGGCCTCCGCTTCCGTCTTGATGGCCGAGGATTTGCGATGGCTGTCCACGCGCTTCTCTTTGAAGCGCTTGACCTGGGTTTCCAGCTTCTCTACCACGCCATCAATGGCGGCGCGCAGGTCGCCGTTGCGCTCCTGGCTGCGCAGCAGGATACCGTCGCCGTTCAGCGTGACCTCTACGATATGCAGGCCGCGCTCGAAATCCTGGGTGCATAGCGCTTCCGGCTCCTGCCGAAAATGCTTGCCCAGCTTGCCGATCTTCTTTTCAAGGTACTGGCGCGTATCCTCGCTTATGCGCACGCTCTTGTTCCTGGGATGTAGATTGAGCCGCATCGCTTGATGTCCCTTTCTGCAATGGCTTGAACTGCGGGCCAGGGCGGGGCCGTGAGCGTCTCCTTCTCCTACCTCAGCGCTCGTAAGGGCGTCGGGGCTACTCGCCGACGCGCTGCACGCGCTCCCCCGCCACGATCTGCCCCATCAATACATTGGCTAGACGCGGCAAACGGTAGAGATCGGATCGGCGCAAGAACGCTCCCACCGGCGTCTCGCACCAGGTATGCCAGCACTCGGTTCGAAACTCATACAGGTAGACGAGCTGCCCTGTCCCGCTGCCACGCCGATACGCTTTGCGGACAAATGCCGGGCCAGGCGAAGTCGCCAGTATCGCCACTGCCAGTACGATGATGAGGGGCGCATAGATCACCAGCACCACCAGTGACAACAGCCGCCACAGCGGCATTAGCCCCTCTGCAAGACGCTTCCGTACGGTTTTCTGGGGAGCGCGATAGGCTTCTTCACCATACCAATTCATTCGTAATACCTCCTCATTAGTTCCTGAGATTTTGAAAGCGTTGCTAGAATCTGGGGTTGAGGAGCAAAGGGGAAGAAGGCATCCTGGCATTCGCCCTGCATCATTCCTCGGAGCGTCTCCGTCCGGAGAGACACTAAAAAGCCAAATGGGGCGGGTTAGCCCCCTTATGACCTTTTCTATTCTAAATCGGTCCTTGCCCGCGCAGGTGTCGCCAGGCGGAGGGCTGTGGCAAGGCGGAGGCAGGGGCCCTAACCCTGCCGACGGCCAGTATTCGCAACCCTTCCACCTTGATGTTGATGTCGCAAGGCGGAGGCAGAGGCCGTAACCCTGCCGACCCTGGCAGTCCGTTGCAGGCCCGA